>NZ_JAER01000003.1 GCF_000519005.1 Nocardioides sp. J54 | reverse complement strand
CCCGCGAAGAAGGCGGCCCCCGCGAAGAAGGCGGCCCCCGCGAAGAAGGCGGCCCCCGCGAAGAAGGCGGCCCCCGCGAAGAAGGCGGCCCCCGCCAAGAAGGCCACCCCGGCCAAGAAGGCGGCCCCCGCCAAGAAGGCCACCCCGGCCAAGAAGGCGGCCCCCGCCAAGAAGGCCACCCCGGCCAAGAAGGCGGCCACCGCCAAGAAGGCCACCCCGGCGAGGAAGACGACCGCGGCCGCGAAGAAGGCCACCCCCGCGAAGAAGGCGACGTCGGCCACGAAGACCGCGCCTGCCCGGAAGGCGGCGCCGGCGCAGCCCGCGCCGGCCAAGAAGACGGCCACGAAGACGGCCACGAAGACCGCTCCGGCGAAGGAGACGGCCCCGGCGAAGAAGGCGGCGACCCCCGTGACCAAGGCGACCCCGGCGAAGAAGGCACCCGCGAAGAAGGCACCCGCGAAGAAGGCACCCGCGAAGAAGGCGGCGGCGAAGAAGGCCGCGCCCTCGTCCCTCGTGGTCCTCGAGCACGAGGAGGCGTGGTCCAAGGAGGAGCTCGCCGAGGTGCTCGAGGAGCTCCACGAGCAGCGGGCCCGCGCGGCGCAGATCGTGGAGGAGCAGGAGGCCGACCTCACCGGCCTCCTCCGCGACTCCGGTGACGGCGCCGGGCAGGACCAGGCCGACATCGGTGCCACCAGCTTCGAGCGCGACCACGAGCTCACCGTGCTCAACCACGAGCGGGAGAAGCTGGCGCAGATCGACCGGGCGCTGGCGCGCATCGACGACGGCACGTACGGCGTGTGCGAGTCGTGCGGCAACCCCATCGGCAAGATGCGGCTCATGGCGTTCCCGCGTGCCACACTGTGCATGACATGCAAGCAGCGAGAGGAACGCCGGTAGGCGACCGCGACGAGGGGGCCGAGCCGGCGCGGAGCTCCCTGCTCGCCGCTCCCCGCACCTGGCTGCTCTTCGCCTCGGTCGCGGCCGCGATGTTCGCGGTCGACCAGGTCACGAAGGTGCTCGCCGTCGACCGGCTCACCGACCGCCCCGACGTCGAGGTCGTGGGGGAGCTGTTGCAGCTGCACCTGACCTACAACCCGGGCGCGGCGTTCAGCCTCGGCACCCGCTTCACCGTCGCGCTCTCGGTGCTCGCCATCGTGGCGACCCTCGTGGTCCTGTGGCTGAGCCGCCGCGTGCAGAGCCGCTGGTGGGCGGTCGCGCTCGGCTTCATGCTCGCCGGCATCGACGGCAACCTCGCCGACCGGCTCCTCCGCGACCCGGCCCCCTTCCGCGGGCACGTCGTGGACTTCCTCATGCTGCCGAACTGGCCCGTCTTCAACGTCGCCGACATCTGCATCAACGTCGGGGTCGTCATGGTCCTCATCCAGGTGCTCCGCGGCGTCGCGATGGACGGGTCCCGCGTCGAGAAGGACACCACCGAATGAGCATCGTCGACCACCGGACCCTCATCGTCCCGGACAGCCTCGAGGGCGAGCGGATCGACGTGGTGCTCGCTCAGCTGTTCGGCGTGTCCCGCACCCGCGCCGCCGAGCTCGTCGCCGACGGCCGGGTCAGCGTCGACGGCGCTCCCGTCGGCGGCAAGAGCGACCGGGTCCTCGCCGGGGTCACCCTGGACGTCGAGATCCCCGCGCAGGCCGACCCGCTCGAGGTCGTCCCCGAGATCGTCGAGGGGATCAAGATCATCCACGACGACGACGCCATCGTGGTGATCGACAAGCCGGTCGGCGTCGCGGTGCACCCGTCGCCGGGCTGGCGCGGCCCGACCGTGGTCGGCCACCTCGCCGGCGCCGGCTTCCGGATCTCCACCTCGGGCGCCAAGGAGCGCGAGGGCATCGTGCAGCGCCTCGACGTCGGCACCTCGGGCGTGATGGTCATCGCCAAGTCCGAGCACGCCTACTCCGTGCTCAAGAACGCGTTCCGCCGTCGCACGGTCGACAAGACCTACCACGCGCTCGTCCAGGGCCACCCGGACCCGCTCGAGGGCACGATCGACGCACCGATCGGCCGGCACCCGAAGTACGACTACAAGTTCGCGGTCATGGACGACGGCCGGCACAGCGTCACCCACTACGAGACGCTCGAGGCGCACCGCTTCGCCAGCCTCCTCGAGGTCCACCTCGAGACCGGCCGCACCCACCAGATCCGGGTGCACATGAGCGCGCTCAAGCACCCCTGCGTCGGCGACATCACCTACGGCGCCGACCCGGTGCTGGCCCGCCGGGTCGGTCTCCAGCGGCAGTGGCTGCACGCGGTGAAGCTCGGCTTCGAGCACCCGGAGACCGGCGACTACGTGACCTACGAGTCGACGTACCCCGGCGACCTCGCGCACGCCCTCGACGTGATCCGCGACGCGCACTGAGCGTGGCGCTGCACTGATGGACGCGGACCTGCTCCTGCGTCCGGCCACGGCGGCCGACGCCGGCGGGGTCGCCGACGTCCACTGGCGCGCTCGCGCGGCCGCCCCGATGCCCGCGCCGGTGCACACGCAGGCCCAGGTGCGGGCGTGGCTCGCCTCGCGCATCGACGGCCCCTCCGGGGACGAGGTGTGGGTCGCCGAGGCCGCCGGGCGGGTCGTGGGCTACGCGCGGTTCACCCGGACCTGGCTCGACGACCTGTACGTCGACCCCGACCACGCCGGCCGGGGCGTCGGCACCGCGCTGCTCGACCTGGTGAAGGCTCGCCACCCGCACGGCTTCGGGCTGTGGGTGTTCGCGGTGAACACGCCGGCGCAGGCGTTCTACCGCGCCCACGGGCTCGTCGAGCGCGAGCGCACCGACGGCTCCGACAACGAGGAGCGGGCGCCCGACGTCCGCATGGAGTGGGCCGGCAGCAGCCCCGGATGACTCGGACCCTCTTGCCACGATCCGTCGGTCGGGTCGCGTAGTCTGATCTCCTTCCCCGACGCACGTCCCACCATCTCTTCTCGAGGAGTCACCACACCCGATGGCAGCCGGTTCCGGGGGAGCGGACTTCGTCCACCTGCACGTCCACACCGAGTACTCCATGCTCGACGGGGCGTCCCTGCTCGACGGCCTGTTCCAGCGCGTCAACGACCTCGGCATGACGTCGATCGCCATGACCGACCACGGCAACCTGCACGGCGCCTACGACTTCTACTCCAAGGCGCGCAAGTACGGCGTCAAGCCGATCATCGGCATCGAGGCCTACCTGACCCCGGGCACTCCCCGCGGTGAGCGCCGGCGGGTCCGATGGGGCAAGGGTGACGCGATGGAGGAAGGCGGCGACGACGTCGCCGGCGGTGGCGCCTACACCCACATGACGATGTGGGCCGAGAGCACCGAGGGCATGCACAACCTCTTCCGGCTCTCGTCGCGCTCCAGCCTCGAGGGCTACTTCTACAAGCCCCGGATGGACAAGGAGATCCTCGCCGAGCACAGCAAGGGCCTCATCGTCAGCACGGGCTGCCCCAGTGGCGCGATCCAGACCCGGCTCCGGCTCGGCCAGTGGGACGAGGCGGTCCGCGAGGCGGCCGAGCTCCAGGACATCTTCGGCAAGGACAACGTCTTCCTCGAGCTGATGGACCACGGCATCTCCATCGAGAAGCGCGTGCGCGACGACCTGCTCCGGCTCGGTCGCGAGATGGGCATCCCGCCGATCGCGACCAACGACTCGCACTACAACAACCCCGAGGACGCCGACGCCCACGACGCCCTCATCTGCGTCGCCTCCGGCAAGCGGCTCTCCGACACCAACCGGCTCAAGTTCGACGGCGGCGGCTACTACATCAAGTCCGCCGCCGAGATGCGCGAGCTGTGGGCCGACCGGTTCGGGATGCCGGAGGCCTGCGACAACACCATGGCCATCGCCGAGCGGTGCTCGGTGGAGTTCCACGAGTCCACCGGTGGCTACATGGCCCGCGCCGACATCCCGGCGGGGGAGACCGAGGAGTCCTGGTTCCGCAAGGAGGTGTGGCGCGGCATCGAGGCGCGCTACCCGGGCGACAAGCTCACCCAGGAGGTGCGCGACCGGGTCGAGATGGAGCTCGCGGTCGTGTCGCAGAAGGGCTACTGCGGCTACTACCTCGTGGTCGCCGACTTCATCAACTGGGCCAAGAACAACGGCATCCGGGTCGGCCCGGGCCGTGGTTCCGGTGCGGGCTCGATCGCGGCGTACGCACTGCGCATCACCGACCTCTGCCCGCTCGAGCACGGCCTGTTCTTCGAGCGCTTCCTCAACCCCGAGCGTCCCTCGATGCCCGACTTCGACATCGACTTCGACGACGCCCGCCGCGGTGAGGTCATCCAGTACGTCAGCGAGAAGTACGGCGCCGAGCGCGTCGCGCAGATCGCCACCTTCGGCCGGCTCAAGTCCAAGGCCGCGATCAAGGACGCCGCCCGGGTGCTCGACCACGGCTTCGCGATCGGCGACAAGATCACCAAGGCGATGCCGCCCGACGTCATGGGCAAGGGCGTGCCGCTGAAGGAGATCTTCAACCCCGAGCACAAGCGCTACAACGACGGCGGGGAGTTCCGCGCGCTCTACGAGCAGGACCCCGACGTCCGCACGATCTACCAGACGGCGCTCGGCCTCGAGGGCCAGATCCGCAACTGGGGCGTGCACGCGGCGGGCGTCATCATGTCCAGCGAGCCGCTGATCGACATCGTCCCGATCATGGCCCGCCCGCAGGACGGCGCCGTCATCACCCAGTTCGACTACCCGATGTGCGAGTCGCTCGGGCTGGTCAAGATGGACTTCCTGGGTCTGTCCAACCTCCGCATCCTCGAGGACGCCCTGGTCAACATCCGGGCCAACAAGGGCGAGGACGTGGTCCTCGAGGAGCTGCCGTTCGACGACCGGGCGACCTACGAGCTGATGGGGCGCGGTGACACGCTCGGCGTGTTCCAGCTCGATGGTGGCGGCATGCGGGCGCTGCTGCGCTCGATGCAGCCCGACAACTTCGCCGACATCACCGCGGTCAGCGCGCTGTACCGCCCCGGCCCGATGGGTGCGGACTCGCACAACAAGTACGCCCGCCGCAAGAACGGCCGCGAGCCGATCGAGCCGATCCACCCCGCGCTCGAGGAGGCGCTCGAGCCGGTCCTGGGGGAGACCTACGGCCTGATCGTCTACCAGGAGCAGGTGATGGCGATCGCCCAGGTCCTGGCCGGCTTCACCCTCGGTGCCGCAGACAACCTGCGCCGCGCCATGGGCAAGAAGAAGAAGGAGGAGCTGGACAAGCAGTACGCCGGCTTCCAGGCCGGGATGCTCGAGCGCGGCTACCCGCAGGACGCGATCGACACCCTCTGGGCGATCCTGCTGCCCTTCTCCGACTACGCCTTCAACAAGTCGCACTCCGCGGCCTACGGCGTCATCACGTACTGGACCGCCTACCTCAAGGCGAACTACCCGACCGAGTACATGGCCGCCCTCCTGACGTCCGTCAAGGACGACAAGGACAAGATGGCGATCTACCTCAACGAGTGCCGCCGGATGAAGATCCAGGTGCTCCCGCCCGACGTCAACGAGTCGGCCCACAACTTCACCGCCGTCGGCGCGGACATCCGCTTCGGCCTGACCGCGATCCGCAACGTCGGCGGCAACGTCGTCGACGGCATCGTGGCCGCGCGCACGGAGGAAGGCCGGTTCACCGACTTCAACGACTTCCTGTCCAAGGTCCCGGCCCAGGTGTGCAACAAGCGGGTCATCGACTCGCTGATCAAGGCCGGTGCCTTCGACGACATGAAGCACCGCCGCCGGGCGCTGGTCGCGATCCACGAGACCGCGGTCGACCAGTACGTCGACATCAAGCGCAACGAGGCGATCGGCCAGGACTCGCTGTTCGCCGGCCTCGGCGACGACGAGGGCGACGGCGGCTTCGGGGTCAGCGTCGCGATCCCCGACATCGACGAGTGGGACAAGATGACCCTGCTCGGCCACGAGCGGGAGATGCTCGGCCTCTACGTCTCCGACCACCCGCTGCTCGGCCTGGAGCACGTGCTGTCCAACGGCACCGACTGCACCATCGGCCAGCTGGTCACCGACGAGGACCGGCCGCACAACTCGACGGTCACCGTCGCCGGCCTGATCACCTCGATCCAGCGCAAGATCACCAAGAACGGCGACCCGTGGGCCACCGTGACCCTGGAGGACCTCGAGGGTGCGATCGACGTGCTGCTCTTCCCGAGCAGCTACCGCCTCGCAGCGCCGTACCTCACCGAGGACGCGATCGTCCGGGTCCGTGGCCAGCTCGACAAGGAGCGGGAGCCGGTGCAGATGCGGGGCCAGGAGGTCACCGTCCCCGACCTGGAGAACACCGCCGACGGCCCCGTGGTGATCAGCCTGCCGTCCACGCGGTGCACCGGTCCGGTGGTCCAGCAGCTGCGCGACGTGCTCGTCACGCACCCCGGCCTGACCGAGGTCCGGCTGCAGCTGCTGAGCCGTGACTCCACCAAGCTCATGCGGCTGGGGGACAATCTCCGGGTGACCCCGACGCCGGCGCTCTTCGCCGACCTCAAGCAGCTCCTCGGCCCCGGGTGCCTGGCCGGATGAGGACCCCTGCGCGGGACCTGCTGCGTCCCGTCCTCGCCCCGGTCGCGCTCGGCGCGGCGCTCGCCGCGCTCGGTGGCTGGCTGTGGTGGGAGTGGTGGGCCCCGCCGCCGACCGGCAAGGTCTACGAGACCTCGGTCGGTCCGACCTGGTACCCCGACCCGTTCGACCCCGGCATCACCCGCGACTTCAACGCCACGGCGACCTTCGTTGTCGTCGGCTTCGGGCTGGCCCTGGTGCTCGGCCTCGCTTCCGGCTGGCTCGCCCGCAACCGTGCGGTGCCGGGCCTGGCGGCGGTCGGCGTGGCGAGCCTCGTGGGTGCGGCCGTGATGACGCTCGTCGGCCTCGCGCAGAGCCCGCCGGACCCGCAGGACCGCGCGGGCGAGGTCGCGATCGGCACGGTGCTGCCGGGCAACCTCGAGATCGGCGGCTGGACGCCCTACCTCGCGTGGCCGGTCGGTGCGCTGCTCGGCTACCTCGTCGTGATGCTCGCGCTGAAGCCGACCTCGCTCAGCGGCGGATCGCCGCGACCCGCGCCGCTGTCATCCGCACCAGGTCCGCAGGGCTGAGCTCGACCTCCATCCCGCGCCGGCCGGCCGACACGAAGACGGTCGGGTGGTCGAGGACGGACTCGTCGACGACGGTCGGGTGGGCCTTGCGCTGCCCGAGCGGCGAGATCCCGCCGACGACGTACCCCGTCGCCCGCTCGGCCGCCCGGGGGTCGGCCATGCTCGCCCTGCGTCCCTCGAGCGCCCGGGCGAGCGCCTTGAGGTCCAGCTGGCCGGCGACCGGCACGACGCCGACGACCAGTGCGCCGTCGAGGTCGGCGAACAGGGTCTTGAACACGCGTCCGGGGTCGATCCCCATCGCCTCGGCCGCCTCGAGGCCGTAGGACTCGGCGCGGGCGTCGTGGTCGTACTCGTGGACCGTGAACGCGACGCCGGCCTCGGTCAGGGCGACCGTGGCGGGGGTGCCGCCACCGGCCTTCGCCTTCTTCTTCGCCACGCGCCGGACCCTAGCCGGGCACGTCTAGTTCGGCGACCAGCGCGTCCGTGCGACCTCGGTGGCCGGCAGGGACAGGATCACGTTCATCGCGCGCAGCTCGGCGCGCAGCAGGTCGGTGACCAGCAGCAGCCGCTCGGTGGCGTCGCCGGCCTCGAGCAGCTCCTGGCGCTCGCCGAGGGGGAGCGGGGAGCAGGCGGCCAGGGTCCACGACAGGAACCCCGGGTCCTGCGGGAGCTCACCGGAGAGCGGGTCGCCGGCGATGTTGCGCACCACCGCGCGGTAGGCCGCGAACGTCGCGCGAGCCTGCTCCACCACCTCGGCCGGTACGTCGGCCGGCAGCTCGGGCAGCACCCGGACCTCGCCGACGGGGAACTCCCCACCACCGATGAGGCGGTCGAGCTGGATGCGGTCGCGGCCCACCGCCACGATGTCGAAGGTGCCGTCGGGGTTGCTCTCGACGTCGGTCAGCTGCAGCCGCACACCGGTGCGGAACAGCGACTGCGCGCCGTGGTCGCCGACCTCGTAGCCCTCGCGGATGGCCACCGAGCCGAACACCCGCTCCGCGGGGTCCTCGATCTGCAGCAGGTGCTGCACGAGCGCGCGGTAGCGGTCCTCGAAAACGTGCAGCGGCAGGCTCACCCCCGGGTAGAGCACCGCGTTGAGCGGGAACATGGGCAGCTCGTCGGGCACGTCACCGACCCTAGGGCACGGCACCACGTGTGACCCTCGTCCCGGCAGGCGTCGGCGAGGCGGGGGAGCGCCGCGGTCGACCGTAGAATCGGGGACATGTCCCTCATCCGTCGCATCGACCTGCGTGACGCCGACGCCTCCGTCGACTACCGCGCAGCCGTGCCCCGCGCCGACTTCGACATCGAGGCTGCGGTGCCCGCGGTGCACGCGATCTGCGAGGAGGTCCGCACCCGCGGGCTGGACGCTCTCGTCGACTTCGGCGAGAAGTTCGACGGCGTCCGGGTGGAGGACGTCCGGGTCGCCCCCGAGGCGATCCAGGCGGCCCTCGAGCAGCTCGACTCCGACATCAGGGCCGGGCTCGAGGAGTCGATCCGCCGGCTGCGCGCGACCTGCGCCAACGAGCTGGAGCAGGATGCCGTCACCGACCTCGGCCCCGGCGCCCGGGTGACCCACCGCAAGGTGCCGGTCGGCCGCGTCGGCCTCTACGTCCCCGGTGGCCTCGCGCCGCTGGTCTCCAGCGTCCTGATGAACACCGTCCCGGCGCAGACCGCCGGCGTCGAGTCGATCGCCCTGGCCAGCCCGCCGCAGAAGGAGTTCGGCGGCTCGGTGCACCCGACGATCCTCGCGGCCTGCGCGCTGCTCGGTGTCGACGAGGTGTACGCCGTCGGCGGCGCCCAGGCGATCGCGATGTTCGCCTACGGCGTCGGCCCCTGCCAGAAGGTCGACCTGGTGACCGGGCCCGGCAACATCTGGGTGGTCACCGCCAAGCGGATCCTCAAGGGCCTGGTCGGCATCGACTCCGAGGCCGGCCCGACCGAGATCGCGATCCTCGCCGACGACACCGCCGACGCCGCCTACGTCGCCGCCGACCTGATCAGCCAGGCCGAGCACGACCCGCTGGCCGCGTCGGTGCTCGTCACCACCTCCGAGCGCCTCGCCGCCGACGTGGAGGTCGAGCTCGACAAGCAGGTCGCCGCGACCAAGCACGTCGAGCGCATCACCACCTCGCTGGCCGGCCAGCAGTCCGGCATCGTCCTGGTCCGCGACCTCGAGCAGGGCCTCGCCGTCGTCGACGCCTACGCCGCCGAGCACCTCGAGATCCACACCGAGGACGCCGCCGCGTGGGCCGCCCGCGTGCGCAACGCCGGCGCGATCTTCGTCGGCCCGCACGCCCCGGTCAGCCTGGGCGACTACTGCGCCGGCTCCAACCACGTGCTGCCGACCGCCGGCTGCGCGTGCCACTCCTCGGGTCTCTCGGTGCGCGCGTTCACCAAGTCGGTGCACGTCGTCGAGTACTCCCAGGAGGGGCTCGCCGAGGTCGCCGACCACGTGGTCACCCTCGCCGAGGCCGAGGACCTGCCCGGCCACGGCGCCGCGATCACCGTGCGGGTGTCCCGATGACCGGGGCGGCCTGGCCGCCGCTGCGCGAGGAGCTCCGGGGGATCGAGCCCTACGGCGCCCCCCAGCTGGACGTGCCGGTGCAGCTCAACGTCAACGAGAACCCCTACGGCCCCTCGCCGGCCTGCATCGACGACATCGCCCGCTCCGCCGCCGAGGCTGCGGCGACGCTCAACCGCTACCCGGACCGGGAGTTCGTCGCGCTGCGCCAGGCACTCGCCGACTACCTCTCGCGCGACACGCCCGCCGGTGTCGTCCCCGAGCAGGTGTGGGCCGCCAACGGCTCCAACGAGGTCATGCTGCAGCTGCTGCAGGCCTTCGGCGGCCCCGGCCGCACCGCGGTCAGCTTCGCGCCGACCTACTCGATGTACCCCGAGTACGCCCGCGACACGAACACCCGCTGGGTGGCCGGGCGCCGCGCCGAGGACTTCTCGCTCGACCTCGACGCCGCGCGCGACCTCGTCAAGACCGAGCAGCCGAGCGTCATCTTGCTGCCCAGCCCGAACAACCCGACCGGCACGGCCTTGCCGCCCGACGCCGTCGGTGAGCTCTGCGAGGCCGCCGGTGACGGACTCGTCGTCGTCGACGAGGCCTACGGCGAGTTCCGCCGCTCGGGGGTGCCCAGCGCGCTGGAGCTGCTGCCGTCGTACCGCAACCTCGTGGTGACGCGGACGATGAGCAAGGCGTTCGCCGGTGCCGGCCTGCGGCTTGGCTACCTCGCCGCGGCCCCGGAGATCTGCGACGCGATCCGCGTGGTCCGCCTGCCCTACCACCTCTCGGCCGTCACCCAGGCCGTCGCGCTGGCCGCGCTGCGGCACGCCCCCGAGCTGCTCGGGAAGGTCGACGAGCTGCGCGCCGAGCGCGACCAGCTGGTCGACTGGCTCCGCGCCGAGGGGTACGACGTCGCCGACTCGGACGCGAATTTCGTGTTGTTCGGCCGATTCGCCGACCGCCATGCTGTCTGGCAGGGTCTCCTCGACCGGGGAGTCCTCATCCGGGAGACCGGGCCGGACGGCTGGCTGCGGGTCTCGGTCGGCACCCCCGACGAGATGGCCGCCTTCCGCCAGGCCCTCACCGACGTGAACGGAGAACGAGCATGACCGGTGCCCGCACCGCCCGCATCGAGCGGGCGACCAGCGAGTCCAAGGTGATCGTCGAGGTCGACCTCGACGGCTCGGGCAAGCACGACATCTCCACCGGTGTCGGCTTCTACGACCACATGCTCACCGCGTTCGCCCGCCACGCGCTGCTCGACCTGACCGTGCGCACGGAGGGCGACGTCCACATCGACGCGCACCACACGGTCGAGGACACCGCGATCGCGCTCGGCCAGGCCCTGCGCCAGGCCCTCGGCGACAAGGTCGGCATCCGCCGCTTCGGCGACGCCACCGTGCCGCTCGACGAGGCGCTGGTGCACGCCGTCGTCGACGTGTCCGGCCGTCCGTACTGCGTGCACACCGGCGAGCCGGAGGGCCAGCAGTACGTCCAGCTCGGCGGCTCCGGGGTGTCCTACCTCGGCTCCCTGACCCAGCACGTCTTCGAGTCGATCGCGTTCCACGGTCACTTCGCGCTGCACGTGCGGGTGCTGGCCGGCCGCGAGCCGCACCACATCGTGGAGACGCAGTTCAAGGCGTTCGCGCGGGCCTTCCGCGACGCGGTCGCCCTCGACCCGCGCGAGACCGGAATCCCGTCCACGAAGGGCGCGTTGTAGGCACATGAGCGAACGCAAGCCGTCCGTGGTCGTCCTCGACTACGGCTCCGGCAACCTGCGCTCCGCCGTGCGCGCCGTCGAGCGCGCGGGTGCGGACGTCACCCTGACCGGCGACCTCGACGCCGCCATGGAGGCCGACGGCCTGCTGGTGCCCGGGGTCGGTGCGTTCGAGGCCTGCATGCGCGGCCTGCGCGCGATCCGCGGCGAGCGGATCATCGCGCGGCGCCTGTCCGGGGGCCGGCCGGTCCTCGGCATCTGCGTCGGCATGCAGGTCCTGTTCGAGCGCGGCATCGAGCACGGTGTCGAGACCGACGGCTGCCAGGAGTGGCCCGGCGTCGTCGAGCGCCTGCAGGCGCCGATCGTCCCGCACATGGGCTGGAACACCGTCGACGTCCCGACCGGGACCCGGCTCCTCGCCGGCCTCGAGGACGAGCGCTTCTACTTCGTGCACTCCTACGGCGTGCGCGACTGGACGCTGGTCACCAACGACCGCACGCCCGACAGCCACCAGCCGCTGGTGACCTGGGCGGAGCACGGCGGCGACCGCTTCGTCGCGGCCGTCGAGAACGGACCCCTCTGCGCCACGCAGTTCCACCCGGAGAAGTCCGGGGACGCGGGCGCCCAACTTCTGAGGAACTGGGTGAATTCACTGTGAGCGCCTACCTGGAGCTGCTGCCCGCCGTCGACATCAAGGGCGGCCAGGCCGTCCAGCTGGTGCAGGGCGTGGACGGGTCCGAGAAGCGCTTCGGCGACCCCATCGAGGCCGCCCTGCGCTGGCAGGAGGCCGGCGCGGAGTGGCTGCACCTGGTCGACCTCGACGCCGCCTTCGGCCACGGCAACAACCGCGAGCTGCAGGCCGAGATCGTCGGTCGCCT
Source organism: Nocardioides sp. J54 (assembly GCF_000519005.1). Taxonomy (GTDB): domain Bacteria; phylum Actinomycetota; class Actinomycetes; order Propionibacteriales; family Nocardioidaceae; genus Nocardioides. The sequence continues at coordinate 232,321 of NZ_JAER01000003.1, read as the reverse complement.
CGACATCAAGGTCGAGATGAGCGGCGGCATCCGCGACGACGAGTCCCTCGAGGCAGCGATGGCCACCGGCTGCCGCCGGGTCAACATCGGCACCGCCGCGCTCGAGCAGCCGGAGTGGTGCGCGAGGGCGATCGCGACGTACGGCGACCGCGTGGCCGTGGGCCTCGACGTCCGCGGCCGCACGCTGGCCGCGCGCGGCTGGACCCGCGACGGCGGCGACCTCTACGAGACCCTCGCGCGCCTCGACTCCGAGGGCTGCGCGCGCTACGTCGTCACCGACGTCAACAAGGACGGCATGCTCCAGGGGCCGAACCTGCAGCTGCTCCAGGACGTCTGCGCCGCCACCGACCGGCCGGTCGTCGCCTCCGGCGGCGTCACCACGCTCGACGACATCCGCGCGCTGATGGGCCTGGTCCCGCTCGGCGTCGAGGGCGCCATCGCCGGCACCGCGCTCTACACCGGCCAGTTCACCCTCGAGGACGCGCTCGTCCTCACCAAGGGCGGCCTCTGATGTCGCTGGCCGTCCGGGTGATCCCGTGCCTGGACGTCGACGCCGGCCGCGTGGTCAAGGGCGTCAACTTCCAGGACCTGCGTGACGCCGGGGACCCGGTCGAGCTGGCCAAGCTGTACGACGCCGAGGGCGCCGACGAGCTGACCTTCCTCGACATCTCCGCCTCCCACGAGGGCCGGGCCACGACGATGGAGATCGTCTCCGCGACGGCCGAGCAGGTGTTCATCCCGCTCACCGTCGGCGGGGGAGTCTCCTCGGTCGAGGACGTCGACCGCCTGCTGCGGGCCGGCGCCGACAAGGTGGCGATCAACACCGCCGCGATCCGCCGGCCCGAGCTGATCGCCGAGATCGCCCAGCGCTTCGGCAACCAGGTGCTGGTCCTGTCCGTCGACGCCCGTCGCGTCCCGCCCGGCTCCGAGGTGCGCACCGACTCCGGCTTCGAGGTCACCACCCACGGCGGCCGCCAGTCCGCCGGCATCGACGCCGTCGAGTGGGCCGTGCGCGCCGCCGAGCTCGGCGCCGGCGAGATCCTGCTCAACGCCATGGACGCCGACGGCACCACCGACGGCTTCGACCTCGAGCTGATCCGCGCGGTCCGCGCCGAGGTCCAGATCCCAGTCATCGCCTCCGGCGGCGCCGGCGCCGTCGAGCACTTCCCGCCGGCCGTCGAGGCAGGTGCCGACGCCGTCCTCGCCGCCACGGTCTTCCACTTCGGCACCCTCAGGATCGCCGACGTGAAGAAGTCGCTCGCCGACGCCGGCCACCCCGTGCGCTGAGCCGCGCGGCCCGGACAGTCAGCCCGGCGGTACGGCGGCCGCACCGTCACCAGCGCCGGACCCGGCCGTCGGCTGCTCGCCCGGGGATTCGTCGGAGGCCACCGCGGGTGGCCGGTCCGGAGCCTGCAGGTCGGGTTCGTCTGACTCGGGAGCACCGCACGCGCTGGCCAGTACGACCAGACCCACGCCGACGAGCCCGAGACGGGTACCGATGAGGTCCACGGCGCCCTTCCTCTCGTCGTCCTCGATTGGACCTCGAGCCTCGCCCGCTTCCGCCGCCCTCGCAACGCCGGTCGCGCCAACCTGTGGACAACGGGCGGGCCCCTGCTCGAGAGGAGAGCTCTGGTGACTGGGGTGCGACGAGCGCCAGCGAGGAGGCTCGCTGTGCTCTCTGCGCGAGCGCGTCGCCTGTCGTGCTCGCGCCGCACGGGCACTCGCTGCGCTCGGCCCGCGGGCGTCGCACGACGCGCCTTCGGCGCGGGCGCCGCGCTGCCGCGCGCGCAGTTGCCTCCGGCAGATGGCTGGGCCCGTCAGGCGGACTGTGCCCGGCACCGTCCGGTGCACCGTGGCCGGAGGTTTCGAGGCTCGGCGCCGGGGCGCCTCGCACCTCAACCACCGGCAGCCCGGCTCGGCGCCGGGGCGCCTCGCACCTCAACCACCGGCAGCCCGGCTCGGCGCCGGGGCGCCTCGCACCTCAACCCCCGGCAGCCCGGCTCGGCGCCGGGGCGCCTCGCACCTCAACCCCCGGCAGTCCGGCGGCTCAGCCCGCCCAGCCCTCCGGGCGGAGCGACGCGGCCACGCTAGCCACCGCCGGTGACGTTGTCGTGCCTCCGGAATAGGCTCGCCGGGGCCCGGGTTGGGCCGAGGTTGGGCTGGGTGCCCGACGCGGACGAGCGGGAGGGACGAGGGTGGCGACGGCAGGCAGCACGACCGGCAGCACCGGTACGACGTCGGCCGGGTTCGGTGTCCTCTGGGTCGCCATCAAGCGCGAGCCCTGGATCTTCACGCTCTCCACGGTGGGCAGCGTCCTGTTCGGCGCGCTCACCGTCGCCGACGCGTGGGTGCTGGGCTGGTCGACGGACCACGTGGTGCTCCCGGCGTTCCGCGACGGCGAGGTCGGGGCGGGGCTGCTGTGGGCGGTGCTCGGGCTGTTCGTCGGGGTCGCGATCCTGCGGGCCGTCGGCATCGTGGCCCGCCGCCTCGGCGCCGGCGTCATGCAGTACCGCATGCAGGCCCACAGTCGCCGTGCGGTGACCCGGCAGTACCTGAAGCTGCCGATGGAGTGGCACCAGAAGCACCCGACGGGGGAGCTGCTGTCCAACGCCAACTCCGACGTCGAGGCGGCGTGGGGCCCGATCGCCCCGCTGCCGATGGCGGTCGGCACGGTCGCGATGATGGTGATCGCGGTCGTCCAGATGCTGCTGACCGACGTCGCCCTCGCGCTCATCGGGCTGCTCGTCTTCCCGCTGGTGATCGGCACCAACGTCGTCTACCAGCGCCTCGCCCAGGGCTGGGCCACCCGCGCGCAGCAGCTGCGCGCCGAGCTGTCCGAGATCGCCCACGAGTCCTTCGACGGTGCCCTGGTGGTCAAGACGCTCGGCCGCGAGCCCGAGGAGACCGAGCGGTTCCGGGCCAAGGCCGCGGAGCTGCGCGAGGCCAACATCCGGGTCGGCCGGATCCGTGCCGCCTTCGACCCGACCCTCGCCGCGCTGCCGAACCTCGCCGTCCTCGTCGTGCTCGTGCTCGGCGTGCACCGCGTGCTCTCCGGCGCCACCGGGGCCGGCGACGTCGTCACGGTGACCTACCTGCTCACCGTCGTCTCCTTCCCGATCCGCTCGATCGGCTGGCTGCTCGGCGACTTCCCGCGCAGCGTCGTCGGCTACCGCCGGGTGGCTGCGGTGCTGCGCGCCTCCGGCGCGATGGAGTACGGCGCCCGCGGGCTCCCGACGCACGGCGGCGGCGCCCGGCTCGAGGTCGACCGGGCGGCGTTCTCCTACACCCCCGGCCGCCCGCTGCTGCGCGACCTCAGCTTCGAGGTGACGCCGGGCCGCACCGTGGCCCTGGTCGGGGCGACCGCCTCGGGCAAGAGCACCCTCACCACGCTGCTGGCGCGGCTGGTCGACGTCGAGGACGGGGCGATCCGGGTCGACGGCACCGACCTGCGCGACCTGCGGCGCGGCGCGCTCGCCGAGACCCTCGCGGTCGTGCCGCAGACGGCCTTCCTCTTCGACGACACCGTGCGCGGCAACGTGACCCTCGGCCGCGACATCCCCGACGAGGAGGTCTGGGCGGCGCTGCGCACCGCGCAGGCCGACGGCTTCGTCGCGGCGCTGCCCGACGGCCTCGACACCCGGCTGGGGGAGCGCGGCACCAGCCTGTCCGGCGGCCAGCGCCAGCGCCTGGCCCTGGCCCGGGCGCTGGTCGGCCACCCCCGCCTGCTCGTCCTCGACGACGCCACCTCCGCCGTCGACCCCGAGGTGGAGGCCCGGATCCTCGGCGCGCTCGGCGCGGAGGACACCACCCTGGTGGTCGTCGCCTACCGCAAGGCGACCATCGGGCTGGCCGACGAGGTCCTCTTCCTGGTCGACGGCGCCATCGCCGACCGCGGGCCCCACCACGAGCTGGTCGCCCGCAACGCCGACTACGCCCGCCTGGTCAACGCCTACGAGCAGGAGCAGGAGATGGCCGAATGAGCACCGCCCTGCACACCGGCGAGGACATCGGCGCCTGGGAGACCATCCGCCGCGGCGTGCGCCACTCGCCCGAGCTCGTCGAGGGCATCGGCCGCACCCTGCTGCTGGCCGTGCTCGCCTCCGCCGGCCAGGTGATCGTCCCCATCGCGATCCAGCAGACCATCGACAAGGGCCTGCGCGGACCCGACGGTCCCGACGTGACCTTCACGACCTGGCTCGCGATCGCCGCGGGGCTGGCGATCGTGGTGACCAGCTGGGCGTCGTACGCCATGACGGCGCGGCTCTTCGCCACCGCCGAGCGTGGCCTGGCGACACTGCGGGTCAAGGCCTTCCGCCACGTGCACGACCTGCCGCTGCTCACGCAGAACACCGAGCGCCGCGGCGCGCTCGTCTCGCGCGTCACCAGCGACGTCGACCAGGTCAGCCAGTTCCTCGTCTTCGGCGGCCTGCTCTTCGTCGTCAGCATCGGCCAGGTGCTCGTCGCGACCGTGGTGATGGTCGTCTACAGCTGGCAGCTCGCGCTGGTGGTGTGGCTCTGCTTCGCGCCGCTCTTCCTGAGCCTGCGCTACTTCCAGCGCAAGCTGTCCGCCGCCTACGGGACCGTACGACGCCAGGTCGGCGCCCTGCTGTCCGCGGTCTCGGAGCCGGTGGTCGGCGCGGCGGTCGTGAAGTCCTACGCGATCGAGGAGCGCACGCAGGAGCGCATCGACCGCGCCATCGACATCCACAAGGCCGCCAGCACCCGCGCCCAGGGGTTCACGGCCTTCTCGTTCAGCCTCGGCGGGATCTCCGCCGGGCTCGCCAACGCCGGCGTGCTCATCGTCGGCATCTGGCTCGGCCAGGGCTTCGCGTGGGGCGAGGGGATCACGGCCGGCGAGGTGCTCGCCTTCGCCTTCCTCGTCACCCTGTTCGTCGGCCCGGTGCAGATGGGCACCCAGATCCTCACTGACGCGCAGAACGCGATCGCCGGCTGGCGCCGGGTCATCGGGATCCTCGACACCCCCGCCGACCTCGTCGACCCCGGCCCGGACGGGCAGAGCCTGCCCGCCGGCGCGATCGACGTGCGCTTCGAGGGCGTCTGCTTCGCCTACCCCGGCGGCAGCGAGGTGCTCAGCGACATCGACCTGGTCATCCCCGCCGGCCAGCGGGTCGCGGTCGTCGGCGAGACCGGGTCGGGCAAGTCGACCATCGCCAAGCTGCTCACCCGGCTGATGGACCCGACCCGCGGGCGGGTCCTGCTCGACGGCGTCGACCTGCGCGACATCAGCGAGGCGGCGCTGCGCAGCAGCGTGGTGCTGGTGCCGCAGGAGGGCTTCCTGTTCGACGACACCCTCGCCGCCAACGTCCGCTACGGCCGCCTCGGCGCCACGGCTGCCGAGATCCACGAGGCTGCCGACGCGATCGGCCTCGGCGACTGGCTCGCCGGGCTCCCCGACGGCGTGGAGACCCCGGTCGGGCAGCGCGGCGAGTCGCTGTCGGCGGGGGAGCGCCAGCTGGTCGCCCTGCTGCGCGCCCAGCTCGCCGACCCCGACCTGCTGGTGCTCGACGAGGCGACCAGCGCGGTCGACCCGGAGCTGGAGACCCGGATCGCCCGGGCGCTGGAGCGGCTGATGTCCGGGCGGACGTCGGTCACCATCGCCCACCGCCTCTCCACGGCCGAGGCCGCCGACGTCGTGGTGGTCGTCGACCGCGGCCGGATCGTCCAGCACGGGCCGCACGCCGAGCTGGTCCAGCAGCCCGACACGCCCTACGCCCGGCTCCACGCGTCGTGGGTCGCCCAGCGCGGCGGCGGGGCGGACCGGATAATGGAGCCGTGACCTCCCTCGACCCCGCCATCGCCGGCCGGCTCAAGCGCACCGCCGACGGCCTCCTGCCCGCGGTCGTGCAGCAGCACGACACCGGGGAGGTGCTCATGCTGGCCTGGATGGACGACGAGGCACTGCACCGCACCCTCACCACCGGCCGGGCCACCTACTGGAGCCGCTCGCGCCAGGAGTACTGGGTCAAGGGCGAGACCTCCGGCAACCCCCAGCACGTCCACGAGGTCCGCCTCGACTGCGACGGCGACACACTGCTGGTCAAGGTCGACCAGGTCGGCGTCGCCTGCCACACCGGTGACCGGACCTGCTTCGACGCGGGGCTGCTCAGTGGCTGAGGACGCCCCCGCGGCCCGCCGTACCTTCGGCCCCACGGTGCTGGTCGGCCTCGCCGCCAGCGGCTTCGCCGCCGTCGCCGGGCACAAGGCGATGCTGACCATCCCCGCGGAGACGATCACCGCCGCGGGCGGGCTGAGCCGCAGCGTCGAGGACCGCTCCGTGGAGTTCCCGCTCGCCGGCGCCCTCGCCCTCGTCGCGCTCGCCGCCTGGGGTGTCCTGCTGGTCACCCGTGGCACGGTCCGCCGGGTCGTGGCGGTCCTGGCCGTGCTCGCCGCGGCCGGCATGGGCGCGGTGGTCGTGGTCGGCGGATTCGTCCAGGACGACGGCGCCGTCGACGAGCTCGCCGTCCGCCTCGGCCTCAACGCCGCGGCGATCGAGGCCGAGCGCACCGGCTGGCTGTGGGTGGCCCTGGCGTGCGCGCTGGTCGCCTTCCTCGCGGCCGGCGCCGCCGTCCGGCTGGTGCCGTCCTGGCCCGAGATGGGCAGCCGGTACGACGCCCCGACGGGTGGCCCCGACCCTGCTGCCCCCGCCGCCGGGGACCCCTCGGAGCGGTCCAACCTCGACTTGTGGAAGTCGCTGGACGAGGGCAGCGACCCGACCGAGAACTGAGCCCACTAGAATCCTGCCGTCCGTCCGCACGAACGAGGAGTTCCCACCCATGGCCGACAACCACGGCAACACCCCCGCCGCCTGGAGCGCCGTCCTGGTCTCGCTGGTCGGCTTCGTGGTCGGCGCGGTCGGGATGTCGGTGTCCCCGGTCAACTGGCCCCTGTTCTGGATCGGCGCCGTGATCGTCGTCGCCGGCGGCCCCCTCTTCCTGATCCTCGCGAAGATGGGCCTGCACGAGTCGAGCCACTGAGCGCGTGACGCTCACGGCACCTCCGGCACGAGCCAGCGAGCAGCCTCGCTGGCGCCGGATGGTGCCGCCGGTCGCCGTCGCCGGCGGGCTGGCTGCGGCCACCCTCGCCCTGTACCTGCGCGACCCCCACGACCGGGGCAGCTGGGGCATGTGCCCCACCGCCGCGATGGGCTTCTCCTGCCCGGGCTGCGGAGGCCTGCGCGCCGTCAACGACCTCGGCAACCTCGAGCTCGGCGCGGCGGCGTCGAGCAACCTGCTCTTCGTGCTCTCCCTGCCTTTCATCGCCTGGGTCTTCCTGCGCTGGACCCGCGGCCGCTGGACCGGTCGCCGGTGGGAGCCCAGCGACCGCTCGCTCGCCGTCGCCGGCATCACCGTCGGCGTGCTGATGGTGGTCTTCACCGTGGTGCGCAACCTGCCGGCCGGCGCCTGGCTGGCGCCCTGACGACACGACGCCCCGGACCGAGTGGTCCGGGGCGTCGTCGTCCGTGCAGGTGGTGCGGCGCCTACTGGCCGTACGGGTGGTGGCCCCCGCCGTAGCCCTGCTGGCCGTACTGGCCGTAGCCCTGCTGGCCGTAGCCCTGGCCGCCGACGCCCGGCTTGTCGTAGCGCGCGCCCTCCGGCTTCGGGGGCAGGCACCACAGCACGAGGAGCACGAAGCTGCCGCAGGGGACGAGGCTGATCAGGTACAGCCAGCCGCTGAAGTTGGCGTCGTGCAGCCGTCGGACCGAGAGCGCGAGGATCGGCACGAACGTCGCGAGGATGAACACGAGGAACAGCAGCGCCCCGACGACCACGAGCCCCGTGGACTCGGTGACGGCACCGATCGCCACCGGCACGTAGAGGACGCAGAACGCCAGCACGTAGGCCAGGTAGGACCACCAGAACTCGCTGCGGCTCGCGCGGCCGTCGAAGCGGGCGTACTTCTGGAACGTCCGCTTGACCGCGCCGGCGAAGCCGATGCCGTACCAGGGCAGGTCGAGGGTGCCGGGGTCGCCGGCCGTCGGCCCGCCGTAGGGGGCGCCGCCGTAGGACGGCTGCCCGTAGGACGGCTGCCCGTAGGGGTTGTTGCCGCCGTAGGGGTTGCTGCCGCCGTACGGCGGCTGGTTGCCGGGAGGCGGGGATCCGTAGCTCACGCTGGTCCTTGTCGTCGGCCCGGTCGGATCCGGGCGGTCGCCGGTGAGTCTGACCACCGGCGCCGCCGCGAAACACCCGGTCCGCTCAGGGACCGGGCTCCGGGATCAGAGGTCGCTGTAGAAGGCGAAGTCGAAGGCGCCGAGGGAGAAAGCCACCCAGTAGCCGATGCTCAGCACGATGCCGATGATGCCGAGGATGAAGCCGGCCTGGGCCATCCCGCCGCCGGTCTTGGTGCCCTGCTGGACCTCCTTCTTCCCCAGGATGCCGAGCACCAGCGCGGCGATGGAGAAGACGAAGCAGCCCCAGAAGCAGGGGATGACACCGAGGATGCCGGTGACCAGGGCGATGATCGCCATGACCGAGTTGCCCTGCGGCTGGGAGCCGTACGGCGGCTGCTGGCCGTAGCCGCCGTCACCGGCGCCGTACCCACCGCCGTTGCCGCCGCCGTAGGCGCCGTAGCCGCCGCCATCACCACCGGGCGGGGGCGGGGGAGGTGCTCCGGGGCCGGGAGGCTGGTTGTAGCTCACGTCATTTCCCTTCGGTGGTCGGTTCCGTGGTCCGCTCGCGCTGGGCGTCCAGCGGACCGGGCAGTGTGTGGAACCCTAACGGCCGCGTGGAACACTGACAGCGATGGGAACTGTGCTTGACGAGATCGTCGCCGGCGTTCGCGAGGACCTCGCGCGTCGGCAGGCGGAGGTGTCCGAGACCGACCTGCGCGCCGTCCTGGCCGACGTCGCGCCCCCGCGCGACCCCATGCCGCACTTCCGCGGCCCGGGCTCCAGCGTGATCTCGGAGGTGAAGCGCAAGAGCCCCAGCAAGGGCGCGCTGGCCGACATCCCGGACCCGGCCGCGCTGGCCGCCGAGTACGCCGCCGGCGGGGCCGCCGCGATCAGCGTGCTCACCGAGCAGCGCCGGTTCAACGGCACCCTCGACGACCTGCGCGCGGTCCGCGCCGCGGTCGACGTGCCGGTGCTGCGCAAGGACTTCATCGTCACCGAGTACCAGCTGCTCGAGGCCCGTGCGGCCGGAGCCGACCTGGCCCTGCTGATCGTGGCCTCGCTGCCCGGCGACCAGCTCGACCGGCTGCACGACGCGGCCCGCGAGCTCGGGCTGACCGTGCTGGTCGAGGTCCACGACGAGCACGAGACCGAGCGGGCCGTCGAGCTCGGAGCCGAGCTGATCGGCGTCAACGCCCGCAACCTCAAGACGCTCGCGGTCGACCCCGACACCTTCGGGCGGCTGGCCCCGATGGTGCCCGACGACCGCGTCCTCGTCGCCGAGTCGGGGATCTCCGGTCCGGCCGACGTCCAGCGCTACGTCGACGAGGGTGCCTGCGTGGTGCTCGTCGGCGAGGCGCTGGTGAAGGACGGTGCACCGCGCGAGGCGGTCGCCGCGATGACCGGCCTGCGCCAGCAGCAGGGCCTGCAGCAAGGGAGCACGCGATGAGCACCTACGACGCCGACGAGCTCGGCTGGTTCGGGGGCACCGGCGCCTTCGGCGGCCGGTTCATGCCGGAGGCGCTGATGGCGGCGCTCGACGAGCTCGACGTCGCCTGGCAGAAGGCGATGGCCGACCCGACCTTCGTCGCGCAGTTCGAGGCGCTGCTCCAGGACTACGCCGGCGTGCCGAGCATGCTCTACGACGCGAAGCGGCTCTCCGACCTCGCCGGCGCGCGGATCCTGCTCAAGCGCGAGGACCTCAACCACACCGGCGCCCACAAGATCCGCAACGTGCTCGGCCAGGCGCTGCTGACCAAGCGGATGGGCAAGACCCGGGTCATCGCCGAGACCGGCGCCGGCCAGCACGGCGTCGCGTCGGCCACCGCGGCGGCGTACCTCGGCCTCGACTGCACCGTCTACATGGGCGAGGTCGACACCGAGCGCCAGGCGCTCAACGTCGCCCGGATGCAGCTGCTCGGCGCCGAGGTCGTCTCGGTCAAGAGCGGGTCCCGCACGCTCAAGGACGCCATCAACGAGGCGCTGCGCGACTGGGTCGCCAGCGTCGACCACACGGCCTACCTCTTCGGCACCGCCGCCGGCCCGCACCCGTTCCCGAGCCTGGTGCTCAGCTTCGTGCGTGGCATCGGTGACGAGGCGCGTCGCCAGTGCCTCGACCTGACCGGTGCGCTGCCGGACGCGGTCGCCGCGTGCGTCGGCGGCGGCTCGAACGCCATCGGCCTGTTCGCCGGCTTCGTGGACGACCCCGAGGTCGACATCTACGGCTTCGAGGCCGGCGGCGACGGGGTCGACACCGGCCGCCACGCGGCCACGATCTTCGCGGGCTCGATCGGTGTGCTCCACGGTGCGCGGACGTTCGTCCTGCAGGACGAGGACGGCCAGACCGTGGAGTCGCACTCGATCTCCGCCGGCCTGGACTACCCGGGCGTCGGCCCCCAGCACGCCGCGCTGTCGGCGGCCGGCCGCGCCACCTACTTGCCGGTGACCGACGCCGAGGCGATGGACGCCATGGCGCTGCTGGCCCGCACCGAGGGCATCATCCCGGCGATCGAGAGCGCGCACGCCGTCGCCGGCGCGCTGCGGGTCGCGAAGGAGCGCCCGGGCCAGACCATCCTGGTCAACCTGTCCGGCCGCGGCGACAAGGACATGGGCACGGCGCTGGAGTACTTCGGTCTCGGCACCGCCGGGGCGAGCACGGAGGACGGCAAGTGACCAGCACCAGCACCGCGTTCGGCACGGCGCGGTCCGAGGGCCGCGCTGCCCTCGTCGGCTACCTGCCGGCGGGCTTCCCCGACGTCGACGGCAGCATCGCCGCGCTGAAGGCCATGGTCGCCGCCGGCTGCGACGTCATCGAGATCGGCCTGCCCTACAGCGACCCGGTCATGGACGGCCCCACCATCCAGGCCGCCGCCCAGCAGGCGCTCGAGGGCGGGATCCGGACCTCCGACGTCTTCCGCGTCGTCGAGGCGGTCGCGGCCACCGGCGTGCCGACCCTGGTGATGACCTACTGGAACCCCGTGGAGCGGTACGGCGTCGAGCGGTTCGCGCAGGACCTGGCGAACGCCGGCGGCGCGGGCCTGATCACCCCGGACCTGACCCCCGACTTCGCGCCCGAGTGGGTCGCCGCCGCCGACGAGCGCGACCTCGACAAGGTGTTCCTCGTCGCGCCCTCGTCCACCGACGAGCGGATCGCGATGACCACCGCCGCCTGTCGCGGCTTCGTCTACGCGACCGCGGTCATGGGCGTCACGGGCGCCCGCACCACCACCAGCGAGCTGGCCGGCCCGCTCGTGACCCGTGCCAAGGCACTCCAGCCGGCCGGGCTCGACCTGCCGGTCGGGGTCGGCCTCGGCGTGAGCAACGGCGCCCAGGCGGCCGAGCTGGCGTCGTACGCCGACGGCGTGATCGTCGGCTCCGCCTTCGTCCGCGTGCTGCAGGACCACGCGGGCGACGCCCGGGGAGGGCTGGCGGCGCTCACCGCCCTCACCGAGGACCTGGCGTCCGGCGTCCGGGGAGCGGTCCGTGCGTGAGCTCCACCGCGCGCTCGTCGCGCTGACCGTCGGCCTGCTCGCCCTCGCGCTGGCCGCCTGCGGCGGCGGGTCGGACGAGGAGGGGGCCTTCACCGGCACCCGGCTGAAGAACCCCTACCAGGCCCCGGACACCGCGCTCACCGACACCGCGGGCCGCCCGTTCTCACTGGCCTCGGACACCGACAAGCCGCTGACCCTGGTGTTCTTCGGCTACACCAACTGCCCGGACTTCTGCCCGATGGTGCTCAACAACATCGCGGCCTCGCTCAACCGGCTCGACGACGGTGAGCGCGAGCAGGTCGACGTGGTCCTGGTGACCACCGACCCCGCCCGCGACGACGAGAAGGCGCTGCGCACCTACCTCGACCGGTTCAACAAGGACTTCATCGGCCTGACCGGCGACCTGGGGACGATCATCGACGTCGGCGAGCCGCTCGCGGTCTACGTCAACGACGGCAAGAAGCTGCCGACCGGCGGCTACGACCTCGGCGGCCACTCCACCTTCACCCTGGCCATCGACGAGGACGACGAGGCCGTGGTGCTGTGGAACCAGGAGACCTCCGCCGCCGAATTCGCCGCCGACCTGCACACCCTGCTGACCGAGGACTAGAGGACAAGGACGAGCCGTGCTCACCCAGATCGTCGCCGCCACCATCCCGAGCCCGGCCAACGGCGTGTGGCACCTCGGACCGTTCCCGCTGCGCGGCTACGCGCTGTGCATCATCCTCGGCATCGTCGCCGCCGTCTGGATCGGTGAGAAGCGCTGGCAGGCCCGCGGCGGCACCCTCGGGGAGGTGCAGGACGTCGCGCTGTGGGCGGTGCCGTTCGGGCTGGTCGGTGCCCGGCTCTACCACGTCGCCACCGACTGGGAGAAGTACTTCGGCGACGGCGGCTCGCCGGTCGACGCGCTCTACGTCTGGCACGGCGGCCTCGGCGTCTGGGGCGGCGTCGGCCTCGGCGCCGTCGGCGCCTGGATCGGCGCCCGCCGCAAGGGCATCAAGCTCGGCCCGATGCTCGACGCGCTCGCCCCGGGCGTGCTGGTCGCGCAGGCCATCGGCCGCTGGGGCAACTGGTTCAACCAGGAGCTCTACGGCCGCCCGACCGACGCGCCGTGGGGCCTGGAGATCGACCAGGACCACTTCAGCAGCGCCTACCTCGCCAGCCAGGACTACCAGGACGCCCTCGCCGCCAACGGCGGGATCCCGCCGGAGATGGCGACCTTCCACCCCACGTTCCTCTACGAGTGCCTGTGGAACCTGGCCGCGTTCGCGCTCATCATCTGGCTCGACCGCCGCTTCCGCCTCGGCCACGGCCGGGTGATGGCGGCCTACGTGATGGCGTACACGCTCGGCCGCGGCTGGATCGAGTACATCCGCATCGACGACGTCCAGCTCGACGACGTCCTCGGCCTCCGGTTCAACGTGTGGACCTCGATCGTGCTCTTCGTCCTCGCCGCGGCCTGGTTCGTGTGGTCGCTCAGGCGCTGGCCCGGGCGCGAGGAGGACGTGTACGACGACGGCCGTGAGCGGACTGTGACGGACGAGGCGTCCACGAGCGACTCCTGATGAGACAGGAACCGTTCACACAGTGGTAATCTGGGGCTTCCGCCGCGTGGGCCAGTGCCGTCCCTTGCGCCCCACCCTCCGTGGACGTCCCGCCGCCTCCCGGCGTCGGGGGAGCCCACGGACGTAGTCGACGGGAGAACCCCTGTGCCCTACACGCACGCGTTCCCGCCGCCGGAGGGTCTCTACGACCCGCGTCACGAGCACGACGCTTGCGGTGTCGCCTTCGTCGCGACGCTGACCGGTGAGGCCAGCCACGACATCGTGGTGAAGGCCCTGACGGCCCTCCGCAACCTGGACCACCGCGGCGCCGCTGGCGCCGAGGCGAACTCCGGTGACGGCGCCGGCATCCTCCTGCAGGTGCCGGACGCATTCCTCCGCGCGGTCGCGGCCGACAACGGCATCACGCTGCCCGCCGCCGGCACCTACGCCGTCGGCACCGCCTTCATCCCCGGTGACGAGGGCGAGGTCGCCAAGACCCGCGCCCGCATCGAGGAGATCGCGGTCGAGGAGGGCCTGGTCGTCCTCGGCTGGCGCGAGGTGCCGGTCAACCCCGACATCCTGGGCACCATGGCGCTCAGCGTCATGCCGACGTTCACCCAGCTCTTCGTGCAGGCCCCGGGCGGCGCGCTGAACGGGATGGACCTCGAGCGCCTGGCCTTCTGCCTGCGCAAGCGCGCCGAGCGGGAGACGGACGTCTACTTCCCGTCGCTCTCGTCGCGCACCCTCGCCTACAAGGGCATGCTGACGACCGACCAGCTCGACAACTTCTTCCCCGACCTGCGCGACGAGCGCATGGCCTCGGCGATCGGTGTCGTGCACTCGCGGTTCTCGACGAACACCTTCCCGAGCTGGCCGCTGTCGCACCCGTTCCGCTTCATCGCGCACAACGGTGAGATCAACACCGTCATGGGCAACCGGAACTGGATGCGGGCGCGTGAGGCGCTGCTCGACTCCGACCTGATCCCCGGTGACCTCGAGCGCCTCTACCCGATCTGCACCCCGGGTGCGTCGGACTCGGCGTCCTTCGACGAGGTCCTCGAGCTCCTCCACATGGGTGGTCGCAGCCTGCCGCACGCGGTGCTGATGATGATCCCGGAGGCGTGGGAGAACCACACCGAGATGGACGAGAAGCGGCGCGACTTCTACCGCTTCCACTCCACGATGATGGAGCCGTGGGACGGCCCGGCGTGCGTCGTGTTCACCGACGGCACCCAGATCGGTGCGGTCCTCGACCGCAACGGCCTGCGCCCCTCCCGCTTCTGGGTCACCGAGGACGGCCTGGTCGTCCTGGCCTCCGAGGTCGGCGTGCTCGACCTCGACCCGGCCACCGTCGTGCGCAAGGGCCGGCTCCAGCCGGGCCGCATGTTCCTCGTCGACACCGAGGAGCACCGGATCGTCGAGGACGACGAGATCAAGGCCGCGCTCGCCGAGGAGAACCCGTACGGCGAGTGGCTGCACGCGGGGATGATCCACCTCGACGACATCCCCGACCGCGAGCACATCGTGCACACGCACGCCTCGGTCACCCGCCGCCAGCAGATCTTCGGCTACACCGAGGAGGAGCTGCGGGTCATCCTCACCCCGATGGCCAACACCGGGGGAGAGGCGCTCGGCTCGATGGGCACCGACACGCCCATCGCCGCGCTGAGCGACAAGCCGCGGCTGCTGTTCGACTACTTCAGCCAGCTGTTCGCGCAGGTCACGAACCCGCCGCTGGACGCCATCCGCGAGGAGCTCGTCACCTCGCTCTACGGCTCCATCGGCCCGGAGTCCAACCTGCTGCAGCCGGCGCCCGCGTCGTGCCGCCAGATCTCGCTGCCGTTCCCGGTCATCTCCAACGACGACCTGGCCAAGATCCGGCACATCAACCGCGAGGGCGACCACCCCGGCTTCGTCACCCACGTCTCGCGGGGCCTCTACCCCGTCGAGGGCGGCGGCGAGGCGATGATCGCCCGGATCGACGAGATCTGCGCCGAGGTCAGCCAGGCCATCGCCGACGGGGCGCGCATCATCGTGCTCTCCGACCGGCACGCCGACCAGTTCAACGCGCCGATCCCGTCGCTGCTGCTCACGGCTGCGGTCCACCACCACCTGGTGCGTGAGAAGACCCGCACCCAGGTCGGCCTCCTCGTCGAGGCCGGCGACGTCCGCGAGGTCCACCACGTCGCGCTCCTCGTCGGGTACGGCGCGGCCGCGGTCAACCCGTACCTCGCCATGGAGACCGTCGAGGACCTGGCGCGCGAGGGCTACTACGTCAACACCGACCCCGAGCAGGCGGTCCAGAACCTCATCAAGGCGCTCGGCAAGGGTGTCGTGAAGGTGATGTCGAAGATCGGCGTCAGCACCGTAGCGTCGTACACGGGCGCGCAGATCTTCGAGTGCGTCGGCCTGTCCCAGGAGGTCATCGACCGGTACTTCACCGGCACCACCTCCAAGCTCGGCGGCATCGGCGTCGAGGAGATCGCCCGCGAGGTCAAGGCGCGCCACGACAAGGCGTACCCGGTCAGCGGCATCCCCGCCGCGCACCGCGAGCTCGAGATCGGTGGCGAGTACCAGTGGCGTCGCGAGGGCGAGCCGCACCTCTTCAACCCGGAGACGGTGTTCCGCCTGCAGCACGCCACGCGGACCGGTCGCTACGACATCTTCAAGCAGTACACCTCGGCGGTCGACGACCAGTCGGCGAAGCTGATGACGCTGCGCGGCCTGTTCAAGTTCAAGGACGCCAGCGAGATCGGCCGGACCCCGGTCCCGATCGAGGAGGTCGAGCCGGTCTCGGAGATCGTCAAGCGGTTCTCCACCGGCGCGATGTCGTACGGCTCCATCTCCCGGGAGGCGCACGAGACCCTCGCCATCGCCATGAACCGGCTGGGCGCGAAGTCCAACACCGGTGAGGGCGGCGAGGACTCCGACCGGCTCCACGACCCCGAGCGCCGCAGCTCGATCAAGCAGGTCGCGTCCGGCCGCTTCGGCGTCACGAGCGAGTACCTCACCAACGCCGACGACATCCAGATCAAGATGGCGCAGGGCGCGAAGCCCGGTGAGGGTGGCCAGCTGCCCGGCAACAAGGTCTACCCGTGGGTGGCCAAGACCCGGCACTCGACGCCGGGCGTCGGCCTGATCAGCCCGCCGCCGCACCACGACATCTACTCGATCGAGGACCTGGCGCAGCTGATCCACGACCTCAAGAACGCCAACCCCTCGGCCCGCGTCCACGTGAAGCTGGTCTCCGAGGTCGGCGTCGGCACGGTCGCGGCCGGTGTGTCCAAGGCGCACGCGGACGTCGTGCTCGTCTCCGGCCACGACGGCGGCACGGGCGCTTCGCCGCTGACGTCGCTCAAGCACGCCGGTGGTCCCTGGGAGCTCGGCCTCGCCGAGACCCAGCAGACCCTGCTGCTCAACGGCCTGCGCGACCGGATCGTCGTGCAGACCGACGGCCAGCTCAAGACCGGCCGTGACGTCGTCATCGCAGCGCTGCTCGGCGCCGAGGAGTTCGGCTTCGCGACCGCCCCGCTGGTGGTCTCGGGCTGCATCCTCATGCGCGTGTGCCACCTCGACACCTGCCCGGTCGGCGTCGCGACCCAGAACCCGACCCTGCGGTCGCGGTTCAGCGGCAAGGCCGAGTACGTCGTGAACTTCTTCGAGTTCATCGCCCAGGAGGTCCGCGAGCTGCTCGCGCAGCTCGGCTTCCGGTCGATCGAGGAGGCCGTCGGCCAGGTCGAGGCGCTCGACACCGTCGACGCCCAGCGGCACTGGAAGGCGCAGGGCCTCGACCTCGCGCCGATCCTGCACAAGGTCGACGTCGCCAGCACCCACTTCCCGGACCAGGACGTCCACAACACCAAGGGCCAGGAGCACGGCCTGGAGAAGTCGCTCGACGTCACCGAGATCCTCCCGCTCGCGGCCCCGGCCATCGAGTCGGGCGAGCCGGTGCGCGCGCAGCTGCAGATCCGGAACGTGAACCGGACCGTGGGCACGATCCTGGGCCACGAGGTCACCAAGAAGCACGGTGGCCAGGGCCTGCCGGACGGCACCATCGACCTGACCTTCGTCGGGTCGGCCGGCCAGTCGTTCGGTGCGTTCGTGCCGCGCGGCATCACGCTGCGCCTCGAGGGCGACGCCAACGACTACGTCGGCAAGGGACTCTCCGGCGGCCGGATCGTGATCCGGCCCGACCGCAGCGCGACGTTCAAGGCGAACGAGCACATCATCGCCGGCAACACGATCGCCTACGGCGCCACCTCGGGTGAGATCTTCATCCGAGGTGGGGTCGGCGAGCGCTGCTGCGTGCGCAACTCCGGTGCCACCGTCGTGACCGAGGGCGTGGGCGACCACGGCTGCGAGTACATGACCGGCGGCCGGGTGGTCGTGCTCGGCAAGACCGGCCGCAACTTCGCGGCCGGCATGTCCGGCGGCATCGCTTGGGTGCTCGACCTCAAGGACTTCCGGGTCAACGGCGAGCTCGTCGACCTGCGTCCGGTCAGCGCCGAGTACGCCGCCGAGCTCGAGGGCTACGTGCGCAAGCACCTGGAGGAGACCGGTTCCGAGGTCGCCGAGGCGCTGCTGGCCGACTGGGAGGCCGCACTGCCGCGGTTCACCGAGGTCATGCCGCGCGACTACGCGAAGGTCCTGGCGGTCCAGGCCGAGGCCGAGGCCGAGGGCCTCGACCCCGACGCCGCCGCCAACCGAGTTATGGAGGTGCTCTATGGCTGACCCGAAGGGCTTCCTGAAGGCCACGCGCCAGGTGGCCGACCGTCGTCCGGTCGAGGAGCGGGTGAACGACTGGAACGAGGTCTACCCGGGTGGGGTCGGCCGCGCGCTGCTCCCGATCATCAACGTCCAGGCCAGCCGCTGCATGGACTGCGGCATCCCGTTCTGCCACTCGGGCTGCCCGCTGGGCAACATCATCCCGGAGTGGAACGACCTGGTCTGGCGTGACGACTGGGAGGGCGCGATCGAGCGCCTGCACGCGACCAACAACTTCCCGGAGTTCACCGGTCGCCTCTGCCCGGCGCCGTGCGAGACCGCCTGCGTGCTCGGCATCAACCAGCCGGCCGTGACGATCAAGAACATCGAGGTCTCGATCATCGACAAGGCGTTCGCGTCCGGCTTCGTGCGGCCGCAGCCGCCGGAGTGGCACACGGGCAAGACCGTCGCCGTCATCGGGTCGGGCCCCGCGGGCCTCGCCGCCGCCCAGCAGCTCACCCGGGCCGGCCACACCGTGGCCGTCTACGAGCGGGCCGACAAGCCTGGCGGGCTGCTGCGCTACGGCATCCCCGAGTTCAAGATGGAGAAGAAGCACCTCGACCAGCGCCTCGAGCAGATGATGCGCGAGGGCACGGTGTTCCGCTCCGGCGTCACCGTCGGCGAGGGCAAGCTCACCGGACAGGCCATCAAGGACCGGTACGACGCCGTGGTGATCGCCACCGGCTCGACCGTCCCGCGCGACCTGCCGGTGCCCGGGCGCGAGCTCAAGGGCATCCACCAGGCGATGGAGTTCCTCCCGCAGGCCAACCGCGTCGCGGTGGGCGAGGAGGTCGAGGGCCAGATCCGTGCCGACGGCAAGCACGTCGTCATCATCGGTGGCGGTGACACCGGTGCCGACTGCCTCGGCACCTCGATCCGCCAGGGTGCGGCCTCGATCACGCAGCTGGAGATCATGCCGCAGCCGACCGAGGACCGGCCCGCGGGCCAGCCCTGGCCGACGTACCCGATGATCTACCGGGTCTCGTCCGCGCACGAGGAGGGTGGCGAGCGGGTCTACTCGGTCTCCACCAAGGAGTTCCTCGGCGACGACGACGGCAACGTCCGGGCGCTGCGCCTGGTCGAGGTCTCCTTCGAGGGCGGCAAGCTCGTCGAGCACGAGGGCACCGAGCGGGAGATCCCGGCGGACCTGGTCCTCTTCGCGATGGGCTTCCTCGGCCCGGAGAAGGACGGCTTCCTCGACCAGCTCGGCGTCGAGCTCGACGAGCGCGGCAACGTCAAGCGCGACGACGACTACGCGACCAGCGTCGACGGCGTCTTCGTCGCCGGTGACGCGGGCCGCGGCCAGTCGCTCATCGTGTGGGCGATCGCGGAGGGCCGCGCGGCCGCCGCCGGTGTGGACAAGTACCTCACCGGCAGCACCCAGCTGCCCGCTCCGATCCCGCCGACGGCCCGCCCGCTGACCGTCTGAGGCAGCCCGCGGGGCAGCAGCACGACACGCAAGGTCGGACCGGCGCAGACTTCACCCGAAGTTTGCGTCGGTCCGACTTTTTCTACCCGTGGGTCACCGATAGGGTCGGGGACGTGCGAAGAGCCAAGATCGTGTGCACCCTCGGTCCGGCGACCAGCTCGGAGCGGAGGATCCGCGAGCTGGTCTACGCCGGCATGGACGTCGCACGCCTCAACATGAGCCACGGCTCCCACGAGGACCACGCGGAGGCCTACCGCCTCGTGCGCGCCGCGTCGGACGCCAGCGGGCACGGCGTCGGCATCCTCGCCGACCTCCAGGGCCCCAAGATCCGCCTCGAGCGCTTCTCCGGCGGGCCGGTGCAGCTCACCCGCGGGCAGCGCTGGACGATCACCACCCGCGACGTCGACGGCAACGCCGAGATCTGCGGGACGACGTACAAGGGGCTGCCCGGCGACGTCTCGCCCGGCGACCCGCTGCTCATCGACGACGGCAAGGTGCGCCTGCGCGCCCTGGAGGTGGTCGACGGCACCGACGTCGTCACCGAGGTCCTCGTCGGCGGCAAGGTCAGCAACAACAAGGGCATCAACCTGCCCGGTGTCGCGGTCTCCGTGCCGGCGCTGTCGGAGAAGGACACCGCCGACCTGCGCTTCGCGCTCAACCTCGGCGTCGACTTCATCGCCCTCAGCTTCGTGCGCAACGGCAAGGACGCCGAGGACGTGCGGGCCATCATGCGCGAGGAGGGGATCGAGGTCCCCGTCATCGCGAAGATCGAGAAGCCCCAGGCCATCGACAACCTCGACGAGGTGATCGATGCCTTCGACGCCTTCATGGTCGCTCGCGGCGACCTCGGCGTGGAGTGCCCGCTGGAGGAGGTGCCCTTCCTCCAGAAGAAGATCATCGTGGCCGCGCGCCGCAACGCGAAGCCGGTCATCGTCGCCACCCAGATGCTCGAGTCGATGGTCACCAGCCCGGCGCCGACCCGCGCCGAGGCCAGCGACGTCGCCAACGCCGTCCTCGACGGCGCCGACGCCGTGATGCTGTCGGGCGAGACGAGTGTGGGGGAGCACCCCATCCACACGGTCGAGACGATGGCGCGCATCATCGAGGCCACCGAGTCGCACGCCCTCGTCGACGAGGCGTTCAGCCGGTTCGGCCGCATCGAGTGGGACCCGCACACCCGCTCCGGCGTGATCACCAAGGCCGCCGAGGAGGTGGCCCAGCGCGTCGGTGCCAAGTACGTCGTCGCCTTCACCCAGTCCGGTGACTCCGCCCGCCGCCTCGCCCGGCTGCGCAGCTCGATCCCGGTCCTCGCCTTCACCCCGATGGCCCGCTCCCGCTCCCAGCTCGCCGTGACCTGGGGCGTCGAGGCCTTCCAGACCGGCACGGTCGAGCACACCGACGAGATGGTCCGCCAGGTCGACGAGGAGCTGCTCAAGATCGGCCGGGTCCACGAGGGCGACCTCGTCGTCATCGTCGCCGGCAGCCCGCCGGGCATCCCCGGGTCGACGAACGCGCTGCGCATCCACCGGATGGGCGACGCGATCAACGAGGTGGCACCGGCCTACCGCCGGAAGTGATCGAGCCGGACCTGATCGAGCCGGGCCTGGTCGAGGGAGTGCCCCGGGTGGGATTCGAACCCACACTGGATGTGGTTTGAGCACATTGTCTCTGCCGTTGGACTACCGGGGCGCCCGCGCTGGAAACCGTAGCCGAGACGGCCTCCGCGCCGCGCACCGGGCGGCGGATAACCTTGGGCCGTGACCGACGCTGCCCAGACCACTCCGCGCACCGTGGTGATCGCCGAGGACGAGACGCTCATCCGGATGGACCTCGCCGAGATGCTGGCCGAGGAGGGCTACGACGTCGTCGGCCAGGCGGCCGACGGGCAGAAGGCGATCGAGCTCGCCGAGGAGCTGCGTCCTGACCTGGTCATCCTCGACGTCAAGATGCCCGTCCTCGACGGGATCGCCGCGGCCGAGGCCATCGCGGGGAAGCGGATCGCCCCGGTGGTGATGCTGACCGCCTTCTCCCAGCGCGACCTGGTCGAGCGGGCGCGCGAGGCCGGTGCGATGTCGTACCTCGTCAAGCCGTTCTCCCAGAGCGACCTGGTGCCCGCCATCGAGATGGCGGTGAGTCGGTTCGCCGAGATCGCCCAGCTCGAGGCCGAGGTCTCCGACCTCAAGGACCGCCTCGAGACCCGCAAGGCGGTCGACCGCGCCAAGGGCATCCTGCAGGAGCAGCTCTCGCTGTCGGAGCCGGAGGCGTTCCGCTGGATCCAGAAGACCGCGATGGACCTGCGCATGTCGATGCGCGAGGTGGCGGAGGGCGTGGTCACGCACGGTGTCCCCGGCGGGTCCGGCGCGTAAATAATGGAGACCTCTGCGTAAATCATCCTTGTGACGTGGCTCTCAGGTAACAGATTCGTCAGGATTCTGGCCCCGAGCCGCCGAGTTGCTTCCACGAGGGTCGGACCCGGTGTAGGTTCCCGCGGCAGGACACCTCGGTGGGCGGCGCCGCCGCCTGCCGGAACGACAAAGGAAGCGGGATTGTCTTGAGGCTCAACAAGGTAGTGGGGATCGGCGCCGTGGCGCTGACCCTCGGTCTCTCCCTGACGGCGTGTGGCACGACCGAGGACGGCGACGGCGGCAGCAGCAGCAACGGCGACGCCGCGTGCGACCTCAAGCTCGCCTTCTTCGGCCCGGAGACCGGCCCGGCCGCCGGTCTCGGCAAGCCGATCATCCAGGGCGCGCAGCTCGCGGTCGACCAGTACAACGCGGACGCCGAGTGCGAGGTCGAGTTCGTGAAGTTCGACTCGCAGGGCAGCCCGGACGAGGCGCCGTCGCTGGCGACCGAGGTCGCTGGTGACGAGAAGATCATCGGTGTCGTCGGCCCCGCGTTCTCCGGTGAGTCGGCCGCTGCCGGCCCGATCTTCGCCGAGGGTGGCGTCCCGACGGTCTCGCCGTCGGCCACCAACCCGACGCTGTCCGAGAACGGCTGGGACACCTTCCACCGCGCGCTCGGCAACGACGCGACGCAGGGTCCGGCCGCGGCGAAGTACATCCAGGACACCATCAAGTCCGAGTCGACCTTCGTCATCGACGACGCCTCCGAGTACGGCGCCGGCCTGGCCGGCATCGTCAAGGACACCCTGGGCGACACGGTCGTCGGCAACGACACCATCCAGGTCGGTGACACCGACTTCTCCGCCACCGTCACCAAGGTGACCGACTCGAAGGCCGACACGGTCTTCTTCGGTGGTTACTACGCCGAGGCGACCATCCTCGTGGGCCAGCTCCGCAAGGGCGGCTTCGATGGCACGTTCGTCGTGGCCGACGGCGTGAAGGACCCGGCCTACCTCGACGCGAAGGCCGCTGCCGAGGGCACGATCATCACCTGCCCCTGCATCCCGGACACCGACCCGGCCGTGGCTGACTTCGCCAGCCAGTACGAGGAGGAGTTCGGCGAGGCGCCCGGCACCTACGCCGCCGAGGCCTACGACGCCGCCAGCATCTTCCTGGCCGGCATCGGTGAGGGCATCGACACCCGCGAGGACATGCTCGCCTTCGTCAACGAGTACGACGAGAAGGGCATCACCAAGCAGCTGAAGTTCGACGAGTCGGGCGAGCCCGCCGACGTCCACGTGTACGCGTACACCGTGAAGGACGGCGCGATCGTCCCCGAGGGCGAGATCGAGTGATCGACGGTTGATCCGTCCGACATGACAGGCGATGCGGCCGGGGACCACCGTCCCCGGCCGCATCACTGTCCAGAGCTTGAGGGCCAGGAGGCCTGAGTGAATTTCGACTTTCTCTTCAGCAACCTGCCGCAGCTGACGATCGGCGGTCTCGCCTTTGGTGCCATCTACGCACTGATCGCGCTGGGCTACACGATGGTCTACGGCGTGTTGCAGCTCATCAACTTCGCGCACTCCGAAGTGTTCATGTACGGCACCTTCGCGATGTTGTGGACGGTGATGGCGCTCGGCGGGGCCGACGCCGACGGCGTCCAGCTGATCGCCATCCTCATCGCGGCACTGTTCGCGGCGATGATGATGTCGGCACTCATCGCGCTCCTTCTGGAGCGCGTGGCCTACCGCCCGCTGGTCAAGAAGAACGCGCCGCGGCTGATCGCCCTCATCTCCGCCATCGGCGCCTCGTTCGTGCTGGCCGAGCTGATGGGCCTGCGCGACCGCGTCACCGGGTGGATCGGCCTCGACGACGACCTCTCCGAGTACGTCGGCAAGGCGCGCATCAACAACAGCATGGCCGGCGTCGTCGACGCCCCCCGCTGGGAGATCGGCAACGTCACCCTCTCCAGCATCGACGTGATCGTCATCGTCGCCGCCGTCGGCATGATGGTCCTGCTCGACCAGTTCGTGCGCCGGTCCCGCCTCGGCAAGGGCATCCGGGCCACGGCCCAGGACCCCGAGACGGCCGCGCTCATGGGTGTCAACCCCACCCGCACGATCCAGATCACCTTCCTCATCGGCGGCCTGATGGCCGGTGTGGCGGCGTTCCTGTACATGCTCAAGATCGAGACCACGAAGTACGACGTGGGCTTCCTGCTCGGCGTCAAGGCGTTCACCGCCGCGGTGCTCGGCGGCATCGGCAACCTCCGCGGGGCGCTGCTCGGCGGCCTGGTGCTCGGCGTCGCGGAGAGCTGGGGCTCGGCGCTCTTCGGTACCGAGTGGCGCCACGTCGTCGCGTTCGTGCTGCTCGTCGTCATCTTGCTGTTCCGCCCGACCGGACTGCTGGGTGAGTCGCTCGGAAAGGCCCGCGCATGAACAAGATCAAGCAGAGGTTCATCTCCCTGCCGCGCCCGGTGAAGGTCCTGCTCTGGGTCCTCCTGGCCCTGTTCGCCTACGCCCTGCCGCTGCTCGAGCTGCCGATCATCACCACGCCGGGTGTCGACTTCGGCGGCGTGCTGTTCGTCGTGACGATGTACGCCCTGGTCGCGATCGGCCTCAACATCGTGGTCGGCTACGCCGGCCTGCTCGACCTCGGTTACGTCGGCTTCTACGCGATCGGCGCCTACACCGCCGCGATCCTGACGTCCTTCCACGCGCACTGGCCGCTGCTGCTCTCGATCCCGGTCGCGGTGGTCGCCACGACCATCTCCGGGGTGCTGCTCGGCGCGCCGACCCTGCGGGTGCGTGGCGACTACCTCGCCATCGTGACCCTCGGCTTCGGTGAGATCATCCGCCTCGTCGCGGTCAACGTCGAGTGGCTCGGCGAGCGCAAGGGCATCTCCAACATCGCCCGCCCGCCGAGCATCGGCGGCGACGACGGCCTGTTCCAGATCCCGCACCTGTACTGGGGCGACGGCACGGTCCTGCTCGACACCGAGGACACCACCGCGTTCCTCAAGTTCGGCGTGCTGGACCAGATCCCGTACTACTGGCTCGGCCTGACGGTCGTCATCGCCATGCTCTTCGCCGACAAGCTGATCAAGAACAGCCGCGTGGGTCGGGCCTGGGAGGCGACCCGTGAGGACGAGGACGCTGCCGAGCTGATGGGCGTGCCGACCTTCCGGTTCAAGCTGCTCGCCTTCGCCACCGGCGCCTTCGTCGGCGGCCTCGCGGGTGCGCTCTACGCCAGTCGCCAGAGCTTCATCAACCCGGACTCGTTCCTGCTCCTGTTCTCCATCCTGTTCCTCGCTGCGGTCGTCGTCGGCGGCCAGGGCAACCGGTGGGGCGTCGTCGTCGGCGCCGTGCTGGTCGCCTACCTGCCGCAACGGTTCCGCGAGTTCGACGACTTCCGGGTGCTGGTCTTCGGCCTCGCCCTCGTCCTGCTCGCCGCGTGGCGCCCGGAGGGCCTGTTCCCGCCGAAGCGGACCGTGCGTGCCAGGCAGCTGGAGCAAGATCTCGAGGAGCTCGAAGAGGGCCACGAGGGAGAGGAGGCGGCTCGTGCCTGACCTCACCAAGCAGACCCCGGCGACCCCGGACCCGGAGGCACCGCGCAGCACCGCCCCCTCCGGCGGCGGCCCGGTCCTGGAGGTGCAGAACCTCACCCTGAAGTTCGGCGGCCTCACCGCGCTGGACGACGTGTCGTTCCACATCGACCAGGGCGAGATCCTCGGCCTGATCGGGCCCAACGGTGCCGGCAAGACGACCTGCTTCAACGCGGTCACCGGCGTCTACCGGCCCACGAGCGGCGACATCCGGTTCCAGGGTGGCTCGATCGTCGGGATGAAGCGCTACAAGATCACCCAGCAGGGGATCGCGCGCACCTTCCAGAACATCCGGCTGTTCCCGACCATGACGGCGCTGGAGAACGTCCTCGTCGGCGCGGACGCGCAGCACAAGACGGGCATGTTCACGGCGCTCTTCCGGCTGCCCCGGCACCGGCGCGAGGAGCGCGAGGGCCACGACCGTGCGATGGAGCTGCTCCGCTTCATGGGCATCCACCGCAAGGCCGACGAGCTGGCGGCGAACCTGTCGTACGGCGACCAGCGCCGCCTCGAGATCGCCCGCGCGATGGCGACCGAGCCGAAGCTGATCTGCCTCGACGAGCCGGCCGCCGGCTTCAACCCGGCCGAGAAGGTCGAGCTGATGAACCTGATCCGCAAGGTGCGCGACCAGGGCTACACCGTGCTCCTCATCGAGCACGACATGAAGCTCGTCATGGGCGTGACCGACCGGATCGTCGTGCTCGAGTTCGGCCGCAAGATCGCCGAGGGCAAGCCCGCCGAGATCCGAGACAACCCGGCGGTCATCGCCGCCTACCTGGGAGTGGACGAGGAAGATGCTTCTTGAGGTCGAGGGCCTCTGTGTCAACTACGGGCACATCGAGGCCATCCGTGACATCAGCTTCAACGTCCCCGAGGGCACGGTCACCACGCTGATCGGCGCCAACGGCGCCGGGAAGACGACCACGCTGAAGACCATCTCGGGCCTGCGCAAGGTCCGGGCCGGGTCGGTGAAGTTCGAGGGCAAGGACATCACCAACGTGGAGCCGTACGACCGGGTGAAGCTCGGGATCGGGCAGTCGCCCGAGGGTCGCCGGTGCTTCGTCGGGATGACGGTGCGCGAGAACCTGGAGATGGGTGCGTTCACCCGCAAGGACCGCAAGACCGCGGCCTTCCGGGAGGACCTGGACCGGGTGCTCGGGCTGTTCCCGCGGCTCGAGGAGCGGATCAACCAGGTCGCCGGCACGATGTCCGGCGGTGAGCAGCAGATGCTCGCCATCGGCCGAGCGTTGATGTCGAACCCGCGGCTGCTCCTGCTCGACGAGCCGTCGATGGGCCTGGCGCCGAAGCTGATCCAGCAGATCTTCACGATCATCACCGAGATCAACCGGCAGGGCACCACCGTGCTCCTCGTGGAGCAGAACGCCGCACAGGCGCTGCGCCGCTCCCACGAGGCGCACATCCTGGAGACGGGCGAGATCGTCCGTTCCGGCAAGGGTGAGGACCTGGCGGTCGACCCGGCCGTCAAGGCCGCCTACCTGGGCGGCGACGTCTAGCCGGCCCCCTGCCACCAGCACGACGAAGGGCCCCGCCACCCGGCGGGGCCCTTCGTCGTCGTACGGCGCGGTGCGGGCGGCTAGAGCACCTTGGAGAGGAACGCCTGGGTGCGCTCGTGCTGCGGGTTCGAGAGCACCTCCGCGGGCACGCCCTCCTCGACGACGACGCCGCCGTCCATGAAGACCAGCTTGTCGCCGACCTCGCGGGCGAACCCCATCTCGTGGGTCACAACCATCATCGTCATGCCCTCGGCGGCGAGGTCCTTCATGACCGACAGGACGTCGCCGACCAGCTCCGGGTCGAGGGCGCTCGTCGGCTCGTCGAAGAGCATCATGTCGGGGTCCATCGACAGCGCCCGCGCGATGGCGACGCGCTGCTGCTGGCCGCCGGAGAGGTGGGCGGGGTAGGCCGACTCCTTGTCCGAGAGGCCGACCTTGGCGAGGTTGGCCCGGGCGACCTGGACGGCCTCCTCCTTGCCGCGCCCGCGCACCGTGCGCTGGGCCAGCGTCAGGTTCTTCAGCACCGACAGGTGCGGGAAGAGGTTGAACTGCTGGAACACCATGCCGATCCGGGAGCGCACATCGTCGAGGTCGGTCTCGGGGTCGCAGATGTCGATGCCCTCGATGAGCACCTCGCCGGAGGTCGGCTCCTCGAGGCGGTTGACGCAGCGCAGCAACGTCGACTTGCCGGAGCCCGACGGCCCGATCACGCAGACCACCTGGCCGGGGTCGACGAAGAAGTCGATGCCCTTGAGGACCTCGTTGTGGCCGAAGGACTTGTGCAGGTTGCGCACGGCGATGGCCGGCTGCGACGCGTCGGCCGCCCGGCCGGGCTTCTCGAGTGGGACGCCGCTCATCGGGTTGCCTTCCTCTGTCGCCGCTCCTGCCAGGCCACGAGCTGGGTCAGCGGGATCGTGATCACCAGGTAGAGCAGGGCGGCCTGGACCAGGCTCGTGGCCGTCCCCGCCGAGACACCCGACGAGGTGAAGTCGCGGGCCACGGTGGTGAGCTCGCGCCCGGTGAAGGTGGAGCCGATCACCGACAGCAGAGCGGTGTCCTTGATCAGCAGCACGAACTCGTTGGTCAGCGGCGGGATGACGATCCGGAACGCCTGGGGCAGGACCACCCGGAAGGTGGTCGACGTGGCGCCCATGCCCAGCGAGCGCGCCGCCTCGGTCTGGCCCTTGGGCACCGCCTGGATGCCGGCGCGCAGGGTCTCGGCCATGTAGGCGCTGGCGACCATGATGAGCGCGAGCAGGCCCGCGCCGACGACGCCGCCGGGCGGGTTCCAGCCGATGGCGATCGGCAGGCCGAAGCCCATGAACAGGATCACGAGCAGCGCGGGCAGGCCCCGGAAGAACTCGACGTACGCCGTCGCCAGCCAGCGCAACGTGGCGATGGGGGAGAGCCGCATGAGCGACAGGACCACCGCGAACGCCAGTCCGCCGGCGAACGCGATCGCGGTGTACTTCACCGTGTTGACGGCACCGATCGTGATCAGGTCGCCCCAGTTGCTGTCGCCGCCGGCCACACCGTCCGGGCTCCAGAAGTTGGCCCGGAAGGCGCTCCAGTCGATCAGCAGCAGGGCAGCGACGACCGCCGCCAGGACGCCGAGGTTGACGCCCCAGACGACGAGCCGCCGCTTGGTGGTGCGCTTCACTCGACCTCGAAGTACTTGTTGTAGATCTCGTCGTAGGTGCCGTCCTCGCGCATCTCCTCGAGCGCGCCGTTGACGTCCTCGACGAGCTGGCTGTTGCCCTTCTTCATGGCCAGGCCGTACTGCTCGTCGGTCTCGTAGGTCTCGACGACCTTGAACTTGCCGTCCTGGGTGTGGTCGAGGTTGACCGGGAGGTCCTGCAGGATCGCGTCGACCTGGCCGGCCTTGATCGCCTGGAAGAGCTCGGCGTCGCTCGGGAAGGTCACGATCTCCGCACCCTCGGCGTTCTTCTCGGCGTACGCCTTGCCGGTGGTGCCCTGCTGGACGCCGACCTTCACGCCGTCCAGGTCACCGATCGCGGCGATCTCGCTGTCGGCCGCGACGAGCAGCGACTGCTTGGAGTCGTAGTAGCCGTCGGAGAAGTCGAGGTTCTTCTTGCGGTCGTCGGTGATCGTCATCGCGGAGGCCGCGAGGTCGCACTGGCCGGCGTTGAGGGCCTGGCCGCTCTGGAGGGCGTCGAAGGAGGAGTCCTGGATCGTCAGGTCGAGGTCGAGCCGCTCGGCGACCTCGGCGACGATGTCGACGTCGAAGCCCTTGAAGCCGAGCTCGCTCTCCTTGTCGAAGTCCTCGAACGGCGGGTAGGGCACGTCGGAGCAGACGGTGAGCGAACCGGCCTTCACCACGTCGGCGCCGGTGGAGGTCTTCCCGTTGTCGTCGGAGCCACACGCCCCGAGGGCGAGGGCGGCAACGGCGGTCAGGGCGAGTGCGGAGAGTCGAGACGTCTGCATGTCGGCACCTTATGTCTTTATGTTGCGCCGCGCAGATGCAGGCACGCCGAGGGCCCGGGACCCGTAACGCAGATGTTGCACGCCGATCCGGGGATCCCCCTGTCGGCCGGCGGGGAGGGGGCGTAATCTTTGCCCACGGACCGCCCGACGCCGCGCGGTCCCCGTCTTGGGGTGAGGAAGGCAGGGACCTGCATGAGCCGCTACTCGCTGACCACGCGCGTCGCCACGCGGGAGGACGCGCCGGTCCTGGCCGAGCTCTGGAACGACTCGCTGCGTCGCGCCGACCGCTCCGAGCAGAACGCCGACCTCGAGCTGGTCGTCAAGGGGGCCGAGGCGTCACCCGAGCAGCGCGTGGTGGTCGTCGAGTACGACGGCCAGCTGGCCGGAGCGGTCTACCTGCGGATCACGACCCTCTCGCCGCTCAACCTCGAGCCGTGCGTGCAGGCCATCCACCCCCGGGTCTTCGACCAGTTCCGCCGCCACGGGGTCGGCCACACGCTGATGGAGGCTGCTGCCGCGTTCGCGGAGGACAACGGCATCCTGCACGTGGTGGCCGCCGTACCCCACGCGTCGCGGGACACCAACCGGTTCATGGCCCGCCTGGGCATCGCGCCGGTCGCGATGTACCGCATCGCCCCGACCACGCTGCTGCGCTCGCGGATCTCGCCGCAGCGCTCGCCCGTCGGTGCCGACAGCGGCCGCACCCGGGTGCTGGCCGCCCGACGCTCGCTGCGCCGGGCCCGCGCGGAGCGGCTCGCCCTGCCCGAGGCCTGAGCCGGCCCGCAGCGTCAGCCCTTCGGGGTCGGGTCCCGCTCGATCAGCGCGCAGGTGATGCGCGAGGTGCACACCCGGCGGCCGTCCTCGTCGGTGATCTCGATGCTGAAGCTGGCCATCGTGCGCCCCACGTGCAGCGGGGTCGCGACGCCGGTGACGATGCCCCGGGTCGCCGAGCGGTGGTGGGTGGCGTTGATGTCGGTGCCGACCGCGAACCGGCCCGGCGCCGCGTTGAGCGCCGCGGCGATCGACCCGAGGGTCTCGGCCAGCACGACCGACGCGCCGCCGTGGAGCAGGCCGTAGGGCTGGGTGTTGCCCTCCACCGGCATCGTGGCGACGACGCGCTCGGGGGAGACCTCCACGAGCTCGACACCCATCCGCTCGTTGAGGGCACCCATGTTGGCGCGCATGAACTCGGCGATGTCGGTGTTGCTCGTCATGGCCCGACGATATCGAGCACCGGCGGGGGGACCGCTGTCGGTCGGCCTCGGTAGAGTCGCCGGGTGCCCGAGACAACTCGTCCGCGTCTGCTCCTCCTCGACGGCCACTCGCTGGCCTACCGTGCCTTCTTCGCCCTGCCGGTCGAGAACTTCTCGACCGCGACGGGGCAGAACACCAACGCCGTCTACGGGTTCACCTCGATGCTCGTCAACGTGCTGCGCGACGAGCAGCCGACCCACGTCGCGGTCGCCTTCGACGTGTCCCGGCAGACCTTCCGCACGGAGGAGTACGCCGAGTACAAGGCGAAGCGCAACAAGACCCCGGGGGAGTTCAGCAGCCAGCTGCCGCTGATCGAGCAGATGCTGACCACCTTCTCCATCCCGTTCCTCAAGATGGACGGCTTCGAGGCCGACGACATCATCGCCACGCTGGTCACCCAGGCGCTGGCCGACGAGACCAGCGGCCTCGAGGTCCTCATCCTCACCGGTGACCGCGACTCGCTGCAGCTGGTCACCGAGCGGTCCACGGTGCTCTACCCGATGCGCGGCGTCTCCGACCTGGCCCGGATGACCCCGGCCGCCGTCGAGGAGAAGTACGGCGTCCCGCCGCACCGCTACCCCGAGCTCGCCGCGATCGTCGGCGAGACCTCCGACAACCTGCCCGGCGTCCCCGGCGTGGGTGCGGGCTTCGCGGCGAAGTGGATCAACACCTACGACGGCCTGGACAACGTCATCGCCCAGGCCGACAAGATCACCGGCAAGAAGGGCGAGGCGTTCCGCGCCCACCTCGGCGACGTGATCCGCAACCGGCGGCTCAACGCGCTGGTGCGCGACCTCCCGCTCGGCGTGACCATCGACGACCTGGTCCGCCGCGAGTGGGACCGCACCGCCGCGCTCGAGCTGCTCGACGAGCTGGAGTTCCGCGGCGAGCTGCGCACCCGCATCCTCGACGTCGTGGCCCCGGGCGAGGACGTCCCGGTCGAGGCCGGCGTCGAGCTCGACGGCACCACCCTGGCCCCCGACGCCGTCGCCGGCTGGCTGGAGTCGATCGGCACGGAGACGGTCGGCCTCAGCGTCCGCGGCACGTGGGGGAGCGGCACCGGCCGCGTCACCGGGCTCGCACTCGCGCTGGCGGACGGCCGGGCGGCGTACGTCGACGTCGAGGAGATGAGCGCCACCGACGACGCCGCGGTCGCCTCGTGGCTCGCCGACCCGGAGCGGCCCAAGGTCCTGCACAACGCCAAGGGCCCGCTGCTCGCGCTCTCCGCCCAGGGCTGGAAGCTCGCCGGGGTCGTGGAGGACACCGCCCTGGCGGCCTACCTCGTCGCCCCGGACCAGCGTTCCTACGACCTGGCCGACCTCAGCCTGCGCTACCTGCACCGCGAGCTCGCCCCCGCCGGCGACGACGACCAGGGGATGCTCTTCGACGACGGCGACGCCGACGACGGCATCGCCCGCAACGCCATGGTCCAGGCGCGGGCCGCCCTCGACCTGTCCGCCGAGCTGGCCGACGAGGTCGAGAAGGCCGGCGGCCGCAGCCTGCTCACCGACGTCGAGATGCCCCTCGTCGGCATCCTCGCCGCGATGGAGCAGACCGGCATCGCCGTCGACATCGACCACCTCGAGGGCCTCGAGGCCCACTTCGGCGAGGAGGTGCGCAAGGAGGCCGAGGAGGCGTACGCCGTCATCGGCAAGGAGATCAACCTCGGCTCGCCCAAGCAGCTGCAGGTCGTGCTCTTCGACGAGCTCGGCATGCCGAAGACCAAGCGCACCAAGACCGGCTACACCACCGACGCCGACGCCCTGCAGAACCTCTTCAAGCAGACCGAGCACCCGTTCCTGCTCCACCTGCTGCGCCACCGCGAGGTGATCCGCCTCCGGCAGACCATCGAGGGCCTGCTCAAGACCGTCCAGCCCGACGGCCGGATCCACACCACCTTTCACCAGACGATCGCCGCGACCGGGCGGCTGTCGAGCACCGACCCCAACCTGCAGAACATCCCGATCCGCACCGAGGAGGGCCGCCGAATCCGGGAGAGCTTCGTCGTCGGCAGCGGCTACGCCTCCCTGATGACGGCGGACTACAGCCAGATCGAGATGCGGATCATGGCCCACCTCTCCGAGGACGAGCTGCTCATCGAGGCGTTCCGCTCCGGCCGCGACTTCCACGCCGAGACCGCCTCGCGCGTCTTCGACGTCGCACCGGAGGCCGTCACCCCGGAGATGCGGGCCAAGATCAAGGCGATGAACTACGGCCTCGCCTACGGCCTGTCCGCCTTCGGACTCTCCCAGCAGCTCGGCATCGAGCCCGGCGAGGCCGCCGGCCTGATGACGGAGTACTTCGAGACCTTCGGCGGCATCCGCGACTACCTCACCGGCATCGTCGACGAGGCCCGCCGTACCGGCTTCACCGAGACCATCATGGGCCGCCGCCGCTACCTGCCCGACCTGACCAGCGACAACCGGATGCGCCGCGAGGCCGCCGAGCGGATGGCCCTCAACGCCCCCATCCAGGGCTCGGCCGCCGACCTGATCAAGGTCGCCATGCTGCGCACCCAGGCGGCCATCGACGAGGCCGGCCTCCGCTCCCGGATGCTGCTCCAGGTCCACGACGAGCTCGTCTTCGAGGTCGCCGACGGCGAGGCCGAGGCCCTGGAGGCGCTGGTCCGCGACCAGATGGCCGGCGCCGCCGACCTCACCGTCCCGCTCGACGTCTCGGTCGGCACCGGCACCTCCTGGCACGAAGCCGCGCACTGAGTTCGTCTGCGCGAGCGTGTCGCCTGTCGAGGTCGAGGGGGACCCTTCGGGCCCGCCCTCGACCTCGACGCGCCTTCGGCGCGGGCGCCACGCTGCCGCGCTGGCTGACCGCGCGAGCGTGTCGCCTGTCGACGGCTGCGTGCAGGCCTCGCAAGCTCGGCCCGCACTTGCCGCCGACGCGCCTCCGGCGCGGGCGCCACGCTGCCGCGCCGCAGTTGGCTCCGGCGGATGGCACCGTCCGTCTGGCGGCAAGCCGGGCGTAGGCCCGGGCGGGATCTGGGCGGTCAGGGCGGGACGTCATGCGTTGCGTGGGCTGGAGCCCACGGTTCGTATGACGTCCTCGCCCTGCAGGCCTGAGTCGCACCGATTGGGCAGGAACTGCATGCCCGCACGGCGTGTCGCGTGTCGTTTGGGACCAAACGACAGGCCAGGCGGCCGCTTGTGGCGGCGCGGGCGGAGCCCGTGCCGACATCCGCGCCGCAAGCAGGCGGTCGGCTCAGCGCGGCCGCCTGGACGAGCCCGGAACAAGATCGCCGATTGGGCAGGAACGACATGCCCGCACGGCGTGTCGCACGTCGTTTGGGACCAAACCGCAACCCCGCGACCCGGCCCGCACCAGCCAGCTAGGCCCGGCCACCCACCGGAGCAGCCATCCGCCGGTGCCGGACCACCTGCAGCCCGATCAGCAGGACGACGACCACGACGTCGACGACCGCGACGGTGACGGCGAGCTCGCGGACTGCGTCGGCGACGGCGCCGGCGGAGACGAGAGCCACGACGCCGGCGGCGATGATCCACTTCGTCGTGCGCCCACGGCGGGCG
This sequence comes from Nocardioides sp. J54, assembly GCF_000519005.1. Lineage (GTDB taxonomy): Bacteria > Actinomycetota > Actinomycetes > Propionibacteriales > Nocardioidaceae > Nocardioides. Next base: position 198,267 of record NZ_JAER01000003.1, on the reverse strand, counting down.
AGTCCGGCGTAGACGAGGAGCTGGAGGACGGCGAGCAGGCTGCCGAGGACCGCGAAGAGCCAGAGGTCGTCGCGGACGCCGGCGTAGTCGTCGCCGCCGATGAAGACGAGGGCGAGGTCGGCGAGGAGCCAGGTGGCGGCGGTGGCGGCGGCGCCGAGGACGGCGAGGAAGGTGAGGCCCTTGAGCACCGCGCCGCGGCTCTCGGCGTCGGTCGACATCGAGGGGAAGAGGATGACCACGGCGAACTGCGGCAGGAAGAGCACGGCCTTGGTGACGATGAGGCCGCCGGCGTACAGCCCGGCGTCGTGGTCGCCGAGGACGCTGCGGGCGACGACGACGTCGAGGTTCGACAGGGCGAGGAAGGCGAGCAGGGCCAGGGAGCTGGCGGCGGTCTCGCGGACGACGTCGCGGCGGACGTGGTGGTCGTGGGACTCGCCGGGGCCGTCGGCGCGGTGGCGCAGCGCCCAGTAACCGACGGCGACGGGGAGCCAGGACGCGATGAGGACGCCGAGCATGGCGCTGGTCTCGGTGTCCCACACCAGCAGGAAGCCGCCGCCGATGACGACCCGGGGGACACCGACGGCGAGGTAGACCAGGCTCAGCGGAAGCCAGCGGCGCTCGCCCTGCAGCACCCCGGCCTGGCCGCCCATGATCGTCACCGGCACCACCGCGAGCGCGAGCAGCACGGCGGGCAGCAGGCCGTCGAGGCGCAGCAGCTGCCACACCGCGGGCGCGGCGGCGAGGGTGATGCCGCCGAGCAGCAGCGCGCTGCCCCAGGTCGTGCGCAGCACGGTCTCCTCGATGGCGGCGACGTCGTCGGGCTCAGCGGAGATCCGCCGCGCGGCGGTGGCCTGGAGCCCGAGCTGGACGACGGAGAGCACGAGCAGCAGCGCCATCAGGCTGGCGACCTCGCCGTACTGGCTGGGGCCGAGCAGGCGTGCGGCGACCATCTGGAAGGCGTAGGTGCCGACGTTGGTGACGGCCATCGCGATGGCGATGCCGGCCGTGCTGCGCAGCAGGTCGCGCACCCGCGAGCGCGAGACCCGGGCATCAGTCGTCACGCGTGCAGGGTAGGCGGACGGTCCCGGTTCCGCCCATCCGGGACACGCGCTCGTATGCTGACGACCGCCACGAGCACGAGGAGAGGGAGGCCGGATGCCGGGCAAGGAACGGCGCGGCCGGGTGCTCCTGGTCGCGGTGTACGCCGCGATCTCGCTGCTGGTGTTCACCGAGAAGTGGGGCCAGTCGACCAGCGACACCCGGTTCGAGCTGACCGAGGTGCCCGGTCCGCACCTCCAGGGGACCCTGGCGTTGTGGAACCCCGAGGTGTCGCTGGGGGAGATGCAGAACCAGGCCTACGGCTACCTCTTCCCGCACGGCAGCTTCTTCTGGCTGGCCGAGCTGGTGGGGATGCCGGGCTGGGGCTCGCAGCGCCTCTGGTCGATCCTCATCCTGCTCCTCGCCTGTGAGGGCGTACGACGCCTCGCCCGTGCCCTGGGCATCGGCTCCGTCGGGGCGGCGGTCGCCGGCCTGGCCTACGGCCTCACCCCGCGCCACGTCACCGAGATCGGCACCCGCAGCGCGGAGATCCTGCCCGGCGCGGTGCTGCCGTGGGCGGTGCTGCCGATCGTGCTGGCCACCCAGGGGCGGCTCCGGCCCCGGGAGGCAGCGGTCCTGTCGGCGGCCGCCTTCGCCTGCTCCGGGGGCGTCAACGGCACCGCGACCGCGGCGCCGGCCGCGCTGCTGGCGATCATCGTCGGCTGGGCGGTGCTCACCCGGCGGCTGACCTGGCACTTCGGCGTCGGCTGGCTCGCGCTGGTCGGGGCCGTCAGTGCGTGGTGGATCCTGTCCCTGCTGCGGCTGGGCGCCTACAGCCCGCCGTTCTACGACTTCGTGGAGGACGCCCGCGCCACCACCGGCACCTCCGGGTTTGCCGCCGTGCTGCGCGGGGCGAGCAACTGGGTCGGCTACATCTCCGTCGGCGGACGCCGCTGGTGGCCGGCCGGCTACGACCTCGCCTACGAGCCGTGGCTGGTGCTCGGCACCGGCGTCGTCGCCATCGTCGCGTTCATCGGCCTGCTGCGGATGCAAGGGCCCTGGCGCACCCCGCTGCTGCTCGCCGCGGGCTTCGGCCTCACCTGCCAGGTCATCGCCCACACCGGCACCCTCGACAGCCCGGTCGGCCAGGCGCTGCGCGACCTGCTCGACGGCCCGCTCGCGCCGCTGCGGAACGTGCCCAAGGTCGACCCCGTGCTCCGGGTTCCGATCGCCATCGGCCTCGGGTCGATCGTCGCCGAGATGGTCCGCCACCTCACCACCCGCGAGCGCGGCCGCAGCCGCACCCTGCGCAAGGTGGGCGCCGGCGGCCTGGCGCTCGCGCTCGCCGGCGGCCTGGTCGCGATGGTGCAGCCGATCGCGACCGCCGACACCCGCACGCCGGGCTGGGAGAAGCTCCCGGACTACTGGCACGACGCGGCGGAGTTCCTCGAGGAGTACTCCGCGCAGACCCCGGGCGCGGGGGCGACCTGGGTCATCCCCGGGTCCGGCTTCGGCATCCAGCAGTGGGGCTGGACCATGGAGGAGCCGATGGAGGCGGTCGCGCGCAGCCCGTGGATCACCCGGTCCCAGGTGCCGCTGACGCCGCCGGAGACGATCCGGCTGTTCTCGATGATGGAGACCTTCCTCGAGACCGGCTCCGGCTCGCCGTACCTGCGCCACCTGCTCAACCGTCTCGGCATCGACGCGGTCCTGGTCCGCCACGACCTCGACCCGAGCGTCTCCCAGGCCACCTCCGCCAGCCTCGTCGGCGTGGCGCTGGGCCGCTCGCCGGGCCTCGAGTCGATCGCCACCTTCGGGCAGCTCGAGTTCGGGCCCGCGATCGAGATCTTCTCCGTCCAGCCGGCGGTCGGTGCGCAGACCGGCACCGGCGGGTACGACGTGCGCGACGTCGACGACGCGGTGACCGTCGCCGGCTCCGTGGAGGCCGCCGTCGCGGCCGTCGGCCACGGCCTCGTCGGCCCGGCGCAGGCGATGATCCTGGCGGGCGAGCCCGGCTGGGACCGGGACGCGCAGGTCGTCGGCGACGCCTACCGCAAGCGCGAGCGGGCGTTCGGGCGGATCCAGGACGCCGAGAGCGCCGTGATGGCCGAGGACGAGCCCTACCGCGGTGACCGGGTGGTGCCGAACTACCCGGGCGCAGCCGGGGCCGAGCCCGTCGTCGCGGAGTACGAGGGCATCGCCGGCGTCGACGCGTCGAGCTCGCGGTCCTGGACCAGCTCGCTCGGGGCCGTGCACGCGGAGAACTCGCCCTGGGCCGCGTTCGACGGAGACGAAACGACCTTCTGGCGCACCAGCCCGTTCACCGACGCCGTCGGGCAGTGGGTCGAGGTGGACCTCGGCACCGAGCGCCGGGTCGGCGAGGTGCACTTGGCCCAGCCGCTCGCGGAGGGCATCGACCAGGTCGCGCGCTGGCGGGTCACCGCCGGCTCCGCGAGCGAGGAGGTGGAGGTCGACCCGTTCACCGGGGCGGGCTCCGTGGTCCTCGACGTCCGGGCCGACCGCGTGCGCGTCCAGGCGCTCGACGCCCCCAGCCGCCAGTCGGCCATCGGCCTCGCGGAGGTCACCATCGACGGGGTCACGCCCCGCCGTACCCTCGTCCTCCCGGAGGTCGCGACCGACGGGCCGCCCGACGTGCTGCTGTCGGCGTCCCCGGAGACCCGGTCCTGCGTGCTGACCCTGCTCGGCCCGGACTGCGACCGCTACCGCGCCCGCGCTGCAGAGGAGACGACCGGCATCGACCGGACCTTCACCCTCGAGGAGGGCGGCGAGTTCACCGTCCGCGGGCTCGCGGTCGCGCGCAGCCGACCGGCGACCGTCGAGCTGCTGCAGCCGCTGGGCGGCACGAAGGTCACCGGCTCGTCGTGGCTCGGCGTCGACCCCGCGGTCTCGCCACGGATGGCGCACGACGGCAACCCCGCCACGTCCTGGGTCGCCGACCCGCGGGACCCCGAGCCCACGCTGACCGTCGACCTCGGCGAGGTGCGCACCCTGCGCCGGATCGTCGTCGACCCGCCGGCCGGCGTCGCGGTCCGTCCCGACCGCGCAGAGATCCGCGCGACCACCGCCGACGGCGAGGAGGTCCGCACCGCCGACCTGCGCGGGTACGGCGGCTTCGAGCCGCTGCGCGCCCGCCGGCTCACGATCACCTTCAGCCGCTCGGTGGAGACCGTCGGTGGCGCGCCGCTCGGCGTCGGTGAGGTCCGGCTCGGGGGAGCCCGGGTCGCCGCCACCCTCGACGGCGGTGGGCCCACCGGCGCCGTGTGCGGGTTCGGGCCGCCGCTCGTCGTCGACGGCCGCACCGTGCCGACCCGCGTGGTCGGGATGATCGGCGACGTCGTCGCCGCCGGGCAGCTGGCCGTCCAGCCCTGTGACGAGGACGGCGGTCCGTTGCGCCTCGAGGCGGGGGAGCACCGGGTCGAGGTCCGCTCGACCGAGCAGTTCCAGCCGGTCGCGCTCACCCTCGACTCGGTCGACGCGGGCGCCGACCCCGACCGGGGACCGTCCCGCTCGCGGGAGACCGATCTGATCTCGGTCTCCGACACCCGGGTGCGGCTCGAGGTCGGTCCGGGGGAGGACGCGGTGCTGTCCTCGCCCCACAACGTGAACCTCGGCTGGGTCGCGACCGTCGACGGCCGTGAGCTCGAGCGGATCACCGTGGACGGCTGGGCCCAGGGCTGGCTGGTCCCCGAGGACGTCGCCGGCGAGGTCGAGCTCGTCTACGAGCCGCAGCGCGGCTACATCATCGTGCTCGTCGCCGGGCTGGTGCTGCTCGGAGCCGTGCTCCTGCTCGCCCTGGCGATCCTGGTCGCGGGTGCGGTACGGCGCAGGCGGGCTCCCGTCGCGCCGGTGCCGCCTGCCCGCCAGCCGGACCAGCCGGACCAGCCAGAGGGTCCGGAGCGTGCGGGCCACCGCCGCGGTCCCGGTCGTGCACGGTGGCTGCGTCCGGCGGCCGCGGTGCTCGCCGGTGGCGTGCTGGCGTGGCTCGTCGGGGGACCGGTCGTCGGTGTCGCCGGCGCGCTGGGGGTCCTCCTGGCCCGCTGGCCACGGGTCGTGCAGGCGGTCGCCGGTGCCGTGCTGCTCGGTGCGCTGGTCGCGTTCGTGGTCGTGCTGACCGACGGGCCGGACCTGGCGCCGCGGGCGGTCGACCTCGCCACCGGCGCGGCGATCGCGCTCGGCCTGGCTGCGGCGCTGGCCCGCACCACGCCCCCGGAGCGGGGATGAGGCGTCCCCCGGCGAGCGTGTCCGTCGACGTCGCGGTCAGCCTGGCCGTGGCGGTGGCGGTGCTCGGCCCGTTGCTCGTCGGCGGCGGGTTCTGGCTCGTCGGGGACATGGTCTTCGTGCCGCGCCAGCCGTGGAAGGACGCGTGGCTGGGGCTCGACGAGTCGCTGCCGCGGGCGGTGCCGATGGACGCGCTCGTCTCGCTGGCCAGCCAGGTCCTGCCCGGCGCGCTCGTGCAGCGGGTCCTGCTCCTCGGCGGCTTCCTCGCCGGCGGCGTCGGGGTCGCGCGGCTGGTCGCCCGGTCCACCGCCGCCCGCGCCACCGGCCACCGCTGGTACGCACGGGCCGCGGCCACGACGCTGTTCTGCTGGAACCCCTGGGTGCTGGAGCGGCTGCTGATCGGGCAGTGGGCGATCCTGCTGGGCTACCTGCTGCTGCCGTGGGTGGCGCTGGGCGCCCTGCGGCTGCGGCAGGACCCCCGCGACGCCGGGCCGGCTGCCGTGGCCCTCGCCGCCGCCGCGGTCTGCAGCCCCTCCAGCGGGGCGATGGCGTTCGCGGTCCTCGCGGTGCTGGCCCTCGGCCGGGACCGGCGCACCTGGCTGACGGTCGCCGTCATCGGCACGGTGGCCAACCTGGTCTGGGCCGTCCCGGCGCTCACCGCCGACGCGGTCCGGGTGTCGACCGACGGGGTCTTCGCGGCGTTCGCCGCCCGTGCCGAGTCAGGCGCCGGGGTCGTGGCCAGCACCCTCTCGCTCGGCGGTATCTGGAAGACCTCGATCGTGCCGGGGGAGCGCACCAGCAGCGTCGTGGTGCTGCTCGCCTGCCTGCTCTCGCTCGCCGCGCTGGCCGGCCTGCGCCACGCCGGCCCCGACCGCCGGCGCTGGCTCGGCCTCGGCCTCGGAGCACTGCTGGTCGCGCTCGTGCCGGCCACCGGGTGGGGCGCCGACCTTCTGGAGTCGCTCGCGTCCGGCGTGCCCGGGCTGGCCCTGCTGCGCGACTCGCACCGCTTCCTGGCGCCGTTCGGCCTCGTGCTCGCCATCGGGGCAGCCCACACCGTGACCCACCTGCGCGGGCTGGTGCGGCCGAGGCGTGGCGCGTGGTGGAGCGCCGTCGTGCTGCTGGTCGCGGCGCCGGTCCTGCTGCTGCCGAGCCTCGCGCTCGGCGGCGGGATCCCGCGGTCGTCGTACCCGCAGGCGTGGGGGGACGTCGCGGAGCTCGTGGGCGACGACGACGTGACCGTGGTGCTGCCGTGGACCGGCTCCTACCGCGGCTACGCGTGGAACGACCGGCGTGCCGTCCTCGACCCCGCACCGCGCTTCCTGCCCGGCACCGTGATCGTCGACGACAGCGTGCTGCTCGAGGACACCGTGGTGCCCCCGGAGGACCCGCGCGTGCTCGCCGTCGCTGAGGCCCTCGAGGCGGCCGACCCCGCGGCGGCGCTGCGCGCCGAGGGCGTGCGCTGGGTGCTCGTCGAGCAGGGGATGGTCGAGGTGGAGGTCCCGCCCGGCACCGTCCGGTACGACGCCGACGGGCTCACCCTCGTCGACCTCGCCGGCGGGGGCACGGTCGCCGACGGCCCGACCGCGGTGCGCCCGGAAGCCCCGCAGGTGCGCCGAATTCTTGTCGGATTTGGTCACGGTTTGGCGATTCTTTTGCTTTTGGCTGGCGTTGTCGCGATACTCCGGACAGGGAGTAACGGGCGTCACACCACATGATGGACATGGGGGGCGTGGCGCTCTGTGCCGGTCTTTGGGAGGGGACCAGCGCATGAACACGATCATTGCCACGGTTGTCGGAGCACTCGCTTCCACCGCCGTTCTTGTCGCCGGCGTCAACGCTGCTCAGTCCGAGCACAAGCCGGTCAGCGAAGAGAAGCTCTACAGCTACTCGGACCAGTAGTCGTCCGGTCGCTCGTCGTCTGCTGACGGCGGGCGGTCGAGTCACACGTCCACCTGGGAGGGGGGACGTCTGAGCAGACGGCTTGGGAGGGTCCGATGCTGCAGATCGTCATTCCGGCGTTCAACGAGGAACGCCGCCTGCCGCGCACGTTGCGGGAGCTGCGACGCCACGTCGCCGCCCACCGCGGCGAGCTCGGCCGCGTCGAGGTGCTGGTCGTCGACAACGCCAGCGCCGACGCGACCGCCGACGTGGCCCGCGCTGCGGACTCGTCGGCACTGCCCGTGCGCGTCGTGCACTGCGCCCGGCGCGGCAAGGGTGCCGCCGTGCGCGCCGGCCTGCTGGCCAGCGACGCCGACGTGGTGGCCTTCATGGACGCCGACGGCGCCACCGGCCTGGCTGCGCTCGAGACCGCGGTCCAGCGGCTCCGGCTCGGTGCCGACGTCGTCATCGGGTCCCGGGGCCTCGACGACAGCGTCACCGAGGCGCGGCACTGCCGCAGCCGCTCGGCCGGCGCGGCGGCGTACCGCCGCCTCGCCCGGCGGCTCACGCCCGGCATCGTCGACACCCAGTGCGGGTTCAAGGTGTTCCGCGGCGAGCTCGTCCGAGCTGCCGTGCAGGACCTGCGCACGGCGGGCTTCTCGTTCGACGTCGAGCTGCTGGTGCGCCTGCGGGTCGCCGGCGCCCGGATCGAGGAGATCCCGGTGACCTGGGTCGACGTGCCCGGGTCCACCTTCGTGCCTGCGCGCCACGGCGCCGGAGCCTTCGCCGAGCTCGCGCGGATCGCCTGGTCGACCCGCGGGCTCGCGCCGGACCCCGGCAGGGTGGCGGCCAGCGGAACGCGGTCCCCCATGCCGCTGCCCGCCGCCGCTGCCCTGCCGGCCGCCGTCGCGGTGCCGGTGGTCGTCAGCCTCGCGCTCCGGAGCCCGCGATGACGTCCCCGACCGGCCTCGCCGGCCGCCGGGTCGTCGTCGTGAACTGGCGCGACCTCGACCACTCGCTGGCCGGAGGAGCGGAGATCTACGCCTGGCAGTACGCCCGCGCCCTGCGCGAGGGCGGCGCCCACGTCCGCTTCGTGACCGCCCGCGAGAAGGGCCAGTCGGCCCGCGCCGTGCGCGACGGGATCGAGGTACGCCGTGGGGGAGGTGCGCTCGGGTTCTACCTGTTCGCCCTGGCCTGGCTGCTGCGCCACCGTCGCGACATCGACACGGTGATCGACCCGGCCTGCGGGCTGCCGTCGTTCTCGCCGCTCGTGGTCCGGCGCCGCACGCCGGTGCTGCTCGTCGTGCACCACGTCCACCAGGCCCAGTTCGCCGTGCACTTCCCGGCACCCGTCGCTGCCTTCGGGCGGTGGCTGGAGCGGGTCGCGATGCGGCGGGTCTACCGCCGGCGGGTGGTCGCTGCGGTGTCGCCGTCGACGGCGGCCGAGATGCGCAGCCAGCTGGGCTGGCGCGGGGACATCAGGATCCTCGAGAACGGCGCCGAGCTGCCGCCGTACCACGCGGTCGAGGCAGCGACGAAGGACGCCGACCGGGTCGTCGTCCTGGGCCGCCTGGTCACCCACAAGCGGGTCGACCTGGCCCTCGACGCCGTCGCGCTGGTCAGCGCCCGCACCGGTCGCGACATCCACGTCGACGTGGTCGGCCAGGGGCCCGAGCACGACCGGCTCGTCGCCCACGCCGCCGGCCGCGGCCTCGGCGGGCTGGTGACCTTCCACGGCTACCTGTCCGAGGAGGAGAAGGGCGACGTGCTCGCCCGCGCCTCCGTCCACGTGTGTGCGTCGGACGCCGAGGGCTGGGGCCAGGCCGTCATCGACGCCGCGGCCTGGGGCGTGCCCACCGTGGCGCGCGACGTGCCCGGCCTCCGTGACTCCATCCGCCACGCCGAGTCCGGCTGGCTCGTCGCCGACGACGCCGACCGGTCGGTCGTCACCACCCGGCTGGCGCAGCGGATCGAGGCCGCCCTCGCCGACGCCGACGACCCCACCACCCGGATCCACCGGGCCCGGGCCTGCCTCGCGTGGGCCCACCGGTTCGACTGGTCGCAGATGCGTACCCACGCCCGCGACCTCACCACCGAGATGCTCACCGGCCGGACACCCACGCCGGCCGTTCCCACGACCCACGCGAGCCTCGCGTGGCCTTCTGAGAGGTGCTGACCATGCGCAGCAAGCTTGCAGCCGTAGCCGTCGGGCTCGGCGTCTTCATGATCGTCGCGGCCGTCCTCGTGCGTGCCTACGCCTACCCGACCCTGGCGACGGTCCCGGCCGACTACGAGGGCATCACCCGCCTCGAGGCCAAGGACGCCCAGGTCTTCAACAGCGACCCCGAGGTGCTCGAGACCGAGACCACCGACCTCGAGGTCACCTCCCGGACGATCGCCGACTCCGGCGCGGACGCGCCGGACGGCACGGTCGTGTGGGTCAACTCGACCACGGTCACCCGCGCCGACGGCTCGGTCTTCCAGCAGGCCCGTGAGCGGGCGTCGTTCGACGCCGTCTCCGGCGCCGCGGTCGAGTGCGAGTCGTGCGACTCGTGGGTCGAGGTCGCCGCCGGCGAGCGCGTCCCGACCGTCCGCGAGGGCCAGGTCTTCAAGTTCCCGTTCGACACCCAGAAGAAGGACTACCCGGTCTGGGACGGCACCGTCGAGCAGGCCGTCGACGCGGTCTACGAGGGCGAGGAGAAGATCGACGGGCTCACGGTCTACAAGTTCGTGCAGACCATCGAGCCGCAGGTCGTCGAGACCCGCGAGGTCCCGGGCTCGGTCTTCGGCTCCGACGAGGCGTCCGTCGACGCCGAGATGTGGTACGGCATGACCCGGACCTTCTTCGTCGAGCCGACCACCGGTTCGCCGGTCGACCGGGTCGAGGAGCGCGTCCAGGAGCTGCGGTACGACGGCGAGACCGTGCCGGCGTTCACCGCCACCGTCGAGTACACCGACGAGCAGGTCGCCGAGCTGGTCGACGACGCCAGCTCCAACGCCACCCTGCTCGGCGGCATGAAGCTCACCTTCCCGCTGATCCTCGCCCTCCTCGGCATCGCGCTGCTCGCTGCCGGCCTCTTCCTGGGCCGCTCCGCCGCTGCGCACCGCCGCGAGGAGGCGGAGGAGAAGAAGCTCGTCAACGCCTGACGAGCACCCCTCAGCTCCTCTTTCAACGGAGGGAGACGACGGCCCCGGGCTCGCGCCCGGGGCCGTTGTCGTCAGCGGTCCACCCGTCGCTATCGTCCCGGAGGTGTCCACCATGAAGGAGCGGCTGCGCTCGTTCCACGAGCGACGGATCGACGTGCCCGTCGGGCCCGACGCCCTCGTCCTCGACGTCGGCAGCGGGGACAAGCCGTCCTGGCGCGCCGACGTGCTCCTCGACCGCTACCCGGACGACGCGTTCGCCGGGCAGCGCTCCGGCACCGGCCGGACCCGGATCGACCGGCCGCTCTTCGACGCCGACGCCGCGGACATGCCGTTCGCCGACGGGGTGTTCGACTACGCCATCTGCTCGCACGTCCTCGAGCACGTCACCGACCCGGTCGGCGTCGTCCGCGAGCTCACCCGCGTCGCCAGGGCCGGCTACATCGAGGTCCCCGAGGCCTCGGCCGCGAAGATCATCGACTTCCCGAGCCACCTGTGGTGGTGCCGCCTCGACGAGTGGACGCGCCCGCCGACGCTGGTGATGACCGCCAAGCAGGCGCCGGCCTTCGACAGCGAGATCGACGCCTACCTGCAGCGCTCGGGCCTCGCGGGGCCGGTGAAGAAGCTGATCGACAGCAACCACCACCACAACATCATCGCCCTGCGCTGGGAGGGCTCCCAGCCGATCCGCGTCGAGGGCGAGCACGACCCGGCATTCGTCGAGGCGACCGTCAACGCCGAGGCCCACCACGGCACGGGGGAGGCGGTCGCGGCGCGCGTCCTGACCGCCCTGCTCACCGCCCGCAAGCCGCGGCGCACCGCGCCGATCGCGTGGGACGACATCATGAAGCCCGAGCTGCGCCGCGGCGACGGGGCGCTCCTGGAGGCCCGGCTCTACCGGATGTGACCCGGTGCGAGCCCGTCAGGGCTTGTGGGCGACGACGACCAGGCTCACGCCGGGCAGCCGCTTGAGGGGGAGCACCCGCTCCATCCCGACCGCGACGCGCAGCCCGGCGTTGAGGACCGGGTGCACCGCCTCCATCTCGCTCTGCGGGGCCTCCTTGCCGCGCCGGCGGGCCCGCACGACCGGCCGCAGCAGCACGTTCCACGAGTAGAGGTCGTCGATCACCAGGCCGGCGCCACGCACCAGCTCGGCGAGCTGGTCGCGCTCGTAGCGCCGGACGTGTCCGAGCGCGACGTCGTGGCCGCTCCACAGTGCCATCCCGGCCGGCACGGCGACCAGCGCCCGGCCCCCGGGGCGCAGCACACGGAACGTCTCGGCCGCGACGGCGACGTCGTCGTCGATGTGCTCCCAGGCGTCGGTGGACATCACCAGGTCCACCGACTCGTCGGCGATCGGCAGGCGGCGGCCGTCGCCGCGGACCACGGGGATCCCGCGGGACGCGGCGATCCTGGCCCCGGTCGCGGTGTACTCGACCCCGACGGCCTGCCAGCCCAGCTCACGCAGGACCACCGTGTTGCCGCCCATGCCGCACCCGACGTCGACCGCCCGGCCCGGCGTCCACGGGCGAACCGCCCGCCGGACCAGGGCCCGGCGGGCGGCGTACCACCAGTGGCGGCGTTCCAGGGCGGCTGAGCGCTCGATCTCCTCCGCATCCACGCGGCGGAGCCTACTTGCCGTACCGCGTGGGGTCGCTCTTCTCCCTGACCTCGCGGCCGTCGCGCAGGCCACCCCAGTCGGTGTCGGCCACGGTCGGGTCGCTGCGGCGCTTGCCGAACTTCCGGTTGGCGCTGCCCGTGACCTCCTGGCGGTCGGTCAGGCCGTCACGGTCGGTGTCCTTGACGAGCGGGTTCGACTTGCGGAGGCCGATCTTGTAGCGGCCGCCGTTCGCCTTCGAGCGCCACGCGTACTGGTTGACGTTGATGCCCCGGATCTCCTGGCGGTCGGTCAGGCCGTCGCGGTCGGTGTCCTTCGCGCAGGGGTTCGTCCGCACGCGGCCGATGTTCTTGCCCTTGCGGGGCTTGCCGTTGATCGTGAAGACCTTCTGCCGCACCACGATGCCTGCGACCTCCTGGCCGTCGGTCAGGCCGTCGCCGTCGGTGTCCTTGCGCAGCGCGTTGGTGCGCTTGCCGGTGCCGCACCCGGTTGCTCCGGTCAGCTCGCGGCCGTCGGTGAGGCCGTCGCCGTCGGTGTCAGCGTTCAGCGGGTTGGTGCCGGCCGCCTTCTCCGCGCCGTCGTTCGCGCCGTCGTCGTCGCTGTCCGCGTCGGTCGGGTCGGTGCCGTCGGCCACCTCGACACCGTCGTCCACGCCGTCGTCGTCGGTGTCGGCGTCGGTGGGGTCGGTCCCGTGGGTGTTGACCTCGGCGCCGTCGGTGAGGCCGTCGTCGTCGGAGTCCGCGTCGTCCGGGTCGGTGCCCAGGGCGAGCTCGTCGTCGTTGCTGATGCCGTCGCCGTCACGGTCGTTGCCCGGCACGTCGTCGGCCGGGTTGTCGACCGGGTTGGTGCCGTTGGCGACCTCGGCCCCGTCGGTCACGCCACCGTCGTCGGTGTCGGGGTCGAGCGGGTCGGTGCCGTGGGTGTTGACCTCGGCGCCGTCGGAGAGGCCGTCCTTGTCGGTGTCGGGGTTCTCGGGGTCGGTGCCGTGGGTGGCCTCGTCGGCGTCGCTGAGGCCGTCACCGTCGGTGTCACCGGTGCCCGGCAGGTCGTCGGACGGGTCGTCGACGGGGTTGGTGCCGTTGGCGACCTCGGCCCCGTCGGTCACGCCACCGCGGTCGGTGTCGGGGTCCAGGGGGTCGGTGCCGTGGGTGTTGACCTCGGCGCCGTCGGAGAGGCCGTCCTCGTCGGTGTCGGCGACCGTCGGGTCGGTGCCGTGGGTGTGGACCTCGTCGCCGTCGGTGAGCCCGTCGTCGTCGGTGTCGGGGTTCTCGGGGTCCGTGCCGTGGGTGGCCTCGTCGGCGTCGCTGAGCCCGTCACCATCCGTGTCGGTCGGGGTCGGGTCGGTGTCGTCGTCGGGGTTGTCGACGGGGTTGGTGCCGTTGGCGACCTCGTCGCCGTCGTTGACGCCGTCCTCGTCGGTGTCGGCGACCGTCGGGTCGGTGCCGTGGGTGTGGACCTCGTCGCCGTCGGTCAGCCCGTCGCCGTCGGTGTCGGGGTTCTCGGGGTCGGTGCCGTGGGTGGCCTCGTCGGCGTCGCTGAGCCCGTCGCCGTCCGTGTCGGTCGGGGGCGCAGGGGTGCACTCCACGCCGCCCTCCGGCGCGGTCGCGCTGACCCTCATCTGGCCGACGCCGAGGTGCAGGTCGACCAGGGAGGCAGTGAGCAGGTCGACGTCGAGGTCGACCGACAGCACGGAACCCAGGTCCACGGTGGCCGTGCGGGTCGCGGGGTCGATGGTCGGGGTCGGCTTGAACAGGGCGACCTCGAGGTCGACGTTCGCCACTCCGAGCGGTACCGCGATGGGCACGCCGACGCCGTCGGAGGAGATGTCGGCGACCTTGATGCCGGCGACGAGGACCTGGGCCGTCGGGTTGCTCGAGGTGGTCGTCGGCACGTTGACGCCGTCGGACTCTGCGGTGATCGTCACCGGGCTGGCGACGCGGATCTCGACGAGCCCGCCGAGGAGGAAGAGGGGGGCGATGTCCAGCACGGCGGTCGAGCGGACGGCGTCGCCGGGGCCGGCGACGTCCACGAGCTCGGTGCGGGTCTCGACGAACGAGGCGCCGACCTGGCCGACGTTCGCAGCCGGGAGGTTCGGCACGCCGAGCAGGGTGATCCCCGCGGTGTCGGTGCGGGCCGAGCCGAGGAGGCGGGTGCCGCCGACCAGCGGCGGGCACGCGGCGTCGGAGACGTAGCCGGTGGCGACGTCGCCGTGGATGACGCCGACGTCGGCCAGCGGAGCCAGCGGGACGTCGAGCAGCTCCTCCCGCGGCGGGTCGGTCGGCTCGGGCGCGACCGCCTCGGTGGAGTCGGTCTGGATGGTCGGGTTGTCGCCCAGCAGCTGGACGTCGACGTTGGAGCTCTCCGCGTGCACGCGGGCGTCGGCCGGGACGGGCTGGCCGCCCTCGGGGTCGACGAGGCCGCCCTCGCTGTCGGTCTGCACCCGGGCGTGGCCGACGTAGACGTTGGCGAGCGGGAAGCTGGCCAGGTCGGACTGCAGGCTGACCAGGTCGGCGTGCGCGTCGGCAGCGAAGGGCGCAGGCAGCGGGGCCGCCGAGGCCGGGGACGTGGGGACCGCGAGGGCCAGGGACGTCGCTGTGGCGAGCGACGTCACCGTGAGCGCCGTGCGGCGCGACAGGTGGGCGAACGACATGCTGATGATGATCAGGCATCCGCGGCCCCTCGAGTGCCAGTTGGACACCCCTGCGGCCGCGACGGGCTCACGTGTGGTCACGAACGCCGGATCGCCCGTAGGTGCGGGGTTTCCGGGCCGGGACCAAGGTCCCGGGCGCACTGGTCGGAACGGGCCACCGGGCCAGTCGGGTGGGGTCAGGTCAGGTCGGCGGCGAAGATGGCGGTGCCGGGGGTGAGGACCCCGCGTTCCCGCGACCAGCCGCCCCACGGCCGGTCGTTGTCGGCCGGCCACTCCGGCTCGAGGAGGACCTTGAGGCAGAAGCCGTGCCCGGCCAGCAGGCCGACCCAGTCGCCGAGCGTGCGGTGGTGCTCGACGTACGCCGTCTGGCCGGTCTCGTCGTCCACCTCGACGTAGGGCGTGCGGTCCCAGTAGGACTGCGTCGCGGTCAGGCCCTCGGCCGTCGGGTCGTCGGGGAACATCCACCGGGTCGGGTGGGTGATGGAGAACGCGAACCGGCCGCCGGGGCGCAGCACGCGAGCGGTCTCGGCGACGGCGCGGTCGATGTCGGCGACGAACTGGAGCGCGCCGAAGGAGGAGAAGACGACGTCGAAGCTCGCGTCGGCGAAGGGCAGGTGGGTCGCGGTGCCCCGCACGCTGGGGACCACGACGCCGGTCATCTCGTCGATGCGCCGCGAGTGCTGCAGCTGGCGGTGGGAGAGGTCGAGGCCGAACGCCCGTCCGCCGTGGTCCCGGATCCACCGCGAGCACTGCCCGGCGCCGGAGCCGACCTCGAGCACGTCGCGGCCGGCGACGTCGCCGAGCACTCCGGCCTCGGCCTCGGTGAGGCCCTCGGGGCCCCACAGGAACCCGACGTCACCGAGGTACTCGCCGTGCGTCGCCTGGTACTCGTCGGCGTACCTGTCCCAGTCCGCTCCGTTGGCGCTGCGCGACTCGTCCTCGTCGGCGTGGCGTCGATGGGCGGTCACCGGGCGTTGCGGCCACTCCTGCACGGGGGAGAGCGTAGTGCTGCCGGTTGGACCGCCGTGCGCGGGGACGGGTACCCTAGAACGTCTGTGTCCAGCAGGACACTGACCCGTGCCCCCGACGGGGGTCCGGTCTCCGGCCTCGCAGGGGCCGGGGAGCCAACCTACATCTGCCCATCCAAGGACTGTCCTCCTCTATGACCAGCACCCTCTCGACCCCGCTCTCGAGCCACTACGACGACAACGCGCCCCAGGTCGCGATCAACGACATCGGCTCCGAGGCGGACTTCCTGGCCGCCATCGACCAGACCATCAAGTACTTCAACGACGGCGACATCGTCGACGGCACCATCGTCAAGGTGGACCGTGACGAGGTCCTGCTCGACATCGGCTACAAGACCGAGGGCGTCATCCCCTCGCGCGAGCTGTCGATCAAGCACGACGTCGACCCGTCCGAGGTCGTCCAGGTGGGCGACAAGGTCGAGGCCCTGGTCCTCCAGAAGGAGGACAAGGAGGGTCGCCTGATCCTGTCCAAGAAGCGCGCCCAGTACGAGCGCGCCTGGGGCACGATCGAGGAGATCAAGGAGGCCGACGGCGTCGTCGAGGGCACCGTCATCGAGGTCGTCAAGGGCGGCCTCATCATCGACATCGGCCTGCGCGGCTTCCTCCCGGCCTCGCTCGTGGAGATGCGTCGCGTCCGCGACCTGCAGCCGTACGTCGGCCAGACGCTCGAGGCGAAGATCATCGAGCTCGACAAGAACCGCAACAACGTGGTCCTGTCGCGCCGTGCCTGGCTCGAGCAGACCCAGTCCGAGGTCCGCCACGGCTTCCTCACCCAGCTCCAGAAGGGCCAGATCCGCAAGGGTGTCGTGTCCTCGATCGTCAACTTCGGTGCGTTCGTGGACCTCGGCGGCGTCGACGGCCTCGTCCACGTCTCGGAGCTGTCCTGGAAGCACATCGACCACCCGTCCGAGGTCGTCACCGTCGGTGACGAGGTCACCGTCGAGGTCCTCGACGTGGACATGGACCGCGAGCGTGTCTCCCTGTCGCTGAAGGCGACGCAGGAGGACCCGTGGCAGCACTTCGCCCGCACCCACCAGATCGGCCAGATCGTGCCGGGCAAGGTCACCAAGCTGGTGCCCTTCGGCTCGTTCGTCCGGGTCGAGGAGGGCATCGAGGGCCTGGTCCACATCTCCGAGCTGGCCGAGCGCCACGTCGAGATCCCGGAGCAGGTCGTCCAGGTCAACGACGACGTCATGGTCAAGATCATCGACATCGACCTCGAGCGTCGCCGGATCTCGCTGTCCCTCAAGCAGGCCAACGAGACGGCCACCGCGGCGGACGTCGAGGAGTTCGACCCGACGCTCTACGGCATGCCCGCCACCTACGACGAGCAGGGCAACTACGTCTACCCCGAGGGCTTCGACCCCGAGACGGGCGAGTGGCTCGAGGGCTTCGAGGAGCAGCGCGCGGTCTGGGAGGACCAGTACGCCAAGGCGCACGCCCGCTGGGAGGCCCACGTCAAGCAGCAGGCCGAGGCCAAGAAGGCCGAGATCGAGGCCGGCGAGGCCAACTCGTACTCCTCCGCCCCGGCCGAGGAGACCGGCGGCTCGCTCGCCTCGGACGAGGCGCTGCAGGCGCTCCGCGAGAAGCTCACCGGCGGCAACTGAACCACGCCTGCCGGGTGAGAGCCCGCTAGCAACGCAGAAGGCCCCGACCTCACGGTCGGGGCCTTCTGGCTTTTCGGTTCTGGCGGTGGTGCGGGCGGTGGTACGGGACGGGTGGATTCGGGGCGGGTGGGTGCGCAGGCACGAGGCGCGTCAGTCGAACCAGGCGGTCCGGCGCGGCGCGGCCAGCCCGTCGTGGCGGGTCCAGGCCACGAGGGCGGCGAGGACGGTGGCGAGGATCAGGAGGAGCAGTAGCGTGGTCATGGCAGAAATCATGCTCTCGTGGAGAACCTGCCACCAGTGGCAGAAAAGCCGTACTGCGTTGATTTCCTGCCACCGCGGTGGGACAGTGGTCCGGTGAGCCTGACCAACGTCGCGGTGATCGCCTACGAGGGCGTCGCCCCCTTCGAGCTCGGCATCCTCTGCGAGGCGTTCGGCATCGACCGCACGGCCGACGGCGTCCCTGCGATCGACTTCGCGGTGTGCGCCGAGGACGACCGCCCGATGCGGACCTCGATGGGCTTCAGCCTCCAGGCCGAGCACGGGCTCGACCGCGTCGCTGAGGCCGACCTCGTCGGCATCCCGGCGATCCCGCGGGGCGGCGTGCCCTCCGACGCCGTGCTCGACGCGATCCGCGCCGCCTACGACCGCGGCGCGCGGCTGATGTCAGCCTGCAGCGGGGCCTTCGTGCTCGGCGCGGCCGGGCTGCTCGACGGTCGCGACTGCACCACCCACTGGATGTACACCGACGAGCTGCAGCGCCGCTACCCGAAGGCCTGCGTCGTCCCTGAGGTCCTCTACGTCGACACCGGCCAGGTGGTGACCAGCGCGGGCAGCGCCGCCGGCATGGACGCCGCCCTGCACATCTGGCGGCAGGAGTACGGCGCCGCCGTGGCCAACACGGTCGCGCGCCGGGCCGTGGTGCCGCCGTACCGCGACGGGGGACAGGCCCAGTTCATCGCCCGCGCCGTGCCCGACTGCGACGCCGACACCCTCGCGCCGCTGCTCACCTGGATCGTGGAGAACCTCAACGAGGACCACAGCGTCGAGGCCCTGGCGAAGCGGGCGCTGATGTCGCCGCGCACCTTCGCCCGCCGCTTCCGCGACGAGACCGGGACGACGCCGCACACCTGGATCACCCGGCAGCGCGTCGCCGCCGCCGAGGAGCTGCTCGAGCGCACCGACCAGCCGATCGAGTGGATCGCCTCCGAGGTCGGCTTCGGCAACGCCGCCACCCTGCGCCACCACTTCGTGCGGGTGCGCGGGGTCAGCCCGCAGCACTACCGGCGCCAGTTCGCCTGCTGAGGGCCTGATCGCTCAGGCGATGAGCCCGTAGCGCCCCTGGCCGACCTGGACGAAGCGCGGCTCGCGCCAGCCGGCGGGTGGCGGTGCGGTGGCGGTGTAGGCGTGGCCGGTCGGTGTGACGGTGCGGACCTCGGGTCTGTCGACCGGTGGTGAGATGACCTCCTGGCGCCAGCCGGGTGCCTGCTTCGCGTGGTTGCACGCCTCGCAGAGGCCCTGGCCGTTGGTCGCGGCGGTCGCGCCTCCGTGCTCGAACGGGGTGACGTGGTCGGTGTGCCGGACCGGCGCGTCGCACCACGGCGTGGCGCAGGTGCCGTGGCCCTGGATCGCCAGGAAGGTCGCGAGCGACCTCGGGAACGTGCGCTGCACGCTGGTCATCGCGACCAGGCGGCCGAGCCGGTTGCGGTAGAGCTGGCGGAACCACACCGCGGCGTCGGCGGCGAGCGCCCGCGAGACGAGCAGGCGGGCCACCTCGGCCGGGACGACCTCCGCGACGACGCCGTCAGCCACCACCTCGGCCGGGGCGTGCCCGCCGGCCAGGGCGGTGTCGGCCATGACCAGGTCGATGGTGAGCGGGACGGCAGGAGCCGCGTCCGGCGTACCGGTGTCGGGGGCGCCGGTGGTGCGGGTGTGCAGCAGGTCGGCCATGAGCTGGCCCCGGGAGCGAGGATCACCATCGGCGCGGGCGGCGTCGGCGTCGCGGCGGAGCGTGGCGTGGACGGCGACGGCCTGGGCCACCGGAAGGAGCGCGGTGACCCAGGCCATCGTGTCCGGCGCCGGTCGGATGGTGACCTGCCGGTCCGCCTCGGCCCGACGAGCGCGCCGGGCGAGGGCGGCCGGGTCGAGCTCTGCCCCCATGCGGCGGGCTCGACCGACCAGCTCCCGGGTGCCGACGCCGGCGAGCGCGGCCGGGTCGGCGCAGAGCTCCTCGTCGACGAACGCCCGCTGCTCCGCCTGGAGGCAGGCGGTCTCGCGGGCGAGCAGCATCACGCGGAACTCGCTGAGCGACCCGTCGCCCAGCCGGGCCAGGGTGTGCGGCATCTCGGTCACGAGGGTCTTCGCCAGCCCGAGCAGCACCTGTCCCCGGTGCGGTGACTCCTTGCGGGCCAGCGCGACCTCCGACGCGATCCCGCGCCCCTGCCGCGCCGCCGGCGTCCCAGCCGCCGCCTGCTCGGCCCGCCGTCGGGCGTCGAAGGCCGCGGTCGCCCGGGCCTGGGCCGCAGCCGCCGCGGACTTGAGGTCCTCCAGCGCCGCGACCAGGTCGACGAGCACACCGGCGTCGGTCGCCTCCACCTCACCGGCGAGCTGGTCGCGCCACTCGCGGACCTGCTCGGTGGTGGGGAGGCTGCTCATGGACCCATGACACCAAGGGGGTCCGACACAAATGGGCTCATCCCAATCGGGGGTGTAGGAGTTGGGGTCTGAAGCCGCCGGTCTCGAGCAGGCTTCGGGCGATGTAGTTGGTCAGGTTGCGGAACCCGAGTGCGGAGCCGCGCAGGTGTTCGAGCCGTCCGTTGAGCGCCTCGGTCGGCCCGTTGCTGGTGCCGGGTCGTTCGAAGTAGGCGAGCACGTCAGCGGCTCGCTTCTTCAGGGTCCGGCCCAGGGTGGTGAGCTCGGTGAGCACCTTGGGGACGCCGGCGCTGAGGTCGGTGATCAGCTTCTCCATGAGCTCGCGGCCACGTTGCCGGTCCTCGTGGCGATAGGCGGCGATCATGCGCTGGTAGACACCCCAGGTCGCCTCGACCTCGACGTGAGCGTCATCAACGAACAGCGCGCGTAGCCTGTCGCTCTGCTTGTCGGTGAGCAGGTCCGCGCCGGTGTGCAGCGTGCGCCGCGACTTGTAGAGCGGGTCGTCCCTGAACCCACGGTGCCCGTGGATCGCGAGTTGGACCCGGCGCCGGCACCTGTCGAGGGCGTCACCGGCCAGGCGCACGACGTGGAAGGGATCCATCACCGTGACCGCGTCCGGGATCTCCTCTGCAGCGGCGGTCTTGAACCCGGTGAAGCCGTCCATCGCGACCACCTCGACCGCGTCAAGGAAGGCGTCGTCGCGGTCGGCGAGCCAGGTCTTGAACGCCGCCTTCGACCGGCCCTCGACCATGTCCAGCAGCCTTGCTGGGCCGGCGTCATCGCCGACTGGGGTGAGGTCGATGATCACGGTGACGTACTTGTCGCCACGCCTGGTGCGGCGCCAGACGTGCTCATCGACGCCAATGACCTTCACGCCCTCAAACCGCGTGGGGTCGTTGATCAGCAGCCGCTTGCCTTCAGCCAGGACCGCGTTGTTGGCGGTGTCTCACGCGACCCCGAGTCCCTCGGCGACACGGGCGACCGTGAGGTGTGCGACCACGATCCCTTCCAGCGCCCACCGCAGCCCGGTGCGCGAGAGCTTCGCGCGTGGCTCCGCCGCGGCGCTGGTGTCTTGGCGCCACACGTGTCCGCAGTCGGCACAGCGGTAGCGGCGCACTACAACTTCCAGCACGGTCGGTCGCCAGCCCAGCGGCTCGTGGGCCAACCGCCGGATCACGGTGTCACGAGCAGCGCCTTCGCTGCCGCACCGTCGGCACCACTGATCTGGTTCCACCACGCGGCACGCAAGGACCGCACGATCCGGTTCAAGTCGTTGTCCGGTCACGCTCAGACCGAGGCCGTCGAGTCGAGCGAAGGCGGTCAGGTCAGGGCGGCCGAAGCCGGCCGGCGGGGTAGCGTCGGACACGTCGAGGTCTTTCGGATGGATGGCGTAGGAACCTCCGTCGTCCGGAGACCTCGACGTCTACCTGCGGACCGACGCACCCAGCCGACCTACACCGTCATCTGAGAAGACCCCTGAAACGTCTTCGACGACGACGGGACCGGCGAGGAGGAGGGCGCGGTGAACTAAAGGAATGGAGCTTGCTCGGCTTCGACGCCGCCGCAAGCTCCGGTGAAACGGTCGGTACTGGTCGGTCGTCGTCGGTCACCACCGGATGGCGGCGTCCCCCACGCTCGGCGTTTGCGCAGGTCAGCGGCTCGTTCGCCCAGTGGGCGCATCAAGCGATAGACGCAAAGCCGACGTGATTAGGTCGTCGGTTCGATTCCGACAGGCGGCTCCGGCGAACAGCCCCTGACCTGCGCAAACGCAGGGCAGGGGCGGTTCGGTTCTGGTGGTCGCGCGATGCGCTGGCCTCACGGCTCTGCCCGACACCGACGTCGCTCTCCTCTGCGACGGACCCCTCGCCGGCTGAGCGCTCGCGGCCGGCATCATGTCCGTGTGCCGATAGGCCTCGCACCGCTCGGCAACGCAGCGTGGCGTTGCGTCGCGACCTGGCGACGGCTCGGCGGGGCGCGATCGTCTCGTGCGTTGGCGGACTACGGGAGCTTGGACGCGAGGACGTCGGCCGCCAGGATCTCGGGTGCTGCGCCGAGGAGGTGCTGGTTGGCCATCAGGGCTGCGACGATGGCGCCGTTGGCGTGGGCGTCGCGAGCGGCCTCGTCGGGGAATGCATCGAAGATCCAGAAGGTGTCGGCGTGGGTCCTGACCGCGAACCAGACAATCGTTCCTACTTCTTCGTTGGCGAGCGCGACAGCGCCGGCGAGCAGATCGGCGAGCGCGTCGTGCTGTCCATCGGCCGCGACGATCTTGGCGACGAAGGCATACGGAAGTGATGCGGGTGTGGACATGAGGGGTTCTCCTAGGTGTCGAGGTTTCTTGGTGAAGCGAGTTCAGCGTAGGACGAGCAAGGGCATGTGAGAAGTGGCGTATACGGCAGTATTGCTATTGTTCGCGCCATGCGTATCGGACTGATCGCGATCGACGGCTGCTTCGGTTCGGCGGTCGCGTCGATCATCGACATCGTGCGGGTGGCCGACGGAGCCCGCGGCGATGTCGACCCGCGGATCGACCCGATCGAACTCGCCATCCTCGGACCGAAACGGCGAGTGACCACGACGGCATCGATGACCCTGTCGGTGGACCACCCGCTGTCGGAGTCCGCAGAGTTCGACGTGGTCGTCGTCCCTGCGCTTGGAACCCTCACGGCCGCCGCTACCAACGACGCCCTCCAGAGCCGAGATGCTCGTTCGGTCATCGCCTCGCTCGGGCGCCTCGACGAGGCGACCACCCGGATCGCGGCGGCGTGCACCGGCGTGTTCGCTGTCGCCGAGACCGGACGGATGCATCATCGGCGGGCGACGACCAGCTGGTTCCTGGGGCCGGAGTTCCTGAAGCGCTATCCGACCGTCGCCCTCGATCTCGACACCATGGTCGTGGTCGACGGGAACCTCGTCACCGCCGGCGCCGCCTTCGCCCACATCGACCTCGCGCTCTCACTCGTGCGATCGATCAGCCCCGACCTGGCCCAACATGTCGCCAAGCTCCTCATCATCGACGAGCGCCCGTCGCAGGCGGCCTTCGTCGCCTACGAACATCTCCGGCACGAGGACCCGATCGTCGTCGAGTTCGAACGCTTCGTGCGCGCCCGCCTGGACGAACCGTTCAACGTCGCCTTCGTCGCGCAGTCGCTCGGCACCAGCCGGCGCACCCTCGAACGACGAGTCCGTGCGGCGCTCAACCTCACTCCGCTCGGCTTCGTCCAACGGCTTCGCATCGAACGAGCTCGGCACCTCTCAGCAACCACGGACCTCACCTCCGCCGAGATCGCGCTACGGGTCGGCTACGCGAACGCCGAGACTCTGCGCTCCCTCCTGCGCAGGGAGCGACGCCGTTCCTGACCTATCGCCATGCCTGTAGCCGGTGTCCTAGCGCTCGACTGGAACCACCTCTCAGCACGTCGCGTCGACGCCCCGGCGTCGCCCCTGGACGACCCACTCGACACGCCCGCAGCACAGGCCATGTGACGTGCCCCGGCTTCCCGGACGGTCGGGGTCGGGTGGCTGTGATGTCGCTGCGTTCTCGTCGAGGGGGTCAGCAGACCCGATCAGGGTCGATTGGGATGAGACGCGAAGGCGGTCAGGTCAGCGCGGCCGAAGCCGGCCGGCGGGGTAGCGTCGGACACGTCGAGGTCTTTCGGATGGATGGCGTAGGAACCTCCATCGTCGGGAGACCTCGACGTCTATCTGCGGACCGACGCGCCCGGCCGACCTACACCCTCATCTGGGAAGAGCCCGCAAAGTGTGACGGGTTGGCTGGGCTTTGGTCTATCAGACTGCCGCCGAGCGGTGGAAGGCTTGGCCCTTAACGCTCGGATGCGTACGCCATGCTCCGCTCGGCGCCCCGCTGAGATCCAAGAATGCCCGGAGGGTCGGGCCCGACGGCCTCGGACGCTACTCCGCCTGCGGTCGATTGACGATGATGCGCGTGGCCCCCGCCGTGCGGCTCCACCAGGCCAAGACAACCTCAGTGCGGGGCAGGTCGACCGAGATCCGCTGACGCTCAGCGGGGCACGCGGTACCCGTGGAACACCACCTCGGCCCGCACGGTGAACCCGAGCCGCTCGTAGAGCCGGATCGCGCCGGTGTTGGTGGCGGCGACGTGGAGGAAGGGGCGGTCGCCGCGCTCGATGATCCGGGCGGCGACGTCGCAGACGAGGCGCTCGGCGAGGCCGCGGCCGCGGGCGTCGGGCGCGGTGCAGACCGCGCTCACCTCGGTCCAGCCGGACAGGCGCAGGCGCTCGCCGGCCATGGCGACGAGGCGACCGGCGTCGTCCCGGACGCCGACGTACCGGCCCGTCTCGTGGGTGCGCTCCCAGAACGGGCCGGGCTTCGTCTCCTCGGCCAGCGCGCGCATCGCGGGCGCGTCGTCGGCCGAGAGCTCCTCGACCGCGGGGTCGGCGGGTGCGTCGGCGAGGGCGGCCACGTCGCCGAGCATCTGGAAGCCGGGCATCGTGAAGACCGGCTCCCAGTCGGCCGGGGGCGTGACCGGCAGGCTGAACAGGTCGGCGAACCGTCCCGGGCCCAGCAGGGTCGCCAGGTCGGCCCAGTCCCGGCCGGTCGGGTCGAGCGGGACGGCGGAGAAGGTCGCCACCGCCCGCTGGTACGACGCCGCGCGACCCACCCGGCGGGCGAGGTGCGCGTGCGGCCCGCTCAGCGCCGAGGCGACCGGCTCGTCGAGGACGGCGTCGGTGGCTCCCGCCGGCGCGGGGCGGTCGGTCACCGGTGCGTCCTGCTGGCTCTCCACACGCGCCATTGTCGCTGGGTCGGAGGTTTCCGCGGGCCCGACACGGCCGACTAGGTTGGACGGGTGCCTCGTTCCTTCGCTGCTGACCCGCACTCCCGCTCGCGACCCAACGAGGTCGTGGTCCGTCACCTCTCGCTCGACCTGGACGTCGACTTCGACACCCACCGCCTGAGCGGGAGCGCCGCGCTCGACCTCGAGCACCGCGACCCCGCGGCGACGCAGCTGGTGCTCGACACCTGGCAGCTCGACGTCACCGCCGTGCGCGGCGCCGACGGAGCGGACCTGCCGTTCGAGCTGGGGGAGGCGCACCCCGTCCTCGGCACCGCGCTGACGATCGAGGTCGGCACGGCCGACCACGTGGTCGTGCACTACGCGACCAGCCCGGAGGCCAAGGCCATGCAGTGGCTCGAGCCGCAGCAGACCGCGTCCGGCAAGGCGTTCCTGTTCACCCAGGCCCAGCCGATCCTGGCCCGCACGTGGATCCCGTGCCAGGACAGCCCGGCCGTGCGGGTCACCTACGACGCGACCGTGCGGGTGCCGACCGAGCTGCTCGCCCTGATGAGCGCGGAGAACCCGGTCGAGCGCAGCGCCGACGGGACCTACCGCTTCTCGATGCCGCAGCCGGTGCCGGCGTACCTCGTCGCGCTCGCCGTCGGCGACCTCGAGTTCCGCGAGATCGGCAGCCGCAGCGGCGTCTACGCCGAGCCCTCGGTCGTCGACGGTGCCGCCTGGGAGTTCGCCGACACCGAGCGGATGATCGAGGCCGCCGAGCGGCTCTACGGCCCCTACCGGTGGGGCCGCTACGACATCCTCGTGCTCCCGCCCAGCTTCCCCTACGGCGGCATGGAGAACCCGCGCCTGACCTTCGCGACGCCGACGATCCTCGCCGGCGACCGGTCCCTGGTCACGCTCATCGCGCACGAGCTCGCGCACTCGTGGTCGGGCAACCTGGTCACCAACGCGACGTGGAACGACATCTGGCTCAACGAGGGCTTCACCGTCTACTTCGAGACCCGCATCGACGAGGAGCTGTACGGCGAGCGGTACACCACCATGCTCCTGCGGCTCGGTCGCCAGGACCTCGAGCGGGCGGTGGCCGAGGAGCAGCCGCGCGACACCTGGCTCGAGCTCGACCTCGACGACCGGGACCCCGACGAGGGGCCGAGCAAGATCCCCTACGAGAAGGGGTCGCTCTTCCTGCGCCTCGTCGAGGCGAAGGTCGGCCGCGAGGCGTTCGACGCCTTCCTGCGCGACTACTTCGACCGGTTCGCGTTCGAGTCGATGGACACCCCGACCTTCCTCGAGCACCTGCGCACCGGGCTGCTCGTGCCGGCCGGCGTCAGCGACGAGGACCTGGAGCTCGAGGCGTGGGTCCACGGACCCGGCGTCCCGGACAACGCCCCGCAGTTCGAGGCCGACCAGTTCGACCTCGTCGACGAGCAGGTCGCCGCGCTGGTGGGCGGGGCCGACGTCGCCTCCCTCGACACCGAAGGCTGGGTCAGCCAGCAGTGGGTGCACTTCGTGCGCGCGCTGCCCGTCGACGTCGACCACGACGTGCTCGCCGCCGTCGACGCGGCCTTCGGGTTCAGCTCCAGCGGCAACATCGAGATCGCCACCGCCTGGCTGGAGCTGGCCGCCGAGTCCGGCTACGTGTTCGCCGAGCCCGCGGTCGACCGGGCGCTCGAGGACTTCCTGACCCGGCACGGCCGCGCCCTCTACGTGCGGCGCGTCTACACCCGGCTCGCGGGCAGCGAGCGCGGGCGTGCCCGGGCTCGGGAGATCTACCGGACCGCCCGGCCGACGTACCACTCGGTCACGCAGGCCGTCGTCGATCGCGTCCTCGCCTGACCCGGGGGCGCGCCCCGCGGCCGAGTGTCAGTGCCGCAGCGACGGGTCCCAGCGGTTGGCCAACAGCTTGAAGCTGGGGGTGTCGTCGAGCGAGGTCATCGCCTCGTAGAGGCGCTCGTACTGGGTCGACGCGATCCGCCACGCGCCGTCGGCCTCGCGGCGGTAGGTGTCCCGGTAGTAGCCCGCGCCGCGGATGAGCACCTTGAAGTCCGGCACGATGACGGTGTCCTCGAACGCCCACGACCCGGTCGCGGTGTCGCCGTCGACGTCGACCTCGGGGTGGTTCGCGATGTGCACGGTGATGGTGCCGCCGCTGAGGTTCTGCTCCATGAACGCCACGACGTCGGCGCGGTTGTCGTAGTGCAGCGGCTCGCCCATCGCGAGCGTGCCGTAGCGCGCGGTGACGTCCTCGGCCAGGCAGTCGGCGAACTCCTCCCACTGCTTGAGGTCGAGCGTGCGGAAGTAGCGGTGCTTGAGGCGCTTGATCTCCTCGATCGCGGCAAGGTCCATGCCCGGAGCCTAGAACGTGTTCTACTGCGCGTCGAGGGAATGTCGCTGCTCGCTGGCAGCATGGCGGCGTGGGCAGGGGTGACGACACCGGAGTGGACGACGCGGTGCGCGAGCGGCTGGCGCAGGACCGCGCCGAGGCCGTACGACGCCTCGCCGGCCTGACCGGCCAGTTCGACGAGGTCGTCGCCGCGTCCCGCGACACCAACGCCGACGACGAGCACGACCCCGAGGGCGCGACGATCGCCTTCGAGCGCTCCCAGCTCGCGGCGCTCGTCGGCCAGGTGCGCCACCACCTCGACGAGGTGGACGCGGCCCTCGCCCGCCTGGCCGCCGGCACCTACGGCACCTGCGAGGTGTGCGGCGAGCCGGTCGCGCCGGAGCGGCTCGAGGCGCGGCCCACCGCACGCACCTGCGTGGCCTGCGCCGGCCGGCGCTAGCCCGGGCCGGATCAGCCGACCTGCTCGGCCAGCGCGACGATCATCCCGTCCGGGCCGCGCACGTAGGCCATCAGCCAGGCGCCCTCGTGCTCCCCGACGCCGCCGACCAGCCCGTAGCCGTCGGCGGCGAGCTCCTCGACGAGGGCCCGCAGGCCGGTCACCTCGAAGCACACGTTGCGGACGCCGAGCTCGTTCGCCATCGGGGCGGGGGAGCCGGTCGTCGCGTCCGGGCGCAAGTAGCGCGCCAGCTCGAGCGCGGTCCCTCCACCCGGCGGTCTCAGCAGCACCACCTCGACGCGGGAGTCGGGGATGCCGCTGACGACGTCGAGGAACTCGCCCTCGACGAACGTCCGTCCCTCCACCTCGAGGCCGATGCGCGCGAAGAACGCGACGGCGGTGTCGAGGTCGCTGACGGTGAGGCCGACGTGGTCGAGCTGGCGGATCGGAGCCATCCGACCATCGTGCCCCCGAGCAGTCCTGCTGGCCACAGGTGAGCCGCGCGCAGGTGGGTAACGACTGGACGTGCCCGAGACAGGTCCTGTGCTGGTCGACCTCCGCGAGCGCGGCAGCGGCATCCCGGACGCGCTGGCCGACGCGGGGCTCGACGTGCGGCTGACCCACCTGCCCGTGGGCGACTACGTGCTCGGACCCGGGCTCGCGGTGGAGCGCAAGGGACCGCACGACCTCGGCGCGTCGATCCGTGACGGCCGGGTCTTCGACCAGGCGGTGCGGCTGCAGTCGGCCTTCCCGCAGGCGGTGCTGCTGGTCGAGGGCGAGCCGCGTGGCATCGCCGAGGACGCGTGGCGGGGTGCGGTGTGCCGGCTCGTCGAGGACGGGTTCACGGTGCTGCACAGCCTCGACGCGGAGGACAGCGCCGCGTGGGTGGTGCGGCTGGCGAAGCGGGCGCGCAGGGCCGCACCCACCACCCCGTCCCTGGGCCCGCGCCGGGCGCCACGGCACCCGTCGGCGCAGGCGGAGGCGATGCTGTCGGTGGTCCCCGGCATCAGCACGACGATGGCGCGCAGCCTGCTGGCGGCGTACGGCAGCCTCGCGGCGGTCGCTGCCGCCGCGCCGGACGGGCTGCGCGGCCACCCGGGCATCGGCCCGGTCCGGGCGAACCGGCTCGCGGAGGCGCTGCACGGCGGGTACGTCGTGCCCGGGGACCGCGACCCGGAGCCACCCCGCCCGGCGCGCGGGGAGCGCCCACCGCGACGGTGGGTCCTCGTCGAGCCGGAGCCGGCCGGCGAGGCTCAGTCGTTCGACCGGCGGGCGGTCGCGCTCCGCGCGCTGCGCTCGGCGCCGGCGGGCACCCAGCTGGTCGACGGCCTCACCGGTGAGGTGTCGGCCACCGCCGCTGCGGGCTGAGGTCGTCGAGCGTCCAGCGGTCGTGCAGGGCGGCGACCCAGTGGGCCCAGAACCCCGACAGCAGCAGGGCCGCGACCGGCAGCAGCCACCAGCCGCGCTCGTCGCGGGTGACGATGGTGATGACCATGAGCACGGCGAGGAGGCCCCACCTCGCCTGGTGGAGGTGCACGGTGGCGGCTCCCCACGGCTTCATGGCCCCATCGTGCCGCGCAGCACCGACATCCGTGGCGGTTTCGGGGATCCCGGCACGATCGTCCGCGCAGCACCATCGGATCCGGCAACAGGCAGCGCCGCGACGAGGTGGCCGGACCCCGCGGACGGACGGAGGAGGACCGCCGCCCGGGGGCCCGGCCGGCCCTGCTCCTACGACTCCCTCCGCCGCAGGAGCAGGACGCCGGTGGCCAGCATCAGGCTGCCCAGGAGCAACGACCCGGTGAGGCCGGCGGCCGCACCAGTGTCGGGTAGCAGCCCCGACAGGCCGCCGGCCCCACCGCCCCCGTTCCCGCCGCCGGTGTCGCACAGGATGGTGATCTCCTGCACGGGAGCGGGCGCGGAGCGGAGGGTCTTGCGGGCGGTGTCGACGCGCTGCACCGCGCCCACCTCGTGCGTGCCGCAGGAGAGCGGCTCGTCGAAGGTGAACGTCCAGGTGCCGTCGTCGTCGACCTCCGCGCTACCGACGACGGCGCCGTCGAGCAGGATGTCGACCGTCGAGCCGGGCTCACCGGTGCCGGTGATCGTCGGCGTGCGGTCGTCGGTCGTCCCCGGGGCGTCGACCGTCGGTGCGGCCGGCGCGGGGGTCTCGACCACGAAGTCCGAGGTGCCGGGCTCGCTGGTGTTCCCGGCGGCGTCGGTCTGCGTCACCTCGACCGTGTGGGGGCCGTCGGGCAGCGGCGAGGCGACGTCGAGCGACCAGGTCCCGTCGCCGCCGACCTCCGTCGTGCCGACCACGACGCCGTCGACCGTCACCTCCACGGTCGCCCCCGGCTCGCCGGTCCCCGTGATCGTCGGGGTGCGGTCGTCGACCTCCTCGCCGTCACCCGGCGAGGTGATGACCGGCGCCGCCGGCGCGGTGGTGTCGACGACGACCTCGACCGGTTCCGAGGGCCCGCTGGTGTTGCCGGCCTCGTCGGTCTGGGTGGCGGTGACCTCGTGCGGTCCCTCGGTGAGCGGCTCGGTCGGGGTGAAGGTCCACGTGCCGTCCTCGTCGACCGTGGTGGTGCCGGCGGGGGTGCCGTCGACCTCCACGGTCACCGTCGCGCCGGGCTCACCGGTCCCGGTGATCTCCGGGGTGCTGTCGTTCGTGAGGCCACCGTCGGGCAGGTCGTCGACGACGGGCGGCTCGGCGGTGAGGTCGACGGTCACCTGCACCGGCGCGGAGGCGGGGCTGGTGTTGCCGGCCTCGTCGGTCTGGGTGGCCGTCAGCGTGTGCACGCCCTCGGGCAGCGCGGTGGTCTCGGCCGACCAGCTGCCGGTGCCGTCGACGACCGCCGTGGCGACGGGGTCGCCGTTCTCGTCGCGGACGGTGACCGTGGCGCCGGGCTCACCCGTGCCGGTCAGCGGGACGGTCTGGTCGTTGGTGACGGTGCCGGAGGACGGCGAGGTGATCACCGGCGCCGCCGCCGTCGTGTCGACGACGAAGGAGCTGCTTGCGGCGGGACCGGTGTTGCCGGCCGCGTCGGTGGCGGTCGCGGTGACCTCGACGGGGCCGTCGGCCAGCGGCTCGGTGACCTCGACCGACCAGGCGCCGGTGCTGGCGTCCGCCGTCGTCTCGTACGACGTCCCGTCGACCACCACGGTGACGGTGCTCCCGGGCTCGGCCGTGCCGGTGATGGTCGGCGTGCTGGTGCCGACGGTCGACCCGTCGGCGGGCCCGGTGATGTCCGGCGCCCCGGGAGCGGTCGTGTCGACCTCGAACGTCGAGGTGGCGGGCGGTGAGGTGTTGCCCGCCTCGTCGGTCGCGGTCACCGACACGGTGTAGGAGCCGTCGGCCAGCGGGCTTGCCGGCGTGACCTCCCAGGTGCCGTCGCCACCGGCCTCGACCGTGTAGGTGGTGCCGTCGAGGACGACCTCGACCGTCGCGCCGGGCTCGGCGGTGCCGGTGACGGGCGGCTGCGGGTCGTTGGTGACGCTGCCGTCCGCGGGCGCGGTGATCGTCGGCGCCGCCGGGGCGGTGGTGTCGACGGTGATGGTCACCGGCTCCGAGGGCCCGCTGGCGTTGCCGGCCGGGTCGGTCTGGGTGGCGGTGACCTCGTGCGCGCCGTCGGGCTGGGGTGGCAGGGTGAACGACCACTCGCCGTCCCCGTTCGCGGTCGCGGTGCCGACGACCTCGCCGTCGACGCTGACGGTGACGGTGGCCCCGGGCTCGGCGGTCCCGGTCACCGTCGGGGTGGTGTCGGTGGTCACCGGCTCCGTCGGCGGGTCGACGACCGGCGGCTCGACCACGGTGTCGATGGTGATGGTGACCGGGGCCGAGGCCGCGCTGGTGTTGCCGACGGCGTCGACCTGCACGGCGGTCAGCGTGTGGGGCCCGTCAGCCATCGGGGCGGCGTCGAACGACCAGGTGCCGTCGGCGCCGACCACGGCGCTGCCGAGCTCCTGGCCCGAGTCGGTGGTGACGGTGACGGTGGCGCCGGGCTCGCCCGTGCCGGAGATGGTCGGGGTGTCGTCGTCGGTGAGCAGGCCGTCGAGGGTCGGGTCGATGGCCGGGGGCGCGGCAGCGGTGTCGACGGTGAAGGCGTTCGACGCCGCGTCACTGGTGTTGCCGGCCGGGTCGGTCTGGGTGGCCGCGACGGTGTGCGGGCCGTCGGCGAGCGGGGTGGCCGGCGTGATGGACCAGGCCCCGGTCCCGTCGGCGACGGTCGAGCCGACGAGGGTGCCGTCGATGCGCACCTCGACCGCCGCCCCGGGCTCGGCGGTGCCGGTGACCGACGGGGTCGGGTCGGCCGTGGTGCTGCCGTCGGCCGGGGTGCTGATGACCGGGGCGTCCGGAGCGGTGGTGTCGACGATCAGCTGCGACGTCGCGGGCTCGGAGGTGTTACTGGCCGGGTCGGTGGCGACGGCGCTGACGGTGTGCTCGCCGTCCGGCAGGGCCTGGCCGTCCGGGACGGTCACCTCCCAGGCGCCCGTGACCGGGTCGGCCGTCGTGGTCAGCTCGACGTCGCCGATGGTGACCACGACCTCGCTGCCGGGCTCGGCTGTGCCGGTGACGGTCGGGGTGTCGTCCGCGGTCACCTCGCCGTCGGCCGGCGTGAGGATGACGGGCGGCTCGACCTCGGTGTCGACGGTGAAGACCACCGGTGACGACGCGGGGCTGGTGTTGCCGGCCCCGTCGACCTGGGTCGCGACGGCGGTGTGGCTGCCGTCGGCCAGCGGGTCGGTGGTGACCGACCAGCTGCCGTCACCGTCCGCCGACGTCGTGTACGTCGTGCCGTCGACGTCCACCGTGACCGTGGCGCCCGGCTCGGCGGTGCCGCTGATGGTCGTCGTCGGGTCGTTGGTGACGGTGCCGCTGGTGGGGCTCTCGATGACCGGCGCGTCGGCGGTCGTGTCGACCTCGAACCCGGACGTCGCCGGTCCGGAGGTGTTGCCGGCGGGGTCGGTCTGGGTGGCCTCGACGGCGTGGGGCCCGTCGGCGAGCGGGGTGGTGGCGTCGATGGTCCAGCTGCCGCCGGGGTCGACGGTGGTGGTGCCGATGACGGTGCCGTCGACGCTGACCTCGACCTCGGCGCCGGCCTCGCCGGTGCCCGTGATCGTCGGGGTGGCGTCACCGACGACCGAGCCGTCGGCCGGCCCGGTGATCGCGGGCGGCGCCGGCGCCGTGGTGTCGACGGTGAAGCCCGACGTGGTCGGGTCGGAGGTGTTGCCGGAGGGGTCGGTCTGGGTGGCCGCGACGGTGTGGGGACCGTCGGCGAGCGGCGTGGTGGCGTCGAGGGACCAGCCGCCGCCCGGGCCGACGGTGGTGGTGCCGATGACGGTGCCGTCGATGCTGACCTCGACCTCGGCGCCGGGCTCGCCGGTGCCGGTGATCGTCGGGGTGGCATCACTGGTCACCGAGCCGTCGGCGGGTGTCTCGATCGCGGGCGGGTCGGGCGGGGTCTCGTCGACGACCGTGAAGGTGACCTCGGGCGAGGGTGCCGACGTCGCGTCGCCGGACGACTGGGTCGCGGTGATCGTGTGTGGTCCGGCGGCGAGCGGCGTCGCGGGCACGAGGGTCCACGTCCCGTCGGGCTGGACGGTCGCCGTGCCGATCACCGTGGCGCCCTCGCTGACGGTCACCGTCGCGCCGGCCAGGCCGGTGCCGGAGATGGTGGGGGTGGTGTCGGTGGTCGACGACCCGTCCGCCGGGGAGGTGATCGCCGGGGCGTCGAGCAGGCCGCACTGGACGCCGCCCTCCGGGGCGTGGGCCTCGGCGTGCAGCGGCAGGACGTCGATGCTGGCAGTCTCGGCGCCGAGAGCCAGGCTGACGTCGATCGACAGCAGCGAGACGTCGCCCACCGCGGTCCGGCTGTCCGGGGACTCCGTCACGGTCGGGACGCCCAGGTTCAGCGTGACGCTGCCGACGACGGGGATGCTCACGGTCACTGGCACACCGACCTGGAGGACCACGTCGAGCCCGCCCGGGCCCTGGACCCGGACCGACGGCGCGGAGTAAGTCACGTCCGCACCGCCGGGCTCACCGCTGGCGGTGGCGGTCAGCGTCGGGCTGCCGCCGACGTCGACCGTGACGTTGCCGTTCAGGAGCGTGAGCGCGGCGATCGTGCCGGTCGACGACGACACGACCGAGCGGGCGTCGCCAGAACCGCCGTTGCTGGTGAGCGCGGTGCTACCGGATGTGGTCACGGCACCCACGTCGAGGATCTCGGTGACGGCGTTCCCGAGGGTCACCCCGGCCACCTCGACGGTCGAGCTGTTGATCGCCGTCCCGCTCGGCGGGCAGGCGAGGTCGCCGGCCCAGTGCGCGTCGACGGTGCCGGTGATGACCCCGGTGTCGAGCAGGCCCGGCACGTCGACCTCGGTCAGCCCGGTCGACGTCGGTCCGCCGTCGTCCGGCGGGGCGGTCTCGCCGACGCTGGACACTGCGACGGGGATCCCGGCCACCGCGGCGGCGAGGTTGGCCGCCGAGGCCGCGCTGGGCGGCGAGCCCGCCGAGTCCACGCTCGTGTCGGTGTGCCCGAGCCCGACGCCGGCGAGGTTGAAGCCGAGCAGGCCGACGTCGAGGCCGAGGATCTCGTTGTCGGTGCTGCCGGAGAAGTCCGCTGGCAGCGGTTCCGCCTCGGCGACGGGGGCGGGCCAGGACAGCCCCACCAGCACGAGGATCGTGGCCGTGACCAGACGGCAGGCAGACAACAGCACGCGACGTCCCTCCCCAGAAACGTTGCGGTGGCCGGCGCGAAGTCTCCCTCCCCGCGTCCGTGCGACCTGCGCGAAGGCTATGCCTCCTGCGGCCCGGGTCTCAACTGTCGGTTGCGTCCCGGAGTGTCGAGCGGAGCACCTTCCCGGTCAGGGTCCGGGGCAGCGCGTCGTGGAAGGACCACGTCTTCGGCCGCTTCGGCGGGGCCAGGTGCTCGCGTGCGTACGACGCCAGGTCGGCCTCGGTGGCGGACCCGACGACCGCGGCGCAGACCCGCTGCCCCCACTCCGGGTCGGGCACGCCGTACACGGCGACGTCGTCGACGCCGGGGCACTCGCCGAGCACCTGCTCGACCTCGGTGGGGTAGACGTTGACGCCGCCGCTGATCACGAGGTCGACCCGGCGTCCGTCGAGGTAGACATAGCCCTCGTCGTCGATCCGCCCGAGGTCGCCGACCGAGAAGGCCGGTCCCTGCGGGGTCTCGCGCCAGGCCTCGGCGTTCTTGGCCGGGTCGCCGTAGTAGCTGAACCGGGCGAACTCCGGGACGACGCACCACAAGGTGCCGTCGGGGTCGACGGTCATCGTGCGGCCGGGACGGGCGCGACCGACCGTGCCGGGGCGCTCGAGCCACTCCTCGCTGCGGCAGGCGGTGAACTGGCCCTCGGTGGAGCCGTAGAACTCCCACGTGGAGCCGGGCGGGAACAGTCCGATCAGCCGGCGCTTGACGTCGGTGGGGCAGGGCGCGCCGGCGTGCGCGACCAGGCGGAACGAGGAGAGGTCGGGGACCCCGACCCGGTCCCAGTGGGCCAGCAACCGCTGCAGGTGGGTGGGGACGCAGAACATCGTGGTCGGTCGCTCCCGCTCGATCGCCTCGGTGACCGCCACCGGGTCGAACGGTCCGGGGATCACCACCCGGCCGCCGGCGAGCAGCGTGCCGAGGGCGAAGCGCAGGGGAGCGGAGTGGTAGAGCGGGCTCAGCACCAGGTTGACGTCGTCGGCGGTGAAGCCCCACAGGTCACGCTCCTCGGCCCACAGCGCCTCGGCGTCGGCGGGGCAGAGCAGCCCGGACCACACGCCCTTCGGAACGCCCGTGGTGCCGCTCGTGCAGTGCATCGGCCGGCCGAGCGGGAGGCCGGGTGCGGGCAGCCCGGCGCGCAGGTCGGCCAGCTGCTCCTCGTCGGTGACGACCAGCGTGGGCTCGAGGCCGGCCAGGATCCGGGCCCGCTCGGTGTCGGTGAGCCGGGGGTCGAGCGGGATGGGGAAGACCCCGGCGGTGAGCAGGCGCCACACCGCGTCGACGTACGCGTGGGAGCCGGGGACCAGGAGCGCGACGCGGTCGCCGGCGATGAGGGGACGGTTCGCCACGGGTGCCACGGGGCCACAGTAGGGTCGGCCCATGCGTGTCGGACTGACCGGGGGCATCGCCTCGGGCAAGAGCACCGTCTCCTCGATCCTGCGCGAGCTCGGCGCGGTCGTCATCGACGCCGACCAGCTCGCAAGGGAGGTCGTCGCGAAGGGCACGCCCGGCCTGGCCCGGGTGGTCGAGGAGTTCGGTTCGGACGTCCTCACCGAGGACGGGCACCTCGACAGGCCGAAGATGGGCTCGATCGTCTTCGCCGACGACGAGTCGCGCCGGCGGCTGGAGGCGATCGTCCACCCGCTCGTGTTCGAGCTCTACGCCCACCTCGAGGCCAGCGCCCCGGTCGGCGGCATCGTCGTCCACGACATCCCGCTGCTGGTGGAGTCGGGGCGCGCCGAGGAGTTCGACGCCGTGGTCGTGGTCGACGTGCCCGAGGAGGTGCAGGTCGCCCGGATGGTGCGCGACCGCGGGATGAGCGAGGAGGACGCGCGCTCGCGGATCGCGGCGCAGGCCTCCCGCGAGGACAGGGTCGCCGTCGCGACCTACGTCATCGACAACACCGGGACGCGCGAAGACCTCCGCCACCGGGTGACGGAGGTCTTCGCGGAGCTGCGGAACGCGGCGGTCTGAACCGACGAGGTCCGGTTCAGGCAGCCGAGCCGGACGCCAGGTCCGGGTCGCCGAGGCGACGCAGCTTCTGCAGCGCCTCGCGCTCGAGCTGGCGCACCCGCTCGGCGGAGATGCCGTGCTTGACGCCGATGTCGGCGAGCTTGTGCTGGCGGCCGTCGGTGAGGCCGTAGCGCGACCGGATGATGTCGGCGGCCCGCTCGTCGAGCTGGTCGACGAGGTTGTTGAGCCGGTTGCGGGCCTCGACGTCGAGGACGGTGAGGTCCGGGCCGGGCGCGGTCTCCTGCGCCATCAGGTCACCGAGCGAGGTGTCGCCGTCCTCGTCCACCGGGGTGTCGAGGCTGACGTGCTCGCGGCCCCACGACATCAGGTCGAGCACGCGGTCGACCTCGATGCCGAGCTCGGCGGCGATCTCCTCCGGCTCCGGGTCCCGGCCGAGCTGGCGCTCGAGCGTACGACGCGCGCCGCCGACCTGGTTGAGCTCCTCGACGACGTGCACGGGCAGGCGCACGACGCGGGCCTGCTGCGCGATGCCGCGGGTGATGGCCTGGCGGACCCACCACGTGGCGTAGGTGGAGAACTTGTAGCCCTTCGCGTAGTCGAACTTCTCGACCGCGCGGATCAGGCCGGTGTTGCCCTCCTGGATCAGGTCGAGCATGGGCATCTGGGCCCGGCCGTACTTGCGCGCGATCGACACGACCAGGCGCAGGTTCGCGTTGATGAACTCCGTGGTGGCCTTGCGGCCCTCCTCGGCGATCCACTCGAGCTCGGCCTGGCTGGCCTGCTTGGGGGCACCGCCCTTGCGACGACCGATGCGGCCCTCGTTCAGGAGGTGCTGGGCGTAGAGGCCTGCCTCGATGGTCTTGGCGAGCTCGACCTCGCGGGCTGCGTCCAGCAGGGGGGTGCGCGCGATCTCGTCGAGGTAGAGGCCGACGCTGTCGCGCCCCTCGATCTCCCGACCGGTGTCGCGCGTCCTGTTCGCAGTTGCCGTGGCCATTGCGTCCCTCCTTCGGCACGGATGTGGGACATCCGTACGTGTGTTCCAACACCGGGGATGGGTCCCGGATTCCCGGGTCCTCGCTGTGTCTCTATCCGCAATGACGTGCGGCAGTCCCCGTAAGTTGCCCGAAAGGAGGAATCTCAGGCAGTTCTCAACTTGCCGGGGGTCAGCTCACAGGTTCGGCGTCGGCCAGCCCGAGCCGGTCCAGGATCCACGCCAGGGTGAAGGCGCGGTCCTCCCAGGCGCGGTAGCGCCCCGAGACCCCGCCGTGGCCGGCCGCCATCTCGGTGCGCAGCAGCACGTCGGCCTGCGGGGCACGGGCCCGCAGCCGGGCGACCCACTTGGCGGGCTCGACGTAGAGCACCCGGGTGTCGTTGAGGGACGTCTCGGCGAGGATCGGCGGGTAGGGCAGGTCCGCGACGTTCTCGTACGGCGCGTAGCCGGCGATCCGCTCGTAGGCGACCGGGTCGTCGGACGGGTTGCCCCACTCGTCGTACTCCGGGACGGTCAGGGGCAGGCTGGCGTCGAGCATGGTGGTGAGGGTGTCGACGAAGGGGACGCCGGCCACGAAGCCGCCGAACGTCTCCGGTGCCTGGTTCGCGACCGCGCCGATCAGCAGGCCGCCGGCACTGGCGCCCTCGGCGACGATCCGCTCCGCGGTGGTCCAGCCGCTCTCGACGAGGTGGCGGGCCGCTGCGACGAAGTCGTCGAAGGTGTGTTGCTTGTGCTCGAGCTTGCCGTCGTCGTACCAGCGGCGGCCCATCTCGCCGCCACCGCGGACGTGGGCGATCGCGAAGGCCGCGCCCCGGTCGAGCAGGGAGAGCCGGGCGACCGAGAAGTAGGGGTCCATCGACGCCTCGTAGGCGCCGTAGCCGTAGAGGTGGACCGGGACCGGGTCGGTGCCGGACGGGCCGCGCACGCCCTTGCGGACGACCAGGGAGATCGGCACCTCGACGCCGCCGGTCGACGTCGCCCAGAGCCGGTGCTCCTCGTAGTCGTCGGGGTCGTAGCCGCCGAGGACGGGCGCCTGCTTGCGCAGCACCAGCTCGCCGGTGCGCAGGTCGTGGTCGTAGACCGCGGAGGGCCGGGCGAGGCTGCCCATGCCGACCCGGATCGTGGGCTGCTCCCACGCCGGGTTGCCGCCGGCGCCGACGCTGGCCAGCTCGCCGGGGAACTCGACGAGCCGGTCGGCCGCGATCGGCGCGGCGGGGTCGGTGGACAGCTCGAGGACACGGACCTGGCTGGCGCCGTTGCTGCGCTGCTGCACGACGAGGTGGCTGGCGAACGCGTCGACGTCCTCGAGCCGGACCGCCGGGTCGTGCGCCAGCAGCGGCTGCCACCCGGCCGGCGGCGTGGGCTCGGCGGGGGCGATGCCCAGCTCGAACTCGGGCCCGTTGGCGTTGTGCAGGACCAGGAACCGGTCCTCGCCGCCGATCACGGCGTGCTCGAGGGAGTACTCCACGCCCTCGGTGCGGGCGGCGAAGAGCACCGGCCGCGCGTCCGGGTCGTCGGCGTCGAGGACGTGGAACTCCGAGGTGGTCTTGGAGCTGGCCGCGACCACGACGTAGCGGCGGCTGCGGGTGCGGCCGACGCCGACGAAGTAGCGCCCGTCGGGCTCGTGGAAGACCAGCTCGTCCTCGGCCTGCGCGGTGCCGAGCCGGTGCCGCCAGACCTTGTCGGGACGCCAGGCGTCGTCGACGGTCGTGTAGTAGAAGTGGTCGGCCGAGCCGCCCCAGGTGACGCCGCCGAGGACGTCGGTCAGCACGTCCTCGCGCAGCTCGCGGGTGGACAGGTCGAGCACACGCACGGTGTAGCGCTCGTCGCCGACCACGTCGGTGGCGTAGGCGAGCAGCCGGTCGTCGGGGCTGACCGACGACCCACCGAGCGAGAAGAAGTCGTGGCCCTCGGCGAGCTCGTCGAGGTCGAGCAGGACCTCCTCGCCGGGCAGGGCCGGCTCGTCCGGGCGGGCGTCCGCGGCGGGCTGCGGGGGAGTCCAGTCGTCGGGGTCGGTGACGGCGACGCGGCAGGTGGCGCCGTACTGGCGGCCCTCGAAGGAGCGGCCGTAGTACCAGAACCCGCGCACCCGGGTGGGCACGGACAGGTCGGTCTCGAGGGTGCGTGACTTGATCTCGTCGAAGATCCGCCCGCGCAGCCCGGCGAGGTGGGCGGTGCGCGCCTGGGTGTACGCGTTCTCGGCCTCGAGGTGGGCGAGGACGGCCGGGTCCTCCTTCGCGCGCAGCCACTCGTACTCGTCGGTGCGGGTGTGGCCGTGGTGCGTGGTCGTGACCGGACGCTGGTCGGCGCGGGGAGGAACAGGCTGCACGTCGGACATGCGCCGAACGCTACTGCTCGTCTGGTTGGTCCGCGTCCGGCGGGCGCCACCTCGACAGCGCCGGGTCGTCGAGGGGGAAGGAGCGCACCGGGCCGGGTGGGGTGTCGGCGGTCTCGAAGCGCACCGTCACCACCCCGCGGCCCGAGCCCCACACCCAGCCGCGGCCGTGCTCGGCGTGCACCACGTCCATGCCCGGCGCCCACGTGGTGCCACGGGGGCGGGCGCCGGCCTCCTCGACCTCCTCCACCGGCGGCAGGTCCGGCTCCGCGGACTCCTCGGTGCTCGCGAAGAGGTCCTCCTGCACCCAGTCGGCGAGGCCGGAGACGCCGACGCCGAGCAGCCGGACGCCGCCGGAGGTGTCGAGGTCGGCGAGCAGGGTGCGGGCGAGCCGGGCGATGGTCGCGGCCTCCTCGGTCGGGGCGGGCAGCGTGGCCGAGCGGCTCAGGGTGGTGAAGTCGTACATCCGCACCTTGAGCGACACCGTCCGTCCCGACAGCCCGTTCTTCTTCAACCGGCGGGCGACCTCGCCGGCCTGGCGCACGACGATCGCCTCCATCTGGCGGCGGTCGGTGAGGTCGTGCTCGTAGGTGCCCTCGACGCTGACCGACTTCGCCTCCCGGTCCGGTACGACGGCGCGGTGGTCCTGCGCACGGGCCAGCTGGTAGAGGCCCTGGCCGAGCGCCCGGCCGACCTGGCGCACCAGCTCGTCCTCGCTGACCCGCTCCAGCTCGCCGACCGTGTGGATGCCCGCCCGGCGCAGCCGCTCGACGGTCGCCGGGCCGACGCCGGGGATGACGCCGACGTGCATCGGGCGCAGCAGCGCGAGCTCGGTGCCGGGCTCGACGACGACCAGGCCGTCGGGCTTGCGCAGGTCGCTGGCGATCTTGGCGAGGAACTTCGAGCTGGCGACGCCCACCGACGCGGTGAGGCCGCCGGTGACCTCGCGGACCCGGGAGCGCAGGTCCTCGGCGAACGCGGTGACCGTGGGCACCTCGAGGTCGGCGAGGCCCTCGGCCTGCTTGAGGTCGACGAAGGCCTCGTCCAGGGACAGCGGCTCGACCAGCGGCGAGGCCGAGCGCAGCAGCCCCATGACGGCGGCGCTGGTGGCGCGGTAGGCCTCGAACCGGCCGGAGAGGTAGGCCGCGTGCGGGCAGCGGGCCCGGGCCTCGCGGGTCGACATCGCCGAGCGGACCCCGAACTTCCGGGCCTCGTAGGACGCGGTCGACACGACACCGCGCCCGCCCACGCCGCCGACGACGACCGGCTTGCCCCGCAGCGAGGGCTTGTCCCGCTGCTCGACCGCCGCGAAGAACGCGTCCAGGTCGAGGTGGAGGATCGAGGCCCGGTCTCGCACGGCGTCACGATAGATGCCAGCACTCCCAGGACCGTCCCCCAGTGGTCCACAGGGGAGCCGCGGGGTGGGCTCGTGCACAGGGCCGGGCGCGCAGCGGGCCCGACGTCGGGCCCGGCGGCGAACCTGCCGTGCATGACCGCGACACCGCAGACCCCGCCCACCCCNCCCACCCCGCCCACCCCGCCGCGGGCGTCCCTGACCGCCCGCTGCCCGGAGGACCTGCTGGCGATGGCGCCGGCCGTCCTCGGGTTCTGGCCCGAGGAGTCCGTCGTGATGATGACCTTCGGCGCACCACGGCCCTTCCACGCCCGGCTCGAGCTGCCGCCCGCCGACCACGTCGACCCGTGCGTGCTGCTGGAGGTCGAGGAGCGCCTCGCCGGCACCGCGCAACTGCACGGGGCGCAGGCGGTCGTGCTGGTCTACTTCACGGCCGACACCGCCGCGGCGCAGACCGTGCACGACGCGCTCGGGCCGGCCTTCGGGAGCCGGGGGGTCGAGGTGGTCACCGCGCTGGTGGCCGACGGGTCGCACTACGCCGCAGTCGCACCGGGCGGGTGGCTCGGTCCGTGGTCGTCGTACGACGTGGAGGCGCACGCCTTCGTCGTGCAGGCGATCGTCGACGGCCGGCTGCAGCACCGCAGCCGCGACGACATGGTCGACTCCCTCGAGGCGGTGCCGGCCTGGGTCGAGCCGGTGCGCGACGCGCTGCTGGCCAGCGGCCTGCCGGACCGGGCCGGTCCGGTCGACGGGCGCACCGTGCGCCGCGAGGGGACCTGGACCGAGGCGCTCGTCCGACGGGCGGTCGCAGGCGACACCGTGCCGGGGCCCGCCGAGCTCGCCCGGCTGCTGTGGTGGCTGCAGGTGACCCGGGTCCGCGACGCGGCGTGGTCGGTGATCGACCGGGCCTCGGCGGTCCACCACGTCCGGCTCTGGACCGCCGTGCTCCGCTCCGCGCCGGAGCAGCTGGCCGCGTCTCCGGCGATCCTGCTCGGGTGGTCGGCGTGGCAGGCCGGCGACGGCGCCCAGGCCTGGGCGGCGATCGACCGGTGCCGCCGCGTCGACCCCGGCAACCGGCTCGCCGAGCTGCTCGACCGGCTGCTCGACCAGGCCGTCCCGCCCGACCTCTGGGAGGGGCACTTCGACTGGACGCTGGGCCTGCCCGTGGACACGTCGCGTGCCGACCTTGGGTGACAGGCCCTACTGTCTGGGCATGGGTGATGACGTCGCCGCACAGGAGTTCACGCCTGCCGACCGGACCCGCTACCGGGAGAAGGTCCGCCGCTGCCTCGACGTGTTCGAACGGATGCTCCGCGAGTCCGCCTTCGACGCCGACGACCCGTGGACCGGGATCGAGGTCGAGCTCAACCTCGTCGACGAGGCGGGCGACCCCGCCCTGCGCAACGACGAGGTGCTCGACGCGATCGACGACCCGGGCTTCCAGACCGAGCTCGGGCAGTTCAACATCGAGCTCAACCTGCCTCCGGGCCCGCTCGCCGACGGTGGGCTGACCGAGTGCGAGGAGCGCCTGCGCACCAGCCTCAACGCGGCCGAGGAGCGCGCCGAGGCGGTCGGTGCCCACCAGGTGATGATCGGGATCCTGCCGACGCTCGCGCCCGAGCACCTCACGGCCGAGGCGATCAGCACCAACCCGCGCTACATGCTGCTCAGCGAGCAGATCCTCGGTGCCCGCGGCGAGGACATCATGATCGACATCCACGGCGTCGAGCGCCTCCAGCGCCGGGTCGACACGATCATGCCGGAGGCCGCCTGCACCAGCACCCAGTTCCACGTCCAGGTCAGCCCGGAGCGGTTCGCGTCGTACTGGAACGCCTCGCAGGCCATCGCCGGCGTGCAGATCGCGGTCGGCGCCAACGCGCCCTACCTGCTCGGCAAGCACCTGTGGGCCGAGACCCGGATCCCGCTCTTCGAGCAGGCGACCGACACCCGTGCCGAGGAGCTCAAGGCCCAGGGGGTGCGCCCGCGGGTGTGGTTCGGCGAGCGGTGGATCACCTCGGTGTTCGACCTGTTCGAGGAGAACGTCCGCTACTTCCCGGCGCTGCTGCCCGTCATCGACGAGGAGGACCCGCTGACCGTCCTCGAGGCCGGCGGCACCCCGAACCTGTCCGAGCTGCGCCTGCACAACGGCACCATCTACCGCTGGAACCGGCCGGTCTACGACATCAGCGACGGGCTGCCGCACCTGCGCGTGGAGAACCGGATCCTCGCTGCGGGGCCGACTGTCGTGGACACCGTCGCCAACGCCGCCTTCTACTTCGGCCTGGTCCGGGCGCTCGCCGAGCAGGACCGGCCGCTGTGGTCGCAGATGTCGTTCAGCGCCGCGGAGGAGAACTTCCACACCGCCGCCGAGCACGGCATCGACGCCGAGGTCTACTGGCCCGGCGTCGGCCGGGTCCGCGCCACCGAGCTGATCCTGCGCCGGCTGCTGCCGCTGGCCCACGAGGGCCTGGCCGCGTGGGGCGTCGGTGCCGACGAGGCGCACCGCTACCTCGACCTCATCGAGCAGCGCTGCCTCAACGGCACCAACGGCGCGGCCTGGTTCGCCAGGCAGATGCAGCAGCGCCGCCACGAGGACCGCTACGACGCGCTGCGGGCCGTGCTGGGCGAGTACCGCCGGCGGATGAACGACAACCAGCCCGTCCACACCTGGTGACCGGCTGCCCGCGGGGCGTCAGCCGCCGCGGACCCGGCTCCACGACCGACCGGCGCCCGAGCGCGGGTCGTGCCACGCCCGGCGGGTGACGACCACCAGGTCCAGGCGCACCCCGAGCTCGCCGGAGGCGGCGCCGACGGCGGCCGCCCACGCCAGGTCCTCGGTGTCCGGGCCCTCGGTCATCCGGGTCAGCCACACCAGCGGCACCTGCTCACGGTCGAGGAACAGCCGCGCCATCGCCTCGACGACCTCCGTGCGCAGTGCCAGGTCGAGCCGCTCCTCGGGGGCGGCCTCGAACGAGCGCTGCTCGCCGCGCGGGATGCCGACGTGCAGCACCGGCGGGTAGCACCGGCGCCGCTCGGCCTGCGCGTGGTCGCGCACGGCTCCCCGCAGCACCCGCTGCAGCAGGGTGGGGAGCGGTTCGTGGAGCCCCGGGCCGGACGGCATGCGGCGAGCCTGCCCGATCCGGCCGAACGCCGCGGGCGTCCTCCACAGGTGGCCGGTTAGGTTGCTGCCATGACCTCGCCCCTCATCGCCGTGGACGAGCTGGCCGGCCGCCTCGAGGAGGTCACCGTCCTCGACGTGCGCTACCGGCTCGGCGGGCCGCCGGGTCCGGAGGAGTTCGCCGCGGGCCATGTGCCCGGTGCGTCGTACGTCGACCTGGGCGCCGCCCTCGCCGGGCCGCCGGGCGCCGGCGGTCGACACCCGCTGCCGGCGCCGGACGTGTTCGTCGCCGCCATGCGGGCCGCCGGGGTGTGCAACGACCGCCCGGTCGTGGTGTACGACGACTGGTCGGGCAACGCCGCGGCCCGGTGCTGGTGGCTCCTGCGCC
This sequence comes from Nocardioides sp. J54, assembly GCF_000519005.1. Taxonomy (GTDB): domain Bacteria; phylum Actinomycetota; class Actinomycetes; order Propionibacteriales; family Nocardioidaceae; genus Nocardioides. The sequence continues at coordinate 153,965 of NZ_JAER01000003.1, read as the reverse complement.
ACCACGGCCACCGCGACGTGCGGGTCCTCGACGGCGCGTGGCCGGCCTGGCGGGCGGCGGGCCTCCCGGTCGAGCAGGGTGCCCCCGCCCCGGCAGCGGAGCCCGGGGGCTTCACGGGCGAGCCGGGTGCGATGCCCGTCGTCGACGTGGCGACGGTCCGCGACGCAGGCGTGCTCGTCGACGCCCGCGCCCCGGAGCGCTACCGCGGCGAGGTCGAGCCGGTCGACCCGGTGGCCGGCCACATCCCCGGCGCGGTGAACCTGCCGAGCTCGGCCAACCTCGGCCCGGACGGTCGGTTCCGTCCGGTCGCCGAGCTGGCCGAGGCCTACGCTGCGGTCGGCGCCACCGCCGGTGCCGACGTCGCCGTCTACTGCGGATCGGGCGTGACCGCCGCGCACGACGTGCTCGCGCTCGAGGTCGCCGGCGTGGCTGCGGCGCTCTACCCGGGCAGCTGGAGCGAGTGGGTCGCCGACCCGGACCGGCCGGTCGAGACGTCCTGAACCGCCCGGGCGCACGGCGGCGCCGGCCGGTGGGCGGCTACCAGTGCACGCCCCGGAAGAGCTGGGCCAGCAGCATCTGCTCGGTCTCGCGGTGGTTCGCGGTGGGCGCCTCCTCCGCGGCCGCCGCGGCCTGGGAGGCCGGCTTGCGGCCCTTCGCCGCAGCCGAGTCCGGGAACACCTGGTAGGCGAGGTTGAGCACCCGGAAGGCGGTGCGCGGGGCGATCGTGTGCGCCAGCTCGCCCGCCGTGCCGAGGGCGGTGTTGATCTCGTGCGGCTTCTCGACCAGCGCGCGCACCACGATGTCGGCCGCCTGGGCCGGCGAGATGGTGGGGAACTTGTCGTAGATCTTCGTCGGCGCGATCATCGGCGTCCGCACCAGCGGCATGTGCACGTTCGTGAAGGTGATCCCGTGCCCGACCACCTCGGAGGACACCACGTTGCTCCACGCGTCGAGGGCGGCCTTGGAGGCGACGTAGGCGGAGAACCGCGGCGGGTTGGTCTGCACGCCGATGGAGGAGATGTTGACGATGTGGCCCGAGCGCTGCGCGTGCAGCTGCGGCATCAGGCCCATCACCAGCCGGATCGCGCCGAAGTAGTTGAGCTGCATGGTGCGCTCGAAGTCGTGGAAGCGGTCCTGCGAGAGCTTCAGCGACCGTCGGATGGAGCGGCCGGCGTTGTTGATGACGTAGTCGACGCTCGGCAGGTCCGCCACCAGCTGCTCGCACAGCCGGTCGATCGCCTCGAGGTCGGACAGGTCGCAGGGGAAGACGTGGGCCTGGCCGCCGCGGGCCTCGATGACGGCCCTGGTCTCCTCGAGCTTCTCCTTGCCTCGGGCGACGAGCACCGGGATGCCCCCGGCCTGGGCGACCTTGAGTGCGACCACCTTGCCGATGCCCGACGACGCGCCGGTGATCACGACGGTCTTGCCCTTGAGGGCCGCCCGCGCCTTGGGGTCGCGCCCGACGCTGTCGTCGAGGTGCTCCTCCCAGTAGCTCCACAGGGTGCGCACGTAGGTCTCCAGCGGGGGCACCGAGATGCCGGAGCCCGCCAGCGCCTTCTCGGTGGTGCGGGACTCGAAGACCGGCGCGAAGGAGGAGTGCGCGAGCGCCTCGGCCGGCATCCCGAGGCGGCCCAGGGTCTGGTCGAGCAGCAGCTGCGCGGGCGCGGAGCGGACGACCGAGGTGAGCACGTTGAGCGGGCGCAGCGGCCGGGGGAGCAGCGACACCGGGCGCGAGGTGACCTTGCGATCGACCGGCGTGGCGAACCGGGGTGCCCCGGCGGCCGCGCAGAACGCGTTGAGCATCTCCACGACCGGCTGCGGCTCCGGGTTGACCAGGTGGAAGGCCTCGCCGTCGCGGTCGGGCAGGTGGGCGAGGTGGTCCATCGCCTTGGCGACGTAGTCGACGGGCACCATGTTGGTGTCGCCGAGGTCGACGCCGACCAGCGGCAGCCACGACGGCAGGTGGTCGCGCAGGCGCTTGATCAGCGGGAAGAGGTAGTAGGGCCCGTCGACCTTGTCCATCGCGCCGGTCTCGGAGTGGCCGACCACGATCGCCGGGCGGTAGACCCGCCACGGCACGGTGGCCTCGTCGCGGACGATCTTCTCCGACTCGTACTTCGTGCGGTGGTACGGCGAGGGGAGCGGCTGGCCCTCCTCGAACATCGACTCGTCGAACCGCCCGTGGTAGTCGCCGGCCGCGGCGACCGACGACACCTGGTGGAAGCAGCCCGCGCGCAGCGAGTCGGCCAGCGCGAGCGCGTGCCGGGTGCCGTCGATGTTCATCGCGTCGTTCGTGGCGTCGTCCGCCGTGATGTCGTAGATCGCGGCGAGGTGGAAGAAGTGGTCGATGGTGCCGGCGTGCTCGGCCACCCACGCCGGGTCGACGCCGAGGCCCGGCTGGCTGAGGTCGCCGACCACGGGGCGTACCCGGTCGGACCTCCACTGCCGGGCGAGGGCCTCGAGCCGCCCGAGCGACGACTCACGGCACAGCACGTGGATCGGACCCTCGCGGTTCTCGACGAGCTCGGTGATGAGGAAGCGCCCGATGAAGCCTGTGGCGCCGGTCACGAAGTAGGCCATGCGCGCACGCTACGCGCTTTTGGCCCGGCTGGGTCCCCCTGGATCTAGGAGTCGGCGCCGCCGAACATGATCTCGTCCCAGCTCGGGACGGAGGCGCGGCCGCGCTTCTTCTGCACCGGCCGGCGGTGCTTGGCGCGCTCCGCCTCCGTGTCGCGGGCGACCGCCTCGTCGGCGGTGGCGCGGATCGGCTCGTCGAGCGGTGCCGGGGCCGGCGGCTCCTCGGCCTCGGTCGGCAGCTCGAGGACCTGGTCCACGTCGTACGCAGCGCCGAGCGGGAGCGCCTCGGACGGCGCCTCGCCGCCCAGCGGCAGCTCCTCCGGGACGGCGGCCAGCCGGCGCTCGCGCACCTGCTGGAGGTCGTCGCGGGCCGGGGCGGCCGGCTCCGGGAGCACGTCGCCGACCAGCCAGCGGGCGTCGTCGTTGTCGGACAGGGCGTAGTTGCCGGGCGCGTCGTAGGTGAACCGTGCGGTGCCGCTGCGACCCTCGGTGGTGTAGGTGGCGGTCAGCACCCAGCGGCCGGTCTCGCGGCGGTAGGCGTCCCAGGCCACGGCCGCGGGGTCGGCACCGAGCGAGCGCAGGTGCGCCGCGACCGCGTCGCCGAGCACGCGGCTCTGGGTCGGGGCGCCGCCGCCCTCGCCGGGCGTGCGGCGCAGCGAGGCCTTGAGCGCACGGCCGGCCACGTGCTCGCGCTCGGCCAGCACCGGCGCGACGTAGGGCATGATCGCGTCCACGGTCGTCCCGGCGGCCTCGGCGACCGTCTCGGGGGACTCGCCGGCCCGGATGCGGGTCTGGATCTCGCGCGGACGGATGCTGCTGCTCATCTTGGTCTCCAACGGGCCGACGCGGGTGGTCTCGGTGCGCACCGCGGCGCGCAGGTCAGGCGTGATGTCGAGGGTGAACTCGGCGCCCTGGTCGTCCACCATCAGCAGGCGCCTGCGGTCGGGGGACGTCCCGGCCAGGGTGAGCCGGACCGTGTCGGGGCCCGCGGCGTCCTGCGCCGTGCCCGTCTCGTCCTGCTCGGTCACTCGTCGTCCTCGGGATGTGCTGGGTCTGGTGCTGCCTGCTCCGGTGCCGCCGAGCCTACGCCTGCCAGCGGTCCGGATCGGGTTGCCCGCCCGGCGTGTGGGTGATCTGTCGACATTTTGTGAGCCGCGTCTCCGGTCACGACCCGCCCGCCTCGCTCACGACCAGGTCGCCTTCCCGCGGACGTACTGCCAACCGGCCGCGTCCCGGCGGAACCGGCTCACCTCGTGCAGCACCCCCGGCTGCCCGGCCAGCTCGTGGTGGGCGCGGAACTCGACCACCCCGCGCCGGTCCTCCGGGCCGCCGCCCTCGGTCGCCAGCACCTCGAGACCGGTCCAGCGGACCCCGTCGTCCAGGTCGAGGGTCTCCGGCCGGGTCGCCGGGTGCCACGTCTCGAGCAGGTACGCCGCCAGACCGACCACGAACGCGGAGTACCGCGAGCGCATCAGCTCCTCGGCGGTCGCCGGCCGGGCCGAGCCACGGTGGAACGGGCCGCAGCAGTCGTCGTACCCGCGGCCGGTGCCGCACGGGCAGGCGGCGCGGGTCATCGGCCGAGCACGCGGTCGAGGTAGGGGTTGGCGAACACCCGGTCCGGGTCGAGGCGGTCGCGCAGCGCGGTGAACTCGCCGAAGCGGGGGTAGCGCTCGGCCAGGTCGGCGGCGTCGAGCTGGTGCAGCTTGCCCCAGTGCGGCCGTCCGCCGTGCTCTCGCACCACCGACTCCATGAGCGCGAAGTAGGCGGTGTGGTCGGCGTCGCGGTGGGTGTGGAACGCGAGGTAGAACGAGTCCCGGCCCGAGGCGGTGGACAGCGCCACGTCGTCGGCCGGCGCAACCCGGATCTCGACGGGGAAGGACACCCGCAGCCCGGAGCGCTCCAGCGCGGTGCGGCACTCCCGCAGCGCGTCGAGGCCGACCTCGCGGGGCACGGCGTACTCCATCTCTCGGAAGACCACTCGCCGCTCGGTGGTGAACACCCGGTGGGCGACGTCGGTGTAGGTGCGCGGCCCGAGCAGCCGGGAGGCGAAGCGGTTCGCGGCGGGGATCGCGCGCGGCACCCGGTTGAGCAGTGCGGTCTGGGCGCCGAAGACGGTGTTGGCGAGCAGGTCGTCGTCGAGCCACGCCCGCCAGCCGGGCAGCGGCTCGGCGGCGTACAGGTCGGTGCCGACCCGGGTGTTGCGCTTGGTCAGCATGCGGTCGGAGTGCGGGAACCAGTACATGTCGACGTGGTCGTGCTCCGCGGTGAGGTCGTCGAACGCCGCGAGGGCGTCGTCCCACGTCATCGGGCGCTCCTCGGCGCGCAGCAGGAAGAGCGGCTCGACGGCGAAGGTGAGCGTGGTCAGCACGCCCAGCGCGCCGAGGCCGACCCGGCCCAGGTCGAACAGGTCGGCGTTCTCGTCGGCCGAGGCGCGCAGCACCTCGCCGGTGCCGGTGACCAGCTCGAGCCCGGCGACCTGGGCGGCGAGGCCGGCCGCCCGGCCGCCGGTGCCGTGGGTTCCGGTCGACACCGCCCCGGCGAGGGTCTGCTCGGCGATGTCGCCCATGTTGTGCAGGCTCAGCCCGAGCCGCTCGAGCTCGGCGTTGAGGACCTTGAGCTGGGTGCCGGCCAGTGCGGTCACGGTCATCGCGTCCCGGTCCACCGCGACGATGCCGCGCATCCGGTCGGGGCGCAGGTGCACGTCGCGCGGGGTCGCGATGCCGGTGAAGCTGTGGCCGGTGCCGGCGGCCTTGACGGTGCGGCCGGCGGCCCGCGCCGAGGTGACGACCTCGACGACCTCGGCCGCGTCGGCCGGGGTGACGGCCTGCAGGCCGCTCGCGGACTCCAGCCCGGACCAGCTACGCCAGCTGCTGCTCATGGACCGGGAGGGTAGCCGGGACCCGGGTCGCGAGCGCGCCCATCAGGGCGAGCAGGCCGCCGGCGACGCAGACGACGTACGCCGGCGAGGCGCCGTGCGCGTCGATCAGGACGCCTGCGACCGCGGCCCCGGGGGCGAGCCCGGCGGCGAGGCCGGTCTGGATGAACGCCATGCCCTCGGTCAGCCGGGCGGCCGGGAGCACCTGCTCGGCGAGCGACATCGCCGCGATGAGGGTGGGGGAGATAGCCAGTCCGCCGACCAGCAGCACCACGCCCATCACCGCCAGGGACGGGACGAAGGGGAGCGGCGCCATCGCGACCAGCATCCCCAGGGCGCCGTACCGCAGCCGGACCAGCGGCCCGCGCCGCCAGGTGATCGCCCCGGACACGACACCGGCGACCAGGCTCCCGAACGCCCAGATCGCGAGCAGGAAGCCGGCCGCGGCCTTGTTGCCCTCCTCCTCGGCGAACGCCACGGTGACCACCTCGGCAGCGCCGAAGAGGACGCCGAGCGCCGCCGAGACGACGGTCAGCGGCGCGATCGCCGACCACGGTATCGGCGGGCGGGCGCCCGTGTCCTCCACGCGGGCGTGGACCGGCGGCTCGGTGCCGCGCTGGGCGGCGAAGGCGAAGGTGCCGACGGTGCCCGCGACCAGGGCGGCGGTGAGGCCGGCGACGGGGTGCACGCCGGTGGCGAGCATCGTCACCGCGATCGGGCCGACGAGGAAGACGGTCTCGTCGGCGACCGCCTCGAAGGAGAACGCCGTGTGCAGCCGGTCGGGGCGCTCCGCCAGGGTGTGCGACCAGCGGGCCCGCACGCAGGTGCCGACCGAGGGGAGCGAGGCACCCGCCACGGCCGCGAGCAGGTAGGTCGACCAGCGCGGCCAGTCCCACTCCAGGGAGCCCATCGCGAGCGCCAGCCCGACGCCCCAGACCGTGATGACCACCGACAGCACCCGGCCCTGGCCGAGCCGGTCGATCAGCCGGCCCTGCGGGATCGCGAACAGCGCGTTGGCGATCAGCGCCACCGCCGAGACGGAGCCAGCGAAGCCGTAGGAACCGGTCTCGTGCTCGGCCAGCAGGACGATCCCGAGGCCGACCATCGAGATCGGCAGGCGCGCCACGAGGCCGGTCAGGCTGAAGGCTGCGGTGGCGGGGCTGAAGATCTGGCGATAGGTCTGCAACATGGGGCTTTCATCTTCCTCCCTACGATGGGCCCGTGCCGAATCCGGATCCGTACGACGCCCTGCTGCTGCTCTCCTTCGGAGGTCCCGAGAAGCCGGACGACGTCGTCCCCTTCCTCGAGAACGTCACCCGCGGCCGCGGGATCCCGCGCGAGCGGCTCGAGGAGGTCGGCCAGCACTACTTCCTCTTCGGCGGCAAGTCGCCGATCAACGACCAGAACCGCGCGCTGATCACGGCCCTCGAGGCCGACCTGGCCGAGCAGGGGATCGACCTGCCGCTCTACTGGGGCAACCGCAACTGGGACCCCTACCTCACCGACACGGTCGCGCAGATGGCCGCCGACGGTCACCAGCGGGTGCTGTGCATCGCCACGTCGGCGTACTCCTCGTGGTCGAGCTGCCGGCAGTACTGGGACAACATCGAGGACGCCGTTGCCGCGCTTCCCGAGGGCGTCGTCGCGCCGCGCATCGACAAGGTCCGCGCCTACTTCAACCACCCGGGGTTCGTCGAGGCCAACAAGGACGGCATCCTCGCCGCCCTCGCCGACCTGCCGGACGACCAGCGCGACGCTGCGCGCCTGGTCTTCGTGACCCACTCGATCCCCGACACGATGGCCGCCAGCAGCGGACCCGAGGGCGGGGCCTACGTCGCCCAGCACCTCGACGTCGCCGCGACCCTGGCCGCCGAGGTCGCGACCGCGACCGGCGTCGAGCGGGTGCACGAGCTCGTCTACTGCTCCCGCTCCGGCGCCCCGCACGTCCCGTGGCTGGAGCCGGACGTCAACGACCGCCTCGAGGAGCTCGCCGCCGAGGGCGTCACCGCCGTCGTCCTCGTCCCCGTCGGCTTCGTCTCCGACCACATGGAGGTCGTCTACGACCTCGACACCGAGGCCCTCGCCACCGCCGAGCGGCTCGGCATCGCTGCGCGGCGCGCCCCGTCCGCCGGGGTGCACCCCGCGTTCGTCGCCGCGCTGCGCGACCTGGTGCTCGAGCGGGCTGCCGTCGAACGCGGTGAGGACGTCGTCCGCCCGGCCGCCGGCGCGCGCGGGCCCTCCCACGACCGCTGCCCGGCCGGCTGCTGCCTGGGCGAGCGCACCCGGGCATGAGCACCGGCCAGCACGCGGAGCCGGCCGAGCTGCTCGACCTCGCGCTGGCCGTCGCCCGGGAGGCAGCGCAGCTGGTGCGCGAGCAGGCTGCCGGCGTCGTCGAGGTGGCCGACACCAAGTCGAGCGACGTCGACGTGGTCACCGCGGCCGACCGCGCCTCGGAGGAGCTGATCCGGGCCCGGATCCTCGCCGCCCGCCCGGACGACTCCTTCCTCGGCGAGGAGGGGGACGACGTGGTCGGCACCTCCGGCGTGCGCTGGGTCGTCGACCCGATCGACGGCACCGTCAACTTCCTCTACGGCATCCCCGCCTACGCCGTCTCCGTCGCCGCCGAGGTCGACGGCGAGGTCGTCGCCGGCGTCGTCGTCGACGTCGCGCACGACGACGTCTACGCCGCCACCGCCGGGGGACCGGCCACCCGCAACGGGACCCCGCTCGCCGTCCGCGGCCCCGCGCCGCTGGCCCAGCGGCTCGTCGCCACCGGCTTCAGCTACTCCGCCGAGCAGCGCGCCGTCCAGGCCGCCGGCGTCGCGCGGCTGCTGCCCCTCGTGCGTGACATCCGTCGCTTCGGCTCCTGCGCCCTCGACCTGTGCCACCTGGCCGCCGGCAGCGTCGACGGGTACGTCGAGGAGGGCGTCAACCTGTGGGACCACGCCGCCGCCGGGCTCGTCGCCCGGCAGGCAGGTGCCCGCGTCGAGCTGGCCCCCGGGGCCGGCGGCCGGACCGCCGTCGTGGCCGCCCCCGAGCACGGCTTCGACGAGCTCAGGAGGGCCGTCGTGGAAGCCGGCCTGGTCCGGGAATAGGACCGCACCCGGCGACGTTCTGGCGACTCGCACCAACCCGGGTGTCGCTCAGGGACTCCCATGGTGCACAATCTGCCGCGCCGTCCCGCACACCACCCAGGTGCGGAAGGCGGCTCGTTGAGGGGAGAGGACACGTCATGGCGACTGACTACGACGCACCACGCAAGAACGAGGACGAGCAGTCCGAGGAGAGCATCGAAGAGCTCAAGGCGCGCCGCCACGACAAGAACTCGGGCAAGGTCGACGAGGACGAGGCGGAGGCCGCCGAGTCCTTCGAGCTGCCCGGCGCGGACCTCTCCCACGAGGAGCTCGCGGTCGAGGTGAAGCCCAAGCAGGAGGACGAGTTCACCTGCATGAGCTGCTTCCTGGTCCACCACCGCAGCCAGCTGGCTGACGCCGACGCGATGATCTGCCGCGACTGCGCGTAGTTGATCGGTCCGAGCGTGTCGCTCGTTCCTCGCGCCACGCTGCCGGACGCGCGGTCGGCTTCCGCAGGTCCCGCCTCCGCCTGCTAGCGGTCCGTCAGGCCTTGTCCTTGCGCAGCGGCGGGGGCAGCTGGCCGGTCGAGCGCACGTAGTAGCTGGCCGCCCGGCGCTGGGCCAGCATCCGGGCCAGCGCCACGAACGTGCCGCTCACGGCCGCCCAGGCCACGGCCTCCCAGACGTCGACGTCTGGGTCCGCGGGGTTCGCGGGCGGCTGCTTGCCGGTCGCGGCCTTCCAGCCGCCGTCGAGCACCTTCTTCGCCACGGCGGCCGAGCCGAGTGCGGCGACGAGGGAGAAGACCGACCACGCCTTGGAGCTGTCCTGTGCCATGCGGCCGAGCCTATCGGCCTGCCGGTCAGGACCTACGCGTGCTCGGTGCGCGCCGCGTTGAGCGCGTCAGCGAGCGCCTGCGGGTGGCGCGAGCTCACCAGCCAGTACGGCGTCGGGTCGGCCGGGTCGAGGACCTCGACCTTGACCGCCTGCTTCAGGTAGGGCCGCAGCACCAGGAACGCCCGGGCGTCGGCGCCCGGCCCGGACACGAAGCGGGTCGCCTCCTCGTCCAGCGCCTCGGCGGAGCCCAGGTGGACGACCTCGATGCGGGCGCGGCCGGCGCGGAACCAGCCGTCGGCGACCACGAGCCGCGCGTCGCCGTACGAGCGCAGGAAGAGCGCGAGCAGTCCGAGCAGCACCCCGGTCACGAGCCAGGGGAGGACCGGCGCGGTCGCGTCGAGCGCGACGACCATGGCCAGCCAGAAGGTGGCGATGAACATGGTGCCCTGGGCCCACCACCGCAGGGGGACGCGGAGGCGCTCGTGGTAGGCCGTCGCGCGCGATGTCACGACGAGGATGATCCCATCCGCACCCGAGCGCGCGTGCGCGAGGGTGTCCTAGGGTCTCCCCGTGCCGCACGACCTCGAGATCGCCGTCAAGCAGCTGGACCCCGACCTGCCCCTGCCGTCGTACGCCCACCCGGGTGACGCGGGGGCCGACCTGGTCACCACCGTCGACGTCACCCTGGCGCCCGGCGAGCGGGCGCTGGTGCCGACCGGCATCGCCGTCGCGCTGCCCGACGGTTACGTCGCGCTGGTCCACCCGCGCTCCGGGCTGGCCGCCCGTCACGGCCTGTCCATCGTGAACACCCCGGGAACGATCGACGCGGGCTACCGTGGGGAGATCAAGGTGCTGCTGATCAACCACGACCCGTCCGAGGCGATCGTGCTGCGGCGCGGCGACCGGATCGCCCAGCTGGTGGTCCAGCGGTTCGAACGAGCCTCGTTCGTCGCGGTCGACGCCCTTCCGGACAGCGTGCGTGGTGGTGGCGGCTACGGTTCTACCGGCGGGTTCGGTGGAGCCTGACGGACAGGCTCTCGAGAGCCCGAGGAGGAGTACAACGTGAGGTTGCGGCGCAAGGGGGCCGCCGCGGCGGCCGAGGCTGCCACGGACGAGTCCGTGGAGGAGACGACCGGCGAGGCCGGCACGGCCGACGACACCCCCGCCACCGGTCCGTACGACGTCGATGAGCTGCCGGACGACGGCGTGCCCCGGCTCGACCTCGGCTCCCTGCTGGTCGCCCCGCTGGCCGACCGCGACCTGCGGGTCCAGGTCGACGAGAAGTCCGGCGAGGTGCGGGCCGTGCTGCTGGCCAGCGACGCCGGCGCGCTCGAGCTGCGTGCCTTCGCCGCCCCGCGCAACGGCGACCTGTGGAGCGACATCCGCCCGCAGATCGCCGCCGACGCCGCCCGCCGTGGCGGCACCGCCACCGAGCGCGAGGGCCGCTTCGGCACCGAGCTGGTGTGCGAGGTGCGGATGACCCGCGCCGACGGCCAGGTCGGCACCCAGACCTCCCGCGTGATCGGGGTCAACGGCTCCCGCTGGCTGCTGCGCGCCACCTTCCTCGGCGAGCCCGCCCGCGAGCCGGAGAAGGCCCAGGAGTGGGAGGACGCGATCGCCCGGCTCGCCGTACGCCGCGGCACGCACGCGATGCCGGTCGGCGAGCAGCTCCCGCTGTCCCTGCCCGACGGCGCGCAGCCGAAGGCCGTCCCGGCGAGCTGACTCCGATGGGCACGAAGAGCCGCCTGCGGCGCACGATCAGCCGGTGGGCCAGCAGTGACGAGGCCGACGTCCGTGAGCTCCGCAAGGAGTTCACCATCGAGGGCGTCGTCTCGATCGCCGACGCCCCCGAGCGGACCCCGGTCCGCCTGCGCGGCACCCTGCGCACCGTCACCCTGCGCCCGCGCGGCGGCGTGCCCGCCCTCGAGGCCGAGCTGTACGACGGCACCGGCACCGTCACCGTGATCTGGCTCGGGCGCCGGCGGATCGCCGGCATCGGACCCGGCCGGGCCATCGAGGTCCGCGGCCGGGTCGGCACCCAGGACGCCGTCCGGGTCCTCTACAACCCGCGGTACGAGCTCCTGTGAGCGGCACCGGGCGCACCGGCGAGGACCACCCCGACCACGAGCACACGCTCTCGGCCGAGGCCGGCAAGAAGATCGGCGTCGACACCGTCGAGGCGCTGGTGCGCCACCAGCTCGCCGCCGCCCTCGGCGGCCGCCGCGGGATGGTCGAGGCGGCCGTGCCCGGCCTCGTCTTCACCGCCATCTGGCTGCCCACTGACAACCTGCGCTGGGCGCTCATCGCCAGCCTCGGGGTCGCGGGCGTCGCGCTGCTGCTCCGGCTGGTGCAGCGCAGCAGCATCCAGTACGTCTTCAACGCGATCTTCGGCATCGGCATCGGCTGGGTCTTCGTGCAGTGGGCCGACAGCGCCGGTGCGACCGAGGACGAGAAGAAGCTCGCCTTCTTCCTGCCCGGCATCCTGATCAGCCTCGCCTACACCGTCGTCCTCGGCGGGTCCTGCCTCGTGGGCTGGCCGGCGCTGGGCTTCATGCTCGGCGCGGTCGCCGAGGACCCCGTCGGCTGGCACGACAATCCGCAGGTGGTCCGGCTGTGCAGCCGGCTCACCTGGGTGATGCTCGCCCCGGGTGCGATCGGGGTGCTGCTCCAGGGCCCGATCTGGCTGATGGGGGACCGCGGCGTGATCGGCACCGACCTCGCCGTCGTCCTCATCTTCAGCCTGCGGACCGTGCTCGGGTGGATCCTGCGGATCGCCTCGTGGTCACTGATGATCTGGCTGCTCGCCCGCAACGCGACCCCGCTCGAGGCGGAGCCGGAGGCGGCCTGAGCCGCGCCGTGCCCGCCGTTACTTCTCGGGGTGGGCGGAGGGCGCGAGCAGCCGCTCGAGCTCGTCCTCGGCCTCGGCCGGGACGACGAACAACAGCTCGTCACCGGCCTCGACCGGCTGCTCGGGCGTGGGCACGTAGACCTGGCTGTCGCGCAGGATCGTGACCAGCGCACAGTTCTCCGGCAGCGGGATCAGGCCCGACGCCTTGCCGACGTACGGCGAGTCGGTGGGCAGGGTCATCTCCACGAGGTTGGCGTTGCCCTGGCGGAAGGTGAACAGCCGGACCAGGTCGCCGACGGTCACCGCCTCCTCGACCAGTGCCGACATGATCCGCGGCGTCGAGACGTTGACGTCGACGCCCCACGCCTCGGTGAACAACCACTCGTTGTTCGGGTGGTTGACCCGGCCGACCGTGCGCGGCACGCCGAACTCGGTCTTGGCGAGCAGCGAGGTGACCAGGTTGGCCTTGTCGTCACCGGTCGCGGCGATGACCACGTCGCACTTGTCCAGGCGCGCCTCCTCCAGCGACGACAGCTCGCAGGAGTCGGCCAGCAGCCACTCCGCGTCCGGGACCCGCTCGGGGCGGATCGAGGCGGGCGACTTGTCGATCAGCAGGACCTCGTGGCCGTTCTCGATCAGCTCGCTCGCGATCGAACGACCCACGGCTCCGGCTCCGGCGATGGCGACACGCATCGGCTGCTCTCCTCGGTCTTGCTCGGGTCAGTCGGCCTGCTCGGGACCGCGCCCGAGGACCTCGTAGGTCAGCTCCGCGGTCTCCTCGCGGGTCACCAGGTGGAGCATGTCGCCCTCCTGGATCACGCTGTCGCGGTCGGGCAGGATGCCCTCGCCCAGCCGGTCGATCCACGCGACCCGGCACCGGCCCTGCTCCTGGAGGCGACCGACGCGCGCGCCGATCCAGCTCTCCGGGGAGGGGATGTGGTCGACCCGGATCGTGCCTGACGGGTCCCGGAAGTCCGGCTCGGCACCGGCCGGCAGGATCCGGCGCAGCACCTGGTCGGCCGTCCACTTCACCGTCGCGACCGTGGTGATGCCCAGCCGCTGGTAGACCTCGGCACGGCCGGGGTCGTAGATACGTGCCACGACCTGCTGGATCCCGAAGGTCTCCCGGGCCACCCGGGCGGCGATGATGTTGGAGTTGTCGCCGCTGGAGACCGCCGCGAACGCGTCCGCACGCTGGATGCCCGCCTTCTCCAGCACCTCCTGGTCGAAGCCGATGCCGGGGATCTTGTCGCCGTTGAAGCCCGGACCGAGGCGCCGGAAGGCGTCTGGCTCGCTGTCGATGATCGACACGGTGTGGTTGCGGTCCTCGAGGCTGCGCGCCAGGGTCGAGCCGACCCGGCCGCATCCCATGATCACGACGTGCACGCGAGAACGCTAACGCACCGGCGTTCACGGGCGCGGGCGCCGCATGCCCTACCGTTGCGCACGTGGGTGTCGGTGACGTCTCGAAGCGGATCCTGCTCGGGCGCAAGCTCCGCAGCGCACAGCTGGGGGAGACGCTGCTCCCCAAGCGGATCGCGCTGCCGGTGTTCGCGAGCGACGCCCTGTCCTCGGTGGCGTACGCGCCCGACGAGGTCTTCATCATGCTGGCCATCGCCGGCGCTGCGCAGTACGTGTGGTCGTGGAAGGTCGGCATCGCCGTCGTCCTGGTGATGGCGGCCGTCATCGCGTCGTACCGGCAGACCGTCCACGCCTACCCGTCCGGTGGTGGCGACTACGAGGTCGCCACGGTCAACCTCGGCCGGACCGCCGGGATGACGGTGGCGAGCGCGCTGCTCGTCGACTACGTGCTGACCGTCGCGGTGTCCATCTCCGCCGGCGCCAACTACGCCGCCTCGGCGATCCCGTCGTTCCAGCACCACGAGGCGACCGTGGCGGTGGTGATGGTGCTGCTGCTGGTGGCGATCAACCTCCGGGGCATCCGGGAGTCGGGATCCTTCTTCGCGGTGCCGACGTACCTCTTCATGTTCGCGATCCTCGGCATGTGCGCCTGGGGCTTCCTGGAGATGGGCACCGGCACGTTGCCGATGGCGGAGAGCGCCAGCCTCGAGATCACGCCGAAGGAGGGCTGGGAGGAGCCGCTGACCACGTTCGGCCTGATCGTCCTGCTCGCCCGCGCGTTCTCGTCCGGCTGCGCCGCCCTCACCGGGGTCGAGGCGATCTCCAACGGGGTCCCGGCGTTCCGGCGGCCGAAGAGCCGCAACGCCGCCACCACGCTGCTGATGCTCGGGATGATCGCGGCGACGATGATGATGAGCGTCATCGTGCTCGCCAAGCAGATGGGCGTGAGGTACGTCGACCCGCACGAGCTCGAGCGGCTGACCCGCGACGGCGTCCCGCTGCCCGAGGGCTACGACCAGCACGCGATCATCGCGCAGATCGCCGACGCGGTCTTCCACGACTTCAGCCCCGGCTTCTACTTCGTCGTGGTCGTCACCGGCGTGATCCTCGTCCTGGCCGCCAACACCGCCTTCAACGGCTTCCCGGTGCTCGGCTCGATCCTCGCCAAGGACGGCCTCGCGCCGCGCGCCCTCGGCGCCCGGGGTGACCGGCTCGCCTACAGCAACGGCATCGTCTTCCTCGCCGCGATGGCGATCGTGCTGATCCTCGCCTTCGACGCCGAGACGACGAAGCTGATCCAGCTCTACATCGTCGGCGTCTTCGTCTCGTTCAACCTCAGCCAGCTCGGCATGATCCGCCACTGGAGCCGGCACCTCGCGACCGAGCGCGACCCGGCCGAGCGGCGCCGGATGATCCGCTCGCGCGCCATCAACGCCGTCGGGCTGTCCCTGACCGCAGTCGTCCTCGTCGTCGTGCTGCTGACGAAGTTCCTCGCGGGCGCGTGGATCACCGTGCTCGCCATGGCGTTCTTCTTCGCCGTGATGCGCGCGATCAAGGGCCACTACGACCACGTCGAGCGCGAGCTCGCCGCCGACGAGACCGACAAGGCACTGCCGACCCGGGTGCACGCGATCGTGCTGGTCTCCAAGCTGCACAAGCCGACCCTGCGGGCGCTGGCGTTCGCCAAGGCGACCCGGCCGAACGCGCTCGAGGGCGTCTACGTCTCCGTCGACGAGCGGGAGACCGCACGACTGATGGAGGAGTGGGACGACCGCAACACCGGCGTCCCGCTCAAGGTGCTCCACTCGCCGTACCGCGAGGTGGTGCGGCCGATCGTCGAGTACGCCACGGCGATCCGGCAGGCCAACCCGCGCGGCGTGGTCGCCGTCTACATCCCCGAGTACGTCGTGGGCCGCTGGTGGGAGCAGCTGCTGCACAACCAGACCGCGCTGCGCCTCAAGGGCCGGCTGCTGTTCACCCCCGGCGTCATGGTCACCTCGGTGCCCTACCAGCTGCGCTCGTCGGAGATCGCGGCCGAGCGCGAGGCCCGCGAGGAGCACCGGGTGCGTCCCGGTGACCTGCGCCGGGGCCGGGTCGACGAGCGGCGCGACCGCCAGGTGCCACGGTGAGCCGCCCGCAGCGCCGTCCCGCTCGCCGGGGGCGGCCCGGTGGACCGCGCGCCCGCCAGGCCCGGGGAGCCTCCGTCGTCGGTCGCCGCTTCGAGGCCGAGGTCGGCCCGGTCGCCCACGGCGGCCACTTCGTCGCCCGCGTGCCCACCGGTGACGGCGACGAGCAACGCGTCGTCTTCGTCCGCCACGCGTTGCCGGGGGAGCGGGTGCTCCTGGAGGTCACCGAGGGCACCGAGGGCGACCGGTTCTGGCGCGCCGACGCCGTCGAGCTGCTCGGTGACCCCTCGCCCGACCGGGTCACCCCGCCCTGCCCGTACGCCGGCCCCGGACTCTGCGGCGGCTGCGACTTCCAGCACGTCGACCTCGGTGCCCAGCGCCGGCTGAAGGCCGACGTGGTCCGCGAGCAGCTGCGCCGCGTCGCCCGCCTCGACGTGGACGTCGCCGTCGAGCCGGTCCCCGGCGACGAGGCCGGCCTGCGCTGGCGCACGCGGCAGCGCTACGTCGAGCTGCCGGGCGGCGGGCGCGGCATGCGCAAGCACCGCTCCCACGACGTCGTCCCCGTCGACGAGTGCCTGCTCGAGGCGCCGACCGGTCCGTCGTACGCCGTGGCGGGGCGGGCCTTCGAGGTCGCCGACGGCGGCTTCTGGCAGGTCCACCCCGGCGCCCCGGGCGCCCTGGTCGACGCCGTCCTCGCCGCGGTCGACCCGCAGCCGGGGGAGTCCGTGCTCGACCTCTTCGCCGGCGTCGGCCTGTTCAGCCGCTTCCTGCTCGACGCCGTCGGCCCCACCGGCCGGGTGGCCGCCGTCGAGGGCGATCGCGCCGCCTCCGCGCTCTCCGAGCGCAACTGCCCCGGCGTCGTCGCCCGCGCCGGCGACGTGGCCACCGTGCTCGCCGGTGGCCTGCCGCCGGAGTGGGACCGCGTCGACCTCGTCGTCCTCGACCCGCCCCGGGTCGGCGCCCGCCGCGAGGTCGTGGAGCAGGTCGTCGCCCGCCGGCCCCGGGCCGTGGCCCACGTCGCCTGCGACCCCGCTGCGCTGGCCCGCGACGTCGCCCTCTTCGCCGAGCACGGCTACCGACTGGTCACGCTGCGCGCCTTCGACCTCTTCCCGATGACGCACCACGTCGAATGCGTTGCGTTGCTGGAGCCTGCGGACGTCTGCGCCCGGCCGCGCTGAACGATCGTGCAACAGGCCCGACAGCGGGCCGTCGTGCCGGCGCGGTATCGTCACGATCAGCCAGTCGTACTCCCACGTGGAGTCAGGGAATCCGGTGAGAATCCGGAGCTGACGCGCAGCGGTGAGGGGACGGGACGGACATGCCGGCAACGGCAGCCACTGGGGTCTGCGGATCCTGGGAAGGCGTCCGCGCCCGGTTGATCCAAGTCCGAAGACCTGCTGGCCCTGACGACAACCGTCGTCGGGTCATGGTGGGTCCCGCGTACGGACCCGGACTCGAAACATGGTGATCTCCGGTGACTCGTTCACGGCCCGACCGTTGCCCCGGCGCTCTGCGCCCCTGGTCCGCTGATGATGGACTCCTGGTCCGGTTGCGACTCCCCGGCGGCAACGTCAGTGCGGACGCGTTGCTGGCCCTGCTCGACGTGGCCGAGCGTCATGGCGATGGACACGTGCACGTGACCACGCGGACCAACCTGCAGATTCGGGGTCTACCCGCCAAGCCCGGCACCACACAGCTCGCCGAGCCCGCGCTCGCGGCCATCGAGGACACGGGCCTGCTGCCCAGCCGAACCCACGACCTGGCGCGCAACGTCATGGCGTCGCCCCAGACCGGGCTGGCCGGCGGGCGTGCAGACCTGCGCCCCGTGGTAGGTGCGCTGGACGCTGCGCTGCTGGCCGCACCTGCCCTCGGTGCACTCCCCGGGCGGTTCCTGTTCGTGCTCGACGACGGGCGCGGCGACCTGCTCGACCGCACCTGCGACCTCGGACTGGTCGCGCTCGGTCCCGACGAGGCGCAGCTGCGGATCGGCACCGGCTGGGGTCCGGTCGTCCCACTCGAGGGCGTCCAGGAGCGGCTGGTCCACCTGGCTCTGCGTTTCCTCGAGGTGCGCGGCGCGGGGCCGGGGGCTGCGTGGCACGTCCACGAACTGGCGTCGCAGCTGGTCGCCCCGGTGCCTGCCTCGGCGCAGTTGCCGGACCGGTCGCCCCCGCTGTCGTACGGCTCCGTCCCCGGCGGGGAGCACGTCCCCGTGCCGGAGGACGGCCTCGACCGTCCCGCCGTGGAGCGCCTGTGCGCCGCGGCGCCCGAACTCGTCGTCACCCCCTGGCGTGGCGTTCTCGTCCCCGAGGAGTCCTCATGAGCAACCTGTCCACGTTCCAGCCTCGTCGTCCGGGGCGCCACTACCCGTACATCGACCGGGGTGCGGCGATCTACGTCGACTCGTTCGCCACGATCCGACGCGAGGCCGACCTCTCCCGGGTACCGGTGAGCGCCGAGAAGATGGCTGTGCGGATGATCCACGGCAGCGGACAGGTGGACCTGGTCGGTGACCTCGTGGTCCACCCGGACCTCGTCCCGGCGGCCCGCGCCGCCCTCGAGGCGGGTGCGCCCGTGCTCTGCGACGCGACGATGGTGGTGAAGGGCGTGACGCGTAGCCGCCTCCCCGCGGACAACGACGTGATCTGCACCCTCAACCACCCTGAGGTGCCTGCCCTGGCGGAAGAGTGGGGAACCACCCGCACCGCGGCGGCGGTCTCGCTCTGGGAGCCGTACCTCGAGGGTTCGGTGGTCGCCATCGGGAATGCGCCGACCGCCCTCTTCCACCTGCTGGAGATGCTCGTGGACGGCGCCCCGCGCCCTGCGGCGATCGTCGGCTGCCCGGTGGGGTTCATCGGTGCCGCCGAGTCGAAGCAGGCCCTCGAGGACTTCCGCGTCGACCACGGCATCGACATCCCGTTCGTCACCGTCCGCGGCCGCCGAGGTGGATCCGCCATGACGTCGTCGGCCCTCAACGCACTTGCCCAGGAGCAGGAATGAGCACGTCCACCTCCGCCATCGGCCACTTCGCCGGCGTCGGCGTCGGTCCCGGGGACCCCGAGCTGATCACCCGCAAGGCCGCGCGCCTGATCGGGGATGCAGACGTCATCGCCTACCACGCGGCGCGGGGCAAGCAGTCCAACGCGCGCCGCATCGCCGCCGAGCTCTTCCCGGCCGATGTCCTGGAGGAGGAGCTCATCTACCCGGTCACCACCGGCACGACCGACCACCCGGGCGGGTACGCCGGGGTCTTGGCGGAGTTCTACGAGGAGTCGGCCGACCGCCTGGCCGCCCACCTGCTCGCTGGTCGCAACGTCGTCCTGCTCTCGGAGGGGGACCCGCTCTTCTACGGCTCGTACATGTACATGCACGACCGCCTCGCCGACAGCTTCCCGACCGAGATCGTGCCCGGCGTCCCGGCCTTCCTGGCGGCCACAGCCGCGACCGGGAGTCCACTGGTCCGTCAGACCGACGTGCTCACCGTGTTGCCCGGCACGCTGCCCGAGCCCGAGCTCGCGCGACGGCTGGCCGACACCGACGGTGCGATCATCATGAAGCTGGGGCGGACGTTCCCCGCCGTACGTCGCGCGCTCGCCGCGGCTGGTCGCCTCGAGCACGCCTTGTACGTGGAGCGAGCGTCGATGCCGGAGGAACGCTGGATCCCGGTGACCGAGGTCGACGAAGCATCGGTCCCGTACTTCTCACTGATCGTGGTCACCGGGGACAGCCTCAACGGACGGCGCTCCCGCGAGACGAGCGACCTGACGGCGGTCGCGGCAACAGCCGACCAGGCCGGTCCGGCCGAACTGCTGGTCGTCGGCCTCGGCCCCGGCCCCGACGGTTGGCTGACCCCCGAGGTGAGCGCCGCGCTCGCCGACGTCGACCACGTCGTGGGCTACGCGCCGTACGTCAGCCGCGTGTCGCAGCGTGCCGGGCTGACCCGTCACGCCTCCGGCAACACGGTCGAGGTCGACCGGGCCGCGTTCGCGCTGGACCTGGCCAGGCGCGGTGAGAAGGTCGCCGTCGTGTCGGGTGGTGACGCCGGCATCTTCGGCATGGCAGCAGCCGTCTTCGAGGCTGCCGAGGACCCCGCGTACGCCAAGGTCCCCGTCCGGGTGCTCCCGGGGGTGAGCGCCGTGCAGGCCGTGGCGGCCCGCGCCGGCGCCCCGGTCGGGGCCGACTTCGCGGTGATGAGCCTCTCCGACCGCCTCAAGCCCTGGGAGGTCGTCGAGAGGCGGCTGCGAGCCGTGGCCGAGGCCGACCTCGTCCTCGCCATCTACAACCCGGCCTCGCGCAGCCGCACCGAGCAGGTCGCCACGGCGCGCCGGGTGCTGCTGGAGCACAAGGACCCCGACACGGTCGTGGTGGTGGGCCGTGACGTCGGGAGGGCCGAGGAGGCGCTCACCGTGACCACCCTGGGCGCGCTCGATCCAGCCACGATCGACATGAAGTGCCTGCTGATCGTGGGCGCCTCATCGACCCGCGTTTCCTCGGCCGGCGTCTGGACCCCGAGGTACGTGCGGTGACCGTCCACTTCGTCGGTGCGGGTCCGGGGGCCGCCGACCTCCTGACGGTCCGCGCGACGCGACTGCTGGCTGACGCCGACGTCGTGCTCTACCCAGGGACCTACCTGGACCCCGAGGTCCTTTCCCACTGCGGTCCGCAGGCGACCCTGGTCGACACCCAGGACCTGGACCTCGACCAGATCACCGCGCACCTCGTCGACGGCTTCCACGCCGGCCACCAGGTCGTGCGCCTCACCTCGGGCGACCCGTCGCTGTACTCCGCCCTGCACGAGCAGACGAGTCGGCTCGACGCTGCCAGGGTCACCTGGCAGGTGACGCCCGGAGTCCCCGCGTACGCGGCGGCGGCCGCCCGGGTGGGCAGTGAGCTGACGGTGCCGCTGGTGGCGCAATCGGTGGTGCTGACCCGGACGCAGGCAAGGTCTACCCCGATGGGAGATGGCGAGTCGCTGACCCAGTTCGCCGCCACCGGCGCCACCCTGGTGCTGCACCTGGCGATCACCCGGACCCGGTCCCTGATGGCCGAGCTCGGACCGGTCGTCGGGGAAAGCTGCCCGGTGGTGATCGTCTACCGGGCCAGCCAGCCGGAGGAGCTGGTGCTGCGCGGAACCGTCGACACCATTGCCGATCAGGTGGATGCGGCTGGGCTGCGTCAGGCGGCTGTCATCCTGGTCGGACGCGCGCTGGCTGAGGCGCCTGCCCTTGCAGGAGGGGAGTCGTACCTGTACAGCCGCGAGCGGGACCGCCTCACGAAGCGACCCTCGTAGACCATGGTCGTTGCGAGACGCGTCCCTACGGGTTCAGAGGCGCAGGCTCCACTGCGTCACGGTCCGCAGGGGCGTCCAGCCGGTGAACGTGCCGACTGGGTGCGTCGTCTCGACCGCGAGGCGGGTGAGCTCGCCGCCGTGCGTCCGGTAGGCCTCGGCGAGGAGCGACTCCGTCTCGAGCGTCACACCGTGCACGACGAGGCGTCCGCCCGGACGCAGCGCAGCCAGGCACGCGTCGAGGACGCCGGGGCGCGTGGCTCCGCCGCCGATGAAGATCGCGTGCGGAGGCTCGAGACCTGCGAGCGCGTCAGGCGCGCGACCCTCCACCACACGGAGGTCGGGCACGCCGAGACGCGTCGCATTGCGTGCCACCCGTGCCGCCCTCTCCGAGTCAGCTTCCACCGCGGTCGTGCGGCAGGTGGGGTGGGCGCGCATCCACTCGATGCCGATGGAGCCGGCGCCTGCGCCGACGTCCCACAGGTGCTGACCGGGTGCCGGGGAAAGACGAGCCAGGGCCGAGGCCCGAAGGTCGCGCTTGGTGAGCTGCCCGTCGTTCTCGAAAGCCTCGTCGGGCAGGCCTGCCACCCACGACGAGCGCCACGCCGAGGCGCCCGCGGGGATCTCGATCGCCAGGACATGCAGCGGCGGGACGGTGTCGACGGCCGTCGCAGCCCACTCCTGGGCGGTCTTCGTGTACCGCGACTCGGTGTCGGTCCCGAGGTTCCCGAGCAGGGTGATGACAGCGTCAGGATGGCCCGCCTCGGTCAGCAGCCGGCCCACGCTCGCAACTGTCTGCGACCCGGACGTCAGG
Source organism: Nocardioides sp. J54 (assembly GCF_000519005.1). Taxonomy (GTDB): domain Bacteria; phylum Actinomycetota; class Actinomycetes; order Propionibacteriales; family Nocardioidaceae; genus Nocardioides. The sequence continues at coordinate 132,171 of NZ_JAER01000003.1, read as the reverse complement.
ACGAGGATCCGTTGCCCTGGAGCGACCTCCCGCAGCACCCGTGCCTCGTGTCGTCCGACCAGCGTCACGACCACCGACTCCTCGGCTGACCAGCGCATACGTGCGCGTGCCAGGGCCACGGAGGAGACCGCGGGGATGACCAGGACGGCCTCGGCGCCGAGGGCGCGTACGAGTGTCGTGCCGATGCCCGAGACCATCGGGTCACCGGACGCCAGGGCCACCACCCGACGTCCGCGCAGCTCGTCGAGCAGAGCCGGCAGGGAAGGCGCGAGCGGCGAGGGCCACGGGCGTCGTTCCTGCCCCGGCACCGGGGCCACGAGGTCGAGGTGGCGTCGGCCACCGAGGACCACGTCCGCCTCCTGAAGGAGCGTCTCCGCAGCCGGCTGGAGCGACCCGTCGGCCCCCACTCCCACCACGGTCACGAGGTGTCCACGGGGAGGGGCCGTCACGTCATCCACGAGTCGAGAGGCTATCGTCAGCCCAACACGTGAGGTGCCCCCGCGCCCCAGCCATCGGAAACGGTGGGGACGGGCAACGGGGAGAATCTGGGAAGCCGGTGAGAGTCCGGCACAGGCCCGCTGCGGTGAGTCGAGCACTCCGTCAGGAGTGACTCGGCAAGTCCGAAGACCGGCCTCGCGTGAGCCAATCCACGGCCTACGAGCGGGAGCCTCAACGTGCCACTGAAGTACCCATTTTCTGCCGTCGTCGGCTGCGAGTACGACCCCACGACCGCCTCCGGTCTCGACGACATGGGCCTCGCCCTCGTGCTGAGCTCGATCAGTCCGGAGATCGGCGGCGTGCTCGTCCGCGGCGAGAAGGGCACCGCCAAGTCGACGACGGTCCGGGGGCTGGCCGAGGTGCTGCCCTGGATCGACGTCCGCGACGGCGACCGGTTCTCCGCCGACCCGCACGACCCGGCCGCGACCTCGCCCGACCTCCTCGCCAGCTCCGGTGCGGTCGTGAGCCGTCCGGTCCGTCTGGTGGAGCTGCCGGTCGGGGCCACGGAGGACCGGGTGCTCGGCTCGCTCAACCTCGAGAAGGCGCTCACTGCCGGCGCCGTCGAGTTCGAGCCCGGGCTCCTGGCTCGCGCCCACCGCGGCGTCCTGTACGTCGACGAGGTCAACCTGCTCCACGACCACCTCGTCGACCTGCTGCTCGACGCCGCCGCCACCGGCCAGGTGACGGTCGAGCGGGACGGCGTCTCGATCGGCCACAGCGCCCGGTTCGTGCTGATCGGCACGATGAACCCGGAGGAGGGTGAGCTTCGCCCCCAGCTGCTCGACCGCTTCGGCCTCACCGTCGAGGTGGCCGCCCCACGCGATCCCGCCCTGCGCGTCGAGGTGGTGCGGCGCCGCCTCGCCTTCGACCGCGACCCCGCGGGCTTCGTCGCGCGGTACGCGGCCAGCCAGGCCGAGCTCACCCGACGGATCGCGCTGGCTCGCGAGCGCGTCGAGGAGGTCACCCTGGGGGAGGCGGCGATGCTCAAGGTCGCCGAGGTCTGCGCCGCCTTCGAGGTGGACGGCCTGCGTGCCGACATCGTCACCGCCCGAACGGCCGTGGCGCACGCCGCCTGGGCCGGCCGTCGGTTCGTCACTCGAGCAGACATTCGCGCCGCGGCCCTGCTCGCACTTCCGCACCGCCGTCGCCGCAACCCCTTCGACGCCCCCGGCCTGGACGAGAAGCTGCTCGACGAGGTCCTCGGCGACGACGAGCTCCCCGAGCCGCCGCCGGAACCGGACGGGCCCACGGACCCCACCGACGGTCCCGAGGACAGCCAGGACCCGTCCGAGGACCCCGCGTCGCCGTCCGACGGCTCCGGGGCCGACGCCGGCAGCCCCGACGAGGTCCCGACCGACGGCAGGGACGACGTGCCCGAACCGGCCGGTGCCGAGGCGGACGTCCAGGCGCCATCCGCGCCGCCGGCGCCGCACCCCCCGGGGGAGGGCAGCTCCAGCACCGTGGCGGCCGAGTCCGCGTACCGACCGCGTCTGTTCACCGTCGACGGGGTCGGCCGAGGTACGCCGGGGCGCCGTAGCCGCGCCCTTGGCGCCAGCGGCCGCCGGGTCGGCGCCACCCGAGCTGGTGGGACCGGGACGCTCCACCTGGTGGAGACCCTGCGAGCCGCGGCGGAACGCTACGCCACCGGATCGACGCGTGGGCCGGGTGGGCGCTTCGCGCTCGCGGCGGTCGACCTGCGCACCGCCGTACGCGAGGGGAGGGAGGCCAACCTCCTGTTGTTCTGCGTGGACGCGTCCGGCTCGATGGCTGCCCGGCGTCGCATGGTCCAGGTGAAGACCGCGATCCTGTCGCTGCTCACCGATGCGTACCGACGCCGGGACAAGGTGGCGATGATCAGCTTCCGCGGCACTGACGCGGACGTGACCCTGCCACCCACCGGGTCGGTCGAGGTGGCCGCAGCCCTGCTCGACGAGCTCCCGGCCGGGGGGCGCACCCCTCTGGCGGAGGGTTTGCTGACCGCGGCGGACGTCGTCCGGCGGGAGCGGCTCCGGGACGACCGACTGCGGCCGCTGCTCGTGGTCGTGACGGACGGCCGCGCCACCTCCGGGGCCGACGCCGTCGACCGCTCCCGGCTGGCGGCGGCCCACGTCGCGGCGATGCGGGTCCCCAGCGTCGTCGTCGACTGCGAAGAGGGGCCGCTGCGGCTCGGGCTCGCGCGCATTCTCTCCGGCCACCTGCAGGCCGAGCACGTCCCCATGGCCCGGGTCAGCGCGACCGGCCTCGTCGACGTCGTGAACGGGCGGGTGGCCTGATGGGCTCGCTGGCGCCCCTGCTCCCCGGCACCGTCGCGCTGGTCGGCGGTGGCCCCGGCGACGCCGGCTTGATGACGGTCGCCGGACGGTCCGCCGTCGAGCAGGCAGACGTCCTGCTGGTCGACCATCTCGCGCCGGAGGAGGCGCTGGCCTGGGCCCGACCCGACGCGCTCGTCGTGGACGTCGCGAAGCTGCCGCGCGGGGCCTTCACCCCGCAGGAACGCATCAACGACCTCCTGGTGGAGCACGCTCGACGCGGTCGCCGCGTCGTCCGTCTCAAGGGTGGCGACGGGTTCGTCTTCGGCCGCGGGATGGAGGAGGTCCTCGCCTGCACCGAGGCGGACGTCCCGGTGCGTGTCATCCCCGGCGTCACCTCGTCGGTGGCCGTCCCCGCGCTCGGCGGCATCCCGGTCACCCACCGCGGAGTCGTCCAGGGCTTCAGCGTCATCTCCGGCCACGTGCCGCCCGGGCACCCCGCCTCCACTCTCGACTACGGCGCCCTCGCTCGCTCCGGCACCACGCTGATCGTCCTCATGGGCGTGGCCACCCTGCCGGCGATCACCGAGGCACTGATGGAGAACGGGCTCGACCCAGCCACGCCTGCGGCGGTCATCGCACGTGGGGGCCACCCGGACCAGCAAGTGGTGAGCGGGTCCGTCGCCGACATCGCCGTCCGGGCAGCCCATGTCGAACCGCCTGCCATCACCGTCATCGGAGAGGTCGCCTCGTTCGCGGCCGCCACCGACACCCACGTTCTGGAAGAGGTCATCTGATGCCCCAGGGCCAGCCGCTCACCGTCCCTGATGACGGTCTCTCCACGCGCCAGCGCCGCAACCGTCCGCTCCTGATGGTCCACACCGGGGATGGCAAGGGGAAGTCCACCGCCGCCTTCGGGCTCTCCATCAGGGCGTGGAACCAGGGCTGGAACATAGGCGTCTTCCAGTTCGTGAAGTCCGCCAAGTGGCGCATCGGGGAGCAGACCGTCCTCGAGCGCCTCGGTCGCCTGCACGAGGAGAGTGGCGAGGGCGGACCGGTCGAGTGGCACAAGATGGGCGCGGGCTGGTCCTGGACGAAGAAGCAGGGCGACGCCGAGGACCACGCACGGACCGCAGCCGAGGGATGGCAGGAGATCAAGCGCCGCCTCGCCGTCGAGACGCACGACCTGTACGTCCTCGACGAGTTCACCTACCCGATCGCCTGGGGCTGGGTCGACCTCGACGACGTCGTCACCACCCTGCGTGACCGCCCCGGGAAGCAGCACGTCGTCATCACCGGCCGCCGCGCCGCCCCGGAGCTGATCGAGGTGGCCGATCTCGTCACCGAGATGGGCAAGATCAAGCACCCCATGGACGCGGGCCAGAAGGGCCAACGGGGAATCGAGTGGTGACGGTGCGCGACCTCGCAACATCCCAGCCGGGATCGTCGGGCCCGACCACACTGCCGCGCGTTGTGGTGGCCGCCCCGTCGACGGGCCAGGGCAAGACCACCATCTCCACCGGCCTCATGGCCGCTCTCCGGGCCCGCGGCCTGGAGGTGTCGGGCCACAAGGTCGGGCCCGACTACATCGACCCCGGTTACCACGCCTTGGCGACCGGACGCCCCGGCCGCAACCTCGACCCGCACCTGGTGGGGGAGGAGCGCATCACCCCGCTGCTGCTGCACGGCGCCCGAGGCGCCGACGTCGCGGTCGTCGAAGGGGTGATGGGGCTGCACGACGGCCGGATCGGCGCCGACGGTTTCGCCTCGACGGCCCACGTCGCGAAGCTGACCCGTACGCCGGTGGTGCTGGTCGTGGACATCGCCCGGATGTCGCGCTCCGTGGGGGCCGTCGTCGCGGGCATGGCCGCCTACGACGCGGAGGTCGACGTCGTCGGCGTGATCCTCAACCGGGCCGGTTCCCCGCGCAACGTCGCCGAGGTCGAGCGGAGCCTGCGCCTGCCCGTGCTCGGCGTCGTCCCTCGTGACGACTCGATCTCCTCACCGTCACGCCACCTCGGGCTGGTCCCGGCAGGGGAGCGGCACGAGTCCGTCGAGGTGGTCGCCCGCCTCGGGGAGCAGGTGGCACGCCACGTCGACCTCGACGCCGTGCTCGAAGTCGCGCGTCGGGCCCCCGACCTCACCGACGCGGTGTGGGACCCGTTTCGCGAGGTACGCCGGGTGGAGGGCGAGTCTCCGGTCGTGGCCGTTGCTGGCGGACGAGCGTTCACCTTCGCGTACGCCGAGACGGAGGAGCTGCTGCGGGCAGCCGGCTGCACGGTTGTCCCGTTCGACCCCCTGCGTGACCGCTCGCTGCCCGAGGGGACCAGGGCTTTGCTGCTCGGCGGCGGGTTCCCCGAGGTGCATGTTCAGCAGCTGGCCCGGAACCGGGCCCTGCTCGACCAGGTGCGCGACGCCGTGCGGGGCGCTCTCCCGACGGTCGCCGAGTGCGCCGGACTGCTTTACCTCCTGGACGACCTGGACGGGTCCACGATGGCCGGTGTCATCGGGACCGGTGCCGCCATGTCGAAGCGCCTGACCCTGCGTTACCCGGCGGCAGTCGCTGCCGGCGACAACCTGCTCACGCGGGCGGGCGAGCGGGTGAACGGCCACGAGTTCCACCGCACCACCCTGACCGCCCCCACCCGGGGGTGGGCGCCCGCCTGGGAGGTCGACGGCGAGCTCATCGGCGTCGCCACCCCCACCCTCCATGCCTCCTACCTCCACACCCACTGGGCCGGGCACCCGGTGATGGCCGAGCGGCTGGCGCACGCGGCGTCCAGGGCAACGCCGGTCGTGGCTCCCGCCCCCCAGGCCGCGGCCGTGCCTCGCCCGAGGTCGGACGACGCCGTCGTTGATCCGCTGCTCCACCACGGGGATGTCGAGACCGGACGTGGACTGCTCGACTTTGCGGTGAACGTCCATCCCGAGCCTCGGCCCTCGTGGCTCGAGGCGGCGTTGCGGGACGGCCTCGAGCACTCGACCAAGTACCCGGACGTGACCCCGGCCCGCGAGGCCATCGCGGACCTGCATCACCGACGCGCCGACGAGGTTCTCGTGACTGCCGGCGCGGCCGAGGCGTTCGAGCTGATCGCCCGGTGGAAGCAGTGGCGGCACCCCGTCGTGGTGCACCCCCAGTTCACCGAGCCCCACGCCGCGCTCGAGCGCGCAGGTCACCAGGTGACCGTCGTCAGCTGCCGCCCCGAGGACGCCTTCCGTCTCGACGCCTCGGCCGTCCCCGAGACCGCCGACCTGGTGTTCGTGGGCAACCCGACCAACCCCACGGGGGTCCTGCACCCGGCCGAGGAGATCCTCAAGCTGCGCCGGCCCAAGCGCGTCGTCGTCGTGGACGAGGCGTTCATGGACGCCGTGACCGACCAGGGCCAGTCACTCTCGACGGACCGCCGGCGGGGCCTCCTGGTCGTGCGGAGCCTGACCAAGCACTGGTCGATCCCAGGCATCCGGGCCGGCTACGTGCTCGGGAACGAGCGCGCCATCGCGGGGCTCGCTGCCAGGCAGGTGCCTTGGTCGGTCTCCACGCCAGCCATCGCCGCGGCCATCGCCTGCACCGCCGGGGAGGCCGCGGCCGAGGCGGCGCGTCGGGCAGAGCGGGTCGAGCAGTGGCGCACCGGGCTCGTCGCAGCCCTGCAGCATCGGGGGTACGAGGTCGTGGACTCACGCACGTCCTTCGTGCTCGCGCGCCTGGGCTGTGGAACGCGCGAGGCGCTGCGCGCCCACGGCGTCGCCGTACGCCGCGCCGACACCTTTCCCGGGCTGGACGGCGCGTGGGCCAGAATCGCCGTCCGACCGCCGGACACGATGGCCGAGCTGCTCCGGGCGCTCGACGACGTCCCGGTGGGCCAGCCGTCCGCCATCGGCGCATGAACGGGTCGCGAGGCCTGTCCAGGTCGTCGGGCCTGTTGCTCGGCTTCGCCGCAGACCGCCTCCTGGGCGACCCGCGTCGGGGCCACCCCGTGGCGGCTTTCGGCACGGTCGCAGCCCGTCTCGAGCGGAGCCTGCACGCCGACTCTCGAGCGCGCGGGGTGCTGTACACCTCGCTCCTCGTGGGTGGGTGCGCGGCGCTCGGGGTCGGAGTCGAGCGGGCCACACGGGGCCGGCCCGTGCTGCACGCCGCGGTCACGGCCGCGGCCACCTGGACCGTCCTGGGCGGACGCAGCCTCGAGCGGGAGGCCCTGGCGGTGCACCGGTTCCTGGACGAGGACGACCTCGACGGCGCACGCCACCGGCTGACCTACCTGGTGGGACGTGACACCAGCTCGCTCTCGCCGCAGCAGATCACCCGGGCGGTGGTCGAGTCGGTCGCCGAGAACACCTCGGACGCCGTCACGGCCCCGCTGGTCTGGGGCGCCGTGGCAGGGGTACCGGGCCTGCTGGCCCACCGGGCGTCGAACACCCTGGACGCGATGGTGGGGTACCGCAACGCCCGTCACCAGAACTTCGGCTGGGCCTCGGCCCGGCTCGACGACCTGCTCAACCTTCCCGGTTCACGGCTTGCGGGTCTCGCCGTGCTGGGCGCAGCGCCCTCGCACGCCCCGGACGCGTGGCGGGTCTGGAGGCGGGACGCAGCCGGCCACCCCAGCCCGAACGGCGGCGTCGTGGAGTCAGCCTTTGCTGGTGCGCTGGAGATCGTGCTGGGCGGTACGAACAGGTACGGCGAACGCGTCGAGCACCGGCCCACGATGGGGGACGGCCCGCCGACGACCCCCGGGGACATCCCGAGGGCCACGGACCTGGCGAAACGCGTCGGCGCAGCGGCCGCCGTCGCGACGGGTGCGCTCGCGGCGGTCACCGGTCGCTCGTCGTGGCGGTGGCCTGCCGGCGGCGCACGCCCAGCTGGCTGACGTCGAGCGCGACCGTCAGTCCTTGCGGCGGCGGGGGAGTCGGAGCCGCTCCACCGGCACCCCGGCCACCAGGTGCTGCGAGACGATGGCGCCCGCTGCCTCCTCGTCGACGCCTCCGTACCAGACGTCGTCCGGCTGGACAGTGACCACCGGAGCGTGGTTACACGGAAACTGGCACCCGGTCTGGGTGACGAGGACGTCATCGTCACCCAGACCGGCTCCCATGAGCCCCAGCACGACTCCCTTCCAGGCCGGCTCCGCGCCGGCCGCCGTGCAGCGCGGGCCACGGCAGACGAACACCTGGTGACGGTGCTCGGGGACGTCCTCCCACGCGGCCGACGTCAGTCCAGGACCGCCGTGGGTGATCGGGCGTGCCAGCTCGACCAGCGCCCGCCACTGCGAGGTCTCCTCCATGAAGGCGGGCGCGGTGCTGACCCGGGGCGCGCCATCGCCGAACGCCCGCCACCAGTCGGCCGCGACCCGTCGCAGCCAGGAGACTCCCGGGCCCCCCAGGCCACCGGAGACACCGACGAGCACCACCTCGGTCTTGCCGCTCCTCGCGAGTCGCTCGAGGACCACCCCGAGGGACGGGGAGGCCAGCTGCAGGAACGCGAGCTCGGCGTCGAGCTCGTCGGCGAGCGCCGCCAGCTCCGCGCGCCGGGCGGCGTCGGCAGGCGATGTGCCCACGAGGACGTGGACAGTCATGAGTTCTCCTCGACATGGCCGTCCCAGACCAGGTGATGACGGTCCAGGCGGGGGTGGGGGTCCAGCGAAGCGTCGACGTGGTAGACCTCGCGCAGCAACGAGGCGGTGAGGGTGGAGGTCACCGGCCCCTGGCCGTGCACACGGCCGTGGTTGAGCACGACCACGTCGTCGCAGAAGGCCGTCGCCAGCTCGAGGTCGTGCAAGGCGGCGACCGTGGTCAGACCGAGGTCTCGAGCCAGAGCGAGGAACCGCAGCTGCTGCCCGAGATCCAGATGGTTGGTCGGCTCGTCCAGGAGCAGGACCGCCGGCTGCTGGGCCAGGGTGCGGGCCAGGTGGGCGCGCTGGCGCTCACCGCCAGACAGCGTGGTCCACCCGCGGTCAGCAAGGTGCGTGAGCCCGACGAGGTCCATGACCGTGTCGACGACTTCGGCACCCGAGTCGCCGCGCGCGCCGCCCAGCATCCGTCGGTGGGGGAGGCGACCCAGCGCGACCACCTGGCGCACGGTGAGGTCCGTGGTCGTGGTCGCATGCTGCTCGACCAGGGCGACGGTCTGGGCACGGCGGCGGTGCGACAACGAGCGGATCGCAACGTCTCCGACCAGGACGGTGCCGCGCTCGGGCTTCCGCAGGCCGGCGAGAACGTGCAGCAGGGTCGTCTTGCCGGACCCGTTGGGCCCCAGCAGTGCGGTGACCCGGCCGCCCCGGGCGAGGACGTCGACGCCGTCGAGCACGACGTCGACGCCGAGCCGGACGACGATTCCGCTCGCGCGCAGGTCGGGGGTCGATGAGTGCACGCACAGGTCGCGATGTGTCATGCGCGAGGCCTCCTTGCCATCAGCCAGACCAGGACGGGTGCGCCGAGCAAGGCGGTCAGCGCACCCACGGGGACTTCTTGACGGTCGACCAACGAGCGTGCGGCGGTGTCGGCCCACATCAGCAGGAGAGATCCGCCCGCTGCCGACGCGAGCAGGACGGCCCTGTGCCGGTTGCCCACCAGGGGGCGGACGAGGTGAGGAACCACCAACCCCACGAAGCCGATCACTCCGACGTAGGCAACCGTGGTCGCGGTCACCACGGCGGTGCCCACCATGAGCACCCAGCGCGTCGAGGTGACGGGTACGCCCAAGGACTGCGCGGACACCTCCCCGAAGGTGAAGGCGTCCAGCCGCTCGGCGTAGGCGAAGAACCAGACCAACGCCACCAGCGCCGCGCCCAGCAGCACGAGGGTGCTGTCCCACCGGAGCCCCGCGAGCGAGCCGAGCGTCCAGCTCAGTACCCTGCGGGCTGCATCGCCCTCGCCGTGCATGATGACCACGACCGAGGTGTAGGCGCTGCACAGGTAGGCCACCGCGACGCCGGCCAGCACGGTGCGGTGCGGGCTCAGCCCCCGACCGCCGGCGGACGCGATCACCAGGACCACGGCGAGCGCGGCCAGCGCCCCGGCGAACGCCGCCGCGGACACGGCCGCGCTGGCGACGAGCCCGCCTACTCCGATGCCCAGGACCATGATGGTCACCGCGCCCACCGTGGCGCCGCTCGAGACGCCGAGGAGGAAGGGGTCGGCCAGGTCGTTCCGCGTGAGGGACTGGAGGACGGCCCCGCACAGGGCGAGGACCGCCCCTGCCGCCATCGCCCCCATCACTCGTGGCAGCCTCAGCTGCCAGACGAGCTGGTCCTCCAGGACCGTGACCTCCCCGCCCGCCCCGAGCCGGCGCAGGAGAACGGCCAGGACGCGTGCCACGGGCACGTCCACCGATCCCAGGGAGAGCGCCACCGCAGCGCTGGCCACGAGTGCCGCCGCCGTGAGCGTCACCACGACCACTGCCCGGCCCGCTGCGAGGCGGGCCACACTCACGGCCGGAGGTCGAGATCCGCCAGCTGGCTGGCCACCGAGGCCGCGCCGTCGACCATGCGAACTCCGGGCGTGGCCTCGGAGTAGGCCACGGTCACGAACGCGCCCTTCTTCACGGCGGTGAGCTCGCTCAGCACGGGGTCCTTCTCCAGGTAGGCCTTCTTCTCCTCGGCCGACGACCAGCTGGCGTCCGCCAGGACGATGACGTCGGGGTCGGTTGCCAGAACGGCCTCCCAGCTGCCCTCGCCCCAACCCCGCTCGATGTCGTCGAACATGTTCTCGGCACCGACCGCGTCGAGGATCAGCTGTGGTCCGCTCTGGCCGCCGCCGACCAGCGGCGTCTTGTCACCTGAGTCGTACCACAGGGCAGTCAGGCCCTGACCGGGTGCAGCGTCGCGGATGCTCTCGAGCGTCTCCTTCTGCTCGGACACGAGCGCCTTCGAGGTGCCGGGCTCGCCGAGCAATTCCGCGACGTCGTCCAGCTCCTGCCACACGGCGTCGAAGGTCGGGGCCGGGCGCTGGCTCTCGTCCGGGCAGCCGAAGGGGGACAGGTACGACTGGGTTCCCGAGCCAGCCAGGACGGTGCGGTCACCCGCCACGCCCTTGTCGAAGGCGGAGGCGTACGACGCGTACACCAGGTCGGGTTCTGCCTCCAGGAGAGCCTCGTTCGTGGGGTACTCCGCGGCCAGCACCGGTACCTGCTCGTACTCCTGGGCCCACCGGTCCGAGATCGCGTCGTCGAGGTAGGCGGTGCCGGCGAGGCGGTCACCCAGCCCGAGGGCGAGCACCACCTCGGTGGCGCCCTGGTTCAGAGTCACCACACGCTCGGGCGCGGACGCCACGACGACCTCGTGGTCGCAGTTGACCAGCTCGACAGGGAAGCGGTCGCCGCTCTCAGCGGTCGCCGTCTCCTTCTCTGGCGCGCCGGCGCAACCGGCGAGGAGCAGGACGGCGCCTGCGGCGAGTGACAGTCCGGGCATGGCGGCACGGCGAATCATGGGATCTTTCTCCAAGGACCTCGTTGGATACGAAACGCGCCGTGGCCGGTCTCCTGGCTCGCGCATCGCCGTCCTGCGACCGACCTTCCCAGGTGTGCACCCAGTGGTCCCGACACCGGAGTGTCGGTGAGGTCGCGGAACTCCGCGCTCACAGTGGCGAGGGCCGCGCCGGTCTTCCACCGGCTTCCCGTGCACCACGGCACCGGCAACGTACCATCCGGTGGGTCGCGGTCGGCACGCGGTCCCGCACGGCGTAGGCTAGTCCCAGCGAATGCCATGGAAGCCGGTGTGAATCCGGCACAGTCGCGCTGCTGTGACACCGTCCTCGGGCGGTGAAGTCAGACCCAGGCGTTCGTCCATCCCCACATCACCAGGGCGCAGAACCCTGAGGAGGAAACATGTCGCACAGTGTTGCAGCGCCGCCTTCCGGCGCCGCCGCCATTCCCGCCGTCGAGATCCCAACGGTCGACCTTCGCGAGCTCGCCCCCTGGGCGCTGTTTATTGGCCTGCTCTCCGTGCTGGTCGTCTTCTTCGTCAGCACCGACCAGGGTGCGGTCTCGCTCTTCGCTGGCACGGCGATCCACGAGTGGGTCCACGACGGTCGTCACCTGCTCGGCTACCCCTGCCACTGACCCCTCGCTGGGTCAGCACAGCTGAGCTCCGACCGCCCCTGAGGGCGGTCTCCCTTCCCGGCCCCTGCGCCGATCACGGTGCTGGGGCGTCGGGCGCGCCGTGCTGCGTGCACGGCGCACATTCGACGACCACAGAAACTGGAATCTCAAGTGAACGCACGTACTTTCCTGGTCCGCGGCCTGCTCGCGGGCCTCATCGCCGGCATCGTGGCCTTCGGTGTGGCCTACACGGTCGGCGAGCCGCCGATCGACACCGCCATCGGCCTGGAGGAGGCCGCGGCAGCGGAGGCTCCCGCCGAGCCTGCCGCGGACGAGGCGCACACCCATGCCGAGGGTGATGCCGTCCACACACACGCCGCGGCCGACACGGAGGAGGGGCACACCCACTCGCATGGTGACGAGGAGGAGGGCGGCATCACCCGCACCACCCAGAAGACCTGGGGCCTGGCCACCGCGACGATCGCCATCGGCGTCGCCCTGGGCGGGATCATCGCGCTCATCGCCGCCGCTGTCGCTGGTCGTCTGGGACGACTGACCGTCGTCGGCTCGACCGCACTGGTCACCGCACTCGGCTTCGTCGCCTACGCGCTGGTGCCCTTCCTGAAGTACCCGGCTGCTCCGCCGGCCGTGGGCAGCGGTGACACGATCGGGTCGCGCACCGCGTACTACTTCGCCTTCGCGCTGATCTCCATCGTCGCGATGGTGGCCACGGTGTTCCTGGGCCGCTGGCTCGCCGCCGCACGTGGTGCGTGGACCGGTGTCGTCGGGGCCGGGGTCGCCTACGTCATCGTGGTCACCGTCGCGGCCCTCGCCATGCCGACGGTCAATGAGCTCGGTGACTTCCCAGCCGACGTGCTGTGGGAGTTCCGGATCTCCTCGGTCCTCAGCCTGGCAGCGCTCTGGGGCGCCCTGGGTGTGGCCCTGACGTGGCTGCTCGGGCGGGTCGACACCACCGCGAAGGCGGTCGCCTGAGTCAGCGGTGCGACAGCACCCACTCGAGAGCCGGGCTCACGGCGTGCACGACCTGCGCGCGGGGGTCCGGCTCCGGTCGTTCCACAACCACCACGGGGACGCCGAGCTGTGCAGCGGCCTGCATCTTGGGCCAGGTGTAGGTGCCGCCGGAGTCCTTGGTGACCAGGACGTCGCTGCCGTGGTTGGCCATGACCGCGAGGTCGCCCTCGAGTGTGTACGGCCCGCGGCTGGTGAGCAGCCGCCACGGCGCGGGGAGGTCGACGTCGGGGGCGTCCACGACACGGGCCAGGACGGCGGCTTCGCGCAGCTCGGGCACGAACCGGGCCAGCTCCTGCCGTCCGACGGTCAGGAAGGGACGTTGCCCCAGCGTTGCCGCCACCTGCGCTGCCTCGGCGTGCGAGCGGACGTACGTCCATGCGGGGTCGCGCTCCCAGCCCGGACGCTCGAAGCGCAGCAGCGGCACCTGCTCGACCGTGCAGGCCTCGACCGCGTTGGCGCTCATGCCGCGCGCGAACGGGTGGGTGGCGTCCACGACCAGGTCGTAGTCGGCCAACGCAGTCCGCAAACCCGCAACGCCGCCGAAACCGCCGATGCGGACCGGTCCCACCGGCAGACGAGGCCGGGCCACGCGACCGGCGAGCGACGAGGTGACGTCCACACGAGCCTCCACCAGCAGGCGGGCCAGGTCGCGCGCCTCCGCCGTGCCTCCGAGCAGCAGGACCTTCATCGTGCACCTTCCTGGGGGAGGGTGGGGACGGTGAGCACCGGCAGCGAAGCAGGCGCTCCGTCGCGGGCCAGTGCCAGCAGCATCTCGACGTCGAGGTGCTCCTCGACGAGGTCGGCGAGGAGCTCCATCCGGCGCTCCCGGGCGGCCGGGAAGCTGGCGCCGGAGGGGGCCAGGGCGGCGACCTCGGCGAGGAAGGCAGCCCGGAAGGCGTCCCCCTCCAGGCTGCCGTGCCACATCGTGCCGAACACCTGACCGGAGCGGACCCCGCCGAGGAACTCCTCAGCGCCTGCGTCGCGGCTGATCCGCCCGTGGTGGATCTCGTAGCCGGCCGTGGCCGCACCGAGCGCCTCGCCGACGGGCAGGCGCAGCGCCTTCTCCACGGCGAACGTGGTGGTCACAGGGAGCAGGCCCAGCCCCTTGGCGTGCGCGCCGACGGCCCCCTCGACGCCGTTGGGGTCGCTGACTGCGCGGCCGAGCATCTGGAAGCCACCGCAGATGCCGAGCACCGGACGACCCGCTGCGGCGTGGGCCGTGATCGCGGCGTCGAGGCCGCGCGAGCGCAACCACGCGAGGTCGGCGAGCGTGGCGCGCGTACCCGGCAGCACCACAAGGTGAGTGTCGGCGAGGTCGCGCGGGTCGGAGACGAAGACGACGTCGAGGTCCGGCTCGAGCCCCAGGGCGTCGACGTCGGTGAAGTTGCTGATCCGGGGAAGCCGTACGACCGCGACCCGCACCCGGGCACCGTCCCTGCTGCGGCGACCCTCCAGGTCGAGGGCGTCCTCGGAGTCGAGCCACAGGTCGGGGTGCCACGGCAGCACCCCGTGCACGGGCCGACCGGTCATCCGCTCCAGCTGGTCCAGGCCCGGGCGCAGCAGGCCGAGGTCGCCGCGGAACTTGTTGACCACGAACCCGGCAAGCAGCACCTGGTCCGCCGGCTCCAGCAGCGCCAGGGTGCCGAACATCGAGGCGAAGAGGCCTCCCCGGTCGATGTCGCCGACCAGGACCACCGGGAGGTCGGCGTGCCGGGCCAGCCCCATGTTGACGTAGTCGCTGGAGCGCAGGTTGATCTCGGCCGGGCTGCCCGCTCCTTCGGCCACGACAACGTCGAACCGTTCCGCGAGGTCGTCGTACGCGGCGTGCGCCGCCGCAGCGAGGTGCCGTCGCCCGGTGGCGAAATCGGTGGCGGAGACCTCCCCGGCGGGGTGCCCCATGACCACGACGTGGCTGCGTCGATCGGAGCCGGGCTTGAGAAGGACGGGGTTCATGGCAGGCTCGGGAGTCACCCGGGCGGCGAGCGCCTGGACCCACTGCGCCCGGCCGATCTCGGCGGTGCCTCCCGCGGGGTCCTGGCAGACCATGGAGTTGTTGGACATGTTCTGCGCCTTGTACGGAGCCACCCGGACCCCGCGGCGTGCGAACGCTCTGCACAGCCCGGTGGTCACCACCGACTTGCCGGCGTCCGAGGTGGTCCCGGCTACCAGCAGCCCGCTCACGAGGTGCCCTCCGGGGCGCGGAGCAGGTACACGTCCATCACCCAACCGGCGAGCTCTCGCGCTCGGGCGCGCATCTCGCGCACCTGCGACAGGACGTCGCGGACCGGGCCGGCCACCAGCTGTTCGCCGTCCGAGCCGAGATTGGCGCCCCACCAGATTTGCCAGCCGGGGAGCTCCTCGAGCTGGTCGAGGCTGGCCTCGGAGCCAAGCATGACCAGCACGTTGCGCTGGCCCGCAGCGACGGTGTCGCGCAGGCGACGGGCGGTGGTGACGTGCACTGGCGTGCCGACCGGGTGCAGCACGATGCGGTGCCGGGCGGCCAGCAGCTGGGGAGCGCTGATGCCGGGCACGACGTCCCAGGTGAGACCGGCCAGGCGGGGATCGGCCGCCATGCCCTCGACCACGCGCAGGGTCGAGTCGTACAGCGACGGGTCACCCCACACCAGGAAGGTCGCCCGCCCACCCCGCTCGGCCACCGCGTCGGCGAAGGCCGCCACCCGGGCGGCGTGCCAGTCGCGCACTGCGGCGGGGTAGTCGCTTGGGTCGTCCCGGTCACGCTGCGGGTCGGGCACCTCGACCAGCTCGACCTCGAACTCCTCGCAGATCGCGCGGCGCACCTGCAGCAGCTCGTCGTCCTCGTGCTTGCGCACCGCGAGCACGTAGTCGGTGTCCAGCAGGGCGCGGACGGCGTCCCGGGTCAGGTGGTCGGGACCCGTGCCGAAGCCGACGACGTGCAGGTGGGCACTCACGCCTCGTCCTCCAGGTCCCCCTCGACCTCGAGGTACACCTTCTGCAGCTGCGACAGCGTCTCCGGGTCGGGCTCCGCCCACAGGCCACGCTCGGCGGCCTCGTGCAGCCGCTCGACGATGCCGCGCAGGGCCCACGGGTTCGAGGTACGCAGGAACGCTTGGTTGGTCTCGTCCAGCACGTATGAACTGGCGAGCGACTCGTACATCCAGTCGTGGACGACCCCGGCGGTGGCGTCGAACCCGAACAGGTAGTCGACGGTGGCTGCGAGCTCGAATGCGCCCTTGTAGCCGTGGCGCTGCATCGCCCCGATCCAGCGGGGGTTGACCACGCGGGCCCGGAAGACCCGGTTCGTCTCCTCCTGCAGCGAGCGCGTCCGGACGGCGTCGGGGGAGGTCGAGTCGCCGACGTAGGCCTTCGGGTCGGAGCCGGTGAGGGCGCGCACGGTGGCCACCATGCCGCCGTGGTACTGGAAGTAGTCGTCGGAGTCCGCGATGTCGTGCTCAGCGCTGTCGACGTTCTTCGCAGCCACCTTGATCCGTCGGTACGCGGTGCGCATGTCCTCGGCCGCGGCGATTCCGTCCAGGCCTCGGCCGTATGCGAAACCGCCCCACGCGGTGTACACCTCGGCCAGGTCGTTGTCGTCGCGCCACGAGCCCGACTCGACCACCTGGAGGATGCCCGCACCGTAGGAGCCGGGCTTGGAGCCGAAGATGCGAGTCGTGGCCCGGCGCTCGTCCCCGTGCTCAGCCAGGTCGGCCCGGCTGTGGGCGCGGACGAAGTTCATCTCGTCCGGCTCGTCCAGGGCGGCGACCAGCTGCACCGCGTCGTCCAGCATCGACACCACGTGCGGGAAGGCGTCGCGGAAGAAGCCCGAGATGCGGACGGTGACGTCGATGCGCGGACGGCCGAGCTCGGCCAGGTCGATCACCTGCAGGTTGTTCACCCGGCGGGACATGTCGTCCCACTCGGGCCGTACACCGAGCAGCGCGAGCACCTCGGCCACGTCGTCACCGGAGGTGCGCATCGCGCTGGTGCCCCACACCGACAGGCCGACGGAGCTCGGGTACTCGCCGGTCTCGTCCAGGTAGCGCTGCACGAGGGACTCGGCCATCGCCTGACCGGTCTGCCAGGCCAGGCGCGAGGGGATGGCGCGGGGATCGACGGTGTAGAAGTTGCGGCCGGTCGGCAGCACGTTGACCAGGCCGCGCAGCGGCGAGCCGGACGGGCCGGCGGGCACGTAGCCGCCCTCGAGGGCGTGCAGCAGCACGTCCATCTCATCGGTCGTGCTGGCCAGGCGCGGCACCACCTCGGTGGCGGCGAAGCTCAGCGCGGCCCGCACGTCGGCGTCCTCGTGGAGCTGGGGCACCACTGTGGGGTCCCAGTTCGCTGCGGCCAAGGCCTCCACGAGACCCCGTGCCTCGGCCTCGAAGGCGTCCACCTGCGCGGTCGAGGCGCCGTCGGAGAGGCCGAGTGCTGCCCGGAGCCCGGGGACGGCGTTGCCGACCCCGCCCCAGACCTGCGAGGCGCGCAGCACCGCGAGGACCAGGTTCACCAGGGCCTCGTCGGAGGGTGCCTGACCCAGGACGTGGAGTCCGTCGCGGATCTGGACGTCCTTGATCTCGCACAACCAGCCGTCGACGTGCAGCAGGAAGTCGTCGAACTCCTCGTCGCCGGGGCGCTCGTCGAGACCGAGGTCCCGGTGCATCTCGGCGGCCTTCATCAGCTGCCAGATCTCCCCGCGGATCGCGGGCAGCTTGGCCGGGTCCATCGCGGCGATGTTGCCGTACTCGTCCAGCAGCTGCTCCAGGCGGGCGATGTCGCCGTACGTCTCGGCGCGCGCCATCGGCGGGATCAGGTGGTCGACGATGGTGGCGTGGGCGCGTCGCTTCGCCTGTGCGCCCTCGCCGGGGTCATTGACGAGGAACGGGTAGAAGAGGGGCAGGTTGCCCAGCACCGCGTCGGTGCCGCACTCGGCGGAGAGCGCCGCGTTCTTGCCCGGCAGCCACTCCAGGGAACCGTGCTTGCCGACGTGCACGACGGCGTGCGCGCCGAAGCCGCCGGACTCCGGGGACTCCTCCAACCAGCGGTAGGCCGCCATGTAGTGGTGGGTCGGGGCGAGGTCGGGGTCGTGGTAGATCGCCACGGGGTTCTCGCCGAAGCCGCGGGGCGGTTGGATCATGATGACCACGTTCCCGGCGACGAGCGTGGCGATCACGATCTCACCGGCGTCGTTGACGAAGAGGGAACCAGGAGCCTCCCCCCACGCCTCGGTCATGGAGTCGCGCAGGGCCTGCGGCAGGTGGGCGGTCCAGCGGCGGTAATGCTCGGCGTCGATGCGCACGTGCGCATCGGTGAGCTGTCCGGACGTCAGCCACTCCTCGTCCTGCCCACCCGCGGCGATCATCGCGTGGATCAGGGCGTCACCCGCCTGTGTGTCGTCCTCGAGGTCGAGGCCTGGTACCGCGCCGGGGCCGCCCAGGTCGTACCCGGCGTCTCGGAGTCGTCGGAGCAGGCGGATCGTGGAGACCGGGGTGTCCAGTCCGACGGCGTTGCCGATACGGGAGTGCTTGGTCGGGTACGCCGACAGGACGAGTGCGACCTTCTTCTCTGCGTTCGGGACGTGACGCAGTCGCGCGTGGTTGACCGCGATGGCGGCCACGCGGGCGCAACGCTCGGGGTCGGCGACGTAACGGGGGAGACCTTCGTCATCGATCTCCTTGAAGGAGAACGGTGCGGTGATGATGCGCCCGTCGAACTCCGGAATGGCGATCTGGTTCGCGGAGTCGAGCGGCGTGACGCCGTCGTCGTTGGCTTCCCACTCCTCACGGCTGCTGGTCAGGCACAGTCCCTGGAGGACGGGGATGTCGAGGGCGGCGATGCGCTCGACGTCCCAGGTTTCGTCGTCGCCGCCGGCACTGACCGAGGCCGGGACGCTGCCGCCGGCGGCCAGGACGGTCACCACGACGGCATCGAGCTGGCCGAGAGCTTCGAAGAGCTCGTCGGGCGCACTGCGCAGCGAGCCGGCGAAGATGGGTACGCCCACGGCCTGACCGGTGGCGTCGACGGCGTCCGCCAGGGCGTGCGCGAAGGCGGTGTTCCCGCTGGCCTGGTGGGCGCGGTAGTAGAGGATGCCGACCTTCGGCAGTGAGGGGTCGGAGGGTGCGCCTCGCTCGGCGAAGCCCCATGACGGCACGACCGCCGGGGGCTCGAAGCCCTCACCGGTGAGCAGGACGGTGTCGGAGAGGAACGCGTGCATCTGGGCCAAGTTGGCCGGCCCGCCCTCGGCCAGGTAGCGGTGCGCCTCGGTCGCGACGCCGATCGGGACGGTGCTGAGCTCCATCAGCTCGGCGCTGGGCTGCTGCTCACCGCCGAGGACCACCAACGGTGTGCCGGCGGCGCGGACGGCCGCCAGTCCCTCCCACAGGTCATGGGGCGAGCCCAGCTGACGTACGACGACGAGGTCGGCACCCGCGAGGACCGCATCCAGCTCGCTGCTCGTGCTGCGCGACGGGTTGGCGAGCGCGAAGCTCGAGCCGCTGGCCCGGGCCGAGAGCAGGTCAGTGTCGGACGTGGAGAGCAGGCAGATGTGTGCGGACGCGGCCATGTGCCGGGTTCCTCCTCCGGGGTTCTCGCCCCGTGTAGCGGTCGGATTCACCCACGGCCAGTGTCTGGCTTCGAGCACGCGTGCTCGATCACAGTGGCGGAACCGCCCCGGAGTCTCACCGGGTTCCTGCGCCGTGGATCTTCCGCAGCCTACGGGAGAATGGCGCGCGTGAAGCAGCCGGTCTACCTCCTGAGGCACGGAGAGTCGGAGTGGAACGCGCAAGGCGTTACACAGGGACAGACGCCACATCCGCGGCTCACAGGTGCTGGGCGTGCCCAGATGGTCGAGGCCGCTGATTTCCTCGCCCTATGTCTGACGTCCACAGACGCGGTGCGCGTGACCTCGAGCGACCTCACCCGGGCGGTCGAAGGGGGCGAGGTGGTGGCGGCCCGTCTGGGAGCCAGCCAACTTGTCGACGAACGTCTTCGGGAACGGCACTTCGGCCTCTTCCAGGGGACGAACCACCGACGCACGGTCTCCTGGACCGGACGGGCCTCGGCTGTCGCGCTCGCCCATGGTGGCGTGGAGCGCCGAGCTGAGGTCGTGCGCAGGACATTGGCTGCCCTTGCCGACCTCGACCCGGCGATGACGCACGTCGTGGTGGCGCACGGTGAGCTGTTCCGTCTCCTGCCCGGGGGCTCCGCGGTGGGGGAGGTCGCCAACGGCCAGGTCCTCCTCTGGGACGGCCGATCCGTCCAGCGGCTGTGACGTCGACGATCGGGGAGGGGCGTGTGACGGCCGTCGGGGGCTCGTCGCGCGCACCTCACGCGGACCATGAAAATCGGTCAGAACCGACCGACCTGCGGTACGGATTGGGTTCCAGATTCGGTGGCGAGTCGAGGGCCTGATCGAAAGGCTCCGAGAGTGCGTCGCTGCGGCGCTGCAACCGCGGTTTGGGTGCCCTCGTAGGCAGCTGTCGACGGGAGGGCTCGGATTGGGCTCGCTTTGATTCGCAAAGGTCTGCGACCCCGCGCCGACGCCCACAAGGGTCGAGAACGACATCGCTGCAGGTCAGGTGCGGTTTCTGGGATACGAAGGCGTCCGATCGCAAATGATCGCGTTGACGCTCAGGGGGCCGAACCTGTTCCCGATGACGCACCACGTCGAGTGCGGTCCGTTGCTGGAGCCTCAGCGCACCACCTGGTAGCAGAGCTTCTGCACCCCGTTGGCGTAGGACTCGGACTCGACGAGCTCCAGCTTCTGGCGGTCCTTGTCGGTGTCGCTCCACATCCGCTTGCCGGCGCCGAGGACCCAGGGGAAGACGAGCAGGTGGTAGCGGTCGAGGAGGCCGGCGTCGCCGAGGCTGCGGGCGAGGCTGGCGGAGCCGTGGATCGAGATGGGGCCGCCGTCGGTCTCGCGGAGCGCGGCCACGTCGTCGATCGAGCGGAGGATGGTGGTCTCGCCCCAGTTGTCGACCAGGTCCCCCTGCTGCAGGGTCGTCGACACGACGTACTTCGGCATCGCGTTGTAGTGCGGGAACTCGTCGGTCATGCCCGGCCACACCGGGGCGAATGCCTCGTAGCTGACCCGGCCCAGCATCAGGGCGGAGGCCTCCTCCTGCTCGCGGCCCTTGAGCTCGTACACCTCCTCGCGGAACTCGATGTCCTGGAACGTCCAGCCGCCGTTGCGGTAGTCGGGCTCGGGGCCGGGGGCCTGGACGACGCCGTCGACGGAGACGAAGGCGGTGTAGATCAGGGTGCGCATCAATGACCTCCTGGGTCGGTGAGGGGGTTCTCTCATCCTCTCCACGAACGAGGGTGGTCCACCACGACAGCCACGGTCGAAGAGTTTTCCCGTCGGCGCCGGATGGTCCCCGGCCGACGCGCCGCGGGTCACCTCGGGGTCGTGCCCGGGCGCACCGGCTTGTCCTCAACCCGACTTGAGGTTCTACCGTCGAGACCATGAGCATGGAGTCGATCGCGTGGAACCAGGTCTACCGCAGCATGCACGGGCCGCAGGAGGAGCGCGCGTTCAACCGGGCGACGGCCCGGCGCATCTTCGCCTTCGCGCGTCCGCATCGCGGCAAGCTCGTCGGCTTCGTGCTGCTCAGCGTGCTGACCTCGGCGCTCGCGGTGGCCACGCCGGTGCTGGCCGGCCGGGTGGTCAACGCGATCGTCGACGGCGGTCGTGAGGGGCTGGTCGCCTGGCTGGCCCTGGCCATCGCCGGCCTCGCTGTCGCAGACGCCGGGTTCGGGCTGCTGGCCCGCTGGCTCTCGGCGCGGATCGGGGAGGGGCTGATCCTCGACCTGCGCACGACGGTGTTCGACCACGTGCAGCGGATGCCGATCGCGTTCTTCAGCCGCACCCGCACGGGCGCGCTCGTCAGCCGGCTCAACAACGACGTGATCGGCGCCCAGCGTGCGTTCAGCACCACCCTGTCCGGCGTGGTCGGCAACCTGGTGACGCTGACCCTGACCCTCGTGGTGATGCTCGGCATCTCCTGGCAGGTCACACTGCTGGCCCTGGTCCTGCTGCCGGTGTTCGTGGTCCCGGCCCGGCGGATGGGGCGGCGCCTGGCCGGCATCCAGCGCGAGGCCGCCGACCACAACGCGGCGATGGGCAACCAGATGACCGAGCGCTTCTCCGCGCCCGGCGCCACCCTGGTCAAGCTGTTCGGCCGCCCCGACCAGGAGTCGGCCGAGTTCACCGCCCGCGCCGAGCGGGTGGCCCAGATCGGCGTGCGCACCGCGATGGTGCAGACGACCTTCGTGACCGCGCTGACCCTGGTCTCGGCGCTCGCCGTCGCCGTCGTGTACGGCGTGGGCGGGCTCGCGGCGATCCGCGGGAGCCTCGACGCGGGCGACGTCGTGGCGCTGTCCCTGCTGCTCACCCGGCTCTACGCACCGCTGACGTCGCTGGCCAGCGCCCGGGTGGACGTGATGAGCGCGCTGGTCAGCTTCGAGCGGGTCTTCGAGGTGCTCGACCTGCAGCCGCTCATCACCGACAAGCCCGACGCCAGCTCCCTGCCGGAGGGCCCGGTGTCCGTCGAGCTCGACGACGTCCGCTTCGCCTACCCCTCGGCCGACAAGGTCTCGCTCGCGTCGCTGGAGTCGGTCGCCGTGCTCGACGCCCGCGGGGGCGAGGAGGTGCTGCACGGGGTGTCCCTGCGCGCCGAGCCGGGCCAGGTCGTCGCCCTCGTGGGGTCCTCGGGGGCCGGCAAGTCGACCATCGCCCAGCTCGTCTCCCGCCTCTACGACGTGGACAGCGGCGCGGTGCGCCTGGCCGGTGTCGACGTGCGCGACCTCAGCGCGGAGTCGATCCGCGAGGCCGTCGGCATGGTCACCCAGGACGGGCACCTGTTCCACGACTCCATCCGCGGCAACCTGCTCTTCGCCCGCCCCGGCGCCGACGAGGCGGAGCTGTGGGACGCGCTGACCCGTGCCCGGCTCGCCGACCTGGTCCGCGCGCTGCCCGACGGGCTGGACACGGTCGTGGGGGAGCGCGGCTACCGGCTCTCCGGCGGGGAGCGGCAGCGGCTGACCATCGCCCGGCTGTTGCTCAAGCAGCCGCGCGTCGTGATCCTCGACGAGGCCACCGCGTCGCTGGACTCCACCTCGGAGGCGGCGGTCCAGGCAGCCCTTGCCGAGGCGCTGTCCGGGCGGACCGCACTGGTCATCGCGCACCGCCTCTCGACCGTGCGCGCCGCCGACCTGATCGCCGTCGTCGAGGACGGGCAGATCGTGGAGCGGGGGACCCACGCGGAGCTGCTCGGCGCAGGCGGGAGGTACGAGGAGCTCTACCGCACCCAGTTCGCCGACGACACGTCCCTCGCCGTCGTACCCGGACGTGGAGATGTGCCTTCGGATCGTGTATCTTGACATCAAGAGATATCGGGAACCGGTGCTCTGGAACACTTAGGTCAGCCTCACTATCCCGGCGCCGCACCCCGGCGGCAGGATGCAGGGGAGAGACCTACCGACAACGAGCTCAGTCGATGTGGCAGTCGACGGGGAGACGGAGACGCGATGGCCAGCAAGAACAGCTTCGGTGCCAAGAGCACCCTGGACGTGGACGGCAAGTCCTACGAGATCTTCCGCCTCGACGCGGTCAAGGGCGAGGGCCTGGACGTCGAGAGCCTGCCGTTCTCGCTGAAGGTCCTCCTCGAGAACCTGCTGCGCACCGAGGACGGGGCGGACATCACCGCCGAGGACATCAAGGCCCTCGCGGGCTGGGACGAGAACGCCCAGCCCGACAAGGAGATCCAGTTCACGCCGGCGCGCGTGATCATGCAGGACTTCACCGGCGTGCCCTGTGTCGTCGACCTCGCCACCATGCGCGAGGCGATGGCCGAGCTCGGCGGCGACGCCACGAGGATCAACCCGCTCGCGCCCGCCGAGATGGTCATCGACCACTCCGTCATCGCCGACGTCTTCGGCACGCCCGAGGCGTTCCAGCGCAACGTCGAGATCGAGTACGAGCGCAACCGCGAGCGCTACCAGTTCCTCCGCTGGGGCCAGGGCGCCTTCGACGACTTCAAGGTCGTCCCGCCGGGCACCGGCATCGTGCACCAGGTCAACATCGAGCACCTCGCGCGCACCGTCTTCACCCGTGAGGTCGACGGCGAGCTGCTGGCCTACCCCGACACCTGCGTCGGCACCGACTCGCACACCACCATGGTCAACGGCATCGGCGTCGTCGGCTGGGGCGTCGGCGGCATCGAGGCAGAGGCGGCCATGCTCGGCCAGCCGGTCTCCATGCTCATCCCGCGCGTCGTCGGCTTCAAGCTGACCGGCGAGCTCCCCGAGGGCTCCACCGCCACCGACCTGGTGCTCACGATCACCGAGATGCTGCGCCAGCACGGTGTGGTCGGCAAGTTCGTCGAGTTCTACGGCGAGGGCGTCGGCGCGCTGCCGCTGGCCAACCGCGCCACCATCGGCAACATGTCGCCGGAGTTCGGCTCCACGATCGCCGTCTTCCCGATCGACGAGGAGACCGTCAACTACCTGCGCCTGACCGGCCGCTCGGACGAGCAGCTCGCGCTCGTCGAGAAGTACGCCAAGGAGCAGGGCCTCTGGCTCGACCCGTCGGCCGAGCCGCGCTACTCGGAGAAGCTCGAGCTGGACCTGGCCACGGTCGTCCCGTCCATCGCCGGCCCGAAGCGCCCGCAGGACCGCGTCCTCGTGTCCGAGGCCAAGGCCGCCTTCCGCGGCGCGCTCGTCGACTACGCCGGCGAGGCCCAGGACACCAAGGGCTACGACGAGGCCGTCGAGGAGACCTTCCCGGGCTCCGACGCCCCCTCGCACGACCCGAACCAGTCCAACGGTGAGGACGCTCCGCGCGAGCACCTCTCGGCCGCGCCCGCCGACGGCGGCCGCGCGTCGAGCCCGATCGAGGTCACCCTCGAGGACGGCACGACGTTCACCCTCGACCACGGCGCGGTGACGATCGCATCGATCACCTCCTGCACCAACACGTCGAACCCGTCGGTCATGATCGGCGCCGCCCTGCTGGCGAAGAAGGCCGTCGAGAAGGGCCTGGAGCGCAAGCCGTGGGTCAAGTCGACCCTGGCGCCGGGCTCGAAGGTCGTCTCGGACTACTACGAGAAGGCCGGCCTCACGCCGTACCTCGACAAGCTCGGGTTCAACCTCGTCGGCTACGGCTGCGTCACCTGCATCGGCAACTCGGGCCCGCTCATCCCCGAGGTCTCCGCCGCGGTGCAGGAGAACGACCTCGCCGTCGTCTCGGTGCTGTCGGGCAACCGCAACTTCGAGGGCCGGATCAACCCGGACATCAAGATGAACTACCTGGCGTCCCCGCCGCTGGTCGTCGCGTACGCGCTCGCCGGCTCCATGGACGTCGACCTGTTCAACGACCCGCTGGGCAACGACTCCGAGGGCAACCCGGTCTACCTCAAGGACATCTGGCCCTCGCCGGCCGAGGTCGAGGAGACCATCGCCCAGGCGATCACCTCGGACATGTTCACCGACTCCTACGCCGACGTCTTCAAGGGTGACGAGCGCTGGCAGTCGCTGCCCACCCCGGAGGGCAACACCTTCGCGTGGGACGAGTCGTCGACCTACGTCCGCAAGGCGCCGTACTTCGACGGCATGCCCGACGAGCCGGCCCCGGTCACCGACATCGACGGCGCGCGGGTCCTGCTCAAGCTCGGCGACTCGGTCACCACCGACCACATCTCGCCGGCCGGCTCGATCAAGGCCGACTCGCCCGCGGGCAAGTACCTCACGGAGAACGGCGTCGCCCCGCGCGACTTCAACTCCTACGGCTCGCGCCGCGGCAACCACGAGGTGATGATCCGCGGCACGTTCGCCAACATCCGCCTGCGCAACCAGATCGCGCCGGGCACCGAGGGCGGCTTCACCCGCGACTTCACCCAGGCCGACGCGCCGGTCACCACGGTGTACGACGCCTCGGTGAGCTACCAGGAGGCCGGCATCCCGCTCGTCGTCCTGGCCGGCAAGGAGTACGGCTCGGGCTCGTCGCGCGACTGGGCGGCCAAGGGCACCTCGCTGCTGGGCGTCAAGGCGGTCATCGCTGAGAGCTACGAGCGCATCCACCGCTCCAACCTCATCGGCATGGGCGTCATCCCACTGCAGTTCCCCGAGGGCCAGAACGCCGAGTCGCTCGGCCTGACCGGCGAGGAGACCTTCTCGATCTCGGGCATCACCGAGCTCAACGAGGGCACCACCCCGCGCACCGTGAAGGTCACCACCGACTCCGGCGTGGAGTTCGACGCGGTCGTCCGCATCGACACCCCCGGTGAGGCGAACTACTACCGCAACGGCGGCATCATGCAGTACGTGCTGCGCAACCTGCTGCGCGGCTGACCCAGCCCGAGCGAACCGACGGCCCGTCCCTCCCGAGGGGCGGGCCGTCGGCGTTCCCGGGAGGTCATCGGAAAAGTTCCGGGGACGCCCCCTCCTTCCATCCCATTCGCGGCGTACGGGAGGGTGAGCCCACCCCAGGAGGACCCCGATGACCGACCTGCGCGACCTGCGCCACCTGCTCGACGAGCTCGCCGACCACGCCCCGACCGACACCGGCCCGACCGGCGCCGGCGCTGCGGGCACCCGCAGCCTCTGGCGCCGCGGAGTACGACGCCACCGCGCCCGGCAGGCCGTCCGGGTCGGCGCGGTCGCCGCTGCGACCGCCCTGGTCGCGTCGCTGGCCCTGGTCACGGTGCAGCACGATCCCGAGCCCCCGGTCGCGATGCCGTTCGCCGACCTCCACCTGCCGCGCACGGTGCACGCGCCCGACGCGCGGGCCGAGGGCACCGGGAGCGCCGGCGCACCCGGCCCGCTGGCCGTGGTCGGCTCGGCGCTCCGCGAGGGCAACCGGCAGGAGGAGGGCGCCGTCGAGCAGGCCGGGACGTGGCCCTTCGGGATCTCCGCCGTCGACGGCTCCGCGGTGTTCCTCGACCTGCCCGGGACGCGGCCGGAGTCCCTCGGCGACGACCACCTGGTGCTCTCGCCCGACGGCACGAAGGTGGGCTACACCCGCTACTCCGCGGACCTGGAGGTGGTCGGCTTCGCCGTCCTCGACACCGTCACCGGCCGCGCCCGCATGCTCGAGGACCCCGACCACGACGTGATCCGGGGGATGGACGTCTCGGGGCTCACCTTCTCCGGCGACTCGCGCTACCTCGAGACGTCCTACTCGCTGACCGGCAGCGACCGGCCCCGGGAGCGCTCACTCGTCCTGTGGGACGTCGCGACGGGGGAGCGGCTGGTCGCGGAGCCCGCCGGGCGCTACTGGCTGCCGAACATGGGCTCGGCACCCAGCGGCACGGTGTGGTCCCGCGGCACGCGCACGTTCCGCTTCGACCCGAGCACCGGGGGGACGACGTCGGTCGACATGGGCGTCGAGGTCTACGAGGCGTCGTACGGCCCGGAGGTGGAGGCGGTCGCCGTCGTCGCGCCCGGTGAGGCCGACGCCGCCGACTGGCGCCTGCTGGTGGGGCCGAGCCCCACGGACCTGCGGGAGGTGGACCTGCCGATCGACGCCAGCGAGGTGCTCGGCTGGACCGACGCCGGGCACGTCGTCGTCGGCGAGGCCCCGGGCCTCGGGGCGGTCGAGGTCGACGTGGCCACCGGGGACGTCGTCGACCTCGGCCTCGCCGTCCGCGGTGACGTCATGGGCCGACCCCACTACGCCGCCGACCTGTGGGCCAACCCGCTCGTCGAGGGCTACCGGACCACCGCCGCGGACCAGCCCGCGTGGCAGGCGTGGCTGGCCCTCGGTCTGCCGGTGGTGCTGCTCGCCGGCGCGGGTGCCGTCGTGTGGAGGTCCCGTGCGCGACGATGAGGAGCTCCCGGCCTCCTTCGAGGCCTTCGTGCTCGCCCGCCGCGGCGCCCTCCTGCGCACCGCCTTCCTGCTGACCGGCGACGCCCACGCTGCCGAGGACCTCGTGCAGACGGCGCTGGTGAAGGTGGTCGGCCGCTGGCGGCGCATCCAGGCCGACCCCGAGCCCTACGTCCGCACGGTGCTGGGGCGCGAGAGCGTCAACCGCTGGCGGCGCCGGCGCTGGCGCGAGGTGACCACCGACCAGCTGCCCGAGGCGGTCGGCCGCGAGGACGGCACGGTCGACCGGCTCGACCTCCGCGCTGCGCTCGACCGGCTCGCCCCGCGCCAGCGCGCGGTGCTGGTGCTGCGCTACTACGAGGACCTCACCGAGGCGCAGACCGCCGAGGTGCTCGGCATCGCCGTCGGCACGGTGAAGTCCCACGCCCGCGACGCCCTGGCCCGGCTGCGGCTCGAGGCCGTCGATACCGTGAGCCCATGATCGTCGCCTTCAGCATCAGTCCGTCGGCAGCGGACGACACCGGCGGGGTGTCCGAGGCCGTCGCCCGCGCCGTGCAGGTGGTCCGGGAGTCCGGGCTGCCCAACGAGACCAACGCGATGTTCACCAACATCGAGGGCGAGTGGGACGAGGTGATGGCGGTGGTCAAGCGGGCCGTCGACGTCGTTGCCGAGACCTCCCCGCGGGTCGGGCTGGTGCTCAAGGCCGACATCCGCCCCGGCCACACCGGTGAGCTCACCGCGAAGGTCGAGCGGGTGGAGAAGGCGCTCGAGCAGTGAACCAGCCGCCCCCGCCGCCGTACCAGCCGCCGAACCAGCCGCCGAACCAGCCGCCGAACCAGCCGCCGCCCGGGTGGGCCCCGCCGCCGCAGCAGCCCCCGGCCTGGGGGCAGGCCCAGCCGCCCTACCCGGTCGCGCCGCCGCCGTACCCGCCGGCCGGGTTCCAGCAGCCGCCCCCGCCGCGGCGCGGCCGCGTGGTGCCGGTCGTGATCGCGGTCGTCGCCGCGGTCCTCGTCCTCGCCGCGGCCATCCTCGTCCCGGTCCTGCTCAGCGGCGACGACGATGACGAGCCCGCCGTCGCCGACCGGCGCGGCGACGACGCGTCCGGGCCGAGCGACCTCGACGACGTCCAGTCCTTCGAGGACCTCACCAACCAGCACCTCGACATCGGCGAGGAGCACTCCTACCCGCAGTCCCCGCCGGTCGGCGGCGACCACGCGCCGATCTGGCTCGAGTGCGGCGTCTACGACGAGCCCGTGCCGGTCGAGTACGTCGTGCACGACCTCGAGCACGGCACCACCTGGCTGACCTACCGCCCCGACGACCTCGACGCCGACGGGATCGAGCGCCTCGCCGAGCAGCTGCCCGCCAACGGGATCATGTCGCCGTACGCCGACCAGTCGGCGCCGGTCGTGATCACGGTGTGGGGACGCCAGCTGGAGCTGACCGGCCCGGACGACCCCCGGATCGGCCTGTTCATCACGAAGTTCGGTGCGGGCGACACCGCGCCGGAGCCGTTCGCCTCCTGCAACGGCGGGGTCAGTCCCGACGACCTGGCGCCGCTCGGCGGGCCGGTCGTCTAGGTCCCCGGCGCCTGCCCGCGGGGTCGCTACGGTGGGCGCCGTGCAGCGGTTCGCCTCGGTCATCCTCGTCGACGAGCGGGGCTGGGTGCTGCTCCAGGAGCGCGACGAGCACCCCGTCATCGACCCCGAGCGCTGGGGCTTCGTCGGCGGCCACGTCGACGACGGCGAGGAGCCGGACGACGCCGCCTACCGCGAGCTGACCGAGGAGACCGGGCTCGAGGTCGCCCCGCCGGGCCTGCCGCTGTGGCAGGAGTTCACCGTCTTCCACGAGGCCTACGGCACCGACGACTCGGTCCGCGTCTACGCCGCCCGCACCACGGCGACCGACGCGGACGTGGTCGTCGGCGAGGGGCGGCAGATCGTCTTCGTCGACCCCGCCCGCGTGCCCGACCTGCCGCTGACCACCGCCGCGGCGGTGATCCTGCCCGCCTTCCTCGCCTCCGACCGCTACCAGGAGCTGCTGCGATGACCTTCTCCGCGTTCGCCGTCCCCGGCCACGGTGCCGAGGACGTCGTGGTCGCCACCTCCGGGCCCGACGAGGGCTGCGTGTTCACCGGGACCGAGGACGGCGCGATCTTCCGCGTCTCCCACGACGGTCGCCGCATCGATCGGGTCGCCCACACGGGCGGGCGTCCGCTGGGCCTCGAGCTCGCCCCCGACGGCCGGCTGCTCGTGTGCGACGCCCGCCGCGGCCTGCTCTGGGTCGACCCCGCGAGCGGTCACCTCGACCTGGTCACCGACGGCGTGGGCGGACGGCCGATGAAGTTCTGCAACAACGGCGCCATCGCGTCCGACGGCACGCTGTGGTGGTCGGACTCGTCCACGCAGTTCGGGATCGAGCAGTGGAAGCACGACTTCGTCCGCAACACCCGCACCGGTCGGCTGCTGCGCCGCGCGCCGGACGGCACCGTCTCGGTCGTGCTCGACGGACTCGCCTTCGCCAACGGGGTCACGCTCTCGGCGGCCGAGGACTTCGTGTGCGTCGCGGAGACCGGCGCCCGCACCGTGGTGCGCTACTGGACGAGCGGACCCCGCGCCGGTGAGCGCGACTTCCTGGTCACCGACCTGCCGGGCTACCCCGACAACATCGCCCGCGGCAGCGACGGGCTGGTCTGGGTCAGCATCGCCAGCCCGACCGACCCGGTCGTGGAGCGGCTCCAGCACGGCCCGATGGCCCTGCGCCGGCTCGCCACCGCCCTGCCCGAGGCGGTGCAGCCGAAGCCGAAGGAGACCGTCCGCGCGCTCGCGTACGACGACCAGGGCCGCCTCGTGCACGACGTCGACGTCCGCCCGGCCGAGCACGGTGCGTCGTACCACATGGTCACCGGCGTGCGGGAGCACGACGGGCGGCTGTGGATGGGCAGCCTGCACGAGCCGGCGATCGCGGTCCACGACCTGTGAGCGCATAAAGTGGGGCCCATGGCTGTCCTCGACCAGATCACCGCACCGCGCGACCTGCGCGGCCTGTCCGAGGACGAGCTGACCCAGCTCGCGGCCGAGATCCGCGACCTGATGATCCGGACCGTCGCGACCAACTCCGGTCACCTCGGGCCCAACCTGGGTGTCGTCGAGCTGACCCTGGCGATCCACCGGGTCTTCGACTCGCCGCGCGACAAGGTCGTCTTCGACACCGGCCACCAGTCCTACGTGCACAAGCTGGTCACCGGTCGGGCCGGTGACTTCGCCTCGCTGCGCCGCGAGGGCGGGCTCAGCGGCTACCCGAGCCAGGCCGAGTCCGAGCACGACCTGGTCGAGAACTCCCACGCCTCTACCGCGCTCAGCTACGCCGACGGCCTCGCGAAGGCGTACGCGATCCGCGGCGAGGACCGCCACACCGTCGCCGTCATCGGCGACGGCGCCCTGACCGGCGGCATGGCCTGGGAGGCGCTCAACAACATCGCGATCCAGCACGACAGCCGGCTGGTCATCGTCGTCAACGACAACGGCCGCTCCTACACCCCGACCATCGGCGGCCTCGCGACCGCACTGACCTCGCTGCGCACCGACCCGCGCTACGAGACCCTGCTCGAGGTGGTCAAGAAGCGGCTCAACGCCGTCCCGGGCGTCGGCCCCGCGGCCTACGACGCCCTGCACGCCATGAAGAAGGGCATCAAGGACGCGCTCGCCCCGCAGGGCCTCTTCGAGGACCTCGGGCTCAAGTACGTCGGGCCGGTCGACGGCCACGACCGCGGCGCGATGGAGCAGGCACTCTCCCAGGCGAAGAAGTTCGGCGGCCCGGTGATCGTGCACGCCATCACCCGCAAGGGCTACGGCTACGACCCGGCGGAGCGGCACGAGGCCGACCAGTTCCACGCCCCCGGCCCCTTCGACGTGCAGACCGGCGCCGAGAAGCCCAAGGGCCCGATCTGGACCGACCACTTCGCCGAGCACGTCGTCACCATCGGCGAGCGCCGCCCCGACGTCGTCGCGATCACCGCGGCGATGATGCACCCTGTCGGCCTCGACGAGTTCCAGAGGCGCTTCCCGGACCGCACCTTCGACGTGGGCATCGCCGAGCAGCACGCCGCGACCTCCGCGGCCGGGCTCGCCATGGGCGGGCTGCACCCGGTCTTCGCCGTCTACGCCACCTTCCTCAACCGGGCCTTCGACCAGGTCCTGATGGACGTGGCGCTGCACAAGTGCGGCGTCACCTTCGTGCTCGACCGCTCCGGCGTCACCGGCGACGACGGAGCCAGCCACAACGGCATGTGGGACATGTCGATCCTCCAGGTCGTGCCCGGGCTGCGGCTCGCCGCGCCGCGCGACGTCCCGCGGATGCGCGAGCTGCTCGACGAGGCCGTGGAGGTCTCCGACGCCCCGACCGTCGTCCGCTTCCCCAAGGGACCGCCGCCCGCCGACGTCGAGGCGATCGACACGGTCGGCGGCTGCGACGTGCTGGTGCGCGAGGGCGAGCAGGACGTGCTCGTGGTCTCGGTCGGCGCGATGGCCCCCGTCGCCGTCGACGTCGCCGCCCGGCTGCGCGACCAGGGCATCGGCGTGACCGTCGTCGACCCCCGCTGGGTCAAGCCGGTCGACCCCGCCCTGCTCGAGCTCGCCCGCAGCCACCGCCGCGTCGTCACCATCGAGGACAACGGCGTCGTCGGGGGAGTGGGCGCCGTCCTGCTGCAGACCATGGCCGAGGCCGGCATCCGCACCCCGGTGCGCCTGCACGGCATCCCTCAGCAGTTCCTCGACCACGCCAAGCGCGCGGCGATCCTCGAGCAGGTCGGCCTGACCTCGTCGGCCATCGCGCTGCAGGCGGTCCACGACATCACCGCCGAGCCCGCGGACCCCGACGGGGCCGCGCTGCTCGATGCCGACAGGAGCCGGTGAGCTGGCCAGGCGCCGCCTCGCGGCGCTCGCCTGCGCGGCGCTCCTGCCGCTGACGGCCTGCTCCGACGACCCGCCGCCGCCGACCCACGGCGGCTCCGCCTACGAGGACGTGGCCGCGCGGATGCAGGCCACGCTGGACCAGCGCGCCGCGTCCCTGCGCCGCGGTGACCTCGCCCGCTTCCGCGCGACCCTGGACCGCTCGGATGCCGGCCTCGTCGACACCCAGCAGGTGTACTTCGACAACATCGCCCAGCTGCCCGTCGGCCGGCTGCGGCTGCGGGTCCTGCCCGACACCATCACCCCGGTCGACGGCAGCGGGGTGGACAGCACGGAGTACTGGGCCGAGGTGGTCGTCGCCCTCGCGCTGGAAGGGTACGACGCTGCGCCGGTCCGCACCCGCGACCGCTACCGCTTCGTGCCCACCCGGGACGGCTCCCGCCTGGTCGTCGGCTCGACGACCGACTACGCGTGGGAGGAGCAGCACCCCGGCAACGCCCAGCCGTGGGACCTGCACGCCATCCACGTCGAGCAGGCGGCCGGGGTGCTCGGCATCTTCGACTCCTGGACCGACGAGGACGCCTGGCAGGTGCTCGACGCCGCCAGCAGCGGCCGGTCCGACGTCCGCAGCGTCGTCGGCTCCGACGACGCCTCCCCGGCCCTCGACGGGGTCGTCGTCTACGCCGTGCAGGACCTGTCCTTCCTCGACGGGCTCGCCGGGCAGACCGTCGGCGACCCCGACCGCGTCGACGGGCTGACGATCGCGGTGCCGGTGGACGCGGCCGCGCCGGGCAGGGGCGTGGCGTCGTACCGGATCTTCGTGAACCCGCGCGTCCTCGACGAGCCGTCTGCCGTGCTCGGCCGCCTGGTGCGCCACGAGCTCACCCACGCACTGCTCGGTGCCCGCGGCCGCGGCGCGCCGCTGTGGCTCAGCGAGGGCATCGCGGAGTACGCCTCCGTCCGCTCGATGTCGCCGGGCCAGCGGCGGCTCCCGTCGCGCGCGCTGGACGTGGGCGCGTCGGCGACCGACCTCCCGGGGCACGCCGAGTTCGGCAGCACCGACGCCGAGGCGTGGTACGCCGTGTCGTGGTGGGTGTGCGAGTACGTCGCCGCCACCTACGGCGAGTCCACCCTGCTCGGGCTGCTGGAGCAGCTCGCCGGCGGCGCCGACCAGGACCGGGTGCTGCCCGACGTGCTGGGCATCGACGGCCCCAGCCTCGTCCGGCGCGGCGTGGCCATGATGACGACCACCTACGGCTGACGCTGCCAGACCGGCAGACCGGCAGACCGGCAGACCGGCAGACCGGCAGACCGGCAGACCGGCAGACCGGCAGACCGGCAGACGGGCAGGACGAGCGTCACAGCCGCCTTCCGACCGGTCACCGGGGTGCGGGGAATAGGCTTCTCACGTGACTTCGCCGACCCGCCTCGTCCACATCGTCGACGAGGTGCCCGAGCTCGCCGACGTCGAGACCCTGCGGATGGTGGTCGCCCTGGACGGCTTCCTCGACGCAGGGAACGCGGGTGCCCTCGCCTGCCGCCACCTGGTTCGCACCGGGGCGTCGACGCCCGAGGGAGGCGGGGTGGTCGTCGCGACCTTCGACGTGGACCAGCTCCACGACTACCGGGCGCGGCGCCCACCGATGACCTTCGCCCGGGACCACTACGAGGGCTACGAGGCGCCCCGGCTGGTGGTGCGCCTGCTCCACGACCACGGCGGCACGCCGTACCTGCTGCTGCACGG
The DNA here is from genome assembly GCF_000519005.1 of Nocardioides sp. J54. GTDB lineage: Bacteria > Actinomycetota > Actinomycetes > Propionibacteriales > Nocardioidaceae > Nocardioides. The sequence goes on along the minus strand of NZ_JAER01000003.1, from coordinate 97,916 downwards.
CCCGGAGCCCGACATCCGCTGGGAGGCGTTCTGCCGCGCGGTGCGCGAGGTGGTCGAGCGGTTCCGCGTCGACCTCGTCGTGTCGATCGGCTCGGTGCCGATGGCGGTCCCGCACACCCGGCCGATCGCGATCACCCACCACGCCAACAACCCCGACCTGCTGACCGGCACCAGCCCGTGGCGCGGCGAGCTGCGCGTGCCCGGCAGCGCGCAGGCGCTGCTCGAGATCCGCCTCGGCGAGTGGGGCCACGACGCGCAGGGCTTCGTCGCGCACGTCCCGCACTACCTCGCCCAGCTCGACTACCCGCGCGCGGCGCGCAGCCTGCTCGAGCACGTCGAGCTCGCCGCGCGGCTCACCATCGACCTCAACGAGCTCGGCGAGCTGGCCGAGCAGCGCGACGAGGAGATCGCCCGCTACCTCTCCGCCAACGAGGAGGTGCAGGACGTCGTGACCGCGCTGGAGCAGCAGTACGACACCTTCGCCCGTGCCGAGGCGGAGGGCAGCAGCCTCCTCGCCGAGGACGAGCCCCTGCCGACCGGTGAGGAGATCGGTCAGCAGTTCGAGCAGTTCCTTGCCGGCCTGGAGGGCCCTGACGAGACCGGAGGACAGGCGTGACCGACCGCGTGATGGGGGAGGCGACGAAGAAGCTCGTCGACCTCCTGGACCTCGAACAGCTCGACACCGACCTGTTCCGCGGCCAGCAGCCCGAGACGATCCGCCAGCGCGTGTACGGCGGTCAGGTGGCCGCGCAGGCGCTCATCGCCGCGTCTCGGACGGTCCCCGAGGGCTTCCAGGTGCACTCGCTGCACTCGTACTTCCTGCTGCCCGGCGACTACAACGTGCCGATCATCTACGACGTCGAGCGGATCCGCGACGGCAAGTCGTTCTCGACCCGCCGCGTCCTCGCCCGCCAGCACGGCCGGCCGATCTACTACCAGTCGCTGAACTTCCAGCGCCCCGAGGAGGGCCTGGAGCACCAGGACGTCATGCCCGAGGTCCGGCCTCCCGAGGAGGGCCTGGACATGATGCAGCTGATGACCGAGCGCGGCGCCGACGACGGGCTCAGCAAGGAGTGGGCGGCGCTCGACGTGCGCTGGCTGGGCAACTCCGGCCACGGCGGCATCGAGGAGGACCCGATGCGCCCGTCGCGGACCCAGGTCTGGATCCGGGTCGACGGCCCGCTCAGCGACGAGCCGCTGGAGCACCTCGCGACCTTCACCTACGCCAGCGACGTGTCCCTGCTCGGCGCGACCCTCGCGGCGCACCCCCAGTCCGGGCCGCACGAGGTCCAGATGGCCTCGCTCGACCACACGATCTGGTTCCACCGGCCCTTCCGCGCCGACGAGTGGTGGCTCTACGACCAGTGGTCGCCGTCGGCCAGCGGCGGCCGCGGACTCGCGCTCGGCCGGATCTTCACCCAGGACGGCACCCTGGTCGCGACCGTGGCCCAGGAGGGCCTGATCCGGCCGCGCCCCGCACGCTGACCGTCCCGGACGGACGAGAAGGGCCGGCCCCCGCGTGGGGACCGGCCCTTCGTCGTACCGCTCAGAGTGCCGTCGTGCGGCCCAGCAGGTGCGGTGCGCCGTTCTTCGGGTTCACCAGGGTGAAGTCCCAGCCGCTGTCGGTGCGATCGGCGCCGAACTGCGCCTTGCCCGGCAGGAAGATCGGCTTCTTGAAGGCGACCTCGACCTTCACTGCGTCGGGCAGCCGGTTCTCCAGCGCGGCGATGCAACGCGCCTTGCTCCACATGCCGTGGGCGATGTGGCGCGGGAAGCCGAGCGCCCTGGCGGTCAGCGGGTAGAGGTGGATCGGGTTCCGGTCACCGGACACGGCGCCGTAGGTGCGGCCGATGTTCTCCGGGATGCTCCAGACCGGGCCCTTCGCCTCGACCTTCGCCAGGCTCATGCCCGGGTCGCCGTGCTCCTTGTCGCCGCCGCCGACGCGCAGGTACGTCGACACCGACTCCCACACGACCTCGTCGCCGACCGTGCCGGTGACGTTCATGTCCCACGCCCGGCCCTTGGTGCTGGCCCGCAGGTTCTGGGCCCTCAGCCGCAGCGACACCGTCTCGCCGATGGCGACCGGTCGGTGCTGGACGATCGTGTTCTCCAGGTGCACCGAGCCGATGGCCGGGAAGGGGAAGGCCGCGTCGGTCATCAGCTGCATGTGCAGCGGGAACGCGAGCATGTGCAGGTAGGGGACCGGTGCGACGTCGCGGTTCGGGAAGCCGCAGACGGCGGCGTACCGCTCCACGGCCGAGCGCTCCACGACCACGTCCGTGCGCTCGAGCGTGAGGTCCGGGAGCGTGCGGCCGGTCTTCTTGATGCCCGGCAGCTGGTTCACGCCGGGGACCGCCGGCAGGGCGGCCTTCAGCATCACGGGGAGGGCCATGGTCAGGCCCCCAGCATCATCTGGCCGCACACCCGCACGACGTTGCCGTTGACGGCGGTCGAGGCGGGGGAGGCGTACCACGCGATGGTCTCGGCGACGTCGACCGGCAGGCCGCCCTGCGACATGGCGTTGAGGCGCTGGCCGACCTCGCGGGTCGCGAACGGCACGGCGGCGGTCATCTGGGTGATGATGAAGCCCGGCGCCACCGCGTTGACGGTGATGCCGTCCGAGAGCTTCTCGCTGAGCGAGTCGACCAGGCCGATGACGCCGGCCTTGGAGGCGGCGTAGCTGGTCTGGCCCAGGTTGCCCGCGATGCCGGCGATCGACGCGACGCCGATGATGCGGCCGTTGGCGTTGACGACGCCCTGCTCGAGCAGCTCGGCGGTGATCTTCTCCGGCGCGGCGAGGTTGATCTCGAGGACCTTGCCGAAGCGCTCGGGGTTCTGGTTCGCCAGCTTCTTGTCCATCGTGACGCCGGCGTTGTGCACGACGATGTCGACGCCGCCGTGCTTCTCCTTGAGGTGGTGCGCGATGCGCTGCGGCGCGTCGACCGAGGTGATGTCGAGGGTCAGCCAGTCGCCGTCGATCTCCTTCATCACCTTCTGCAGGTCGGAGGCGGCCTGCGGCACGTCGAGGCCGACGACCGTCGCACCGTCACGGTGCAGCACGCGGGCGATCTCCTCGCCGATGCCGCGGCTCGCGCCGGTCACGAACGCGACCTTGCCGGCCAGCGGGGCGGTCCAGTCGGCGAGCGCGGAGCCGTGCTGCTCGTCGTGGGCGCCGATGCGCACGACCTGGCCGGAGACGTACGCCGACTTGGGGCTCAGCAGGAAGCCGAGCGTGGAGAGGACCGAGTCCTCGTAGCCCTCGGCGACGTAGACCAGCTGGACGGTGCCGCCCTTGCCGATCTCCTTGCCGAGGCTGCGGGTGAAGCCCTCGAGCGCGCGCTGCGCGATCCGCTCGCTGCCCTCGACCAGCGCCGGCGGCGTGCCGATGACGACGATGCGCGCGCAGCTCTCGAGGCTGCGCATCAGCGGGGTGAAGAACTGCTGGAGCTCGACGAGCTCCTCGACGGAGGTGATGCCGGAGGCGTCGAAGACGAGGCCCTTGTAGCGCTCGCCGTCGGCCTGGGCGGTCGTCGACGTGACACCCAGGACGTCGAGGAGGCCGGGCAGCGACTCGGCAAGCCGGCCGCGGCCGCCGACGAGCACGGTGCCCTTGACCAGCGGGTCGCCGGCCTTGTAGCGCTCGAGCCGGGTGGGGTTCGGCAGCCCGAGGTTCTTGACGAGGAGCTTGCCGATCGGGGTGCTCACGAAGCCCTGGTACTTGTCAGTCATGTGCACCATGTAACTAGATGTGTAACTCTGAGTCCACATTTCGTGATCTCGCCCTCAAAGGGTTCTGCGGAGGGCCACGCTGAGTGAGGATTGATCCATGACCAACACTGTTCGCCGTGCTGCCGTACTCGGCGGTAACCGGATCCCGTTCGCCCGCTCCAACGGCGCGTACGCCACCGCGTCCAACCAGGAGATGCTGACCGCGGCCCTCGACGGGCTGGTGGCGCGCTTCGGCCTCGAGGGCGAGCGCCTCGGCGAGGTCGCCGGTGGTGCCGTGCTCAAGCACAGCCGCGACTTCAACCTGGTCCGCGAGTCCGTGCTCAGCACCCGCCTCGCGCCGGAGACCCCGGCCGTCGACCTGCAGCAGGCGTGCGGCACCGGCCTGCAGGCGATCAACTACATCGCGAACAAGATCAAGCTCGGCCAGATCGACTCCGGCATCGGCGGCGGCGTGGACACCACCTCCGACGCGCCGATCGCGATCGGCGAGAAGCTGCGCAAGAAGCTGATCCAGCTCAACAACGCGCGCTCCACCAAGGACCGCCTCGCGATCCTGGCCACCATCCGCCCCGGCGACATCGGCCTGGCCATCCCGTCCAACGGTGAGCCGCGCACGAAGCTGTCGATGGGGGACCATCAGGCGCTGACCGCGCTGGAATGGCAGATCACCCGCGAGGCCCAGGACGAGCTGGCCGTCTCCTCGCACCACAAGCTCGCGGCGTCGTACGACGAGGGCTGGCAGGACGACCTGATCACCCCGTTCCGCGGCCTCGAGCGCGACAACAACCTGCGCCCCGACTCCTCGCTGGAGAAGCTGGCCAAGCTCAAGCCGGTCTTCGGCAAGGGCGAGGCGGCCACCATGACCGCCGCGAACTCCACCCCGCTGACCGATGGTGCCTCCGCCGTCCTGCTCGGCTCCGAGGAGTGGGCCGAGGCGCACGGCCTCGAGGTGCTGGCCTACTTCGTCGACTCCGAGGTCGCCGCCGTCGACTTCGTCAACGGCGCCGAGGGCCTGCTCATGGCCCCCGCGTACGCCGCGCCGCGGATGCTCGAGCGCAACGGGCTGACGCTGCAGGACTTCGACTTCTACGAGATCCACGAGGCCTTCGCCTCGCAGGTCCTCTCCACGCTCGCCGCGTGGGAGAGCCCGGTCTTCTGCAAGGAGCGCCTGGGCCTCGACACGCCGCTCGGCTCGATCGACCGCGCCAGGCTCAACGTCAAGGGTTCCTCGCTGGCCGCGGGCCACCCGTTCGCCGCGACCGGCGGACGGATCGTCGCCAACACCGCCAAGCTGCTCAAGGCCAACGGTGGCGGCCGTGCGCTGATCTCGGTCTGCGCCGCCGGCGGCCAGGGCGTCGTCGCGATCATGGAGCGCTGAGCGCCGACCCGCTGCACGACGTGCCGTGCCCGCCCGGGATGATCGGGCGCGCACGGCACGTCCGTTTTTCGGCCCCCGGAGGAACACATGGCGCACCTGGCACGACGGATGACCGGTGACCCGGACGCACTGGTCGCCCACCTGGACGCCCAGATCATGTCGGGCAGCGTGTCCGCGAGCCGTGAGCTCGCCCACGAGCACCGCATCGGCGACGCGCGGATGCTGGTGCGGGTCTACGAGCGCTACAGCGCGACCGGCGGCAACCGGGTCTCGCTGTGCTTCAGCATCCTCGCCGTCGGCGACGAGCTGGAGGTCACCGCCGTCACCGCCGGCGGCAGCCGGGCCACCTTCTTCAAGATGAACACCCTCGGCGAGGGATCGTTCCTCGACCGGGCCCGCAAGGCGCTCGACGACTTCCGCGGCTGACCCGGTCCGGCGGTCGCTCCCGCCTCGTCAGGCCGAGGCGTGCGGGGAGACCAGTGCCAGCGCCGAGTCGACCAGGTAGGAGCGCACCTGCGCGGCCGAGATCTCCCCGACGGTCGGGATGCCCGGGGCGACCTCGCTGACCAGGATCCCGAGCCGGGCCAGCTGGAGGGCGCCGAGGCCGCTGGCGTAGAGCGCGTTGGCGAGCAGGACCGGCTCCTCGCGCAGCGTGAACGCGCCCTGCTCCACTCCGTGGGCGAGGGTGTCGGAGAGCACCGTCAGGCACGACGTGATGCCGCGACCGAGCCGGAACAGGGCGCCCTCGGCGATCTCGTCGAGGAGCTCGTCGCCCGGGCGCACCATCAGGGCCTGCGCACAGTCGACGAAGGCGGGGTGGGCGACGCCATAGTCGACGAAGGCCCCGACGATGGCGGCCAGCTGCTCGCGCGGCACGTCCGTGCTCTGCGCTGCGGACACCATCGCCTCGTGCAGCTCCTCGAGGTAGCCGACGAGGGTGAGCGCGAACAGCTCCTCCTTGCCGGTGAAGTGCCGGTACACGATCGCGCGGTTGATGCCGACCGCGGACGCGATCTCCTCGATCTGGACGTCGCGCACGCCCCTGGAGTCGAAGATCTCGCGGGTCGCGGCGATGATCTCCGCCTGCCGGGCGCGCCGCCGGGCGGCTGCCGCCTTGCGGCGTCCGTCGGTCGCCGGTGCGTTCGTCATGGGCTGAGTGTACGGCTCGTGCAACTCGGTGTTGCAACATCCGTGACGCACGTCGCGCCGGAACGTCGCCGGGACTCAGGGTGCGGCGAGGTGGGCGCGCACCGCCTCGATCGTGTCGGCCTCGGCGGCGGTCTTGTCGTCGCGGTAGCGCACGACCCGGGCGAAGCGCAGCGCGAGGCCGCCGGGGTAGCGGGTGGAGCGCTGCAGGCCGTCGAAGGCGATCTCGACGACCTGCTCGGGGCGCACGGTGACGACCCAGCCGTCGTCGGACACCTCGAGCTCGCGGAACCGTGCGGTCTGCCACGCGAGCATCTCGTCGGTCATCCCCTTGAAGGTCTTGCCGAGCATCACGAAGCCGCTGGGGGACGACGGGTCGCGCGCGCCGAGGTGGATGTTGGACAGCCAGCCGCGGCGCCGGCCGGAGCCGTGCTCGACGGCCAGCACGACGAGGTCAAGGGTGTGCACCGGCTTGACCTTGACCCACGCCGAGCCGCGCCGGCCGGCGTCGTACGCCGCCTCCGCGTCCTTGACCACGACGCCCTCGTGGCCGTCGGCGAGCGCCTGCTGCGCGAACGCCTCGGCGGCGGCGCGGTCGGTGCCCACCCAGCGCCGGACCCGGTGCTCCTCGGGCACCAGGCCTTCCAGGGCGGCCCACCGCTGGTGCGCCGGCAGGTCGAGCAGGTCGGTGCCGTCCAGGTGCAGCACGTCGAAGAAGTACGGCGTCACCGCGGCCTGGTCGGAGCCCTGGCTCGCCGTGCGGGACGCGGTCTCCTGGAACGGGCGGGGTCGGCCGTCGGCGGCGAGCCACAGCGCCTCGCCGTCGAGCACGACCTCCTGTGCCGGCAGGGAGCGGACGACCTCCACGACCTCGGGGAGGCGGCCGGTGATGTCGTCGAGGCTGCGGGTCGCCACGACGACGTCGTCCCCGCGGCGGTGCACCTGGATGCGGATCCCGTCGAGCTTGGCGTCCACGCCGCACACGCCGTCGTCGCCGGCCGCCTTGTCCATCGCCGCGGCGACGTCGGGCGCGGACGAGGCGAGCATCGGCAGCACCGGGCGGCCGACGGTGAGGCCGACCTGCGCGAGGGCCGCCTCGCCCTCGAAGGCCGCGTCGACGACCCAGGTCGTGCCGCCCGCGAGCATCGCGGCGCGGCGCACCCGGGCCAGCGGGACCCCGGCGGCGAGCGCCAGTGCCTCGGTGGTGACCGCCTCGAGCGCGCCCTGCCGCACCTCGCCGACCGCGACCGAGCGCAGCCAGGCCTGCTCCGGTGCCGTCGCCCGGCCGAAGAGCGAGCCGACCGAGGCGGCGCGGACGCCCGCGGAGCCGGGGCCGGACAGGTCCGCCATCGCCGCGAAGGCGTCGTCGACGGCCGTGATGGTGAGGGTCGGCTCGTCCGCCGGCTCGGGCAGCTCGCGCAGGCTGCGCCAGCCGAGTCCCGTGCGGCGCTGCCGCAACCGGCCGCTCAGGTAGTGCGCGGCGAGCGCGCGCTCGTCCGGCTCGGCCGCGAGCAGCAGGTCGGCGATGAGCCGGACCTTCTCCTTGCGCGACCGCGTGGCTGCCACCGCGCCGGAGGTGTCCACCAGGGCACGGAGCAGCATGGCCGTCAGTGCGTCGACTCGAGGGACGCGGCGAGCACGGCGCCGTCGATGACCTGCTCGTAGACCTCGTCGAGGTCGAGCAGCTCGGCGCTGGTGCCCTCGAGGTCGCCGAAGTAGCCGGCCACCTCCAGCGACACGAACCCGTGGAGGGAGGCGAAGAGCGCCATCGCGGTCTGCAGCATCCGCTCCTCGGGGAGCCCGGCCGAGCGGACCATGACGGCCAGCGCCTCGATGGCGGTGAGGGCGGCGGCGTAGAAGCTCTCGCGGTCGATCGGGGGCCGGGTGAGCGCGGCGTAGCGCTGCGGGTGGCTGCGGGCGAAGTTGCGCAGCTCGCGGCTCAGCGCCCGCAGGCCGTCGGTGCCGGCGTGGCCCATGGCGGCGGCGCGGACGTGCTCGCCGAGCATCCGCATCGCGCGCACCTGCACCAGCGCGCGCAGGTCCTCGAGGTTCGCGACGTGGTTGTAGAGCGACGACACCCGGGCCTCGAGCTCGGCGGCGAGCGAGGTCATCGTGAGGGCGTCGTACCCGTCGCGGTCGACGAGCGCCTCGGCGGCCTGCAGCACGGCCTCCTGGTCGAGGCGGCCGCGCCGGGCGCGCGTGGTGTCCATGGTCAACTGCCCCTCCGGGAGCCTGAGGCGGTGAAAGTCCTTCGTTCTTCTGCGACAGAGCGTAGTGCAAACCGGACACCGGGACCGAGAGGCAGCCCGGATAGGCTCGACGGGGTGACCAGTCCGGACGGCGAACGGGTGTGGCGCCCTGGGCGGGTCGTCCCGGTGGGCGCGATCCTGCGCCAGCAGCGGCGCGGCGCCGGTGACCCCACGCACCGCCTCGCCGTCGGCCGGTGGCACTGGCGAGCCAGCCGCACGCCGGAGGGGCCGGTCACCCTCGCCGTCGCCGACCAGGACGCCGCCGGCGAGGTCGCCGCCCGGGCGTGGGGGCCCGGCGCCGCGTGGGCGCTCGAGCAGCTGCCCGCGCTCCTCGGCGACCTCGACGACTGGACCCCGTTCGAGCCCCGGCACCCGGTGCTCGCCGAGGCCCGGCGCCGTCACCCGCACCTGCGGCTGGGGCGGACCGAGCGGGTGCTGGAGGCGATCGTCCCCTCGATCATCGAGCAGAAGGTCACCGGGCAGGAGGCCTTCGCCGGCTTCCGCGCGCTGGTACGACGCCACGGCGAGCCCGCGCCCGGACCGGTGGCCGAGCTGCGCCTGATGCTGCCCCCGGACGCCGCCACGCTGTGCCGGATCCCGTCGTGGGAGTGGTTGCGCCTGCACGTCGACCCGGCCCGCTCGCGTGCGGTCGTGACCGCGGCCCGCCACGCCGAGGCGCTCGAGCGGGTCGTCGGCGTGACCGGATCCGAGAGCGACCGACGCCTGCGCAGCCTGCCGGGGATCGGGGTGTGGACCAGTGCCGAGGTGCGCCAGCGCGCGCTCGGCGACCCCGACGCCGTCTCGTTTGGCGACTACCACGTCGCCAAGGACGTGGGCTGGGCGCTCGAGGGCGTGCTCTTCGACGACGCGCGGCTGGCGTCGTACCTCGAGCCGTGGGCCGGGCAGCGCGGTCGGGTGCCCTTCCTGGTGGCCGCCGCGGGACTGTACCGACCGCGGCGCGGACCCCGCATGTCACCCCGCGATCACCTCGGTGCGTGACCTTCGTCCGTGATATCTGTTACACCGAGCAACAGTCAGTCGGTCCGGCCGGGCCGGACGGCTCCTGGCGGCGGTGGACGGACGAGGGGGACACATGGGGACGCTCGACTGGGCTGCCCTCGGGCAGGCCGCGCCCGCAGACGTCGCGGCGACCCTGCGTGACGCCGACCCCGCGGCCCTCGTCCGCGCGATCCGCACCGCGACCGACGAGGAGATCCTCGCGGTCGGCCATGACGCGGAGCGGGGTCCGGCCGTTGTCGAGGGCGTGATGCGTCGCATCGGCGATGTCGCCGTGCCCGACCGGCTGGCCGCCACCCGTGGGTGGGTGCGCTGGGACTCCGCGACGCGCGCACGGGAGTCGTGGCACCTCGACCTGCAGCACGGAGCGGCGGAGGTCGCGCCGGCCGGGCGCCGGTCCGGGGCGGCCGACGTCGTCGTCCGCGGCACGGACCTGCAGCTGCTGCGCCTGGTCGCCGGACAGCTGGACGTCGCGGCGGAGCTGCTCGCCGACCGCATCGGCATCGACGGCAGCGGCGACCTCGCCATCGCCACCGCCTCGCTCTTCGCCGTCGACGGCACGGACCCCGTCACCGGCACCCCCGTCGACGTCCGAGACATCGACCCGGTCGCGATCGCCCGGGCCCTCCACGGCGTCCCCGCCGCCCACCTGCGAGCGGTGCTGGCCTCGGACTTCCGGCCGGTCGTGCTCGAGGAGGTCTTCGGACGGATGCCGTCGTTCGTGAACGGCCGGAAGGCGGCCGGAGTGCAGGTGACGGTCGGCTTCCGGCTGACCGGACGCCCCGACGGAGAGGTGGACCGCTACGTGCTCCGACTCAGCGACGGTCGCGCGAGCGTCCTCAGCGGCACGGCGGCCGACGCCGTGCCCGTCGGGGACCGCGACGCGACCGTGACCTGCGAGGCGGCGGACTTCCTGCGCCTGGTGACCGGTCACCTCAGCGCGGTGTCCGGCGTGCTGCGCGGCCAGCTCAAGGTGCGCGGCGACAAGGTCGCCGCGCTCCGCCTCAACGCCGCCTTCGACATCCCGACGGCGGCCGCCGGATGAGCGCCGTCGCTGCGACCGGACGCTCCGTCGTCGACAACCTCACCGGCCGGTTCCGGGCCGGCGTCGTCACGACCGGCGAGCTGGTCAAGCTCGCCGTCGAGTCGATCCAGTGGGGCTTCTCCGACATCGTCGCCCGCCGCTTCTCCTGGTCGGAGTTCCTCCTCCAGTGCTGGTTCATGACCCGGGTCTCGCTGCTGCCGACGATCCTGGTCTCGATCCCGTTCGGCATCATCACCTCGGTCCAGATCGGCGCAGCTGCCAACCAGATCGGCGCGCAGTCCTTCATCGGGGCCGTCAACGGCATCGGCGTCCTCCGGCAGGGCGCCCCGCTGGTGACCTCGCTGATGATCGCCGGTGCCGTCGGCTCGGCGATCTGCTCCGACCTCGGTGCCCGCACCGTCCGGGAGGAGATCGACGCGCTCAAGGTCATGGGCATCTCGCCCATCCAGCGCCTCGTCGCACCGCGCATCCTCGCCGCGCTCCTGGTCTCGGTGCTGCTGACGGTCATCGTCGCGATGACCGCGATGACGACCGCGTTCATGATCGTGGTCGGCCAGGGCCAGATCTCGTCGGGCACCTACCTCGACTCGTTCGTCGGGCTGGCCCAGCCGGCCGACTTCGTCCTCGCGGAGCTCAAGGCGTTCATCTTCGGGTTCGTCGCCACCATCGTCGCCGCCCACAAGGGCCTCACCGCACGCGGTGGCCCCAAGGGCGTCGCCGACGCCGTCAACCAGGCCGTCGTGCTCAGCGTGATCCTGCTCGCCGTGATCAACGTCGGGCTCACCCAGGCGTACGTGATGCTCTTCCCCGGAGGTGCCTGAGATGTCCCAGGTCCAGCTCGGGCGCGGCGTCGGCGCCCGCGTCTCCGACGCGGTCGTCGGCACCGCCGACGCGGTGATGAAGAACCTCGCGGTCCTCGGCGACTTCGTCACCTTCGCGCTCAAGGTCTTCCGCGAGGTCCCTGCCACCGTCGCGCTCTACCCCAGGGAGTGCCTGCGCCAGATCAAGGACATCGCCTGGGGCAGCGGCGCGCTGTTGGTCGGCGGCGGCACGGTCGGCGTCATGGTGCTGCTGTCGGTCGCCGCGGGCACGTCCATCGGCATCGAGGGGTTCAACGGCCTCGAGATCGTGGGCCTCGCCCCGCTCACCGGCTTCATCTCCGCCAGCGCCAACACCCGCGAGCTCGCCCCGCTGATCGCGGCGCTCGCCCTCGGCGCCCAGGTCGGCTGCCGCTTCACCGCCCAGATCGGCTCGATGAAGATCCACGAGGAGGTCGACGCGCTCGAGGTGATGGCGGTCAGCGCGATGCGCTACGTCGTCACGACCCGCGTGATCGCCTGCATGGTCGCGATCCTGCCGCTCTACATGATCGGCCTGATCGGCTCCTACGCCGCCTCGCAGGCCTCGGTCGTCATCTTGTTCGGGCAGTCACCAGGGCAGTACGACCACTACTTCTCGACCTTCATCCAGGGCCGCGACATCTTCTTCTCGATCATCAAGATCCTCGTCTTCGCCCTCACCGTCGCGTTGATCCACTGCTGGTACGGCATGAAGGTCGGCGGCGGGCCGCAGGCCGTCGGCGAGGCGACCGGGACGGGCATCCGCGCCAGCATCGTGTCCATCGTCGTCCTCGACATGGTCCTGACCCTGGTGTTCTGGGGCGGCGACCCGGGCTTCAGGATCTCGGGGTGAGGTGACCATGGCTCGAGAGACCTCACGCAGCCAGCTCGCCCGGCGCGGGCTGATCACCCTCGTGGCCCTCGCGGTCATCGGGGCCTTCGTCACGCTGCGGACCAACGGCACCTTCGGGGCGCAGCCGCACGTCACCGCCGACGTCGCCAACGCCGGCGGCGCCCTCCGCGCCGGGTCCGACGTGAAGATGAACGGCGTCATCGTCGGCAAGGTCCGCGAGATCCGCCGCGCCGACGACGGCAAGGGCGTCACCGTCGAGATGGCGATGTCCTCCGACGACCTCGACTCGGTCCCCGGCAACGTCGTGGCCCGCATCCTGCCGGCCACCGTCTTCGGCACCACGTTCGTCGACCTCGTCGTCCACGGCGCGCCGACCGGCCGGCTCCGGGTGGGCGACCGGATCAAGGCCGACGCCACCCAGGAGACGCTCGAGCTCCAGCAGGCGCTCGACGACATCGACCGCCTCGTCAAGGCGCTCGGCCCCGCCGAGCTCGCCTCGGCGATCGGGTCCGCGGCAGAGGCCCTCGACGGCCGCGGCAACCAGATCGGTACGACGGTGCGCCAGCTCAACTCCTACCTCGACCGGCTCAACCCGCGGATGCCGCAGGTCGGTGCGGACCTGCGGGCCCTCGCCCGCACCACCCGCCTCGTCGACAAGATCGCGCCGGACCTGCTCGACGCGACCGAGGACGCCCTGGTCACGATGAACACGATCGTCACCCAGGAGGCCGCCATCACCGCGCTGATCAGCGGCGGCACGACCCTGGCCCGGACCTCCAGCAGGTTCCTGGCGAAGAACCAGCGCGACCTGGTCCGCTTCATCAACGGCTCGGCCGTGCTGCTCGACGCGGTCCACGACAACCGGCGGGCCGGCATCACCGACGCGCTCGCCGTCAACATCGCCCTCGGCACCACGCTGCCCGAGGCGGTCGAGGAAGGATTCGTGAAGACCGACGGCACGATCCGGCTGGCCCCGCCGCCGTACTACACGAGCAAGCCGCGCTTCCGGACCTCGGAGGTGGGCTTCGGGGCCCTGGGGGCCGAGCGATGACCGGCATCCGCACCATCGCGGCCAAGTTCACCGCGTTCGCGCTCGTCAGCGGCCTGCTCATGGTGCTGCTGGTCAACACCATGAACAACGGCGTCACCGGCGGCACCCGCGAGTTCTCCGCGGAGTTCCGCGACGTCAGCGGCCTGCGCGTCGGTGACGACGTCAAGGCCGCGGGTGTCCGCGTCGGGAAGGTCACCAGCATCGAGGCCACGACCGAGGGAGCGGTGATCGGGCTCGAGCTGGTCGAGGACCAGGCGCTGCTGCAGAACACCAAGCTCGTCATGCGCTACCAGAACCTGCTAGGCCAGCGCTACATCGGACTCGTCCAGCCCGCCGAGCGCGGCCCCGAGGTCGAGGAGGGGGCGACGGTCCCCATGGGGCAGACCGACCCGGGCTTCGACCTGACCGAGCTGCTCAACGGGTTCCGCCCGCTGTTCAAGGTGCTCCAGCCCGGCGACGTCAACACGCTCGCCACGTCGCTGGTGAAGGTGCTGCAGGGCGAGGGCGGCACCGTGCGGCAGCTGCTGGCGCAGACCGGCCAGCTCACCAACTTCCTCGCCGACCGCGACGCGGTCATCGGGGACGTGATGACGAACCTCAAGCCCGTCCTCGACAACCTCGCCGGCCAGGGTGACGAGATCACCGCCACCGTGCGCGAGCTGCGGGCGCTGATGACCGGGCTGGCGAAGGACCGCAAGTCGATCGGCGCGTCCATCGACGGCGTCAGCCGCCTGGTCGGGGCGACCAGCTCGCTGCTGAAGGAGGTCCGCGCCCCTCTGGTCGGCGCGACCGACCAGCTGGTGACCGTCGCCGACATGTTCGAGAAGTCCCGCGGCAACCTCAAGGACGTGCTGCCCGCCTTCGCGACGGTCTTCGAGTCGCTGGGCCGCACCACGTCGTACGAGAACGCGCTCAACGTCTACGTCTGCTCGCTGTCGATCGCCATCGGCCCGGACAGCAGCGGGATCAACCCGGCCGGCGGCAACGGCCCCTGGCGGCAGGTGTGCCGATGAAGCCCATGAACGAGCGCGACCCCCTGCGGATCGGCGTCATCACCCTGGTCGTCATCGGCCTCATCGGGGCCGCCGTGGTCGCCCTGAGCATCGCCAACTTCGGGACCAGGACCTACACCGCCGAGCTCGAGCACACCGCCGGGCTCCGCACCGGCGAGGACGTGCAGGTGCACGGGGTGAGCTCCGGGAAGGTCACCGGCATCCGGCTCGAGGAGGACCACGTCGTGGTGACCTTCGCGCTCGACAGCGACATCGAGCTGGGGGAGCGGACCACGGCCACGGTCAAGGTCGCCACCCTGCTCGGCAGCCACTACCTCGAGGTCGACCCGAACGGCACGGGCAGCCTGGCCGACGGCCGGATCCCGATCGAGCGCACCGGCGTGCCCTACAACCTCCAGGACGTCATCGAGGAGGGCACCACCGCCCTCGACGAGCTCGACCCGGAGCTGCTGGCCGAGGCGCTGACCGCGATGGCCGGCACCCTGGGCGCCAGCGAGAAGGAGATCGGTCCGGCCCTCCAGGGCGTCGCCCGGCTCTCCGAGGTCGTCGCCAAGCGCTCCGACCAGGTCGGTGACCTGCTCGAGTCCACTCGCAAGGTGACCGACCAGCTCTCCGACAGCAGCAAGGACATCGTCGGGCTGATGAAGCAGGCGAACCTGGTGGTCAGCGAGATCACCGCGCGCAAGGACGCGATCCACCGCCTCCTCGTCGAGACCACCGACCTGTCGAAGGCGCTGACCGCGGTCGTGAAGTCGACCAACGGCAAGCTGGACCCGGCGCTCGACGACCTCGACAAGGTGATCAAGACCCTCAACGGGCAGAGCAAGCAGCTGACCCACCTGCTGGAGGTGATGGCGCCCGCGGTGCGGTACGTCGCGAACGCCACCGGCAGCGGGCCCTTCCTGCCGCTCTACCTGGAGGCGCCGGCGATCCCGGCCGACGACACGACCTGCAAGCTGCAGGGGGCATGCTGATGACCGACCGGAACGTCCTGCGCACCCTCGCCGCCCTGGTCGCGGTCGCCGCCGTCCTGCTCACCTCGGCGTGCAGCGTCGTCGGCGGCGGCGACAAGATGACGATCAAGGCCTACCTCGCCGACTCCGCCGGCCTGTTCGTCGGCAACGACGTCGGCGTCCTCGGGGTCACCGTCGGCGAGATCAAATCGATCGAGCCCGACGGCGACAAGGTGCTCGTCACCATGGAGGTCGACGCGGACCAGCCGGTTCCCGCCGACGCCGGCGCCGTGGTGGTAGCCCGCTCCGTCGCCACCGACCGCTACGTCGAGCTCACCCCCGTCTACCGCGAGGGGCCGAAGATGAGGGACGGCGCGACGATCGCGCTGGACCGCACCCGCACCCCGGTCGACTTCGACCAGGTGCTCGCGTCGCTGAACGAGCTCGCCACCGGCATCGGGGGCAACAAGCGCACCACGAAGGCCGTCCAGCGCTTCATCGACGCCGGCACCCGTGCCTTGCGCGGCCGTGGCCCCCTGCTCAACCAGACGATCCACTCGCTGGCAGACGGCGTCGACGGCCTCGCCTCCCAGCGCGAGGACGTGGCCGCCACCCTGAAGTCCCTCGACGTGCTGCTGACCACGATCGCGAGCAACGAGGCGACTGCCCGTACCTTCATCCGGCAGGTGTCCCGGGCCTCGAAGCTGCTCGCCGACGAGCGCGAGAACTTCCGCGAGGCGCTGCGCGCGCTCGACTCCGCGGTCACCACGGTCGCGAAGTTCGCGGTGGACAACCGCGAGGCGATCGTCGCTGGCGTCGACGGCTCCACCCGGCTGATGAGGACGGTGCTGTCCAAGCAGGAGCGGCTGGAGGAGATCCTGCGGGTCATGCCCGTCGCCCTGGAGAACCTGCGGATGATGCCCGGCGACCGCCTCCCGGTCCGGATCAACCCCCTCATCCTCGACCCGCTGGGCGGGATCCTGCAGTCGGTGTGCGACCGGCTCCCGCTCGACCTCTGCCAGTTCCTCACCGCACCGATCGGGCCCCGGCCATGACGACGACCACGACGACGCCGATGCGCGGCCGCCGCGCCGCCCGGGCCTGCGCCGCCGCGATGCTGGCCCTGGGCCTGGCGACCACGACCGCCTGCAGCACGACGATGCGGGACCTGCCGATCCCCGGGACGGGCGTCTCGGGGGACACCATCGAGGTGCGAGCCGAGTTCGACGAGGCCCTCAACCTCGCCGTCGGCGCCCCGGTCAAGGTCAACGGGGTCGACATGGGCAAGGTCGAGGAGATCACCGTCAGCGACTTCGTCGCCGAGGCCACCCTCACGCTCAAGGCGGACGCCGGGCTGCGCGAGGGCGCACGAGCGAGGTTGCGCTACACCACCCCCCTCGGCGAGCTCTTCGTCGACGTCACCAACCCCACCGAGGGCCCGTTGCTCGGCGACGACGCGCGACTGACCCGCGAGAGCACCGAGACCGCGCCGACCGTCGAGGACGCGCTCGCCCAGGCCTCGCTGCTCATCAACGGCGGTGGCCTCGACCAGCTGCAGACCGTCACCGAGGAGCTCAACACGGCGCTCAGCGGCAACGAGGGCGACTACCGCACGCTGCTCGACCGCGCCTCGGTCTTCCTGACCCGGGCGAACGCGACCAGCCAGAGCATCGACGAGGTGCTCACCTCGCTCAGCTCGCTGTCGAGGACGCTGAGCTCGCGCGAGGACACGATCAACCGGGCCGTGCGCGAGATCGCGCCGGCGGCCCGTGTGCTGCGGGAGAAGACACCGGAGTTCACCGAGCTGCTGGCCGAGGTCGAGAAGTTCACCGGTGCGGCCAACGACACGGTCAACGCCACGCGCTCCCAGCTGCTGACGCTGCTGAAGGAGATCGAGCCGGTGCTCGCGGAGTTCGCGAAGAACAACGGCACCTTCGACCGGTCCCTGCGCCGGGTGATCCAGGCCGCCGGCTCCGCGGACGAGGTGATCGCCACCGACTACCTCAACATCGCGCTGGAGCTGCACCTCGACGGCCTCGACGTGGGCGGCGTGGTCGAGGGCACCCTCGCCAACCTGCTGCGCCTGCTCGGCATCGACACCGCGGCGCCCGGCATCGGCGGCCTGCTCGACAAGCTCGGCCTCGGTGGCCTGCTCAGCGGGCTGCGTGCCACCAGCACCGGCACGAGGTCCGGCGCGAAGCCGGGCGCGAAGCCGGGCGCGAAGTCCGGCGGCGGCCGGGGCGGCACCGACACGAGCGACCCGCTCGGCATCGACGCCCTCGTGAACGGGCTGTTCGGAGGGGGACGCTGAGATGAAGATCCTGACCGACAGGCTCTACCTGAGCCTCATCGGCATCATCGCGGTGCTCGTCCTCGCGGTGGCCTACGTGTTCGCCTCCGTCCTGGACCAGCCGCTCACGTCGCGCCCCGTCGAGGTCAAGGTCGAGCTCGCGCAGACCGGCGGCCTGTTCGAGGGGTCGGCCGTGACCTACCGCGGCATCAAGGTCGGCAAGGTGCGCTCGATCGTGCCCTCGGAGGAGGGCGTGCTGGCGACCGTCGCGATCACGTCCGGCACCGAGATCCCGAAGGAGTCGCTCGCCCGGGTCCGCAGCCTGTCGCCCGTCGGTGAGCAGTACCTCGACTTCCAGCCCATGACCGCCGAGGGCCCCTTCCTGGCCAGCGGGGACGTCGTACCCGCGGAGTCGACGGACCTGCCGAAGAGCCTCAGCTCGACCGTGGTCGCGGTCAACAACGTGCTGCGCCAGATCGACGACAAGAAGCTGCGCACCGTGCTCGGCGAGCTCAGCACCGGCCTCAAGGGCACGGGCGAGGACCTCGGGCTGATCCTCGACCAGGGCTCGGCGATCCTCGCGACGCTCGACGCGGTCTGGCCCGAGACCGACCGGGTGATCAGCAACGCCGGCTCGGTGCTGTCGATCACCACCGACAACGCGGACTCGCTGCGGCAGCTCGCCCGCTCCTCGAAGCAGTTCGCGAAGTTCCTGCGCGAGTACGACCCGGAGCTGCGCCGCATGCTGAAGCGCGGCCCCGGCCAGGTCGACGAGCTCATCGCCCTGGTCCGCGACGCCAACGAGGTCCTTCCCGGCTTCCTGTCGACCGGGGTCAGCTTCACCGACGTGTTCCGCTCCTACGAGCCGCACCTGCGGGCGCTGCTGCAGAACTACTCGCCCGGTCTGCGGTCGCTGCTGTCGAAGGTCCGCGGGGGAGAGCTGCGGATCACGATCCTGCCCTCCGCCGACCCGCGCTGCGACTACGGCGTGAGCCGCCTCGACCCGAAGGTGGACGAGCGGCGGGCGCTGCAGAAGAACGGGCGCTGCTCGTCGTCCTTCGCCACCCTCCAGCGCGGCGCGGCCGGTGCGCCCGGGCCGGTACGGTGACAGGCGTGACGGACTCCGGTACGACGGACGGCAGCACGGGACCCGGCAACCTCGTCATCGCGCTCGCGGCGGCGCTGGCCGTCGCCCTGGCGGCGTGCGCCTGGCTGCTCGTGGAGCGCAGGGCCGACGACGGGGCCGATGCCCGGGAGCAGGCCCGGGAGCTGCGGGCCGAGAAGGACGCCAACCAGGCGGCCGTGTCCGCCGCCGGGGCGTTCGTCGTCAAGGCCACGAGCTATTCCTGGAAGGACGGCGAGCACGACTTCGCCTGGATCGACGAGCTCCAGGACGACGAGGTCCGCAAGCGCCTGCAGGCCAACGCCGAGGACCTCAAGAAGGCGATCCGGGTCAGCAAGACGTCCGCGAAGGGCCAGGTCGTGGAGTCCGCAGGCCGGGTGGTCAGCGCCGAGCAGGTCGAGGTGCTGGCCTACTACAGCCAGGCGATCACCGACGAGGCCGGCGACGTCAGCGTCCAGGACGGCAGCATCCTGATGACGATGAAGCTGGCGGGTGGCGAGTGGAAGGTCGAGTCCCTCCAGTTCCTCAGCGAGGTCGGCGCCTGAGCGTCCGGCCGGGCGTCTGCCCGTGCCTCCGCCCCGGGGCCGCGGCGGGACGACTAGGGTGACGCCCGTGGCGCACCGTGACGACCCGCTGGACGGGCTGAGGACCGTGCTGCGCCGGACCCTGCTCGCGCTCGTCGGGGTGCCCTTCGTCGTCGCGATCGCGATGTCCCTGGTCGACTCCTACCGGCGGCGCGGGAAGCGGCCCAAGGCGTTCCCGACCCGGGAGCCGCAGACCGTCGCCGTCGGCGACGGCGAGGTGACGACCTACACCTACGGCCGCGACCTGTACGACGACATGCTCGCGGCCATCGCGTCCGCCGAGCGGCAGATCCTCTTCGAGACCTACATCTGGAAGGGCGACGCGACGGGGGAGCGGTTCAAGCGCGCACTCATCGACGCCGCCGACCGGGGCGTGGACGTGCACGTCATCTACGACGCGTTCGCCAACCTGGTCGTCTCCCCGGCGTTCCTCCGGTTCCCCTCGAACGTCAAGGTCCTGCGCTACCCGGTCTACGCCGCAGGCTGGCGCTTCTTCGACCTGCGCCGCTACGGCCGCGACCACCGCAAGATCCTCGTCGTCGACGACAACGTGGGGTTCGTGGGCGGCTACAACATCGGCTCGGCCTACGAGACCGAGTGGCGCGACACCCACGTGCGGATCACCGGCCCCGCGGTCTGGGACCTCAAGCGGGCGTTCGCCGACTTCTGGAACCTCAACCGCCGGCGGCGGCTGCGCAGCTCCGAGCGGCCGTTGCTGCTGGAGACCGCCTCGACCTGGGAGCCGCGGGTGCGCGTGCAGCGCAACGTGCCGCGGCTGTGGATGTTCCCCATCCGCTCGATGTACCTCGAGGCGATCAACCGGGCCAGCAGGAACATCTGGATCACCCAGGCCTACTTCCTTCCCGACCAGGACTTCATCGACGCGGTCAAGGACGCCGCCCGCCGCGGCGTCGACGTACGCCTGCTGCTGCCGCTGAAGTCGAACCACATCGTGGCCGACTGGATCTCCCGCGGCTACTTCAGCCAGCTGCTCGACGCCGGGGTGCGGATCCTGCGCTACCGCGACGCGATGGTGCACGCCAAGACCGCCACCGTCGACGGCAACTGGGCGACCGTCGGCACCGCCAACATCGACCGGCTGAGCCTGCAGGGCAACTACGAGATCAACGTCGAGGTCATCGACGAGGCGTTCGCCCGGGAGCTCGAGCGGGTCTTCGAGGTCGACCAGTCCCACTGCCTGGAGCTCACCAGCGGTGAGTGGGAGGCCCGGGACATGCACCGCAAGTTCACCGAGCTGGTCCTCGCACCGCTCCGCCCGCTGCTGTAGGCCCCGAGGAGGCCCCATGTGGTTCCGCGCACCCGTCCGTGACCTGGCCGGCAAGCAGGTGCTCGTCACCGGTGCGGCGAGCGGCATCGGTCGCTCCGTCGCCGAGCAGGCAGCCGAGGCCGGCGCGGTGCTGCACCTCACCGACCTCCAGGCGGACCGGCTGGCCGAGGTCGCCGACGCCATCCGGGCCCGCGGGGGACGGGTCGCCACCGCCGAGCCCGCCGACGTCTCCGACCACGAGCAGGTACGACGCCTCGCCGGCCTCGTGACGGAGCAGCACGGCCCGATGGACGTGGTGCTCAACGTGGCGGGCATCGCGATCTGGGGCACCGTGCGCAGCCTCGAGCCCGAGCACTGGCAGCGGCTGGTCGACGTCAACCTCATGGGCCCGATCCACGTGATCGAGGAGTTCCTGCCGCCGATGATCGACGCCGGCCGCGGCGGCCAGCTGGTGAACGTCTCGTCCGCGGCGGGCATCATCGCGATGCCCTGGCACGCCGCCTACAGCGCCACCAAGTTCGGCCTCCGGGGAGTCTCGGAGGTGCTGCGCTACGACCTGCGCAAGCACCGGATCGGGGTCAGCCTGGTCTGCCCCGGGGGCGTCGACACCGGGCTCGTCGAGACCATCCGGATCGCCGGCATCGACCAGCAGTCGCGAGCCTTCGTCCGGGCCCGTCGCCACTTCCAGAAGCGTGCGGTGTCACCCGAGCAGGCGGCGGCCGCGATCTGGCGGGGCGCGCTCCGCAACCGGTACTGGGTCTACACCTCGCCCGACATCCGCCTGGTGCACTGGCTGCAGCGCTATTTCCCGCCGGGCTACGCGGTCGCGATGCGGGTGTTCAGCTACGGCGCCAACCGGGTCCTGCCCGCCGTCGAGCAGGCCCGGCGATCGGACCTCGCGTGAGCACGCCGGCCGAGCCCCGGATCCGCCCCGGCGGCTGGCGCGACGTCGGCCCGTTCGTGGCGCTCTTCGCCCGCGTCGCCGGACGGGTTCAGGGCACCGAGCCGCCCGCGGTCTTCCTGACCCTCGGCCGCCACCGCCGGCTGTTCTGGGGCTGGCTGCACTTCGCCGGCCGATTGATGCCCGGCGGCCGGCTGTCGCGCCGGGAGTCGGAGCTGGTGATCCTGCGCGTCGCCAGCCGTCGCGGGTCGGCGTACGAGCTCACCCAGCACCGGCGGCTGGGCCGTCGCGCCGGGCTCGGCGCGGACGAGGTCGCGGCGATCGAGGCCAACGAGACCGGGGCCGGGGGAGCGGGGGAGACGTTCAGCGCCCGCGAGCTGCTGCTGCTGCGTGCGACCGACGAGCTGCTCGCCGAGGACGACCTGTCCGACGAGCTGTGGGCCGAGCTCGGTGCACACTTCGACGACCGGGAGCGGATCGAGGTGCTCCTGCTGGTGGGCCACTACGCGATGCTCGCGACGGCGCTGCACACCCTCCGGGTCCGCCCGGACCGTCCCCGCTAGCCGGCCGGGGGCCGGGCGCGGAGGGGTTGTCGGCGGCCCCTCGTACGCTGGAGCCCATGCGTCCGGTCACCGATCTCGAGCGTCGTGTCGCCCCCTTCCACGTGAAGTCGGAGTACACACCCTCCGGCGACCAGCCGACCGCGATCGCGGAGATCACCAAGCGGCTCAACGACGGTGTCCAGGACGTCGTCCTCCTCGGCGCGACCGGCACCGGCAAGACCGCCACGGTCGCCTGGGTCGCCGAGCAGGTCCAGCGACCGATGCTGGTGCTCCAGCCCAACAAGACCCTGGCCGCGCAGTTCGCCAACGAGCTGCGCCAGCTCTTCCCCGACAACGCGGTCGAGTACTTCGTCTCGTACTACGACTACTACCAGCCCGAGGCCTACGTCCCGCAGACCGACACCTACATCGAGAAGGACTCCTCCATCAACGAGGAGGTCGAGCGGCTGCGGCACTCGGCGACCAACAGCCTGCTCACCCGCCGCGACGTCATCGTGGTCTCCACCGTGTCGTGCATCTACGGCCTCGGCACCCCGCAGGAGTACGTCGACCGGATGATCCGCCTGCGCGTGGGCGAGGAGCACGACCGGGACTCGGTGCTGCGCCGCCTCGTGGAGATCCAGTACACCCGCAACGACCTCGCCTTCACCCGCGGCACCTTCCGGGTGCGCGGCGACACCCTCGAGATCTTCCCGGTCTACGAGGAGATGGCGGTGCGCATCGAGTTCTTCGGCGACGAGATCGAGCGGCTGATGACCCTGCACCCGGTGACCGGCGAGGTGCTCACCGAGGACCAGGAGCTCTACGTCTTCCCGGCCAGCCACTACATCGCCGGGCCCGAGCGGATGGAGCGCGCGATCGCCGGCATCGAGGCCGAGCTCGCCGAGCAGCTCGCCGTCTTCGAGAAGCAGGGCAAGATGCTCGAGGCGCAGCGACTGCGGATGCGCACGACCTACGACATCGAGATGATGCGCCAGGTCGGCTCGTGCTCCGGCATCGAGAACTACTCGATGCACATGGACGGCCGCAGCCGTGGCAGCGCGCCGAACACCCTGCTCGACTACTTCCCCGAGGACTTCGTGCTCGTGGTCGACGAGTCGCACGTCGCGGTCCCGCAGATCGGCGGCATGTACGAGGGCGACATGTCCCGCAAGCGCAACCTGGTCGAGCACGGCTTCCGCCTGCCGAGCGCGATGGACAACCGGCCGCTGCGCTGGGAGGAGTTCCTCGAGCGGATCGGCCAGACCGTCTACCTCTCGGCGACCCCGGGCGACTACGAGCTCGACAAGGTGCAGGGCGACGTGGTCGAGCAGATCATCCGCCCGACCGGCCTGGTCGACCCCGAGGTGGTGGTGAAGCCGACCAAGGGACAGATCGACGACCTGATCCACGAGATCCGCACCCGCGCCGAGAAGGACGAGCGGGTCCTGGTGACCACGCTGACGAAGAAGATGTCGGAGGACCTCACCGACTACCTCCTCGACGCCGGCATCCGCACCCGCTACCTGCACTCGGAGGTCGACACCCTCAAGCGGATCGAGCTGCTGCGTGACCTGCGGCTCGGCCTCTACGACGTCCTCGTCGGCATCAACCTGCTCCGCGAGGGCCTCGACCTGCCCGAGGTGTCGCTGGTGGCGATCCTCGACGCCGACAAGGAGGGCTTCCTGCGCTCCGACAAGTCGCTCATCCAGACCATCGGCCGCGCCGCCCGCAACGTGTCCGGCCAGGTGCACATGTACGCCGACCGGATCACCCCGTCGATGGAGTCGGCGATCGAGGAGACCAACCGGCGCCGCGAGAAGCAGATCGCCTACAACGAGGCGCACGGCATCGACCCGCAGCCGCTGCGCAAGAAGATCGCCGACATCACCGAGATGCTCGCCCGCGAGGACGAGACCACCCAGCAGCTGCTGCAGACCTGGGCCGACGTCGGTCAGAAGGGCCGCGCCGGCGGCGTGAAGCCGGCGAAGTCCCCGACCCCGGCACTGCGCTCCACCGACGTCGGCGGACACGCCGCCGAGCTCGCCGGGATGCCCAGCTCCGACCTGGCCCAGCTGAT
Source organism: Nocardioides sp. J54 (assembly GCF_000519005.1). Lineage (GTDB taxonomy): Bacteria > Actinomycetota > Actinomycetes > Propionibacteriales > Nocardioidaceae > Nocardioides. The sequence continues at coordinate 73,835 of NZ_JAER01000003.1, read as the reverse complement.
CCAGGACCTCACCGACCAGATGAAGGCCGCCGCCACCGAGCTCCAGTTCGAGCTCGCCGCCCGCCTGCGTGACGAGATCGGCGAGCTCAAGAAGGAGCTCCGCCAGATGATGGAAGCGACCAAGTGAGGAGGGAGCGCCGAGCGAGGGACGAGCTCGAGTGAGCCGGGGCACGTCGTCCTCGACGCCGGCTGCGCCCCCTGGCGTGGGTAACCTGCTCTGGTGAGTGCGGAGCCCGGGTCCAGGCCTGGGCGGCGCTACATCGTCTGGGCGGTCGGCCTGGTGGTCTACGGCCTCGCCGTCTTCCACCGCAGCAGCCTCGCGGTCGCCGGCCTCGCCGCGACCGAGCGCTTCGACATCTCGGCCAGCCAGCTGGCGTCGTTCACGATGCTCCAGCTGCTCGTGTACGCCGCCATGCAGGTCCCGGTCGGCCTCATGGTCGACCGCTTCGGCTCCCGCACGGTGCTCACCGCGGCGGTCACGGTGGTCAGCACCGGGCAGGCGGCGTTCGCGTTCGCCGGCGACTACCCGACTGCGCTGGTCGCCCGCGCGCTGGTGGGTGTGGGCGACGCGATGACCTTCATCTGCGTGCTGCGGCTGGTGACGTCGTGGTTCCCGGCCCGGCAGGTCCCGCTGGTCAGCCAGCTGACCGGCAACCTGGGCCAGCTCGGCGCACTCGGCGCCGCGGCCCCGATGACCTGGGCGCTGGGCCAGCTCGGCTGGACCCGTGCCTACCTCGCCGGCGCGGTCGCCGGCATGGTCATGCTGGTCGTGCTGCGCCTGGTGCTGCACGACACGCCCGCGCAGGCGCACCTGCGGGGCGTGCCGATGACGGCCCGCGCCCTCGGCCGGAGCCTGGCGGCGTCGTGGGAGCAGCCGGGCACGCGGCTGGGCCTGTGGATCCACTTCTCCACCCCGTTCAGCCCCGCCCTGCTCGGCCTGCTGTGGGGCTTCCCGTTCCTCGTCACCGCCGAGCACACCTCACGGACGACCGCGGGCGTGCTCATCTCGGTGCTCTTCCTGACCAACCTGGTCTACGGCCCGCTCTTCGGGTGGCTGGTCGGACGGCAGCCGTGGCACCGCTCGACGCTCGGGCTGACGATCATCGCCGCGATGGCCAGCGTGTGGGCGGCCGTGCTGCTGTGGCCCGGCGACGCCCCGCTGTGGCTGCTGGTCCTGCTGATCCTGGTGACCGGCGCCGGCGGACCGGGCTCGATGGTGGGCTTCGACGTCGCCCGCACCAGCAACCCCGACCACCGCACGGCCAGTGCCAGCGGCATCATCAACGTCGGTGGCTTCACGTCCTCGCTGCTCGTGATCGTCGCGGTCGGTGTGGTCCTCGACCTGCTCTCGCCGGGCGGCGCGGAGGGCACCTACACGCCGGAGGCGTTCCGCTGGGCGATGGCCGTCCAGTACGTCCTGTGGGCGCTCGGTGCCGCGCAGGTGCTCCGCTACCGCCGGCGCGTCCGCTCGCTGACCACCCGCGAGCAGGTCGCGGGCGGCAGCACGATGGTCGACCTCGGCCGCCCCTGAGGGACCGGGCCCTGCTCAGCCCCGCCGACGCGCGGTGAGCCCGACGATGCGTGCCACGACGAGGGCCACGTAGAACACCCCGACGACCTGCTCGACCATCACCACGCCGCGCGCCTGGGCGAGGACGGGGTAGATGTCGGACAGCCCGACGCTGGTCAGCGTCGTGAACGACAGGTACAGCAGCTCGAACCAGGGCAGCTCCGTCGCGCCCTCGGGGCTCGACCAGCCGACGAAGGAGCCCGGCCAGAGCACCTGCACGGCGGCGTACAGGTAGGCGAAGCCCCAGGCCACGACCGTGAACGCAGCCGCGGTCGCGAAGAGCTCGTCGCGGGTGACCTTGTCGTCGTGGAAGAGGTAGCGCACCAGCGCGTAGGACACGAAGAGGTAGAACGGCACGTGGAAGGCCGCCGAGGCGACCACGACCCAGCCGACGTCCGGCTGGACCGCCTCCGCGACGGCGAGCACGACGGACGGGCCGCCGAGCAGCAGCGCCACCCAGGTGAGCACCTCCGTGCGGCGCACGGCCCACACTGCGCTGAGCACGACGGCCATCTGGGCCACGCCCGCGACGGCGCGGCCGACGGTCGAGCCCTGGAGGCCGGGGTAGGCGAGCACGAGCAGCAGCTGGGTGACCAGGAGCACCGCTGAGGGGTGCCCCACCACCGCCCGCAGGGGCGTGGGCAGGTCGGACGCGGGAGGCGGCACGGAACGATCCTAGGGACCCGGATGTGAGTGGCGTCACTTCCCGTGACCCACGCGGAGGGGGTCCGTTGAGCCCTCAGAGGGAGGACGCCTGTGGGCGCCGTCACAACATGTCGCGTTGGTCACAACGAGAACGTGTTCTAGTATTGCCGGGCGCAAGGGGCCCGGTCCCGGCGCAGTCAGTACGGGGAGAGGAGTGGGGCGTGGCGTTCAACGCCGTTTCGGTCGTTCGCGGCCCCGGTGAGATCGCGGTCATGGTCGTCGAGGTGACCAAGCGGATCTTCACCCGCCCCTTCCAGGTCCGCGAGTTCCTCGAGCAGGCGTGGTTCGTCACCAGCGTGACGCTGATGCCGACGATCCTGGTCTCGATCCCGTTCGGCGCGGTCATCTCGCTGCAGGTGGGCAACCTGACCGGACAGCTCGGCGCCCAGTCCTTCGCCGGTGCGACGGCCGTGCTCGCGACCGTCCGGGAGGCAGCACCGATGGCCGCGGCGATGATCATCGCCGGTGCCGCAGGCTCGGCCATCTGCTCCGACCTCGGTGCCCGCAAGATCCGCGAGGAGATCGACGCGATGGAGGTGCTCGGCATCGACCCGCTCGAGCGCCTGGTCGTGCCCCGCGTCGTCGCCACCATGTTCGTCGCGCTGATGATCAACGGCATCGTGATCGGCACCGGCATCGGTGGCGGCTACTTCTTCACGGTCATCGTGCAGGGCGGCTCCGCGGGCGCCTTCCTGTCCTCGTTCACGGCCCTCGCCTCGCTGCCCGACCTCTACATCGCGATGGTGAAGGCGGTCATCTTCGGGTGGCTCGCCGCGATCATCGGGGCCTACAAGGGCCTCGGCGCGGGCGGCGGCCCCAGCGGCGTCGGCCGCGCCGTCAACGAGTCGGTGATCGTCGCGTTCATGGCGCTGTTCTTCCTGAACGCGGTGATCACGGCCATCTACTTCCAGGTCGCACCGCCGGTGGGGTTGTGATGGCGGGCTTCCCCGGTTTCATGTCCGACGGCGTACGGGCCGGCCGCTCCACGCTCGAGGGGTACGGCGACCAGCTGCTCTTCTACACGAAGGCGCTGATGTGGGCGCCGCGCGCGATCCGCCGCTACCCCCGCGAGATCAGCAACACCCTCGCCGAGGTCGCCTTCGGCGCCGGCGGGCTCAGCCTGATCGCCGGCTCGGTCGGCGTGATCGCGTTCATGGCGTTCTTCGCCGGCACCGAGGTCGGCATCCAGGGCTACGCCTCGCTCAGCCAGATCGGCGTCGCGAAGTTCAGCGCCTTCATCTCGGCCTACTTCAACACCCGCGAGGTGGCGCCGCTCGTCTCCGCGATCGCGCTGGCTGCGACGGTCGGCTGCGGCTACACCGCCCGCCTGGGCGCGATGCGGATCTCCGAGGAGATCGACGCCCTCGAGGTGATGGGCATCCCGTCGCTGCCCTTCCTGGTCACCACCCGGATGGTGGCGGCCTTCGTCGCGGTCATCCCGCTCTACATCGTGGCCCTCTGTGCGTCGTACCTCTCGCCGCGGCTGATCGTGACGCTCATCTACGGACAGTCCGCCGGCACCTACGACCACTACTTCCTGCAGTTCCTGCCGCCCATCGACATGGTGTGGTCGTTCTTCAAGCTGCTCTTCCTCGCCGTCGCGGTGATCCTCATCCACTGCTACTACGGCTACACGGCCTCCGGCGGTCCCGCCGGTGTCGGCCGCGCCGTCGGCAAGGCGATCCGGACGAGCATCGTGACGATCGTGGTCGCGGACTTCTTCCTGAGCTTCGCGATCTGGGGCTCGACGACCACCGTCAGGATCACGGGGTGATTCCAAGGTGCTGGTGAACATCCATCACGACAGCGCCCGCGAGCACAACCGTCTGGTCGTCGCGGGCATCGCGTTCATCTCGGTGATCGCGCTGCTGCTGTGGCTCTCGATCGCGCTCTACAACAAGACGTTCGAGGACGTCACGCGCGTCACCGTCAAGGCCGACCGGGCCGGCCTGCAGCTGGCGAAGTTCGGCGACGTGCGGATCAACGGGGTGCTCGTCGGGCGGGTCGAGAAGATCGACCAGGACGGCAAGGAGGCCGAGATCACCCTCGCCCTCCAGCCCGACGCCGCGAAGAAGATCCCGGCCAACTCGGGCGTGCACATCCTGCCGACCACGCTGTTCGGCCAGAAGTTCGTGGCCTTCATGAAGCCCGACGGCGAGCCCGGCCGGCCGCTGGAGGACGGCGACGTGATCCCCTCCGACCGGGTCGAGACCAACGTCGAGCTCAGCCAGATCCTCGCCGACCTCTTCCCGCTGCTGCGCGCCGTGCGCCCGGTCGACCTCAACCTGACCCTCAATGCGCTGTCGACCGCGCTCGACGGCCGCGGGCAGGACCTCGGCAGGACCATGGACCAGCTCGGCACCTACATCGGCGCCATCGACGACTCGCTGCCGACGCTGCGCCAGGACCTCGAGGCCCTCGCCGACGTCGCCGACGCCTACGACCTGGCCGCGCCCGACCTGCTCGACGTGCTCGACAACGTCACCGTCACCAGCAAGACGCTGCAGGAGAAGGCCGCTGACCTCGACGTCTTCTTCTCCGACCTCACCGGCCTCGCGAACACCGCCACGCGGGTGCTGGGCAACAACGAGCAGAACCTGATCCGGATGGGGGAGGTGACCGCGCCGGTGATCGCGCTGCTCGCAGAGTACTCGCCCGAGTTCCCGTGCCTCATCCGCGGCGCCGCCAACTACGAGCCCATCCTCTCCAAGACCTTCGAGGGCAACTGGGTGAAGCAGTACATCGAGCTCGGCGCCCCGCAGTTCCGCGTGTACGACGAGCGCGACCTGCCGACCTACGGCGAGGTCGGCCACGGACCGTGGTGCGCCGGCCTGCCGAGCTTCAAGGTCCCCAGCGACCGGAACCCGCTGGACCAGGGCACCGACCAGGACGAGAAGGGCGGCTACCTGCCGTTCCCGGTCCCCGGCCTGTCGAACCCGAACCCGGTCGCGCACCGCTCCGGCATCGACAGCGGCTACGCCGGCACCTCGAGCGAGCAGAAGATCGTCAACGTCATGCTCGCCGAGCGCAGCGGCGGCGACCCCACGGCGTACGGTGCCCTCGGCTCGCTGCTCTACGGCCCGGTCGTGCGTGAGGGGAGGGCTGCCGGGTGAAGGACGCGACCAGTGCCCTGCTGAGGAGGCGCAACGCCGCCACGACCGCCGCGGCGGTCAAGCTGGGCATCTTCACGATCATCTCCGTCGTGGTCACCGGCACCCTGGCCGTGATCATGGGCAACATCGGCTTCGGCGACCGCAACGAGTTCAAGGCGGTCTTCGCCAACGCGACCATGCTCGAGAAGGGTGACGACGTCCGGGTCGCGGGCGTCAACGTCGGCGAGGTCAAGAAGGTCGAGCACCACAACCGCTCCCAGGCGCTGGTCACCTTCAAGGTCGACTCCGGCGTCGAGATGACGACCGCCTCCCGCGCCGAGATCCGCTTCCTCAACCTCGTCGGCGACCGCTACATGGCGCTCGTGCAGGGCAACGAGGCGAAGGACGCCGAGCCGTTGCGCGACGGCGCGACCATCCCGATCGAGAACACCAAGCCCGCGCTGGACCTGACCGTCCTCTTCGACGGCTTCAAGCCGCTGTTCGCCGCGCTCACGCCCGACCAGGTCAACGAGCTCAGCATGAACCTGATCCAGGTGCTGCAGGGCGAGGGCGGCACGGTGCGCAGCCTGCTCGCGAACACCGCGTCGCTGACCTCGGCGCTCGCCGACCGCGACAAGCTGATCGGCGAGGTCGTCACCAACCTCAGCGAGACCATGGAGACCGTCCAGGATCGCCGCGGCCAGCTGAGCACCCTCGTCGTCGAGCTGAAGGACTGGATGACGGACCTGGCCCGCGACCGCGACGCGATCGGCTCCTCGCTCGACAACATCTCGCAGCTGACCGTGACCGTCGCCGACTTCGTGCGCCGCGGCCGTCCGCTGCTCAAGGAGGACATCGCGGCGCTGCGCTCCCTGGCGAAGCTGCTCAACAAGCCGGAGAACCAGAAGAACCTCGCCGAGCTGCTCGACCGGATGCCGGAGACGATGACCGACCAGACCCGCACGGGCACCTACGGCTCCTGGTACCAGTACTACGTCTGCGGGGTGTCGGCGAGCATCCGGCTGCCCCTGCTCGGCGAGCAGTCCCTGCTCAAGGAGCTCAACAGGTACCTCAACAAGATCGAGTTCCACTCCTCCGCGCCGAGGTGCAACGACTGATGGCCCGGGCGAGCGAAGCACGCGTCCTGCGCCTCGGCGTGATCACCCTCGTGGTGCTCGCCGTGGTCTCCGCGGCGACCTTCAACCTCGGCAAGTTCCCGGGCTTCCGCGGCACCACCTACTACGCCGAGTTCAGCGACGCCAGCGGCATCCACAAGGGCAACATCGTCCAGGTCGGCGGCATCCGGGTCGGCCGGGTCACCGACGTCACCCTCGACACCGACCGGGTGCGGGTGAAGTTCGAGCTCGACGGAGACGTGGAGTTCGGCGAGGAGTCGACGGCCTCGATCGAGGTGCTCAACCTGCTCGGCGAGAAGTTCCTCGACCTGCAGCCGGTGGGCAAGGGCCAGCTCGCCGCGGGGGAGACGATCCCGCTCGACCGCACCGAGGCGGCGTACGACATCGTCGGGGTCTTCGGTGACCTGACCGCCACCACCGAGGAGATCGACACCGACCAGCTCGCGACCGCCCTCGACACGGTCGCCGACACCCTCGACGTCGCCGCGCCGGAGATCCAGGCGTCCTTCGACGGCATTTCCCGGCTCTCGCGCACCGTGGCCCAGCGCGACGAGGAGCTGCAGTCCCTCTTCGAGAGCTCGCAGGTCGTCACCGAGGTGCTCGCCGAGCGCAGCGACGACCTGGTCGAGCTGATGAAGAACAGCGACCTGGTCTTCAAGGAGCTGCTGAACCGCAAGGACGCCGTGCACGACCTGCTCGTCAACGCCGAGACCCTCGCCAAGGAGCTGCGGGCGCTGGTGAAGGACAACGAGGAGCAGATCGGCCCGGCGCTGGAGGAGGTCGACGGCCTGGTCTCCTTCCTGGTGTCGAAGAAGAAGCGGATCAAGGAGACCCTCGACGCCCTCGGCCCGTACGTGTCCATCCTGAGCAACATCCTCGGCACCGGCCCGTGGTTCGACGCCTACGCGTCCAACCTGCTCGCGCTGCCCACGGGTGAGTTCCTGCCCGGGTTCGTGGAGGAGTGACGGCGATGGTGTCCACGATCCTCAGGCGCCTCGACCGCCGCGTGCTGGTCGTCGTCGGCGTGCTCCTGCTCGTCGGCGTGATGGTCAACGTGCTCCGCTCGCCGGCGGAGATGAAGACCGTCACCGCGCACTTCCCGCGCGCCGTCAGCGTCTACAAGGGCACCGACGTGCGGATCCTCGGCGTCAACGTCGGCCGGGTCACGGCGGTCATCCCCGAGGGCAACTCCGTGCGCGTCGACATCGAGTACGACGCGAAGTACCGCGTGCCCGCCGACGCGAAGGCCGTCATCGTCACCCCGACCCTGGTCGCCGACCGCTTCGTCCAGCTCACGCCCGTCTACGGCGAGGGTGACGACGTGATGGCCGACGGCGCCGACATCCCGCTCGAGGGGACCGGCGTCCCCGTTGAGCTCGATCGCATCTACAGCAGCCTCCAGGACCTCACCCGGGCGCTCGGGCCCAACGGCGTCAACGCCGACGGCACCCTCGACAACCTGCTGGAGGCAGGGGAGAAGGCCTTCGACGGCCAGGGGGCCAAGGGCAACCGGATGATCCGGGACCTCGCGGCCGCGGCCGAGACCTTCGGCAACGGCGCCGGGCCGCTGTTCGAGACGGTCACCCAGCTCGCGAAGTTCACCGCGACCCTCGCCGACAACGACCGCCTCGTCCAGGCGTTCATGAAGGACCTCACCGGCGTCTCCGCGATGCTGGCCGAGGAGAGCGACGAGCTCCAGCGCGCGGTCGCCGCCGTCGCCCGCGCGGTCGGCAGCGTCAAGGGCTTCGTCAACGACAACCGCGACGCGCTCGTGACCGACGTCCGCAAGCTGACCGACGTCCTCAGCACCATCGTGTCCGAGGCCGACAGCATCGAGACGGCGCTGCGCGTCGCGCCGACCGCGATCGGAAACCTGCACGTCGGCTTCGACCACGTCACCGGGTCGCAGAACAGCCGCGTCGGCATCGGCGGCTACATCTGGGACGCCGACGGGTTCATCTGCGCGATCATCCAGCAGAACCCGGCGATGCCCGCGGCCCTCAAGGACACCGCCTGCACCGTCATCGAGAAGCTCCTCGAGCCGATCCTGACGAAGCTCCCGTGGCTGCCACCCGAGTACAAGTCCCTGCTCCCCAAGGCGAAGACCGGGGCGGGCGCCAAGGGCGCGAAGGCCGGCTCGGACACCGACCAGGGCGTGCGGCTGCCCGAGGTCACGGAGATCTCCTACGCGACCGGCGACGGCGCCTCGGTCGAGACCCTGCTCGGAGGTGGCTCATGAGCACGCGCCCCCTGCGTCGCCGCACGCGTACCGCGCTCGCGACCGGTGTCGGCCTGGCCCTGCTGGCCGGCCTGACCGCCTGCAGCGACTTCGACGGCGCCTACGACCTGCCCCTGCCCGGGCACGAGGTCGACGCCGACGACGCGTTCGAGGTGACGGCGTACTTCCGTGACGTGCTCAACGTCGTGCCGCGCTCGCCGGTGATGGTCGACGACGTGGTCGTCGGCGAGGTCGCCGAGGTCGAGCGGTCCGGCTGGAACGCGGAGGTGAAGCTGCTCGTGCGCAAGGACGTCGAGCTGCCGGACAACGCCATCGCCGACATCCGCCAGGTCTCCCTCCTCGGCGAGAAGTACGTCGCCCTCGAGGCGCCGCGCCACGAGCAGCCCATCGGGCGGCTGGCCGACGGTGACGTCATCGAGCTCCCCGCCACCGGGCGCAACCCGGAGGTCGAGGAGGTGCTCGGCGCGCTCTCGTTCCTGCTCAGCGGCGGTGGCGTGGCCCAGCTCGGTACCGTCTTCCGCGAGGCCAACCAGGTGATGTCGGGCCGCGAGGACCGGCTCAAGTCGCTGCTGTCGTCCCTGGACTCCGTCGTCGGGACGCTCGACCAGCAGAAGGTCGAGATCATCAACGCCCTGGAGTCGCTGAACAACCTCACCGAGACGCTCAACGCCGAGAAGGACACGATCGGCGAGGCGCTGGACGCCACCGGCCCGGCGATCAAGGTCCTCGCCGCCCAGCACGACGAGCTCGTCGAGATGCTCGGCGCCCTCGACAAGCTCGGCAAGGTCGGCACCCGGGTGATCAACGCCAGCAAGAAGGACGTGCTCGCGATCCTCGAGGACCTCAGCCCGATCCTGCGCCGCCTGCGCGAGGCCGACGAGCAGCTGGCCCCCGGCCTCAACCTGCTGATCAGCTTCCCGTTCCCGCAGTCGGCCAACAAGATCGTCCAGGGCGACTACGCCGACACCATCGCCCGCGTCGACATCGACCTGGCGAACCTGCTGCGCACGCTGGGCATCCCCGACATCCAGCTGCCCGACCTCGGGCAGGTCCTCGACCAGGTCTCGCGCTGCCTCCAGAGCGGCAGCCTCACCGGCACCGCCTGCGCGAAGGTGCTCAACGACCTCGACCTGCTCAAGGACCTCAAGCAGAAGTGCAAGGCGCCCGACCTGCGCACCAGCCCGGTCTGCAAGCTGCTGAACTCGCTGCCGAACCTCGACCTCGGCAGCCTCCTCAAGGGCGGCCTGCTCGGCACCGACGGCATCTTGTCCGGCCTGACGAAGGGCCTGGCCGAGCCGGGGGCGTCGTACGACAACCAGAGCACCGAGAGCCTCCTGGGAGCCACAGCATGAGCCGCGGCGTACGGATCCGGCTGATGGCCTTCGTCGTGCTCAGCGCCGTCGGCATCACCTACATCACCGCCAGCTACCTCGGCGTGGTCGACCGGGTCACCGGCCGCAACATCACGGTGACCGCGAGCCTGCCGGGCTCCGGCGGCCTCTTCGAGGGCAGCGAGGTCACCTACCGCGGGGTGAAGGTCGGCAGGGTGACCCGCATGGACGCGACCGACGACGGTGTCGACGTCACCATCGACCTGCGCCACGACACCAGGCTGCCCGTCGACGCCCGGGTCGAGGTGCACAACCTCTCGGCCGTCGGTGAGCAGTACCTCGACTTCCTGCCCACCAGCGAGGGCGGCCCGTACGCCGAGGACGGCACCCGCTACGAGGGCGGTGCCGACTCGCTGCCCGTCGACGAGGGCGACCTGCTGGTCGACCTCAACCGCTTCGTCGGCTCCGTCGACCGCGACAGCCTCAAGAAGGTCGTCAAGGAGCTCGGGCTGATGTTCGGCGACACCGGCCGCGACCTCGAGCGCCTGCTCGACGGCGGCTCCGCCTTCATCGAGGAGGCCCAGGCGCACACCGACGAGACCATCGCGCTGCTCGACGACGGGCTCACCGTGCTGCGCACCCAGCGCGGACAGAAGGAGAACATCCGCCGGTTCGCGAAGGACCTCAACACGGTGACGTCGATGCTGCGCGGCAGCGACCGCGACCTGCGCACCGTGCTCCAGGCGACTCCCGGCGCTGCCCGCGCCCTGGACCGGCTGCTCAAGGACCTCGAGCCGACCCTGCCGGTGCTGCTGAGCGACCTGATCACCCTCGACCAGGTCCTGGTCAGCGAGCTCGACGGCATCGAGCAGCTGCTCGTGACCTACCCGGCGGTGCTCGCGAGCGGTCCGACCGGCTCCACCTCCGACGGCTGGGGCCACGTCAACCTGCAGCTCGACTACAGCGTGCCGCCGTGCACGAAGGGCTACCTCCCGCCGGAGGAGTGGCGCTCGACCCAGGACCTCACCGACGGGCCCATCGCCGACGTCAGCTGCGAGTCGGGGCCGCCGTACGTCATGCGCGGCACGAAGTACGCGCCGAGCAACCGTGCCGGCAAGGCGTCGCCCGGACGCGTCTACAGTGGCGTCTACGACCCGTCGACCGGGAGGGTGCCGGGGCTCGTGGACAACGCGGGGAACCCCGTCAAGCTGAACAAGCCGGAGGACCTGTCGGTCCTGGGAGGGGATGCGTGGAAGTGGCTGCTGATCGGGCCGGTGGCGAGCCGGTGACCGCGGCGCAGGCTGCGGAGGAGGAGCGGAGCCGGGTCCGGCTCAACATCGCGCTGTACGCCGCGACGGTGCTCTTCGCCTGCGTGACCGTGCTGCTCGGCGTGCTCCTCTGGGACGCCCGGGATGAGCGCGCCGGCGGCGTCGACATCGTCCCCGGCGCCGGCCAGGACGTCGGCCGCGGCACCGTCCAGGCCGTCCGCCTCGCCGACCGTGCCGACCAGGACCGCGTCGCCGACCAGCTCGAGGCCGCCACCACGATGGTCACCGCGTTCGTGAACTTCGACCACCGGGATCCCGACTCCACGATCGAGAAGGTCCGCAAGCTCTCGACCGGCGACTTCCGCAAGCAGTACGACGCCGGCGCCAAGGACCTGCGCAAGCTGGCCACCGAGGCGAAGTCGACGATGACCGCCCGCGTCGTGTGGGCCGGCCTCGTCGCCGGCGACGAGGACTCCGCGACCGTCATCGTCGCCACCGACGGCACCGTCACCAACAAGACGACCAAGTTCAAGGAGCAGGCCCGCAACTACCGGATCCAGGTCGAGCTCGTGAGCAAGGACGGCCAGTGGCTGACCCGCGACCTGCAGTACGTCGAGCTGGGCTGAGGAGTGACCCGATGAGCCGCCCCACGCCCCGCCGCCCCGCCAGCTCCCGCGGGCAGACCCCGCGGCCGCGCAAGATCGCCGGCCAGTCGTCCACGACGTCCAGCACGTCCACCACGCCCAGCGCGTCCACCACGTCGAGCACGCCCACCACGTCGACCACGCCCACCACGTCGACCACACCCGCCACGCCCGCAGCGGAGAAGGCCGGGAAGACCGCCACGGCGCACCCGTCCTCGGCAGGTGTCTCGTTGACGAAGGGCGAAGGCAAGCCGAGGGCTGCCGCGACCGGGCCAGGGGCCCCGGCCGCGCAGGACGGCTCCCGCCGGGGCGTGCTCGCCCGGCCCAAGACGACGCGGGTGCTGATCATCGCCCTGGGCCTGCTGGCCCTGCTGCTCGCCGGCCAGGCCGTGTGGTGGATCCGCCACGACGGCGGCACGAAGGCCGTCGACGCAGGCTCGGTCACCGTGCCCGACGACCGTCCGGTCGTCGCCGACCAGCTCGCCGTCCAGGACGGCGTCGAGTCGGCCGCCAAGGCGGCGCAGGAGATCGTCGCCGTCGACTTCCAGAAGTACGACGAGGAGGTCGACGCCGCCGCGGAGCTGATGACCTCGCAGTTCGAGGCGCAGTACCGCAAGACCGCCGGTGACATCCGCGACGACTTCGTCGCGAACAAGACCGTCGTCCAGGCCAACGTGGTCGCGCAGGGCGTCGTCCGCGCCAACCGCACCCGGCTCGAGGCGCTCGTGTTCCTCAACCAGGTCGTGACCCGCACCCGGGACGGCAAGCCGGAGACGGTGCTGACGCCGTTCAAGGTGCTGGTGACGATGGTGCACACCGACAACGGGTGGCTCGTCGACGGCCTCGACACCGACGCACCGCGAGACAAGAGCAAGTAGAACACGTTACAGTTCCGGCGTGGACACCACCGTGCGTTGCGACCTCGCCATCATCGGCGCGGGTCCCGCCGGCCTGTACGCCGCCTACTACGCGGGTTTCCGCGGGCTGAGCGTCGCGCTGGTCGACTCGCTGCCCGAGCTCGGTGGCCAGGTCACCGCCATGTACCCGGAGAAGGCGATCCTCGACGTCGCCGGCTTCCCGTCGGTCAAGGGCCGCGACCTCGTCGACGGCCTCGTCGCGCAGGCGCTCACCGCGCAGCCGGTGCAGCTCCTCGGCCGCACCGCGACCGGCCTCGCCGTGGACGAGGAGACCGGCGTCGAGCTGACCCTCGACGACGACACCGTCGTGCACGCGAAGGCGCTGGTCATCACTGCCGGGATCGGCAAGTTCAGCCCCCGACCGCTGCCGGCCGCCGACGGCTGGGTCGGCCGCGGCGTCGAGTTCTTCGTGCCCAGCTTCGAGCCCTACGCCGGAAAGGACGTCGTCATCGTCGGTGGCGGCGACAGCGCCTTCGACTGGGCCCAGCACCTCGAGCCGGTCGCCCGGTCGGTCACCCTGGTCCACCGCCGCGACGCCTTCCGCGCCCACCAGCGCACCGTCGAGGAGGTCCGGGCCTCCAGCGTCGAGATCGTCACGAAGGCGGAGGTCACCGCCCTGCGCGACGCCGACGGGGGAGACCGCGGCCCGCTCGCCGAGGTCGAGGTCGCCGTCGACGGCGAGAAGACCGTGCGCCCGGCCCAGGCCGTGGTCGCCGCGCTCGGCTTCGTCGCCGACCTCGGCCCGCTGCAGCAGTGGGGCCTGGAGACGCACCGCCGGCACATCGTCGTCGACAGCGCGATGCGCACAACGCTGCCGCGGGTCTTCGCCGCCGGCGACATCACCGAGTACGACGGCAAGGTGCGCCTGATCGCCGTCGGCTTCGGCGAGGCGGCGACCGCCGTCAACAACGCCGCCGTCGTCATCGACCCGTCAGCCCACGTCTTCCCGGGCCACTCCTCGGAAGGGGGCTGAGGTGAGCAACGGACGCGACCAGGTGCGGCTGACCGACGACGAGGTGCAGCAGCTGCTGCACGAGAACCTCAAGGTCCAGGTCGCCGCCAACGGCAAGGACGGCCACCCCCACCTGACCACGCTCTTCTACGTCGTGCGCGACGGGAAGATCGCGTTCTGGACCTACGGCCGCAGCCAGAAGGTCGTCAACCTCGAGCGGGACCCGCGCGTCACCGCCCTCGTCGAGGACGGCGTCGACTACTTCGAGCTGCGCGGCGTCTCCATCGAGGGGCGCGCGGAGATCGTCCGCGACCGCGAGGAGATCCTCGAGATCGGCAAGGCGGTCTCGGTGCGGATGTTCGGCGTCGACTCCTTCGAGGCGCTCGGCGACATCGGCATGAGGACCGTCGAGAAGCAGGCGACCAAGCGGGTCGGCGTGGTGATCCACCCCGACCGGGTCGCGTCCTGGGACCACCGGAAGATGACCTGAGAGGCGAGACATGAAGATCAAGGTCGACTTCGACCTCTGCGAGTCCAACGGCCTGTGCGAGGCCATGGCACCCGAGGTGTTCGAGCTGGACGACGACGACTTCCTCCAGCTCCACACCGAGCAGACCACCGACGAGAACATCGAGAACGTCCGGCGTGCGGTCGCCGCGTGCCCGCGGGCCGCGATCACGCTGGTTGAGGAGTGAGCATGACGGACGCGACGACGTCGCTGGAGGGCAAGGTCGCGATCGTGACCGGCGCAGGCGCCGGCCTCGGCCGCGCGGAGGCGGTCGCGCTGGCCCGCGCCGGGGCACGGGTCGTCGTCAACGACCTGCCCGGCGCCGGTGACGACGCGGTCGAGGAGATCCGCAGCCTCGGGGGAGAGGCGGTCGTCGTACCGGGCGACGTGAGCGAGCGGGCCACGGCCGACGCGATGGTCGCGGCCGCGGTCGACCAGCTCGGCGGGCTCGACATCGTGGTCAACAACGCGGGCATGACCCGCGACCGGATGCTCTTCAACATGTCCGACGAGGAGTGGGACGCCGTCATCGCGGTCCACCTGCGCGGACACTTCCTGCTCTCGCGCAACGCGGCGTCGTACTGGCGCGGCAAGGCCAAGGAGAGCGAGACCGGCACGGTCTACGGCAGCATCGTCAACACCGCCTCCGAGGCCTTCCTCGGTGGCTCGCCGGGCCAGCCCAACTACGCCGCCGCCAAGGCCGGCATCGCGGCGCTGACCCTGTCCAGCGCCCGCGGCCTGTCGAAGATCGGCGTGCGCGCCAACGCGATCTGCCCCCGCGCCCGCACCGCCATGACCGCGGCCGTCTTCGGCGAGGACCAGTCCGGCCGCGAGGTCGACCCGTACTCGCCCGACCACGTCGCGCCGCTGGTCGCCTACCTGGCCTCGCCGGCCGCCGAGCGGATCACCGGCCAGGTCTTCGTCGTGTACGGCGGCATGGTGGCCCTTGTCGCGGCCCCGGTCGTGGAGCAGCGCTTCGACGCCTCCGGCGAGCTGTGGACCGGCGAGGACCTCGACAAGCAGCTCGGCGGCTTCTTCGCCGACCGGGACCCGAACGTCGGCTTCGCGGCCGACTCGATCATGAAGCTGAGCGTGTGATGGCCGGACGGCTGGAGGGCAAGGTCGCGATCGTCACCGGCGGCGCGCAGGGCCAGGGCGCGGCGATCGCGCGCGCCTACGTCGAGGAGGGCGCGAAGGTCGTCATCGCCGACGTCGCCAAGGACGAGGGCCAGGCCCTCGCCGACGGGCTCGGCGACGCCGCGCACTTCGTCCACCACGACGTCAGCGACGCGGCCTCGTGGACCGCGCTGGTCGAGGACACCAACGCCCGCTTCGGCCCCGTGGACGTGCTCGCCAACAACGCCGGCATCCTGCGCTTCGGTGACATCGAGCGGCAGTCGCCCGAGGAGGTCGAGCTCGTCTGGCGGGTCAACCAGCTCGGCGTGTTCCTCGGCATGCAGGCCGTCAGCCGCACCATGCGCAAGAACGGCGGCGGCTCGATCATCAACGCCTCGTCCGTCGAGGGACTGGCCGGCATGCCGTCGTGCACCGCCTACGCCGCGACCAAGTGGGCGATCCGGGGCATGACCAAGTGCGCCGCGATGGAGCTCGGCCCGAAGGGGATCCGGGTCAACTCGGTGCACCCCGGCATGATCGACACCCCGATGACGCGGGTGCACGGCGGTGACGCAGCGATGGAGTTCGGCGCCAGCAAGGTGCCGCTGCGCCGGGTCGGCCAGCCGGGCGACATCGCCCCGGTCTACGTCTTCCTGGCCAGCGACGAGTCGTCGTACGTCAACGGCGCCGAGATCGCCGTCGACGGCGGGGTCACCTCGACCCACGCCTTCGGCGCCTGATCGTGCGCTCAGTCGCGCAGGATCAGCCGGATCGCGGTCTCCATGTGGGCGGCGGTCTCCGCCGCGGAGGAGCGGCCGGTCACCCAGGAGACCAGCGCGGAGAGCCACACGTCACCGATGACGCGGGCGATGGCGACGTCCTCGTCGTCGACCGCCTCCTCGCCCGGCACGCCGCCGTGCATGGCGTGGGTCACGATCGAGGTCATCGCCATGCCGACGACGTGGATCTCGTTGGCGACGCTGCTGTCGGCGAACATGAAGGCGCGGGTGAGGGCCTCGGTGAGCTTGGGGTCGCCCTGCATGCCGCGGGCCATCCGCTTGAGCACGTAGAGCACACGGTCGGCCTGGGTGTCGCCCGGGATCTCCCGCTCGCGCAGGCGGACGGCGGCCTCGTCGAACTGCCGGCCCAGGGCGCTCACCAGGAGGTGGATCTTGGAGGGGAAGTACCGGTAGAGCGTGCCCAGCGCCACGTCGGCCTGCTCGGCGACGGCGCGCATCTGGACGGCGTCGAAGCCGCCGGACTTGGCGAGCTCGTAGGTCGCGTCGAGGATCCGCTTGCGGCGCTCCCGTTGTGCTGCCGACCCGAGGTCGTCGGAGGTGGACGGGTTGGCGATGCTCACGGACTGACCCCCTGGAGTGGTGTGACGAGGCGGGTTGTTCGGACCCAGTCGATAGGCTACCGGCAGGTAGCGCATAATTTGGAACACGTTCCACTACGTTTTTGTTTCGGCCCTGCTCCCCGGGAGCTAGTGAAGGGGAGAGGTAACTGAATGCGGATCGCAATGCTGTCCTACCGCAGCAAGCCACACGTCGGGGGACAGGGGATCTACATCCGCCGGCTCACCCGTGAGCTCGTGGCGCTCGGCCACACCGTCGAGGTGTTCTCCGGCCAGCCCTACCCGGAGCTGGACGAGGGCGTCACCCTCACCAAGGTGCCGAGCCTGGACCTCTACCGGCCCGGTGACGAGTTCCGGAACCCGCGCCCCAGCGAGTTCCGCGACCTCGTCGACGTCGAGGAGTGGCTGACCATGCGCAGCGGGGCCTTCCCCGAGCCGGTCACCTTCAGCAAGCGCGTGGTCAAGCTCCTCGCGGAGCGCCGCGACGACTTCGACATCGTCTTCGACAACCAGACGCTGGCGACGCCGCTGCTGGGCATCGAGGACCCCTCGGCTGTCGGCCTGCCGCTGGCGACCACGATCCACCACCCGATCACGATGGACCGCCGCATCGAGCTGTCCGCGGCGCCGTGGCTCAGGCGCAAGCAGGGCTCCAGGATCCGCGTCGAGCTGCCGAAGCTCGGTGTGTGGCGCTGGTACTCCTTCCTCAACCAGCAGAAGCGCACCGCCCCGCAGCTGCGCCGGGTGATCGTCCCGTCGGAGTCGTCCAAGCGCGACGTCGTGCGCGAGTTCGGCGTGGACCCGGCGCGGATCGAGACGATCCTGCTCGGCGTCGACGACCGCTTCGTGCCGCCGACCGAGCCGCGCGTCCCGGGCCGGATCCTGGCGATGGCCAGCGCCGACGCCCCGCTCAAGGGCATCTCCGTGCTGCTCGAGGCCTTCGCCAAGCTCGTCACCGAGCGCGAGCTCGAGCTGGTCCTGGTCACCAAGCCCAAGGAGGGCGGGGTCACCGAGAAGCTCATCGCCAAGCTGGGCATCGAGGACCGGGTGTCCTTCGCCAACGGCCTCACCGACGACGAGCTGGTCGCGCTGATGGGCTCCGCCGAGCTCGCCTGCGTGCCCTCCCTCTACGAGGGCTTCTCGCTCCCGACCGCGGAGCTGATGGCCTGCGAGACCCCGCTCGTGGTGTCCCGCGCCGGTGCCATCCCCGAGGTCGTCGGTCCCGACGGGCTGTGCGCCGACGTGGTGGAGCCCGGCGACGTGGGTGAGCTGACCGCCGCCCTCGCCGCGCTGCTCGACGACCCCGAGCGCCGCGCCGAGATGGGGGCCGCCGGCCGCCGCCGGGTCAAGGAGCTGTTCAGCTGGAGCGCCGTCGCGGCCAGCACCGCCCAGGTGCTGGAGGACGTGATCGCCGAGTACGACGCCGAGCGGGGCCGCAACGCCGCCGCCGCACCGACCACCGAGGAGAACTGACACATGCTGACCGTTGACTTCGACCGCCTCGGCCTCCGGCCGGGTGAGCGCGTCCTGGACATGGGTGCCGGTGCGGGTCGCCACAGCTTCGAGATGTATCGCCGCGGCGCGGACGTCATCGCCTTCGACCTCGACGCCGACGAGCTCGAGAAGGTCCGCGACCTGTTCGTCGCCATGAAGGAGGCCGGCGAGGTGCCCGAGGGTGCCGAGGCCGACATCAAGCAGGGCGACGCCCTGGCGCTGCCGTTCGCCGACGAGGAGTTCGACCGCATCGTGTGCTCGGAGGTCCTCGAGCACATCCACGACGACGTCTCCGCGATCCGCGAGCTGATCCGCGTCCTCCGGCCCGGCGGCACCCTGGCCGTGACCGTGCCCCGCTGGCTGCCGGAGGTCGTCAACTGGCGCCTGTCGGCGGACTACCACAACGCCGAGGGCGGCCACATCCGCATCTACACCGACCTCGAGCTCATCGACAAGATCACCAAGGGCGGCCGCCCCAACGACGGCACCCCCGGTGACGCCATGGTGTTCGAGGGCAAGTCCTACACGCACGGCCTGCACACGCCGTACTGGTGGATCAAGTGCGCCGTCGGCGTCGAGAACGACGGCCACCCGCTCGCGAAGGCCTACCACCAGCTGCTGGTGTGGGAGATCATGAAGCAGCCCCGGGCGCTCCGCCTCGCCGGCAAGGTGCTCGATCCCCTGGTCGGCAAGAGCATGGTCCTCTACTTCCGCAAGCCGGAGGCCTCGTGACGAAGGGAACCGTGCCCGAGGTCCCGCTGAGCCGCCTGCCCTACGTCGACGGCGTGCTGTCGGCGCAGGACGTCGCCGACACCGCGGCCGCGATCGCCGCGATGCAGGAGCCGTGGGGCGCCGTGCCGTGGACGACCGGTGAGCACGTCGACATCTGGAACCACGTCGAGGCCGCGATGGCGATGCTCGTCGGTGGCCAGGTCGAGGCCGCCGAGCGCGCCTACGCGTGGATCCCGACGATGCAGCGTGCCGACGGCTCGTGGCCGATGAAGATCGTCGGCGGCGAGCCCGAGGACGAGCGCGGCGAGGTCAACATGTCGGCGTACTTCGCCGTCGGCCTGTGGCACCACTGGCTGGTGCGCCGCGACATCCGCTTCGTCGAGAAGTACTGGCCCTCGGTGCGCGCCGGGCTCGACTTCGTGGTCTCGCTGCAGGAGCCGTTCGGCGGCATCCGGTGGACGCCCGTCGACGACTTCTGCCTGCTGACCGGCAACTCCAGCATCTACCACTCGCTGCGTGCGGGGGTGGCCCTCGCCGACCTCATGGACGATCCGCAGCCCGAGTGGGAGCTCGCCGGCGGCCGGCTCGGCCACGCCGTGCGCTCGCACGCGCACGAGTTCGCGGACAAGTCGTCGTACTCCATGGACTGGTACTACCCGGTCCTCGGCGGACCGGTGCGCGGCGAGGCCGCGCGCGAGCTGCTCGCGAAGCGCTGGGACGACTTCGTGGTCCCCGGCCTCGGCATCCACTGCGTCGACACCAACCCCTGGGTGACCGGTGCGGAGACCTGTGAGCTGGCGATGGCGCTCGACGCCGTCGGCGACCTGGAGTCCTCGCGCAAGGCGCTGGCCCTCCTGCGCGACGTGCAGCACCTGCGCGAGGACGACGGCCGCTACTGGACCGGGTGGGTCTACGACGACCCGCGTCGCCCCGGGCCGGCCGACGAGCCGCGCAACGTGCACTGGCCGCACGAGCACACGACGTACACGGCGGCGGCTGTGGTGCTGGCCGTCGACGCGCTGGGGGAGACCTACGGGCACGCCACTCCGGGCTCGGGCATCATGCGCGGCACCTCGCTGGCCCCGCACTTCGACGAGATCGCGCTCGAGTGCGGCTGCCGCGAGACCTCAGACGAGCGGGTCGCCGGCCGCGCCTGAGGTGCGCTGCAGCACGCGCAGGGAGCCGGCTGCCTCCACCTCGGTGAAGGCGCCGCTCTCCAGCGCGGGCAGGTAGATCAGCTCGTACGGCGGGCGGCCGCCGTCCGCGGGGTCCGGGAAGACGTCGTGGATGGCGAGGTAGCCGCCCGCCTCCACCCAGTGAGCCCAGCCGTTGAAGTCGTCGCGCGCCGGCTGCTCGCCGTGCCCGCCGTCGATGAAGAGCAGCGACAGCGGCGTGCGCCAGTGCGCCGACACGGTCGTGGACTGGCCGACGACGGCGACCACGTGGTCCTCGAGGCCGGCGCGGGCGATGTTCTTGCGGAACTGGCCCAGCGTGTCCATGAGGCCGATCTCGGGGTCCACGACCGTGGGGTCGTGGTGCTCCCAGCCGGCCTGGTTCTCCTCCGAGCCGCGGTGGTGGTCGACGGTGAACACGACCGCCGTGCGCCCGGTCTCCGCGCTGACCTGCTGCGCGGCGGCGCCGACGTAGATCGCCGACTTCCCGCAGTAGGTGCCGACCTCGAGCCCGGGGCCGTGGGGCAGTCGCTCGAGGGCGATGCGGTGCAGGAGCGCACCCTCGTCCTCGGGCATGAAGCCCTTGGCGTTGCGCGCGTGCTCCAGCAGGTCGGACGGCATGGTGTCGGTCACCCGCTCACTCTAGTAGAGTTAGAACGCGTTCTAGTTTCGTGTTCCTCCGTGACTCCAGGAGTGCCATGTCCCTCGGTATCAGCGACGACCAGGTCGAGCTCGCCGACAGCCTGCGCAAGTGGGCGGCCAGCCTCGGCCCGGTGGAGGCCGTCCGCGCCGCCGAGGGCGACACCGCGGCCCGCTTCGCGGAGGTCTGGGCCGCCGTCGAGGAGATGGGCGTCGCCTCCATCGCGGTGCCCGAGTCGGCCGGCGGCGGTGGCGGCACCGTGCTCGACCAGGCCGTCGCGCTCGAGGCGTGCGCGCACGAGCTGGTGCCCGGCGGCCTGCTCGGCGCCGCGGTCGGCAGCCTGCTGACCGGGCGCCCCGGCCGGTACGGCGTGCAGGTGCACCCCGGCGGCGCGGTCTGGGACGGCGGCACCGCCGACGAGCAGCTGCTCCTCGACACCGGCGCGGGCGACCCGGTCGCCGAGCCCGGTGCCGACCTGAGCACCCGTCACGCCCGTCTCCCCGGCGGCGAGGCGGGGGAGGCCGATGAGCGGCGCCGCCTGGTCGCGGTCACCCTGGCCGCCGCCGAGGCCGCCGGCGTGGCCCGCTGGTGCCTCGAGACCGCCGTCGACTACGCGAAGGTGCGCGAGCAGTTCGGGCAGAAGATCGGCGCCTTCCAGGCGATCAAGCACCTGTGTGCCGAGATGCTGGAGACCGCCGAGTCCGTCACCGCTGCCGCGTGGGACGCAGCCGCCGCTGCGGTGCCCGTCGACGCCACTGTCGAGGGCGCTGGCTCGCTGGAGCAGTGGGCCTTCGCCGTCGACGTCGCGCAGGCCACCTGCTTCGACGGCGCCGTCGAGGTCGCCAAGGGCTGCATCCAGGTCCTCGGCGGCATCGGCTTCACCTGGGAGCACGACGCGCACCTCTACCTGCGCCGAGCGATCAGCCTCCGCGCGCTCGTCGGGTCCGCCGACGCCGCCGCCGAGCGGCTCACCGCCGCCGCGGTCGCCGGGGTCCGCCGTCGCGTCGCCGTCGACCTCGGGGGCCGCGACGAGGCCGTCCGCCCCGAGGTGCGGGAGACGGTGGAGCGGATCGCTGCGCTCGAGCCCGACGCCCGCCGCGCCGCACTGGTGGACGAGGGCTACCTGACGCCGCACTGGCCCGCGCCCTACGGCCTCGGCGCCGACCCCACCCTGCAGATCGTCATCGACCAGGAGCTCGACCGGGCCGGCGTCGTACGGCCCGACCTGGTGATCGCCGGCTGGGCCGTCCCCACGATCCTGTCCCACGGGACCGACGCCCAGCGCGAGCGCTTCGTGCTGCCGTCGCTGCTCGGCGAGCTCGTGTGGTGCCAGCTGTTCTCCGAGCCGGGCTCCGGCTCCGACCTCGCCTCGCTGCGCACCCGCGCGGTCCGGGTCGACGGCGGGTGGAGGCTGACCGGGCAGAAGGTGTGGACGTCGGTCGCCGAGCGCGCCGACTGGGCGATCTGCCTGGCCCGCACCGACCCCGACGCCCCGCAGCACAAGGGCATCACCTACTTCCTCGTCGACATGCGCTCGCCCGGCATCGAGGTCCGCCCGCTGCGCGAGATCACCGGCGAGGCGCTGTTCAACGAGGTCTTCCTCGACGACGTCTTCGTCCCCGACGACTGCGTCGTCGCCGAGCCCGGCGACGGGTGGCGCCTGGCCCGCACCACGCTCGCCAACGAGCGGGTCGCCATGGCCAGCGCGCGCCTCACCAAGAGCGTCGAGCGGGCCGTCGAGATCGCGGCGACGCGCGACCTCGGTCCGGTCGAGCGGGTCCAGGTCGGCCGCCAGGTCGCCCTGGCCACCGTCTGCGCCCTCCTCGGCGTGCGCACCACGCTGCGCGCCCTCGGCGGCCACGGCCCCGGCGCCGAGTCCAGCGTCGCCAAGCTCCTCGGCGTCCGCAGCCGCCAGGACTCTTCCGAGCTCGTGGTGCGCCTCCAGGGCGACGCCCTCGCCCTGCTCGGCACCATCACCCGCGACGCCGACGACCCCCTCGCCGCCGACCTGTGGGAGCAGCTCAACACCCGCTGCCTCTCCATCGCCGGCGGCACCACACAGATCCTGCGCAATGTCGCGGGGGAGCGGATCCTGGGCCTGCCGCGCTGAGCAGACCGGGCCGGTCAGGCGGATTGTGACCTGCACAAGTCCGGTGCACCGGTGCCGGGCTCCGCGCGGGCTTCCGTTGCGTAGCCGGCACAGCTCCGAAAGGCAGCGACGAGGATGCTGGGTAGGTGGTCGGGTCCGGCGGTCGGCTTGCGGTTGCGTAGGGAGCGCCGGCCTGCAAGACGGACTGTGACCAGCACAGTCCGGTGCGCCGGTGCCGGAGGTTTCGAGGCTCGGCCGCGGGCGGCCTCGCACCTCAACCACCGGCAGCTGGCACCGGGCGCCGGACTGCCCGCGCGCTTCCGTTGCGTAGCCGGTACAGCTCCGAAAGGCAGCGACGAGGAGGCTGCGCAGGTGGTCGGGTCCGCCGGTCGGGTTGCGGTTGCGTAGGTGCCGGATCTGCGCGGGTTGCGGTTGCGTGACCGGCACAGCTCCGAGAGGCAGCGACGAGGGAGTACCGCGGGTGGCTGGGTTCGACAGTCGGCTTGCGGTCCCGTAGGCGACGCCAGCTCCCGGTGGTTGAGGTGCGACGAGCGCTAGCGAGGAGCCTCGAAACCACCGGGCCTTGAAGCCGGATTGTGGATACAGAATCGGGAGAATCGCCAGTCCACAGGCGGGTTTCCGGCGAATCAAAGTGTCGGTGGTCTCTGGAAGAATCCAGTCATGGATCTCGGAACCAACGCATCGATCGGCCAGTACGACGGCCGGTCCGTGCCCGAGCTCCTTGGCGAGATCAAGTCTCGCGTCGACGCCCGCAAGAGCCTCTGGGTCGATGAGTGGATCGCCATCGTCGCGTGGGCCGACCAGAACGTCGTCGAGACCGAGGAAGGCGCGGCGACGTTGCTGGACGGTGTTGTCGACACCGGCGTCCCCATCGCCGGCCCCGGAGCACCGCTGGTGTCTGAGTTCGCGTTGATGGAGCTCATCGCCGTCCTCGGCCGCTCCCCGATCGGCGGCCGGGCCTACGTCGGCCAGGTCATCGAGTGCGCCTGGCGCCTCCCCCGCCTCTACCGCGCGGTCGTCGCGGGGCGGGCGGACACGTGGAAGGCGCAGCGGATCTCCGACCTCACCCACCCGCTCAGTCCTGAGGCGGCCGAGTTCGTNGACCGNCAGCTCGACGCNGCCGTCGACGACGTCGGCTGGAANCAGCTCGAGAGGTTGGTGGCCGAAGCCGTCGTTCGGTTCGACCCGGACCACGCGGAGGCCGAGCGNNANCGGNNCAGCGACCACCGCCACTTCGACNTCGACGAGCCCAGCGACACCGGCCACGTCATCGTCCACGGCCTCATGGACGCCGCCGACGGCCACGACCTCGACCANGCCNTCACCCGCCGCGCGNTCCTNCTCGGCAAGTGCGGNGACGAGTCNTCNCTCGACGTCCGCCGNTCCAAGGCCGCNGCNGAGCTNGCNCGGCAGGACCTGTCCCTCGACCTCCTCTTCGCCGACCCCGACACCGGCGAGATCGTCGCCCAGTCCCCCGGCCGGCGGGTGACCCTCAACATCCACGTCACCGACACAACGCTGACTTGCAACAACCCCGTCGCCCGCTACGAGGAGACCGGCACCCCGGTCCTCGCCAGCCAGGTGAAGGAGTGGCTCCAGGCACCGCGCACCACCGTCGTCGTCCGCCCGGTCATCGACCTGGCCGACTGCATCCCCGTCGACTCCTACGAGATCCCCGACCGCCACCGCCAACGCGTCCAGCTCCGCGACCACACCTGCAGGTTCCCCGGCTGCGGCGTCAAAGCGGGTCGTTGCGACCTCGACCATTCGGTCGAGCACAACAAGGGCGGACCAACCTGCCCCTGCAACCTCGTCCCCCTCTGCCGGCGTCACCACCGCGCCAAGACCTTCAGCCTGTGGCGTTACGTCACCATCCAGCCCGGCCACTACCTCTGGCTCTCCCCCAACGGAAGGCACTTCCTCGTCGGCCCCAACGGCACACGGGTGCTCGACACCCCGCACCGCCTCGACCCCGACGACTACTAGCCACCACGCCCCACACCCCGCCTGACGGTGGGGTCACAGGCATGTCCGACCACCCAGGCTGCCGCTGGCTGAGGCGCGAGGCGCCCCAGCGCCGACCGACCGCCGCTGGTTGAGGTGCGCGACTCCCCAGCCTCAGCCGTACGCCGCTGGTTGAGGTGCGAGGCCGCCCGCGGCCGAGCCTCGAAACCAGCGGCACCCCTCCGACGGCCTGTGCCGGGCACAGCCCGCCAGGAAGGCCCGGAGGTTTCGAGGCTCCTCGCTGGCACTCGTCGCACCTCAACCACCGGGGGTACGAGGAAGCGAACCCCGAGACTCGCCGCCAGACTGCCGCTGGTTGAGGTGCGAGGCGCCCCAGCGCCGAACCTCGAAACCAGTGGCCCCGGTGCGCCGGACTGTGCGCGTCACAGCCCGCCACGCAGGCCCGGAGGCTTCGAGGCTCTTCGCCGCCGCTCGTCACACCTCAACCACCGGGAGTACGACGAAGCAAACCCCGAGGCCTACCGCCAGACCGCCGCTGGTTGAGGTGCGAGGCCNGCCGCTCGTCACACCTCAACCACCGGGAGTACGACGAAGCAAACCCCGAGGCCTACCGCCAGACCGCCGCTGGTTGAGGTGCGAGGCCGCCCACGGCCGAGCCTCGAAACCAGTGGCCCCGGCACACCGGACTGTGCCCACCACAGCCCGCCATCAAGGCCCGGAGGNGTTGAGGTGCGAGGCCGCCCACGGCCGAGCCTCGAAACCAGTGGCCCCGGCACACCGGACTGTGCCCACCACAGCCCGCCATCAAGGCCCGGAGGTTTCGAGGCTCCTCGCTGGCGCTCGTCGCACCTCAACCACCGGGAGACGGCTTGCCGCCAGCCGGACTCAGCCATCCAGCGGAGGCAACCGCGTGCGCGGCAGCGCGGCGCTGCGCCGGCTCAGACCACGCGGCGCATCCAGCCGAAGGTGTCCTCGGCCTTGCCCAGCTGGACGCTGACGAGGGCGTCGCGGATGCGCATGGTGAGGTCCTGGCTGGCGGGGGCGGAGGTCTCGCCGCCGGCGTACTTCAGCGAGCCGACGGGGGTGACGACGGCGGCGGTGCCGCAGGCGAAGATCTCGGTGATCTTGCCGCTGGCGACGCCTTCCTTCCACTCCTCGATGGCGAACTTCCGCTCCGTGACCTGGTGGCCCATCTTGCCGGCGAGCTCGATGATCGAGGAGCGGGTGATGCCCTCGAGGATGGTGCCGGTCGCGGGGGTGACGATGGAGCCGTCGTCGTAGACGAAGTACATGTTCATCCCGCCGAGCTCCTCGACGTACTTGCCCTCCTGGGCGTCGAGGAAGACGACCTGGTCGCAGCCGTGGCCGGAGGCCTCCTGCTGGGCGACCAGGGAGCTGGCATAGTTGCCGCCGGTCTTGGCCGCGCCCATGCCGCCTCGGCCGGCGCGGGTGTACTCCTCGGTGAGCCAGAGGCTGACCGGCTTGATGCCGCCCTTGAAGTAGGCGCCGGCGGGGCTGGTGATCACCATGAAGGTGACGTGCTGGGCCGGGCGGACGCCGAGGAACTTCTCCGACGCGAACATGAAGGGCCGGATGTAGAGGCTCTTCTCGCCACCGTCGGCGTTGCCGGGCACCCAGCGGGCGTCGACCTTGACAAGCTCCTCGACGGCCTCGAGGAACTCGGGCACGTCGAGCACGGGGAGGGCGAGGCGCTCGCTGGAGCGCTTCATCCGCTCGGCGTTGGCCTCGGGCCGGAACAGCCAGATCGAGTCGTCGTCGTGGCGGTAGGCCTTCATCCCCTCGAAGATCTCCTGCGCGTAGTGCAGGACCGCCGCGGCGGGGTCGAGGGTGATCGGGCCGTACGGCGTGATGCGGGCGTCGTGCCAGCCCTTCTCCGGCGTCCACTCGATCGTGAGCATGTGGTCGGAGAAATGCGTGCCGAAGCCCGGGTTGGCCAGGATCTCTGCCAGCCGGGCGTCGTCGGTGGGGTTCGCAGAGAGCGTGGTGGTGATCTGCATGTTCATCAATCTAGTCCTCTCGGGGTCGCTGGTGTGAGTGGCCGTCGAGCACGCCCCGGAGGACGTGCTCAGCCGGCTACTCGCGCAGCGATCGCGTCGCCGACCTCGGGGGTACGACGCTGTGTCGACGGGTCGCGCGCCTCGAGGTCGGCCAGCACGGCAGCCTCGATCGTGGCGGCCGCGTCGGGGTGGCCGAGGTGGTCGAGCAGGAGGGCGCCGGAGAGGATCGCGGCGGTGGGGTCGGCGACCTGCTGGCCCGCGATGTCGGGGGCCGAACCGTGGACGGGCTCGAACATCGACGGGGCGGTGCGGTCGGGGTTCACGTTGCCCGAGGCCGCCAGGCCGATGCCACCGGTGATCGCGGCGGCGAGGTCGGTGATGATGTCGCCGAACAGGTTGTCGGTGACGATCACGTCGAAGCGCTGCGGGTCGGTGGTCAGGTAGATCATGACCGCGTCGATGTGGCAGTAGTCGGTGGTGACGTCGGGGTACTCCTTCGCCACCTCCTCGAAGAGCCGCCACCACACGGAGCCGGCGTTGACCAGCACGTTGGTCTTGTGGACGAGGGTGAGCTTCTTGCGCGGGCGCTTCTGCGCGCGGGCGAAGGCGTCGCGGACGACCCGCTCGACGCCGAAGGCGGTGTTGACCGACACCTCGGTGGCGACCTCGGCCGGGGTGCCGACGCGCAGCGCGCCGCCGTTGCCGGTGTACGGGCCCTCGGTGCCCTCGCGGACGACCACGAAGTCGACGTCACCCTTGCCCAGCACCGCGTCGGAGAGCGGCGAGGTCGAGCCCGGGTAGAGGCGCGAGGGGCGGAGGTTGACGTAGTGGTCGAGCTCGAAGCGCAGCTTGAGCAGCAGGCCCCGCTCGAGGATGCCCGGCGGCAGGTTCGGGTCGTTCGGCTTGCCGCCGACGGCGCCGAGCAGGATCGCGTCCTGGCCGCGGATCTCCTCCAGCACGCTGTCCGGGAGCACCTCACCGGTGGCGAGGTAGCGCTCGGCACCCAGGTCGTACTGCGTCCGGGAGAACTTCAGCTCCGCGGGGGCGGCGACCTCGAGGACCTTGAGGGCCTCGGCGGTGACCTCCGGACCGATGCCGTCACCGGGGATGACGGCGAGGTCGACCTGTCCGGTCGCGGGCGTGGCGGGGGTGCTGTCGGTCATGTCGGGAAAACCTAGTTGTCCTCGGGGTACGCGTCGTCACCGTCTCGCAGGGCAGTCCCGTACGCCGGCGTCTCGAGCCGCTCGACGTGGAAGGGGTGCTCGGGGTCGTGCTTGGCGGGGCCCCACTCCTGGGAGTCCAGGTAGCGGGCGGGACGGGCGGTGGCGGTGGTGAACATCGTGGTCTCCGTGAGCTGTGCTGGCTGACGTGCTGGCTGACGTGCTGGCTGGTCGGTCCTGGCCTCTCCCACCGCGGCGGGTGGGCGTCAGCTCGTGGGTCTCACGTGAGCTCGACTGCGACGGGGGAACGGATCGCGCGATTGCCGGCCGGTGGGCCCGCCGCGGTGCGTCGAGGAGATGCACAGGACTTCAGTTGGATGAGAAGCCCCGTGCGGGGATGTGTCCGGTGGACGGGAACGCCGCAGTCACCGCGGCGAGGTGGCCTCTCTCAGGCCTCGCCGCGGCGCCGAATTACGAGAAGGGCGGTCCGCATGATGGGTGCACTCTAGCGGACCCGCGAACCCGCTGTCGCAGGAACTCGCCGGAGTGTTCACGATGCGGACAGCGCCCGCCACGCCCACGATCCGAGATTGCCGTCCCACCCCTTGATCGGGCAGCGAGACTCGATGCATGAGCGCGCCTCCCGACTTGCCCGACGTGGTCAACCGCGCTTTCGACGTCTCCCGCCGCGCGGGCTACGTGTCGTTCTGCCGCAACGAGACCGGCCGGCTGCTCGCGGCACTCGCCGCGACCCGCGAGGGGACGATGGCGGAGTTCGGCACCGGCTGCGGCGTCGGCACGGCGTGGCTGCGCTCCGGGGTACGCAACGACAAGGCGCGCATCCTCACCGCCGAGCTCGAGCCGCGCCTGGCCGCGGCGGCGAGCGAGATCTTCGAGGACGACCCGCTGGTCGACGTGCTCGAGGCGGACTGGTCCACGCTGATGGACAAGGGGCCGTTCTCGCTGCTCTTCCTCGACTCCGGCGACCCAGCGGCGGTGCGGGTGGACAAGCTGGCCGACCTCGTCGAGCCGGGCGGGATCGTCGTGCTCGACGACTTCGTGCCGTGCGAGATGTGGCCGCCGATCACCGGTGGCCGGGTCGACACGCTGCGCGAGGAGTGGCTCACCGACGAGCGGTTCACCGCCGTCGAGGTGATGGTGGCGCCGGACGCCTCCGCCCTCATCGCCACCCGCCGCTGATCGGCTACCTCGACCGCGGCGTCACCTACGGCCGCACGTCCGGCTCCCACCACTCGCGCATCCGCGAGGAGAGCAGGACCCAGTAGCTCGCCACACCGAGCAGGTAGACCGCAGGACCCCAGCCGGGGTCGAGGCCGTCACGCTCGTCGCTGCCGTTGAACATCAGCACGAGGACGCCCGCGACGACCACGCCGACCAGCATCATCACGCCGCAGGTCTTCGCGACCAGCAGGGTGCGCCCGCCCGGGTGGCTGCCGATCACGTAGAGCAGCACGAGCGCAACGGCAGTGACCACCATCAGCCCGAGGAAGCCGATCCCGACCGCGACGGCGAACCCGTCACCGTCCCCCTCCCGGTTGCGCCAGCCGACGAGCTGGAAGCCGGCGGTCAGCAGCGAGTCGAGGTGGTCGCCCGTCTCCTCGCCCTCGAGCTCGGCCGGGGTGTCGCTGACGGGCAGGTACGGCAGCAGCACACCGAGCACCAGCGCCGAGCCGGCCACCCAGGCGACGGCCTGCACCGCCCACTGCTCGAGCCGCGCGACGCGCTCCTCGAGGCGGTTGTGGCGGCGGGTGGGGTCGTCACGGCGCAGCTCGCTCATGCAGCTGCGCCTACCCGCCCTCCCGGCGGGTATGCCTCAGGCCTCGCCGGGCTGCGCCCGCCGGAGGACGATCCGGGTCCAGGCGCCGAGGTAGATCCGCTCGTCCGGACCGACCTCGCGCTTCTCCCCCACCGGCACCGGCTCCGTCGGCAGCGAGCCGATCGCGGAGCCGAGGTAGGTGCCGTTGGAGGAGCCGAGGTCCTCGACCCACCAGCGGGTGCCGTCGGTGGTCAGCTGGCAGTGCCGGCGGCTGATGCCGTTGTCGGTGCCCAGGTCGATGTCGGGGTGGATGCCCCGGCTGCGCGAGGTGCGCCCCACGAGCACCGACGTCGACCGCAGGGGTACGACGACCGGCACCCCCGCCGAGGGCAGCGGGTCGCTGGAGTCCTGGTCGGCGTACCAATCCGGGTCGATCCAGACCTCCGCCACCCACGCCTCGGCCAGCCGCGGTGCGACCGAGGGGGCCGGTGCGGGCGGCTCCGGGGCAGCCGGGGGCTCCGGAGCCGCCGGAGCGGGCACCGGGGTGTCCAGGTCGAGCGGCGACGGCGGCGTGACGGGCCGCGGCATCGAGCCGGTGGTGAAGTCGTAGCCGCAGGCCTCGCAGAACAGCGCGTTGGGCGGGTTGGCGGCCTGGCAGTTCGGGCAGGCACTGCTCGTCGGCTCGGGCTCCGGCGCCGGCTCGACGGGCGCCGCCGGCTCGGGCGTCGGCGCCGGGGCTCCCCCGCCGGCGGGGATCGGCAGGCCGCAGACGTCGCAGTAGTCGTCGGCGTCCGACTCGTGCCCGGACGGGCAGGTGGAGGTCACGTCGTCTCCTTGCGGATCCTCGTGGTCTTGGTGGAGGCGGTGTCGAGCGCCATCTCGTCGGCCTTGTCGACGGCGCGCTTGAGCCGGACGGTACCGGTCTCCTCGCTCTCCACGTCGACCACCTTGCGCAGCTTGCTGGTGGCCTCGTCGTTGCCGGTCTCCGCGGCGAGCTGCACCGCACGGCCGAGCTTGGTGGTCGCGGTCGCCTCGTCACCGGCGGCCTTCGCGGCCAGGCCCTCCTGGATCATCCGGGCCAGCTCCTCCTGCCCGGTGTAGTGGGCGACCTGCTGGTCGATGCGGGTGGTCAGCTCGGAGTTGTTGGACCAGGTCGCCTTGACCAGGCCCTGGGTGACGATGTCGTCGCCCATCGCGAGCTGCACGCGCGCGGCCAGCTGCTCCTGGCCGATCGCCTTCGCCGGCACCCGGACCGCGATGTGGTAGTCCCGGGACTCGTCGGACCAGGCACCGGTCGGGTAGTCGCCGGTCAACGGGTTGACGGGGGTACGACGGTGGGTGAGGTCCTCGACCGTCGGCGAGACCTGCCGCACGAAGAGCACCTCGGCCCCCTGTGGCGTCCACACCCGCAGCGACGCGTCGGCGACGCCGCGCGACATGGCCTTGCGCATGATCTCCTGGAACTGCGCCTTCATCTCACCCGGGCTCGGGATGATGTCGACGGTGCCGAGCAGCGCCTGCGCGATGCGGCGGATCTCCGCGACCTGCCAGTCGGTCCCGGCGCCGCGGCAGTCGGCCTGGAAGTAGCCCGTCGCCCGGTTGATCGCCTCGTCGAGGCGGCCGGGGCGCTCCCGGTTCTCGCCGTCGGTGAGCAGCAGGACGTGGCGCTGGGTGATCGCCGGCACCGAGGCGAAGAGCTGGCCGGCGAGGTCGAGCCAGGTGCTGATCGCCGTACCACCGCTGCCGACGAGGCGGTCGATCGCCTGGGCGGCCCCGCGGCGCGCGGCGGCGTCCATCCGCACCATGCCCGGTCCGCTGGAGACCAGCGGGTAGGCCAGCATCGCGCGGTCGGCGCCGGCGACGACGGCGAAGTAGGTCCCGTCGACGATCTCGGCGAGCGCGGCCTGCGCGGCCTCCCGCGCGGCGGCCATGGTCGCGGGCCCCATCGAGCCGGAGGTGTCGACGATGATGATCTCGCCGGCATCACCGGCGCCCGACTGCCCGGCCGTGCCGGCGCCGGTGCAGGTGATCGTGACGATCGCGTTGACGTCCGTCCCGCCGTCGGGCAGGAACTCGTTCTGGTAGACGGCGGCGGTGAACTCAGCCATCGCTCGGCTCTCCTCCTGGGGTCGGCGTCTGGTCATTCTGCCCGAGCACCGGGTGGTCGACCCGGGCCAGCGCTGCGGTGACGTTGTCCTGGCCGCCCGACGCGTTCGCGAAGTCGACCAGGGCGGTGGCGAGCTCGAGCGGGTCCGAGGTGCCCGCGCCCCGCACCCGGGCGGCGAGGTCGTCGGCGTCCGAGGCGTAGTTCCACAACCCGTCGGAGCAGGCGAGCAGCCAGCCCGGCCCCTCGACCTCCATGCTCCCGACGGTCGGGGTGAGGTCCTCGGAGTCGCGGCCGAGCCACTTGGTGATCGCGTGCGCCTGCGGGCCGTTCTCGGCGACCTCGCGGGGCACGCCGGCGGCCATGTGCGCCTGGGCGACGGAGTCGTCGACCGACAGCTGCACCGCCGGGCCCTCGTCGGGGATCCAGTAGGTGCGGGAGTCGCCGATGTTGGCCCAGCTGATCCGGCGGCCCTCGAGCACCGCGGCGGTGAACGTCGCCGACGCGGGGTTGGGCGAGTCGGGGTCGGTCACCGCGACGATCGCGGTGTTGGCGGCCGCAGCGGCCTTGGCGAACACCTGCGCCACGGCGGCGTCCCGGCTCTGCGGGGTCCCCATGCCCGACGGCAGCGGGACGCGCAGCACGTCGCGGGCCGCCCGGGCGCCGGCCAGCGACGCCACGTCGGAGTCGACGGAGCTGGACACCCCGTCGAGCACGACCAGCACGGCCCGCGACCCCGGCTCGGGGCCGGCGAGCAGCGCCATCGCGTCCTCGTTGCGGTTCTTGCTGACCGCCTTGTCGCACACCCCGGCCACCCACGACGCGGGCCGCTCCTCGAAGTGGTCACGCTCGCTGGGGGCCTTGGTGCCGCAGGCGGTGCAGTAGAGGTCCGGCCCGACCTCTCCCCCGCACTCCGCGCACGGCCGGCGGCCCGGCGGCGGGGGCGGGTCCGGCAGTGCGGCGGCGGGCCGGCGGGTGGGGGCGCTGATCGGCGCGTCGCGCAGCGGGTCGCCGGCGGGCGGCGGCGGGGGCGGCGCGGCAGGCGCCGCGGCCGGTACGGCGGTCGCGGCCGTCGTACCGAGCGGGGTGCCGCACTCCTCGCAGAAGCGGGCCCCCTCGGACACGGCCGAGCCGCAGGACGGGCAGGTCACGTCAGGCTCCAGTTCCGCACGGCGTTGGCCTGGTTGACCAGGCTGACGCGCTCCTCGAGGTCGATGGCGTCCCGGGCGAGCGAGCGCAGGGCGTTCTCCAGGCCGTCGCGCACGCCGACCTCGGTGGCCGCGACCGACCCGATCCGCGCGCCCTCGGGCACCGCACCGTTGCCGGTGACGACCGTGAGCGCCTCGGTGAGGATCCGCACGGTGTAGTGCTGGCGGGTGCGGGTGTCCACGCTGGCGGTCTCGATGGTGCGCATCGCCTGGTCGAGCACCGCGAGGTCGCGTGCGCCTCCGGACAGCAGCACCTCGGCGCGCAGCTGGCGGCTTTCGGTGTAGCCGCGACTGGTGGTCGGCACGAGGTCCAGGGCGCCGACGGCGCCGAGGGTGTCGCCGCGCTCGGCGCGCACCCGGGCCATGCCGAAGGCTGCGGGCGGCACGTAGGCCGCGTCGGTCGACAGGCAGACCTCGTAGAGGCCTTCGGCCACCTCCGGCAACCCGCCGCGCTCGCACGCGAACGCCAGCGCGAGCTTGGGTGCGAGCTCGCCGGGGACTTGCTGGTAGACGGCGTTGAACGACGCCTTCGCGGTCTCCCAGTCCTGCGACTGCACCGCGGCGAGGCCCTCGACCCACAGCGCCCGCCACTCCCACGGGTCTGCCGTGAGCAGCGCCTGCGCGTGGGCCCGCGCGCCGGCCGGGTCCTTGAGCTCGAGAGCCGCACGGGCCCGGGCCAGCCACACCTCGGCGCTGTCCTCGGGCGCCTGCTGGAGGTCGGCGAGCCGCTTGCGCGGGTCGTCGGAGCTGATCGTCGACAGCCAGCTGTACTGCGGGTCCGTGGTGTCCTCGCGCAACCGCGGCAGCTGGCTCCACTCGCTGATCGCGCGGGCGGTCGCGGGCGACTCGAAGAGCACCGACGCCGCCGACGTGGTGGCGGTCCCCTGCCGCTTGCGGGCGACGACCTCACGCAGCACGCCGAGCACCTGCGAGCGCAGCTCGTCGACCGAGGCGAACCGGTCGGCCGGGTCGGGTGCGCAGCACTTCGCGACGAGGTGGTAGAGCGAGTCGTGGTCCTGGAACAGCGGCGTCGCGTCGACCGGCGGCAGGCTGTGCAGGTAGGTGCCCTGGTAGCCGCGGAACTCCATCGTGAGCACCACGAGGGTGCGCCCGATCGTGTAGATGTCCGACGCCACCGACGGCCCGATCTCCGCGACCTCCGGCGCCTGGTAGCCGACCGTGCCGTAGATCGCCGACTCCTCGTCGTCGATCCGGCGCACGCCGCCGAGGTCGATCAGCTTCATCGCGTCGCCGACCTGGATCATGTTGTCGGGCTTGAAGTCGCAGTAGACCAGGCCGAGGTCGTGGAGGTACTGGAACGCCGGCAGCAGCTCGAGGATGTAGGCCAGCGCCTGGTCCACCGGGAGCGGGTCGTAGACACCGTTGTTGGCGGCCATCCGCTGCTTGAGGATCTGCTTGAGCGACTTGCCGCCGACGTACTCCATCACGATGTAGCCGGCGCCCTCGTGCGTGACGAAGTTGTAGATCTCGACGATCAGCGGATGCTCGACCTGCGCGAGGAACTGCTGCTCGGCGATGGCGGCCGCCAGGGCGTCGGGGTCACCGGAGTTGAGCAGGCCCTTGAGCACGACCCACCGGTTGGAGACGTTGCGGTCGCGGGCGAGGTAGATCCAGCCGAGGCCGCCGTGCGCGAGCGCGCCGGCGACCTCGTACTGCCCGGCGACCAGGTCGCCCGGCTGCAGCTTCGGGGTGAACGAGAACTGCTGCCCGCAGTTGGGACAGAAGCCCTCGCTGCGCCCGGGGCGGCCGTCGATGCTGCGGCCCACGGGGTTGCCGCACTTGGAGCAGTTGCGCTTCTCCTCCGGCACCTGCGGGTCGGCCATGATCGCCTTCGCCGCGTCGACCGGCGGGGCGGGCGGGACGACGGTGAGGCCGGCGCCGAGCCGGGCCGAGCGCATCCGCTGCGAGCCGGTGCGCATCCGGCGGGTGGCGTAGCTGCCCGTCGTACCGGCACGGCGGGAGCCGATCGCCGCGGACTGCACGCGGCTGGCGGCGGTCGCCGAGGTGCCCTCGCGGCCGGACAGCGGCTGCGTCTCCTGCGCGAGCGCGGCGGCCTCGGCCACCCGCGCGCCCGGCAGGGCGGGCGATCCGCAGACGTCGCAGTAGCCGTCGAGGATCGACCCGGTGCAGCCGGGCTGCGGGCAGGGGTCGCCGTTGGCGGCGGGCGGGCGCTTGGTGGTGCCCGACGCGGCGACGCCGGCCGGCTCCTCCGCCGGTGCCGGGGACGCGGCCGCCGGCTGCGCGGCGGGCGCGCCGGCCATGCCGCAGATGTCGCAGTAGCCGTCGACGATCGATCCGGTGCATCCGGGCTGGGTGCAGGAAGCGGTGCTCACGGCGTCTCCTTTGCAAGCCAGGTCTGGTACGTCGTCACGAGCTGCCGGGCCACGACCATCGGGCAGGGACGGCGGTCGAGCAGGGCCCGGGCGGCACGTTCGCTCTCGACGAGGTCGGGGTGGTCGGCCAGGCCGTTCGCGCGGGCCTTCGCCACGTAGCCGTCGAGCAGGCCGACGAGCTGGGCGTGCTCGTCGAGCGCGTCGGCGTAGGCGTGCTGGGCGACCTCCATCGCCTGGGCCACCCGGTCCAGCCGCTGCAGGTAGGGCTCGATCTCGTCCGCGGTGACCGGCACCGGGCCGAGCAGCTCGACGTCCGGCACGGCGTAGCGCGGGGCGGGGTCGACGGTGGCGACGCAGGTCTCGGCGAGCTTGGCGAGGGCAGCCTCGCGCGCCTCGAGGTCGGCCCGCAGCTCCCGGGCCGTGAGCACCTTGTCGCGCGCGTCGCGCCGCCGGGCGTTGCCGACGATCAGGTCGCGCTCGAACGTGCTGGCCTCGGTCTCCAGCGGCCCGAGCAGGCCGCCGACATCTCCCCCGCGCTTCGCCTTCTCGACGACGACCTCGAGCCGGGACATCAGCTCGGCGAGCCGGGCGACGGCGGCGTCGCGGGTGGTGGCCGGCTCGAGGCCGACCTGGTCGCGGATCCGCTCCAGCTGCGCCCGCAGGTCGCGGATGCGTGCCGCCGAGCGGTGCGCGTCCGGGGCGAGCGCGAGGCGGGTGCGCAGCTGGCCGGTGAGTGCGTCGCACAGGCGGCAGGCCTCGGGCAGCGACACGGCGAGCCCGCCGGGCAGGTCGGTCGCGGAGTCGAGGCGGCCCCAGATGAGGGCGGAGATCCGCTCCCGCTCCTGCCGGAGCACGCGTCCGCCGTCCCAGGTCGCGAAGACCAGCTGGTAGCGGTCGGCGGTGGCCTTCCAGAGCGCGAGGGCGAGCGACATGTCGCCGGCGAGCTCACCGCCGCGGCCGGCGGCGATCGCGGCACGGTCCAGCTCGTCGAGCTCGGCGCGACGCACCCGCAGCCAGGTGTCGAGATCGGTCAGGTAGGCCTGGATGACGGCAAGCTCGAGCGCGTCACCGAGCCGCCCGGGCGCGGTGGGAGCGGTCGCCGTGGTGTCCTGCACGGTCACCGGCCGTAGCTCGGGGCCGGGGGCCGTGCGTCGCCCAGGTAGGGCTTCAGCCACCGGTCGTAGGACCGCTGCCACTCGCCGTTGCTGCGGCGCTGCTCCAGGACGCTGTTGACGAACCTGATGAGCGCGACGTCGTCCTTGTTCGCGCCCACGCCGTAGGGCTCGTCGGTGAGCTTCTCCTGGTCGGGCACGACGGCGTAGGGGTCCTGCGCCGCGAGGCCGGCGAGGACGGTGTCGTCGCCGGTGATGGCGTCGACCTCGCCCTGCTGGAACTTCACCAGGCACCCGGTGTGGTTGGCGGCCGCGACGGGGACGGCGTCCGGCTGCTTCTCGGTGATGTTGTCGATGCTGGTCGACCCGGCCGGCGCGCAGACCCGCTTGCCGTCGAGGGACTCCAGGCCGTCCTTCTCGAACGCCGGCACGTCGTCCTCGCGCACCAGCACCTTCTGGGTGGCGTTGTAGTAGACCGCGGAGAAGCCGATCTGGGACCAGCGCGTGCAGTTCATCGTCATGTTCCGCACGACGAGGTCGATCTGGGGCTCCGGCGCCTCGCCGTCGCCGTCCGCGTCGCCGCCGAGCAGGTCGATCCGCTCGGCGGCGCTGATCACGCGCAGCCGCAGGGTCACCCCGAGGGCGTCGGCGACGGCCTGGGCGACGTCGATGTCGAAGCCCTTGATCGCGAAGCCGTCCTCCGGGTCGGCCGAGCCGAGCTTGAGGGTGTCGGCGGAGACGCCGACGACGAGCTGGCCGGGGTTGACCAGCTGGGCCCGGGCCGCGGCGCGGTCGTCGCTCGGGGCGTAGGACTGGGTCGGGTTGTCGCACTCGACCGGCGACGGGCCGGAGCCACCTCCGCCCGCCGTGGCCTCCTCCTCAGCGGAGGGGACGACGGTGTCGTCGTACCCGCAGGCGCCGAGGACGAGGACACCCGCAGCGAGCAACGCCGCGAGCCGGCGGGGACGCAGGACCGACCTCATGAGAACTCCCTCCGCCGCTCGCCGATGCCGCGAGCCACGGCCACTGCGGCGGCGACGCCGAGCAGCACGGTCAGGATGCTGGTGACGAGGGCGACCGCGCGGCCGCTGCGCAGCTCGTCGGTCGCCGCAGCCGCGTTGGCGTCGGTGTCCTCGGCGAGGAAGCCGTCGAAGGCGGCGAACGGGGCCGTGGAGCCTTGCTCGTCGGTGCGGGTCGCGAGGGTGCGGGCGGCGTCCCAGCGGCCGGCGTCGTCGAGCCGCACGATCTCGGCGTGCCGCTCCTTGTAGGTGTCCCAGAGGGCGACGACCTCGGCGCGGGAGAGGCCGTCCTCGACCTCGTCGACGGACTCCTGCCACTGCTGCTCGAAGGTGGCGCCGCCGCCCCGCTTGATCAGGCGGAGGCTCTCGGTCGCCTTGGCCGCGTTGGCTGCCGTCCGGGTGTCGGCGAGCTCGACCGCGGCCGCGAACTCCTCCTCCTGCAGGGAGTCGTTGGAGGAGTCGCGCAGGAAGGCGCCGAACACGGCCACGGCGGTGACCACCAGGACGATCACCCCGGCGACGACCAGCCCCTTGTTGATCCGGCGGCGGAAGGCCTCGGCGAGCTGCTGGTTGAGCCAGACGAGCACGGCGAGCGCGGCGACGCCGATGAGGAGCAGCCAGAACGGGTGCTGGCCGTTCATCGCACCCTCCGCGCGCTCGGTGTTCGCCTCCACCAGGGCATCGAGGATCGGCATGGCCCGCTCGTCGAGCTCGCTGCTGGCGGCGCTGAGGTACTCCGCCCCGATCGGGTAGCCGAGCCGGTTGTTGGCGCGGGCCTGGGCCACCGCGGTGGCGTAGTCGTTGACGGCGACGTTGAGCTCGGCCAGCACCTGCTGGTCGGCCGGCTGCGCGTCGGCCGCCTGCGTGACCAGCGTCAGCACCTCGTCGACCGCGTCGTCGTACTGTGCGCGCTGGTCGGGGTCCTCGAGGCCGCCGACGAGGAAGGAGTTCGTCGCGAGCGCGTCGGCGTTGAGCAGGGAGGACTGGATCTTCTGCACCCGCACCAGCTGCTCGGTGTCGGCCGCCGCACGGCCGTCGGCCTGCCAGCCGAGGAACTGCACGAGGGCGCTGAGCACGCCGAAGACGATCGCGACGCTCATCCCGATCAGCTGCCAGCGGTTGAGCAGGGCCGGGGTGTCGACGACTGCGTCCGGCTTCGAGGCGGGCGCCGGGGCGGGTACGGGCGCGGGGGCCGGTGCCGGGGCAGGCGGCGCGGCCTGGGGCGCGGTCTGGGGCGCGGTCTGGCTCATGCCTCCTCCTGCTCCTCCGCCAGCTGCGGCTCCTCAGGGCCCCCGGCGAACGGGTCGACCGGCTCGGCCGGCGGCGCGTCCTCGGGCGGCACGACCTCGCCGGTGTGGTCCTCGCCGGTGTCGTTCGGGTCCACGACGAGGTCCTCGGGCTCGAGGGTGCGCAGCTGCTCGATGGTCGGCTCCTCGACGTCGCGCAGGCGCCACGCGTGGTGGCCGATCGCGGCCTCCAACAGGTTGCGCACGAAGCGGGCGTTGCCGAAGGAGGGGCCGCGCGGGGTGTCGGCGAGGATCTCGCGGAGCCGGTCGAGCACGTCCTGCCCCGCGTCGTAGTCGGAGCCGCTGACCATCTTGGAGAAGATCTCGACCAGCTCGTCATCGGTGTAGTTCGCGAAGTCGATGGTCGTGCGGAAGCGGCTCTCCAGGCCGGGGTTCTCGGAGATGAAGACCGCCATCGGCAGGGGGTAGCCGGCGACGATGACGACGAGGTCGTCGCGCTTGTCCTCCATCTCCTTGACCAGCGTGTCGATGGCCTCCTTGCCGTACTGGTCGCCCGACAGCGAGTAGGCCTCGTCGATGAAGAGCACGCCGCCCTCGGCGGACTTCACCACCTCGGCGGTCTTCGCGGCGGTCTGGCCGAGGTAGCCGGCGACCAGCTCGGAGCGGTCGACCTCGACGAGTTGGCCCTTCGAGAGCAGGCCGAGGGCGCGGTAGATCCCCGCGACGAGGCGGGCCACGGTCGTCTTGCCGGTGCCCGGGTTGCCGTTGAAGACCAGGTGGCGGGTGATCGTCGGGGTGTCGAGGCCCGCCTTCTTGCGCAGTCCCTCGACGCGCAGCACCGCTGCCTGGCGGTGGATCTCGCCCTTGACCGTCTTCAACCCGACCAGCGCGTCGAGCTCGGCGAGCAGCTCCTCGACGGTCTTGGTCGGCTCGGGCTCCTCGGCCGGCTCCTCGACGGGTGCCTCGGGCTCGGCGGCCTGCACCTGGGCGTCGCCGGTCGGCAACGGCTCCGCCTCGGGCCCGGGGGGCACGCCGAGGTCGCGGGTCGTGCTGTCGAGCGCACCGAGCTGGCGGCGTACCTGCTCACCGACCCGGCGCACCTGCTCCAGCATGCCGTCGGCGAGGCCGGGCACGGGCTGCCGCTCCGGCAGCGGGAAGGCGCCCGGAGC
The DNA here is from genome assembly GCF_000519005.1 of Nocardioides sp. J54. Taxonomy (GTDB): domain Bacteria; phylum Actinomycetota; class Actinomycetes; order Propionibacteriales; family Nocardioidaceae; genus Nocardioides. The sequence goes on along the minus strand of NZ_JAER01000003.1, from coordinate 33,719 downwards.
AGACGGGTCGGGAGCAGACGGGTCGGGAGCGGCCGGCCCGGGGGCGGCGGTGGTCGGCGCGAGGCCGGCACTGCCGCCGCCGAGCTGTGCGGTGGTCACGGTGGTGGCGGCGCCCACGGCGTCCGGGCCGGGCTGGCCCAGCCGGGAGCCGGCGAGCGCGACGTCGGCGAGGGCGCCGGCGTAGTCGGCGGCGTGCGCGGACTTCTCCAGCAGCAGCTGGGACATGATCGGCGTCGGGCCGGCACGGAACCGGTTGCCGCGCTTCGCTGCGAGCTGGTGGTCCTCCGCGGAGGTCGCGCGGCCGGTCTGCTCCGACCAGTCCACGAACGCACCGCGGGACCGCTCGGACACGGTGGCCGCGACCGCCTCGCCCTCGGCCCGCGCGGCGCCCTCGTCGACGCCTGCGGTGCGGGCGACGGCGACGAGGGCGTCGATCGCCTCCGCCAGGCCGCCCGGGGTGCTCACTGCGCCCCCAGGCCGAGGTCTCCCCCGGTGGAGGAGTGGCCGAACTTCGCGTCGAGGAACTGGCCGTGCGCGACGAGCGCCTGTGCGTCGGCGCGGTTGGCCGCGTCGAAGATCTTGTCCATCGTGGCTCCGAGCAGCTCGAGTTGTTCGATCAGGATCATCAGCGCCGTCTTCTGCCCGTCGATCGGCCGGGTGTCCGCCCAGTCCCGCGGGAGGCGGAGGTAGCCGTCGACCGCCTCCGGCAGGTAGTCGGTGGCGGTCGCGACGACCGAGAACGCCTCGAGGCTGCCCAGGCCCATCTGCTGCAGGCGCGGCAGCGTCTGGTGGATGGTGCGCGCGATGCGCACCACGCGCGAGACCACGACCGGCGGCGCGTTGCCCTCGCGCAGCATGGCGTTGATGCGGTTCAGCGCCGCGAGGATGTCCTGCTCGGTCGGCGGCGGCGGGGCGGCGTACGGCTGCTCCTCAGCCTTCTGGCCCCGCGACCGCCACCACGACTTCAGCCCCACCTGAGCTCGTTCCCGTCCCCGGGGCCTGGTCAGCCGATGTCCAGCGTGCCGGCGGCGTTGCGCGCGTCGTGCTGCTGGACCCGGTCGAGGTACGCCTTGGACTTCTGGACCTCGTGCTCGAGCACGCCGATGGTCGTCGACATGTTGTCGAGGGCCTTGAGCTTGAACTCGTCGATGGAGTCCATGGTCGCGTAGATGTTGGCGAACGCGGCCTGCAGCTGCTCGATGCCGATGGTCGAGGAGGCGGCCTGCTCCTGGATGCGCGCGGAGTTGTCCTTGAGCATCTCCGAGGTCCGCTGGATCATCGCCGACGTCGTGGTGTTGAGGGCCGTGATCTGGTCGAGGACCAGCTTCTGGTTGCTCAGCGCCTGGGCGACGATGACGGCGGTGCGCAGGGCGGAGATCGTCGTCGTGGTCGCACGGTCGACGCCCTTGATGAGCTCGATGTTGTTCTTGATGATGATGTCGATGGCCAGGTAGGCCTGGATCGACACCGCCAGCTGGGTCAGCAGGTCCTGGTGCTTCTGCCGGACGTAGAAGAGCACGTCCTGCGACAGCGTCTTGGCGGTCTCCGGGTCGCTGAGCTCGAGCTCGGCGATCTTCGCCGACAGCTTCGCGTCCAGCTTCTCCGCGACGTAGATGTACTGGTTGAGCCGGCCCATGACCGACCAGAGGTTCGTCTTCTCCAGGTTGAGCGCGACGTTGTCCTTCTGCAGCTCGTCCTGCCCGCTGCGCAGCGAGTGCAGGATGCCGTTGAGCTGCGTCTGCGCCGACTGGTACTTGCGGAAGTAGTCCTCGATCTTGTCGTTGAAGGGCAGCTTGTTCCACCACTTCTTCGCACCCGTCGCCTGCGCCGGGTCGAGGTCCTCGACGGTGCGGCGCAGGTCGAGCAGCGTCTTGCCGACGGTCGAGCCCTCGGCGAGCCCACCGGAGCGCAGGGCGGTCACCGGCTTGTCGAGCATCCGGTTCGAGGTCTCGGCCGCCTTGCGGATGTCGGCGTCGCCCATCGTGCGGACGTTCTCGGCCTGCGCCGCGAACTCGGGGCTGCCGGCCTTCGTCGAGGTCAGCGAGCTCAGGAAGTTGTCGACCTTCGCGTCGAGCTCGGGGACCATGCCCGGCTCGACCTGCGGTGCCATCTTCGGGGCCTGGGTCTCCACGACCGGCGCGACCGGCTCGGGCGCCGTCAGGGTGATCGCGGGCTCGGGGGGTGCGAGCGGGCTGGGCTCGGGAGCTGCTGCCTGGGAACCGTCGGTGGTCATGCCCCGAGCCTATCCAGCCCACCCGACCTTCATGCAGGGTCAGCGCAGAAGTTCAGGGTCGGGTTCAGGGATGCCACCGACCGCGTCGGCGGGCGGCAGGTCGATGAGGAACCACGGCATCATCCACTGCGCGATCGGACCGATCAGCAGGGCGTAGGCCACCGTGCCGAGCCCGAGGGTCCCACCGAGCACCAGCCCGACCACCACGACGCTCACCTCGATGCCGGTGCGCACGAGCCGCAACGACAGGCCGGTACGCCGGGCCAGGCCGGTCATCAGCCCGTCCCGTGGGCCGCGGCCGAGCTGCGCCCCGATGTAGAGCGCGGTCGCCAGGCCGCACAGCACGATGCCGCCGACCATCAGCACGATCCGGGGCGCGAGCCCTGCGGGCGCGTCGAGCACCGCGAGCGTGGCGTCCGCGGACAGCCCCACGACGAAGGCGTTCGAGATCGTCCCCAGGCCGGGCTTCTCGCGCAGCGGGATCCAGAGCACGAGCACCACGAAGCTGAAGAGCACCACGGCCTGGCCCAGCGTGATCGGCACGTGCTGGATGAAGCCGGAGTGCAGCACGTCCCACGGGGCCAGCCCGATGTCGCCGAGCACCATGAGGGCGAGGCTGACGCCGTACAGCCACAGGCCGAGGTAGAGGTGCACGAGCCGCCGCGGGAGGCGGCCCGCGCGGAGCTGCGCGATCGGGCCTGCGTCGGTGAGCGAGGCGGCGAGCGGGACGGCGCTGGACATGCTCCCAGCCTGCCGCCGATTGGCCTGTTCTCAAATAGCCAATCGTGATCTACTGGACTGCATGGTGCAGTCCACTCCGGCGACGCTGTCCGCGCCCCGCCTCGCCACCCTGGTCGAGGGCTTCGACCGCTCCCCCGCCTACGTCGGCCTCGCCGACGCGCTGCGGGAGCTGATCGGCGACGGCCGGATCGCCTACGGCACCCGGCTGCCCAGCGAGCGCGACCTCACCGAGGCGCTCGGCGTCTCCCGCACCACCGTCACCCGCGCCTACGCCCGCCTGCGCGACTCCGCCTACGCCGAGGCACGGCAGGGCTCGGGCACCTTCACCCGGCTCCCGGGCGGACGCACCCGCGCGCTGGACCGGGCGCTGTGGCCCAGCGACGTCGGCAGCGGCGTGATCGACCTCGTCTGCGCGGCCGCGACGGCCCCGCCCGGGGTCGGCGGGCTGTACGCCGAGGCGGCGGCCGAGCTGCCGGCGCACCTGGGCGGCCACGGCTACTTCCCGGCCGGCATGCCCGCCCTCCAGACCGCGATCGCCGCGACCTACGACGCCCGCGGCCTGCCGACCGACCCCGACCAGGTGATCGTCACGCCCGGGGCACTGGCCGCCACGGCCGTGATCGGCACGGCGCTGGCCGGCCCGCGCGACCGCGTCCTGATCGAGTCGCCGACCTACCCCAACGCGGTGCAGGCGCTGCGCAGCGGCGGCGGTCGGCTGGCCACGATCGCGCTCGACCCGTCCGGCTGGGACCTGGAGGCGATCGGCGCCGCCGTGGCGCGGCACCGGCCACGCCTGGTGCACGTGATGCCGGACTTCCACAACCCGACGGGCCTGGTCATGTCCGAGGCCGACCGGTCCGCCTACGCGCGGCTGCTGGCCGAGCACGACGCGACGGCCGTCGTCGACGAGGCCCACCACCTGCTCCGGCTGGACGGGGACCCTGCTGCGGAGGCGCGACGCCCCTTCGCGTCGTACAGCGCGGACGCGATCTGCGTCGGCAGCGCCAGCAAGAGCGTGTGGGGCGGCCTGCGGCTCGGCTGGATCCGCGCGCCGCACGTCCTCGTCGACCGGCTGACCCGGGCCCGCGTCGGGCTCGACCTCGGTGCGCCGGTGCTCGAGCAGCTCGTCCTCGCCCGACTGCTGGCCGGCCCCGTCGACGACGTGCTCGCGACCCAGCGCGCCCGCCTGCGCGAGCAGCGCGACGCCCTCGTCGGCGCGCTGCGCGAGCGGCTGCCGGACTGGTCCTTCACCGTGCCCGCGGGCGGGATGGCGCTGTGGTGCCACCTGCCCGTGCCGGGCGCGACCGCGCTGTCGACCGAGGCCGAGCGGCACGGGGTGCTGCTCGCCCCCGGCCCGTCGTTCGCCCCCGAGGGCGGGCTGGACCGCTACGTGCGACTCCCCTACGCCGCCGCGACGTCCGAGCTGGTCGAGGCGGTCGACCGGATCGCCGCCGCGTGGGCCGTGGTCAACTCCGGCCGCGGCGGCTCCCCCGCCCCCACCTCCGGCTCCGACCCCGTCCTCGTCGCCTGACCCGTCGAGACGTCACCTGTGGCCCGTCGAGGCGTCACCTGTGGCCCGTCGAGGCGTCACCTGTGGCCCGTCGAGGCGTCACTCGTGACACGTTGAGTGGTCACTTCCGGCCGGTTGAGTGGTCAGTTCCGGCTGCGGTGACCACTCAACCGGCGCTTTGTGACGCCTCAACGCGCCACAAGTGACCACTCGACATGCCGTTTCTGACGCTTCGACCCGCCGGAAGTGACGTCTCGACGTGATGGAGGGGAGGCGTCAGACGATGTCGACGGCGTGGATCGAGGTGGCCTCGATCGCGGTCTCGATGTCGGCGAGGGTCTCGGCCGGGATGGCGGAGTCCACGGAGAGGGCGACCAGCGCCTCGCCGCCCTTGGTCTCGCGGGACACCTGCATGCCGGCGATGTTCACGTTGGCCTGGCCGAGGATCTGGCCGACGGTGCCGACCATGCCCGGCCGGTCGACGTAGGTGAAGAACGCGAGGTGGTCGGTCGGCTCGATGTCGATGGCGTAGCCGTTGACCTCGACCAGGCGCTCGCGCTGGTGGATGCCGACCAGGGTGCCGCTGACCGAGACCTGGGTGCCGTCGGCGAGGGTGCCGCGCAGCGTGATCAGGTTGCGGTGGTCGGGGCTGTCGATCTCGGTGACGAGGCGTACGGCGACGCCGCGCTCGGCCGACAGCAGCGGAGCGTTGACGTAGGAGACCTGGTCCTCGACGACGCTGCTGAAGACGCCCTTGAGGGCGGCGAGCTCGAGCACCTTGACGTCGTGCTCGGCGATCTCGCCGCGGACCTCGACGTCGAGGCTCTGCGCGACCTCGCCGGCGACGCCGGTGAAGATCTGGCCGAGCTTCTCGGTGAGCGGGATGCCCGGGCGCACGTCCTCGGCGATGACGCCGCCCTGGACGTTGACCGCGTCCGGCACGAGCTCTCCGGACAGGGCGAGGCGGACCGACTTCGCGACCGCGATGCCGGCCTTCTCCTGCGCCTCGTCGGTGGACGCGCCCAGGTGCGGCGTGGCGACGACGTTCTCGAGCTCGAAGAGCGGGCTGTCGGTGCACGGCTCCTGCGCGAACACGTCGAGGCCGGCGGCACCGACGCGGCCGGTCTTGAGGGCGTCGTAGAGCGCCTCCTCGTCGACGATGCCGCCACGGGCAGCGTTGACCAGCACCAGGGACGGTTTGGCCTTCGCGAGCTGCTCGGCCCCGATCAGGCCGACCGTCTCGGCCGTCTTCGGCAGGTGCACCGACATGAAGTCGGACTCGGCCATGAGCGTGTCGAGGTCGACCAGGCGCACGCCCATCTGGGCCGCGCGGCCGGGCTGGACGTAGGGGTCGTAGGCGATGACGGACATGCCGAACGCGGCCAGGCGCTGGGCGACGAGGACGCCGATGCGACCGAGGCCGACGATGCCGACGGTCTTCTCGAACAGCTCGATGCCGGTGTACCTCGAGCGCTTCCACTCCCCGTTGCGCAGCGCGGCGTGCGCCGGGGAGACGTGGCGGGCCGCGGCGAGCATGAGGGCCACGGCGAGCTCGGCGGCCGAGACGATGTTGGAGGTCGGTGCGTTCACGACCATGACGCCGGACTGGGTGGCGGCCCGCACGTCCACGTTGTCCAGGCCGACCCCGGCCCGGGCGACGACCTTGAGCCGGGTGGCTGCGGCCAGCGCCTCGGCGTCGACCTTGGTCGCCGAGCGCACGAGGATCGCGTCGACGTCGACGATCGCCGCCAGCAGCTCTGCACGGTCCGCGCCGTTGCAGGTGCGGATCTCGAAGTCCGGGCCCAGTGCCTCGACGGTCGCGGGGCTGAGCTCTTCGGCGATGAGGACGACAGGGCGTGCAGTCACAGCGGGTCCTTGCGGTCGTGCGGGTGTAGACGTGCACGACGCTGTGCGCGCCCGCCACAGTACCGCTAGCCGGGGGTTGTTTCTAACTTGTGAACAAGGAGTGGTCGCCCTGTCGACCGGCCGGTCGGCAGGCCCACTAGGGTCGGGCGCACACCGGAACCTCACGGCCGAAGGAGTCAGTCATGCGGGTGTTCACGACGTTCGAGGAGGTCGCTGCCGCGGCCGGCACCGACCTCGGCACGACCGACTGGGTGACCATCGACCAGCGACGGGTGAACCAGTTCGCCGACGCGACCGGCGACCACCAGTGGATCCACGTCGACCTGGAGCGCGCCAAGGAGGGCCCCTTCGGCGGCACCATCGCGCACGGCTACCTGACCCTCTCCCTCGTCCCGTGGCTCGGCAGCCAGGTCTTCACCCTGCAGACCCCGGGCGCGAAGCTCAACTACGGCGTCAACAAGGTCCGCTTCCCGAACCCGCTGCTGGTCGGCAAGCGGATCCGCCTACACGTGAAGATGCTCGAGGTCGCCGACATCCCCGCGGGCAAGCAGCTGACCTTCCAGCACACGATCGAGATCGAGGACGAGGCGAAGCCCGCCTGCGTCGCCGAGACGGTCGTCCTGCTCCTGCCCTGACCCTCCCGCCCGGACCGACCGGGGCTCAGCCCTCGCGGGAGAACCAGGCCTGCTCGAGGGCCTGGCTGAACAGCTCGGTGGGCTGGGCTCCGGAGATCCCGAACCGGCCGTCGAGCACGAAGAAGGGCACGCCGGTCGAGCCGTACGCGCGGGCCTGGTTCACGTCCGCCGTGACGTCGTCGCGGAACTCGTCGCTGGCCAGCACCTCCTCGACCCGTGCGCCGTCGAGGCCGGCCGCGGCCGCTGCCGCGCGCAGCACGTCGTGGTCGCCGAGCGTCTCCCCGCGCGTGAAGTACGCCGCCAGCAACTCCTCCACCATCGCGGCCTGCCTGCCCTCGGTGCGGGCGAGGTGGATCAGCCGGTGCGCGGTGAGCGTGCGCGCGTGCAGGGCGTCGGCGTGGGCCATCGTCAGGCCCTCGGCGGCGGCGACCTCGTCGGCGCGCGCCATCATCTCCCGGGTGGCCGCCTCGTCGGCGCCGAACTTGCGGCCGAGCACGGTCACCGTGGTCTCGGTGCCCACCTCCGGGGCGAACGGGTCGAGCTCGAAGGAGCGGTAGACGACCTCCACCTCGTCGCGGTGCTCGAACCCGGCGAGGGCCTTCTCCAGGCGCCGCTTGCCGATGTAGCACCACGGACACACGACGTCGGCCCAGATCTCGATGCGCATGCCGGGCCCAACCGCGGACCGCGCCGTTTGCTTCCCGTGGCTACTCGGCGTGGACGACCCGGTCGTCCCCGTCGCGGATCTCGTAGATGCCGCGGTCGTGGTCGACGAGGGCCTTCCAGCCGACCGGGACGGCCATCGCCGGGATCACCTCCGGGCGGGAGGCGAACACGTTGCCGGCGAACTTCATGCTGCCGGCGAGGTTCGTGCTGAGACGCTCGTCGAAGGGCTGTTCACCGAGGAACCAGGCGGCCTTGCCCGCCTCGTGCCGCAGCTCCGCGGGCTCGCGCCGGTCGAGCATCTGCCGGGTGACCCAGATCTTGGTGCGCCGGAAGTGGACGTCGACGTCCGCCTCGAAGCCGGCTGCGGCTGCCACAGCCCGCCAGGACTCCTCGACCCACAGCAGCTGCGACAGGTCGGTCACCCGCTTGGAGGCGATCTCCAGCACGGACCGCGAGTCCTGGGTCGTCGCTCGCAGCACGCCGTCGCGCTCCTCGAACCGGATCACGCCCCACGTCCGGGCGAGCTCGGTCCCCTCGGCGAGGTCGCCGAGCGCACCGACCTGCTCGACCACCATGTCGAGGGCGTCCACGAACCGGTCGTGGGCCGCGATGCTCGCGGTGGTCCCGCCGACCGTCACCTCGCGCTCGACCAGGTCCTCCCCGGGCAGCGGCGGGACGGCCCACTCCCGCAGGCTCACAGAGGCGCCTCGTTGAGCACGGCGCCGTCGCTGGTGCGCACGATCGCCTGGATCCGGTCACCGTCCACGACGACCTTGACCGTCGGCGGCAGCGCCATGGCGCGCGCCGCTGCCCGACGGAGCTGGAGGATCCGCCAGGCCGGCAGGCGCACCATCTCGTGCGCCTCGAGCTCTCCCTCCTTCACCGACGGGAAGGCATCGATGAACCACCCCGAGTCCCCGGGCGTGGTCGTCTCGATCCTGGAGAGCTGGAGCCGGTCGGCCTGCTCCCAGCCGATCGCGCAGATGACGTCGTCGTCCCAGGCGATGTCGCGCGGCTCCAGGCGTGCCGCCCTGGGCGCTGCCGTCAGGCTCACCGACATCCAGATGGCCAGGGTGATGTCGTCGGTCAGCTCGGAGCGCGGGTTGCCGGCGTAGTCCGGCGCCGTGACCACGAAGCCGTCGCCCTCCTCACGCAGCACGAGCGGCCCCCAGCCGGGCTGGAGCCCGTAGCCGTCGCGCCACTGCTCCGCGTGCTTCTCGAGCTCCGCGAGAAGCCCCTCGGCCAGGGTGGCGACCTCGGGGACGCAGCGCGTGCGCAGCTCCCGCCCGCCGCCCGCCGAACGCACCACCACGGTCTCAGGCATCCGTCAGCCCCCCGAGTGGGTCATGACGCACCGAGACTGACCAGCTCAGACGACCGATGCACGGTTGAGGTCCAGGATGTCCACCTGTTCCTCGGCCAGTCGGTCCTCGAGCGCGTCCACGCCCTCGGACCGGGCGAGCTCGAACTCCGCGTCGGAGATCGGGACCGCCTGGAGGAAGGCGACGGCCATGTCGTCGTCCTCCATGGTGGGGAAGGCGTCGTCGCCCCACAGGAACGGCGGCACGAACAGGACGTGCTTCATCGTGGCCTCGGGCTCGTAGAGCTCGACGACCCGCGGGTGGATGTTTCCGGGGCTGAGGCTGTACTCGCCCGTCGCGACGTTGAGGGCGCAGGTCGACATGACGTTCGCGAACGCCTCCACGCCGGATGCGCAGGCTCCCAGGATCTCCACCCGGATCGGCTTGCCGTCCGGGGTGGAGAGCTGGTTGTCGTACTGGCTGAGGTCCACGGTGCCGTAGGACGTCACGCCGGACTCAGGGCCGTCGACGCAGGAGAGCAGGTTGACCGCGTGGGTCTCCTCGTCGTTCCAGTACTGGAAGACCTTGGGCTTCCCCCCGAACGCCCGCGCCTCGTGCTGCGCGATGGTCTTGCCGTCGATCGCCATGCCGAGGACCCTACCCGCCGAAGCCGAACAGGTCGGACATGTCCTCACCGCGGTGGCTGCGGTTGCTGGAGGGCAGCTCCGGCCGGTAGTGGGACGGGTCGTTGTGCCAGTCGAGGAACTGCTTGCGCGTCCAGCCGTGGGCCTCCGCGTAGTCCGCCGCCTTGCGGAACTCCATCCCTGGCAGGTGGCCCATGTCCCACTTGTCGGTCTGCTTGATGATCTGACCGGTGACCGGGTCCTTCACGACGCCGTCGGGCCCCTTCGCGGCCTCCCACACCTTGTCGCGGACGCCCTTGCGGTAGCCCGAGGGCCGGCTGTACTTGCCGGCCTTGGGGATCCGCTCCCGTGGGGTGGGCGCTCCAGCACCTGCGCCGCGGGCAGCGTCACGATCGGTGTCCAGACGCCGACTGCGATCCGTCTCGAGGTGGGTGCGGTGGTTGTCGGCGACGCCACGAAGACGTCGCGCCTGGTTCCCGAGCGAGTCTCCTGCGTCCCGCAGGGCCTTGACCACCGGCTTCATCCGGCCCATCAGGCGTCCCCTCCGAAGTCCAGGTTCCCCCAGTCGGCGACGAACTGGGACGTGATCGAGTCGAGGTCCGCTCCGGCCAGCTCGAGGTCCGAGGAGGCCTGCTCCAGGGCCTCGAGGTCGGCGAAGTACTCGTCGGTGTCGCCGACGACTCCCTCAACCATGGGGGCGTCGAGGACCGCGTCGATGACCGCCGGAAGTTGCTCCATGAGCGGCTCAGCCACCATCGGGATGACCTGCTCGAGCGCCTGCTCGATGGCGATGTTGACCAGCGCATCCATCAGCTTCTTCTTCGCGATGACGAGCAGGGCCGCGCCGCCGGCGCCGAAGGGGCCAGCGGCCAGCAACGGGATGAGCTGGGCGAGGGTGATGGTCAGCTCGGCAATGACCTTGACCTTGAGGCCGACGACCAGGTCTGCCGCGACCTCCATGCCCGTCGCGGCCGGGTCCATGAAGTCGAGGAGCTGCTGCAGGTTCTGCGAACGGTTGGTGTTCCAGGCGGCGACGTAGGCGGGACCGGACTTGCCTCGCATCGACGCGGCCAGGTCGCTGTTGACCTTCCGGTCGACGGCCTGGATACAGGCCTCGAGGTCGGACCCGAGCTGGCGGACGAGAGTCGCCCCTCGACGGACCTCGTCCTCGTCGACGTCCGGCCACTCGTACCCCAGCTTGTCCAGGATCCAGACCAGCTCGTCAGGCAACATCATGCCCACGTCCGACACCTCCTCCGCGGTTGTCGCGTCTTCCGGCGTACGGCAGCCTGTCCCGCCCCACCGGAACCAAACATGGTGCCGGTCGTCCGCCCCGGTCCGTTCTCCGGGGCCGACCCCGACTCCCCTCAGGGTCGGGTCAGGGACGGGTCCGGGGATCTGCCGGAAGCGGCGGGAGGCCACGGCGGGCGAGGCTCCTTCCCATGATCACCGTCGAGTCACTCACCAAGAGCTACGGCGGCTTCACCGCCGTCGACAACGTGTCGTTCACCGCGGCGCCGGGCCGGGTCACCGGGTTCCTCGGCCCGAACGGCGCCGGCAAGTCCACGACCATGCGCGTCATGGTCGGGCTGACCGACCCGGGCAGCGGCGAGGTCCGCGTCCTGGGCCGCCGGTTCCGGGACCTGCCGGACCCGGGCCGCGAGGTCGGCGTCCTGCTGGACGCCTCCGCCCAGCACGCCGGGCGCACCGGCCGCGAGGTCCTCACCATCGCCGCCCTGACCATGGGCCTTCCCCGCACCCGCGTCGACGAGATGCTCGAGCGGGTCAGCCTCACCCCCGACGAGGCCAGCCGCCGGGTGCGCAACTACTCCCTCGGCATGCGGCAGCGCCTCGGCATCGCGACGGCGCTCATGGGCGACCCGGAGGTGCTCATCCTCGACGAGCCCGCCAACGGCCTCGACCCGGCCGGCATCCGCTGGATGCGGGACCTGCTCCGCGGGTTCGCCGACGAGGGCGGCACCGTGCTGCTGTCGTCGCACCTGCTGCACGAGATCGAGGTCATCGCCGACGACATCGTCGTCATCGGCAACGGCCGGATCGTCGCCCAGGGCACCAAGGACGAGCTGCTGGCCGGTGCGGGCACGCTCGTGCGGGCCGCCGACGGCGCCGCGCTGGCGACGGCCCTGCAGGCCGCCGGGATCGCCGCCCGCCCGACCTCCGGCGGCGCGGTGCTCGCGGAGGCCGACCTCTCGCGGGTCGGGCGGGCTGCGTTCACCGCCGGCATCGCCGTCACCGAGCTCCGGGCCGCCGACGGCGCAGGCCTGGAGGAGATGTTCCTCGCGCTGACCGCCGAGACCCAGCGCGACGCCACCGACCACACCTCGACCACCGAAGGAGCTGCGGCATGACCGCCACCCTCGAGCCCACCCCGGCAGCGGCCCCCATGGCCGCCGCCCGCCCGGCGCGCACCGCGCCGGCGCCCACCCCGTTCCGCCGCGTGCTGCACGTCGAGCTGCGCAAGATGTTCGACACCCGCTCCGGGTTCTGGCTGATGGCCAGCATCGTGATCGCCTCGGTGGTCGCGACGACGCTGACCGTCCTGCTCGGCGACCGCGACTCGCTCACCTTCGAGTCGTTCGCGTCCGCCGTCGGCAGCCCGATGTCGGTCGTGCTGCCCATGATCGGCGTGCTCGCCGTGACCAGCGAGTGGAGCCAGCGCACGGCGCTGACCACCTTCACCCTGGTGCCGAGCCGACCCCGGGTGCTCGCGGCCAAGCTGCTCGACGTGCTCGCCGTGGGCGCCGTGGCCATGCTCGTCGCCCTGGGGGTCGGCGCGCTCGGCAACATCGTGGCCTCGGCGATCACCGGCAACGACGCGTTGTGGGACATCGCGGCCTCGACCTTCGCCCAGATCGTGCTCGCCAACGAGCTCGGCATGCTCGTGGGCGTCGTGCTGGGGCTGCTGTTCCGCAACTCCCCCGCCGCCATCGTCGGCTACTTCGTGTTCGCCCTCGTGCTGCCCGGCCTGTCCAGCGCCCTCGCCGTCGCCCAGGACTGGTGGGCCGACAACGGCGGCTGGTTCGACCTCAACCAGACCCGCTTCCTCCTCTTCGACTCGACGCTGACCGGCGAGGAGTGGGCCCAGCTCGGCGTCGCGTCCCTCGCCTGGGTCGTCCTGCCGATGCTCCTCGGCCTCCGGCTGGTGCTGCGCTCCGAGGTGAAGTGAGCCGAGCGGCGTGACCCGGGGCCACCAGGGTGCGAGGATCCGAGGCATGGACCTCACCTCGACCTGGTGGTTCTGGGCGTTGTTGTCCGCGGTGTTCGCGGCCCTGACGGCGATCTTCGCCAAGGTCGGCGTGAAGGAGATCGACTCCGACGTGGCGACCTTCGTGCGGACGATCGTCATCCTGGTGACCCTCGGGCTGATCCTGGTGGCGCTCGGCAAGCTCCACTCCCCCGGCGACGTCAGCGGCCGCACGTGGTTCTTCCTCGTGCTGTCGGGCCTCGCGACCGGGGCGTCGTGGATCTGCTACTTCCGCGCCCTCAAGGTCGGTGACGCGTCACTGGTCGCTCCGGTGGACAAGCTGAGCGTCGTGCTGGTCGCGGTCTTCGGCGTCACCCTGCTCGGCGAGCGGCTGTCGCTGCTGCAGTGGGCCGGGGTCGGCCTGGTCGGCGCCGGTGCGGTGCTGCTGGTCGTCAGCGGCTGAGGTGCCGGGGCGGCGCACCCGGGCCGGGACGCGCGAACGCCCCCGGGGCCACGTGGGTCCCGGGGGCGTTCGACGCTGGTGCTGCTGAGGGCCGCTGGTCAGCGGGCGGCCGAGCCCTCGGTGTAGTCGTCGTCGGTCTGCTTCCACGAGAAGTGGGCGCGCAGCGCCTTGCCGGTCGCCTCGATCGGGTGGGCGGCCTCCTCCTCGCGGAGCTTGAGGAACTCGGCGCCACCGTTGTCCTGGTCGCCGATGAAGCGCTCGGCGAAGGCACCGCTCTGGATGTCGGCGAGGACCGCCTTCATCGAGTCCTTGACGGCCGGGGTCACGACGCGCGGGCCGGAGACGTAGTCGCCGTACTCGGCGGTGTCGGAGACCGACCAGCGCTGCTTGGCGATGCCGCCCTCCCACATGAGGTCGACGATGAGCTTCAGCTCGTGGAGCACCTCGAAGTAGGCGATCTCCGGCTGGTAGCCGGCCTCGGTCAGGACCTCGAAGCCGGCCTGGACCAGGTGCGAGACGCCACCGCAGAGGACGGCCTGCTCACCGAACAGGTCGGTCTCGGTCTCCTCGGTGAAGGTGGTCTTGATGACGCCGGCGCGGGTGCCGCCGATGGCCTTCGCGTAGGACTTGGCGAGGTCCCACGCGCTGCCGGAGGCGTCCTGCTCGACGGCGATGATGTCCGGGATACCGCGGCCGGCGACGTACTCGCGGCGCACCGTGTGGCCCGGCGCCTTCGGGGCGACCATGATGACGTCGACACCCTCGGGAGCCTTGATGTAGCCGAAGCGGATGTTGAAGCCGTGGCCGAAGACCAGGGTGTCGCCGGCGGTCAGCGCGGGGGCGATGTCCTCGGCGTAGAGCTTCCGCTGGTGCTGGTCGGGGGCGAGGATGACGATGACGTCGGCCTCCTCCGCCGCCTCGCGCGGGGTGAGCACGCGCAGGCCCTGCTCCTCCGCCTTCGGGCGGCTCTTCGAGCCCTCCTTCAGGCCGACCCGCACGTCGACGCCCGAGTCGCGCAGGTTGAGCGCGTGCGCGTGGCCCTGGCTGCCGTAACCGATGACCGCGACGTGCTTGCCCTGGATGAGGGACAGGTCGGCGTCGTCGTCGTAGAAAATCTCAGCCACTGGGGCTTCTCCTTGCTGGGTTGGGGTTGGGAAATCAGGCGTTCGCGGCCGGCGGGACCGGGACGGCGACGGGCTTGCTGCGCTCGGAGATCGAGCGCGACCCGCGGCCGATGGCCACCATGCCGGACTGGACGAGCTCGCGGATGCCGAAGGGCTCGAGCACGCGCAGGAAGTCGGCGATCTTGTCGGCGTTGCCGACCACCTGCATGGTGATCGCGTCGGAGGCCACGTCGATGACCTTGGCGCGGAAGAGCTGGACGACGTCGAGCACCTGGCTGCGGTTCTCCGCCGTGGCGCCGACCTTGACCAGGACGAGCTCGCGGTTGACCGACGCGGCCGGGTCGAGCTCGACGATCTTGATGACCTCGACCAGCTTGTTGAGCTGCTTGGTGACCTGCTCGAGCGGCGAGGACTCCACGTTGACCACGATCGTCATCCGCGAGATCTCGGGGTGCTCGGTCGGACCGACTGCCAGCGAGGTGATGTTGAACCCGCGGCGGCTGAACAGCGCCGAGATCCGGGCCAGGACGCCGGGCTTGTCCTCGACCAGGACGGACAGGGTGTGCTGGGCCATCAGAGATCGTCCTCGTCGAACTGGGGCGCGAGGTCGCGCGCGTACTTGATGTCGTCGTTGCTGGTGCCGGCCGCGACCATCGGCCACACCATCGCGTCGCGGTGGACGCGGAAGTCGACCACGACGGGGACGTCGTTGATCTCCATCGCCTTGGCGATCGTCGCGTCGACGTCGTCGGGCGACTCGCAGGCGAGGCCGACGCAGCCGTAGGCCTCGGCGAGCTTCACGAAGTCGGGGATCCGCTTCGACTGCAGGTCGGTGTTGGAGTAGCGAGAGTTGTAGAACAGCGTCTGCCACTGCCGGACCATGCCGAGCGACTCGTTGTTGATGACCGCGACCTTGATCGGGATGTTGTTGATCGCGCAGGTGGCGAGCTCCTGGTTGGTCATCTGGAAGCAGCCGTCGCCGTCGACCGCCCACACGGTCTGGTCGGGCATCGCCACCTTGGCGCCCATCGCGCCGGGGACCGCGAAGCCCATGGTGCCGAGGCCGCCGGAGTTGATCCACGTGTTGGGGCGCTCGTAGCCGACGAACTGGGCCGCCCACATCTGGTGCTGGCCGACACCGGCGGTGTAGATCGAGTCCGGGCCGGAGATGGCGCCGAGCCGCTCGATGACGTACTGCGGCGCGAGGCCGTTGTCGGCGGGCTTGTCGTAGCCGAGCGGGTACTTCTTCTTCACCCCGGCGCAGAACGCGACCCAGCCCTCGTAGTCGCCGGTCCGGCCGGCCTCGGACTCGGTGCGCAGCGCGGTGACCAGGTCGAGCAGGACCTCGCGCACGTCGCCCACGATCGGGACGTCGGCGAAGCGGTTCTTGCCGATCTCCGCCGGGTCGATGTCGGCGTGGATGACCTTCGCGCCGGGCGCGAACGAGTCGAGGTTGCCGGTGACGCGGTCGTCGAAGCGGGCGCCGAGGCTGATGATCAGGTCGCTCTTCTGCAGCGCGGCCACCGCGGCGACGGTGCCGTGCATGCCCGGCATGCCGAGGTGCTGCGGGTGGCTGTCCGGGAACGCGCCGCGCGCCATCAGCGTGGTGACCACCGGGATGCCGGTGAGCTCGGCGAGGGTCGCCAGCTCCTTCGCAGCGCCGGAGCGGATGGTGCCGCCGCCGACGTAGAGGACCGGCTTGCGGGACTCGAGGATCAGCCGGGTCGCCTCGCGGATCTGCTTGGCGTGCGGCCGGGTGACCGGGCGGTAGCCGGGCAGGCTGATCTCGTGGGGCCAGGCGAAGCCGGTCTGCGCCTGCAGCGCCGACTTGGTGACGTCGACGAGCACCGGGCCGGGGCGGCCGGTGGAGGCGATGTGGAACGCCTCGGCGATCTTCGTCGGGATCTCGGCGGGGTCGGTGACCAGGAAGTTGTGCTTGGTGATCGGCATCGTGATGCCGCGGATGTCCGCCTCCTGGAAGGCGTCCGTGCCGATCATCGACGCGCCGACCTGGCCGGTGATCGCGACCATCGGCACCGAGTCCATGTGGGCGTCGGCGAGCGGGGTGACCAGGTTGGTCGCGCCCGGGCCGGACGTCGCCATGCACACGCCCACGCGGCCCGACGCCGAGGCGTAGCCCTGCGCAGCGTGGCCGGCGCCCTGCTCGTGACGCACGAGGATGTGGCGGATGCTGCTGTCCATCAGCGGGTCGTACGCCGGGAGGATCGCGCCACCCGGGATGCCGAAGATGTCGGTGACGCCCGCTGCCTCCAGCGAGCGGACCAGGCTCTGTGCGCCGGTGATCGTGTCGCCCGAGCCCTGCTGCTCAGTCATCCGTGTTTCCTGTCTGTGCTGCCCCGGAGGTGCGCCGGGAGGGATGTGGTTCGCCGTGCAAACAAAAACCCCTCAGTTGCTGAGGCAACGAGGGGTGGGACGCGTCGTCTGACGTGGTCAGGCGGCGCGTCCGGGGCGTACGAGAAGCTGGTGAAGCATGGGCCCACCGTACGCCGAACCCCGGCGTGCCGTCGAATAGCCTACCGCCCTCGTCCCACATACCAAGACAGACGTCTCAGGGATTGGCCAGCACGACGGCACTCAACCGGGGGTCGGGATTGAACGCGATCTCCCAGCGGAAGCCGTCGGGATCGGCGAAGTAGCCGGTGTAGCCGCCCCAGTCCCGCTGGACCGCGTCCTCGACGTGCGGCGAGCCCGCGGAGCGGGCCGTGGCGAGCACCGCGTCGACCTCCTCCGGGGTGGCGACGTTGTGCGCGATGGTGAGTGGGGCGATGCCGGGACCGGACATCACCGCGCCCACCTCGGTCTCGAAGTGGCTGCGCTCCCACAACGAGAGCAGCAGCTGCTGGCCGGTGCGGATCATGATGACCTCCCCCGGCACGTCGAGCTCGGGGGTCCAGCCGAGGCCCTCGACGTAGAAGCGGCGGGTGGCGTCGATGTCGGCGACAGCCAGGGTGATGAAGCTGATCCGCTGGTCCACGGACGCCACCCTGCCACTCCTCGTCGGGCCCGTCAGCCCCGGTCAGCGCGCCGCGGGTTGACCGGCGTGAGGCGCCGAGCGACCAGCGGGACGATGACGACGGCCGGGACGACGTGCGCGAGCACGAGGACCACGTTGGTCGCGGCACCGGGCGTGGAGACCAGGACCGGCGGGACGAGCGAGACGACGGTCAGCGCCCAGGCGGCGCGCGTCCACGTGCGGCGCGGGCGGCGGGCGAAGCGGGACAGCACGGCGGCGATCACGACGCCGACGAGCCCGAGGGCCACGACGGCGGTGAAGAAGCCGCCGACCGGCATCGGCTCCGGCGCGGTCCCGAAGGCGAGTGCGATGTCGACCCCGACGGCCCGGGCGAGCAACTCGAAGGCAGTGGTGGCGGCGGCGCCGGCGACGACGGCGCCGCTGGCGGCGACGACGAGCGGGACACGGCGTGGCGTACGGGCGGCGCTGGCGGTGCTGGTGCTGGCGGTGCTGGCGGTGGTGCTGGTGATGACGGACATGTCCGTTCCTCTCGGTGCAGTGGTGTGGCGGCTCCTCGGCCGCCCCTCACCTCCTCCACGAAGGGCCCGGCGCCCGTACGACACCCGGGCCGGAGATTGCCCGGGCCGGGTTCGCCGCCCGCGGGTGCGACGACGTCACCCCCGCAGGCCCGGGCCGTGCTGCAGCAGGTCGGCCGCTAGGCGCGGGCCGTCGCCGCGCTGAGGGCGGTGCGCTGCCGGCCGTCCTCGTCGAAGTTGCCCGGGTCCAGCCACGACTCATGCGCGGCGCGGACCGCCGGCCACTCGCCGTCGGTGACGGAGAACCAGTCGGTGTCGCGGCAGCGCCCCTGGGTGACCATGTGGTTGCGGAAGCGCCCCTCCTCCACGAAGCCCAGGCGCAGCGCCGCCCGGCGCGACGGCTCGTTGAGGCTGTCGCACTTCCACTCGAAGCGCCGGTAGCCGAGGTCGTCGAACGCGTGCCGCATGAGCAGGTGGATCGCCTCGGTGGCCGCCCGCGTGCGCTGCAGCGCCCGGCCGAGAAGGACCCCGGCGACCTCGACCTGCCCGTGCGCCGGCTCGATGCGCGCGTACGACGCCACGCCGCTCGCACGCCCGGCCCGCTCCCCCTCCAGGGGCACCAGCGCGAAGGTCACCAGCTCCGGCGACTCGAGGTGCGCCGCGAGGTGCATCCACAGCGTCGGCAGCGACGTGGGCCGCGGGACCGGCCGATAGGTCCACAGGTCGTCGTCACCCTCGCCGCACGTCGCGGCGAAGAGGTCGGCATAGTGCGCCGACGTGAGCGGGCGCACCTCGACGTACCGCCCGGTCATGGTGACCGGCTCCGGCCACGGCCGTGGCGCCCAGCCGGGGACCTCGGGACCGACCTGCTGCCCGAAGGCGTTGACCTCGGGCACCCGTCAGTCGGGGACGCGGCGGTAGGCGCCGTCGGAGGCGGCGGTGGCCATCGAGGCGTAGGCCCGCAGCGCGGCCGACACCGGGCGCTGGCGGTCCAGCGGGGTGTAGGGCTTGTCGCGCTTCTCCTGCAGCACCCGGCGCTCGGCGAGGGTGTGCTCGTCGACGTCGAGGTGGATGCGGCGGTTCGGGATGTCGATCGAGATCGGGTCGCCGTCCTCGACGAGCGCGATCAGGCCGCCGCCGGCCGCCTCGGGCGAGATGTGCCCGATGGACAGGCCGCTCGTGCCGCCGGAGAACCGGCCGTCGGTGATCAGGGCGCACTTGGCGCCCAGGCCGCGGCCCTTCAGGAAGGCCGTCGGGTAGAGCATCTCCTGCATGCCGGGGCCGCCCTTGGGGCCCTCGTAGCGGATGACGACGACGTGGCCGGCCTCGACCTTCTTGCCGAGGATGCCCTCGACGGCCGCCTCCTGCGACTCGAAGACGATCGCGGTGCCGTGGAAGACCAGCGCCTCCTCGGCGACACCGGCGGTCTTCACGACGCAGCCGTCCTCGGCGATGTTGCCGGTCAGGATCGCCAGGCCGCCGTCGGCGCTGTAGGCGTGCTCGAAGTCGCGGATGCAACCGTCGGCCGCGTCGGTGTCCAGGCTGCCCCAGACGTTCTCGGTCGAGAACGGCTCGGTGGTGCGCACGCCGCCGGGGGCTGCGCTGAACAGGTCCAGGGCCTCGGGCGAGGGGTCCTCGCTGCGGATGTCCCACTTGCCCAGCCACTCGTCGAGGTTCGGCGCGTGCACCGAGTGCACGTCCTCCCTGAGCGCGCCGCCGCGACGCAGCTCGCCGAGCAGGGCGGGGATGCCGCCGGCACGGTGGACGTCCTCCATGTGGTAGATCGGCGAGTTCGGCGCGACCTTCGACAGGCACGGCACGCGGCGGGAGATCTCGTCGATCGCGTGCACGTCGAAGTCGAGCTCGGCCTCGCGGGCAGCGGCCAGCAGGTGCAGCACGGTGTTGGTCGAGCCGCCCATGGCGACGTCGAGCGCGACGGCGTTCTCGAACGCGGAGCGGTTGGCGATGTTGCGCGGCAGGACGGACTCGTCGTCCTCGTCGTAGTAGCGACGGCACAGGTCCATGACGACCCGCCCGGCCTCCTCGAAGAGCGCGCGGCGCTTGGCGTGCGTGGCCAGCGTCGAGCCGTTGCCCGGCAGCGAGAGGCCGATGGCCTCGGTCAGGCAGTTCATCGAGTTCGCGGTGAACATGCCCGAGCAGGAGCCGCAGGTCGGGCAGGCGGAGCGCTCGATGACGTCGAGCTGCTCGTCGGTGACCGCGTCGTTGGCGGACGCGGACATGGCGTCGACCAGGTCGAGCTTGGAGTGCACGACGCCCTCGATGGCCTGGGTCTTGCCGGCCTCCATCGGGCCGCCGGAGACGAACACGACCGGGATGTTGAGTCGCAGGGCGGCGAGCAGCATGCCGGGCGTGATCTTGTCGCAGTTGGAGATGCACACGATCGCGTCGGCGCAGTGCGCCTGGACCATGTACTCGACCGCGTCGGCGATCAGCTCGCGCGACGGCAGCGAGTAGAGCATCCCGCCGTGGCCCATCGCGATGCCGTCGTCGACCGCGATGGTGTTGAACTCCTTCGCCACGCCACCGTTGGCGACGACCGACTCGGCGACGATCTTGCCGAGGTCACGCAGGTGGACGTGCCCGGGCACGAACTCGGTGAACGAGTTCGCGATGGCGATGATCGGCTTGCCGAAGTCCGAGTCCGTCATGCCGGTCGCGCGCCAGAGGGCACGTGCGCCGGCCATGTTGCGGCCCGAGGTGGACGTCGCAGAACGCAGGGTTGGCATGGGTCAAGGCTACGCCTCCGGGCGTGAGCCTCCCCCATCCGCTCACCCCTCGGCAGCGCGCTTCAGCGCGGCGAGGCCCTTCTCGAAGTCCTTGCCGATCGCCTTGTCGAAGAACAGCCGGCCCATGGCCGACATGACGGCGTTGCGCTCGCCGCTCATCGTCCAGGCCACCCGGGTGCCACCGTCGACCGGCGTGAGGTCGAAGGTGACGGTGTTCTCCGCGCGGAACGGCTTGAGGAACTCCAGCGCGACGACCACCTGCGCGGGCGTGATCGAGGTGAAGGTCATCCGGCCCTGGCCGGCCTTCTTGTTGCCCGACCAGGCGTAGGTCGCGCCGACGCCCTCGCCGTCGTACGTGCGCTGCAGGTCGGGGTCAAGGCCCTCCCACGGGGACCACTTGACCCACTGGTGGAAGTCGTCGACCAGCGCGTGGACGGTCTCCGGGGACGCCTGGATCGTCGTCTCGTGGGTCTGGGAGAAGGCGGGCATGACCGGACCCTACCGAGCGTGGCTCACGCGACGCCGACCTTGACCGACATCACGTCCGGCAGGTCTGCGGCCACCTGGCGCCAGGTCTCGCCGTCGTCGGCGGACGCCCAGACCGACCCGTTGCGGGCCCCGATGTAGAGGCCGGCGGGGTCGTGGGAGTCCACGCACATCGCGTCGCGCATCACGCCGACGTAGAAGGCGTCGGGCAGGCCCTCGCCGTACGCCGTCCACGACTCCCCCGCGTCGTCGGAGCGCCACACCTGCGCCCTCGCGTCGGGCGGGTAGCGCCGGTCGCCCCCGCCGAGCGGGAACACCCAGATCGTGTCGGGACGGTGCGGGTGCACGACGACCGGGAACCCGAAGTCGCTCGGCAGGTCGTCGCCGATCGAGGTCCACGTGCCGCCCTCGTCGTCGGAGCGGTAGACGCCGCCGTGGTTCTGGGCGTAGAGCCGCTCGGGGCGGCTGGGGTGCCGGGCGACCTTGTGCACGCACTGCCCGAACTCGGGGTAGCGCTGGTCCTCGGGCAGGAAGTCGGCCCGGATGCCCTTGTTGCGCGGCTCCCACGTCGCGCCGCCGTCAGTGGTGCGGTAGACGCCGCCGGTGGAGATGGCGACGGTGATCGACTGCGGGTCGGTCGGGTGCGGCAGGACCGTGTGGAACGCCTGGCCCCCGAAGCCCTCGCCCCACTCGGCGCGGTGCGGGTGGTTCCACAGCCCCTCCTCCAGGGCGAAGGTCGCTCCCCCGTCGCGCGAGGTGAACACCGCGCCCGGCTCGGTGCCGGCATGGAGCACCCCGGGCTCGGTGCCGGGGACGACCTGCCAGATCCGCTCGACCGTGGCGCCCGCGCCCTCCGGGAAGCGGACGGCGCCGTTCGGGGTCTCCTGCCAGGTCCCGCCGAGGTCGTCGGACCACCGCAGCTGCGGCCCGAGCCAGCTCGACGACGCACCGGCGAAGAGCCGCGGGCGTTCACCGCGGGTGTCGACGAGGCCGGAGTAGACCTCCTCCATGTCGTGGTGCGGGCCGGTGAAGGACCACTCTGCACGGTCCTCCGAGGTGCCCACCCAGAGCCCCTTGCGCGTCCCGACCATGAGGATCGTCGTCATCCCTGCCTCCAGCCCCGCGCCGTGTCCCGCGGGCTCGTCCCGCGGTCCCGTCGCGCCTGCTCCCACTGTGACCCCACCCGCCGGGAAAAGTCATCGGAAGATTCCGCAGGTTTTCTGCAAGGTCCGGCGCCGCGGCTGCTCCTACCCCCGACGGACACCCGGCGGACAGGCCGCTGGCCCCACAGGAAGGCACCCTCCATGCGCACGCAGCTCCTCGGACTCGCCGCCGCCACCCTCGCGGTCGGCACCCTCGCCCTCGGCACCACCCCTGCTCAGGCCGCTGGTGGCATCGACAGCGGCAGGATCAGCCCGCTCGGCGCACTGCCCAGCGAGGTCGACGTCGTCGGTACGACCCCCGGTGACGCGGTCGCCGCGTGGGTGAAGCCGGTCGAGGGCGGCGAGCGGATCTACGCCGCCCACGGCACCGACGGCGCCTGGGCTGCGCCGGTCGACGTCACGCACGGCGTGGCGAGCGCGATCGAGAACCTCCACGTCGTCGGGAACGACGCCGGGGACGTCGCGGCGGTGTGGACCCAGACCATCAACGGGCAGGAGCGGGTGCGGGGTGCCCGCTACCTCGGCGGAGGGAAGTGGGACGGCCCAGCGACGCTCAGCGGCCCCGACACCACCGGGATCAAGGAGACCGAGGCCGCGATGGACGGCGCCGGCCGGGTGCACGTCGTGATTGCCGCGAGCGTCCAGGCCGCGGCCCCGATCCGGGCCGCGCTGTGGGCCAAGGGAGCGGCACCGGTCCTCACTCAGGTGAGCCCGCAGGGGTGGTTCCCCTCGCTGGACGTCACGCCGTCGGGCGTCGCGGTCACGGCGTTCGAGGGTCTCGGCGAGGGGCGGGACATCGTCAAGGCGAGCCGCCGCACGGCCACCACGGGATGGACCACCCCGGACGTGGCGCTGTGGCCCGAGGACGCGGGCGTCCCCCGGGTGGGCGTCGCCGACAACGGGATCGGCACGGTCCTCTACCGCGCCCAGGACGGCGAGCTCGCCCGGGTCGTCGCCGCCAACATCTCGGCGACCGGACAGGTCAGCAACCCCGACATCGTCTCGTTGCCCGGCGCCAAGGTCGCCACGATGGCGATCGACGTCTCCCCCGGGGGCTCGGCCGTGGCGAGCTGGGCACAGTCCACGGGCAGCGGCTACGAGCTGCACGTCGCCCACCGTCCCGCCGTCGGGGACTTCGGCACCCCGGTGCTGCACGACGCCGACACCACCCTCTCGGTCCACCCGATCCCGTTCGAGTCGGACACCAGCCGCCGTGTGATCGTCTACGAGGGCGACGGCCGTCTCACGTTCCGGTACCGCACCAGCGCCGTGCAGGGCTTCAAGACCTACGACGGTGGCGCATCGGACGGCGAGCGTGCCGCAGACACCGACAGCCAGGGCAACGTGGTGGGCGTCAGCATCGTCGCCAACGGCGGCTCGTCCTACGTCCAGGCGGACTGGCTCGACCTGACCGGCCCCACCTCCGCCCCGTCGAGCGCGCTCAAGGCCCAGACGCTCAGCCGGACCTTCCCCGTCGGCTGGACCGCCACCGACGCCCTCTCCTCCGTGCAGTCGACCGATGTCATCGTCCGCACCTCCGCGTGGAACCAGGCGGCCTTCGGCGACGCGACCGTCGTCGGCAACAACCTGAAGGCCAGCCCGTTCGCCTTCAAGGGCGCCCCCGGCCGGACGTACTGCTTCGAGACGCAGTCCGTCGACGGCTTGTCCAACCTCGGCGCCCGCTCTGCGCTGCGCTGCACCAGCGTCCCGCTCGACGACCGGGCGCTCGGCGCCAAGGGATGGACCCGCGCCAACGGGTCCGGCCACTTCGAGGGAACCCTGACCACCACCTCGACGAAGGGCCGCACGCTCACCCGCGCCGGCATCAAGGCGAAGCGGGTCGCCCTGGTCGCCCACCGGGTGCCGAACGGCGGCAAGGTCGAGGTGCGGTGGAACGGCACCCTCGTGCGGACCATCAGCCTCAAGGGCACCGCCGCGAAGAAGAAGGTCTACCCGATCACGACCTGGGGCTCGGTGCGCAGCGGGACGCTCAAGGTCAAGGTCGTCAGCCCCACCGGACGCCAGGTCCGGATCGACGGCCTGGTCGTCGCCAAGTAACCGCCGCGTCGTCGCACCGCCGGTCCCCGCGAGGGGGACCGGCGGTTCGGCGCGCCCGCGGACCAGGCCCTACGTTGACCGGGTGAGTGCCACCGACCACCGACGGCCCGCGCTGCCTGCGGCGATCGGCCTGGTCGTGCTCAGCATCGCGTCGGTGCAGCTCGGGGCCGGCTTCGCCAAGCTCCTGTTCGAGGACCTCGAGCCCGACGGCGTCGTGTGGCTGCGGCTGGCGACCAGCGCCCTGGTGCTGCTGGTCTGGGCCCGGCCGCGCCTGCGGGGGCGCACCCGCCTCGACTGGCTCGTCGCAGCCAGGTACGGCGCCTGCCTGGGGCTGATGAACTGGGCGATCTACCAGTCCTTCTCACGGATCCCGATCGGTGTCGCGGTGACCATCGAGTTCATCGGCCCGCTCGTGCTCGCCGCCGTCGGCTTCCGCCGGCCGCGCGACCTCGGGTGGGTCGTCCTCGCGGCGGTCGGGGTCGTGCTGCTCGGCTTCGAGCGCGGCCACCTCGACCCCGCCGGCGTCGCCTTCGCGCTGCTCGCCGGCGCCGGGTGGGCCGGCTACATCCTGTCCAGCGCGGCGACCGGCGCCCGGTGGCCGGGCATCGACGGGCTCGCCGTGGCCGCGCTGATCGCCGTCGGCCTGCTGTCCCCGCTGCTGCTCACCGTCGACGGCGGCGACCTCGTCGACGACCGGGTCCTGCTCATCGGGGCCGCCGTCGGCCTGCTCAGCTCGGTGGTGCCCTACAGCGCGGAGCTCGTCGCCCTGCGCACCCTGCCGGCGGCCACCTTCGGCGTGCTGATGAGCCTCGAGCCGGCCGCCGCGGCGCTCGCCGGCCTCGCGGTCGTCGGCGAGGACCTCGCCCCCGTCCAGTGGCTCGCCATCGGGTGCGTGGTGGTCGCCAGCGTGGGCGCGACGCGGGCGACCCGCCGTCCGATCCAGCCGCCTGACATCGGCTGAGCCCGCGGGTCGGGCAGAATCGGGGCCATGGCGACCCCTGCTCCCCGCCCCGACCAGGTCGTCCGGAAGCCCTCGCTGGCCTACCGCGACATCCTCTCCGACGACGGGACCCACGTCCGGGCGTGGACCAACGACCCCGACGGCGTGATCGACGGCCCCACCGTGGTGCTGTGCAACGGGCTCGGGACGAACCCCCACCTGTGGCCGTGGCTGCTCGACCCGGAGTGCGGCGTACGGATCGTCTCCTGGAACCACCGCGGGGTCGGCGGCTCGGACCGTCCGCGCGACCGCAGGCACATCGAGATCGAGCACTTCGTCCAGGACGGCCTGTCGGTCATGGACCACTTCGGCATCGACAGCGCGGTGCTCATGGGCTGGTCGATGGGCGTCAACACCGCCTTCGAGATGACCTACCGCCACCCCGAGCGGGTGCGCGGCATCTTCGCGATGGCCGGGGTCCCGGGCGACACCTTCGCCACCATGCTCGCGCCCTTCCGGCTCCCCCGGCTCGCCGCGCGGGCGCTGACCGTGAACCTCTGCCGCGTCGCGACGCTCAGCGGGCCCGTCGCCAACCCCGTCGTGCGCCGGGTCCCGGTCACCCCGGGCATGGTGAGGCTGCTCGGCCGCACCGGCTTCATGTTCCAGGTCGCCGACCCCGAGGCCGCCGCCGTCGGGCTCAAGGAGTTCCTGACCACGCCCGTGGACTGGTACGCCCGGCTCGCCATCGCCACCTCGCGCCACCCGCGGGTCCGGCTCAGCCGGATCGACGTGCCCACGCTCTTCGTCTCCGGCCGGTTCGACATCCTCGCGGGCGCCCGCGACATGGCGAGCGCGTCGCGGCGGCTCGCCGACCGTGGGGTGCCGACGGAGTACGTCGAGCTCCGCGGCTCGCACTTCATCCAGCTCGAGCAGCCGGAGCGGGTCCACCAGCTGCTGCTGGACTTCTCGAAGGACCTCGGGTGAGGCGCCCCCTCGCCGCGTCGCTGGCGGCACTGGCGCTGGTCGCCACGGCGTGCGGCCAGGGCGGCAACGAGGTCGACATCGACGTCTCCGGCACCGCGACCGCCGCGCCCACCGGCACGGTCCGCGACGGCAAGATCGTCGTCGCCGTCGACGGCGTCCCCGACGTGGTCGCCACCGTCGCCTCCGGGCTCGCCGTGCCTTGGGGCATCGACTTCCTCCCCGACGGCCGGGCAGTCGTGACCGAGCGCGACTCCGCGCGGGTGCTGGTGGTCACCGCGCCCGAGGTCGAGGGCGGCAAACCGACCCAGCAGGAGGGCGAGGTCGTCGAGGCCGGGCAGCTCCCCGCTGCCCCGCGCGGCGAGGCCGGCCTGCTCGGCGTCGCCGTCTCCCCCACCTTCGCCAGCGACAACCTCGTCTACTTCTACGTCACCACCGCCGAGGACAACCGGGTCGTGCGCGCCCAGCTGCGCGACGACCGGCTCGGCGAGCCGGAGCCCGTGCTGACCGGCATCCCGGCCGGCACCAACCACGACGGCGGACGCCTCGCCTTCGGCCCCGACGGCTACCTCTACGTCTCGACCGGCGAGGTCGGCGACCGCGACCTGGCCCAGGACCGGAGGTCGCTGGCCGGCAAGATCCTGCGGATCACGGCGGACGGCCGGCCGGCGCCCGACAACCCGTTCGGCACCGAGGTCTGGTCGTGGGGCCACCGCAACGTCGAGGGCCTGGCCTTCGACCCCGACGGCTCGCTGTGGGCCTCGGAGTTCGGGGACAGCAAGGCCGACGAGCTCAACCGCATCCTGCCGGGCGAGAACTACGGCTGGCCCCGGGTCGAGGGCACCGGCGGGCCGAGGAGGTTCGCCCAGCCCCAGCTGACCTGGGGCACCGACGAGGCGTCGCCGTCGGGCCTCGCCTACGCCGCTGGCTACCTGTGGATGGCCGGCCTGCGCGGCGAGCGGCTGTGGCGGGTCAAGGTCGCCGCCGGCCAGGCGAGCGACCCCACGGCCTACTTCGAGGGCGACGACGGCGGCGAGTACGGCCGCCTGCGCACCGTGGCCCGCGACGCCGACGGGCGGCTGTGGCTCGCCACCAGCAACAAGGACGGCCGCGGGACCCCGGCCGCCGAGGACGACCGGATCCTGCTGATCGAGCCCTAGTCGCGCTGGTCAGTCGCGCTGGTCAGTCGGGCTGGTCGGCCGCGACCGGCGCCTCGACGCGGGTGATCCGCGCGCGGCGCGCGGCCCTGCGCAGCGTGGTCAGCACCGCCGGGCCGAGCACGGCGATGGCGAGCGCGTTCATCAGTGCGCGGCCGGTGTCCCAGCCTCCGGTCGACGTCAGCACCGTGTAGACGAGGAAGTGGTGCAGGTTCTCGAGCACCGGGGCCCCGGGGACGTACGACAGCTCGCTGGAGTCCTGGCCGGGCACCCGGATGCCGGCCATGAACGGCCAGCCCTGCAGGTTCATCAGCAGGCCGTAGAGGTAGGCCGACACCACGCCGTACACGACCAGCATGACGACCTCGCCCCGGCCGGTGACCCGGCGCGGGAGCAGGCCGGCGCCCATGCCGACCCAGGCGGCCACGAGCATCTGGAACGGCAGCCACGGCCCGACGCCGGCGGTCATCAGTGCCGAGGCGAACAGCGACGTGCAGCCGAGCACGAAGCCGAAGCCGGCGCCGAACACCCGCCCGCCGAGGATCAGCAGGAAGAACACCAGCTCCAGGCCCGCCGTGCCGGCGCTGACGAGGCGGAGCACGGCGTTCACCGCGCTCAGCACCCCGAGCAGCGCGAGGACGCGGGCATCCATGCCGCCCTCGCTGATCTCGGCCACGACGACGGCGAGCACGAGCGGCAGCAGGAGGAGGAAGAGGAACGGCGGGTCGACGCGGTCGGTGCTGGGGTCGATGTCGAGCAGCAGCGGCCAGGCGAGCATGAGCAGCCCGATCACCGAGGTGATGGCGAGGACCAGCCGCGACCGGGGCGCGAGCGGGACGGCGACGCCGGTCACGACACCCCCTGCTGGGCGGCGAGTGCGTGCTCGACGTCGGCGACGGTGAGCCAGCCGTTGCCGAGGACCTTGGCGACCTGCGGCGCGAAGGCCGGGGACTCGGCGACGGTCTCGGCGACCGGGCCGCGGGAGACGACCTCGCCCTCGGCGAGCACGACGAGCTCGTCGGCGACCTGGGCGACGAACTCGACGTCGTGGGTCGCGACCAGCACCGCCCGGGGCGAGCCGGGCTCGGCGGCGAGCTCGCGGACCACCTCGGCGAGGGCGTGCTTGGCCGGGTAGTCGAGGCCGCGGGTCGGCTCGTCGAGCAGCAGCACCGGCGGGCGCGCGGTGAGCACGATGGCCACCGCGAGCGCGAGCCGCTGGCCCTCGGACAGGTCACGCGGGTGCCGGGCCGGGTCGATGCCGGGGGCGAGCCGCTCCAGCAGGCCGGCGCAGGTGCCGGCGGCGGCACCGGCCGAGGCGTCGGCGGCGACGCACTCCTCAGCCACGGTCTCGAGGTAGAGCAGGTCCGCCGGGGTCTGCGGCACCAGCCCCGTCGAGGCGCGCCGCTGCTCCGGGCGCAGGCCGGCCGGGTCGTCGCCGGCCACGCGGACCGAGCCGCGAGCCGGCGCGTGGCGGCCCTGCACGGTCCACAGCAGCGTCGACTTCCCGGCGCCGTTGCGGCCCATCAGCGCGGTCACCACGCCACGACGCAGCGTCAGGTCGACCTCGCGGAGCACCGGCTGGTGGCCGTGGCTGACGACGAGGCGGTGGACGTCGACCACCGGCTCCGCAGCCGGCGGCTCGGTCCGCTGCGGAGCGGACGGCAGCCGCTCGAGCAGCGCGGGGGCGCGCCGCCGGGCGGCGCGGACGGTCAGCGGCAACGGGTCCCACCCGGCCAGCCGGCCGAGCTCCACCAGCGGCGGCGCGGTCGGGGCGTCGTGGAGCAGGTCGGCGGGGTCGCCGACCCGCACCGCGCCGGGGCGGTCGGGGTCGGCACCGAGGACGCAGAGCCGGTCGGCGAACGGCAGCACCCGCTCGAGGCGGTGCTCGGCCAGCAGCACCGACACGTCGAGGTCGTGGACCAGCCGGGTGAGGATCGCCAGCACGTCCTCCGCCGCGGTGGGGTCGAGCGCGGAGGTCGGCTCGTCGAGCACCAGCAGGCGCGGATGGGTGGTCAGCACCGACCCGATGGCGACCCGCTGCTGCTGCCCGCCGGACAGGGTGCGCAGGTCGCGGTGGCGCAGGTCGGCGATGCCGAGCAGGTCGAGGGTCTCCTCCACCCGGCGGCGCATCGTCGCGGGCGCCAGGCCGAGCTGCTCCATGCCGAAGGCGAGCTCCTCCTCGACCGTGTCGGTGACGAACCACGCGGGCGGGTTCTGGCCCACGTAGCCGATCGCGTGCGCCCGCTCGCGCGACGGCTGGCCGAGCACGCTGACCCCGTCCAGGAGCACGTCGCCGCTCAGCGTGCCGCCGGTGAAGCCCGGCACCAGCCCGGCCACCACGCCGAGCAGCGTCGACTTCCCGACGCCCGTGGGACCGGCGAGGACGACCAGCTCGCCCGACTCGATGCGCAGGTCGACGCCGTCGAGCACCGGGACCGGGCTGTCGTCGTACACGAGGCGGATGTCGCGCAGCTCGATCATGCGGCCACCGCCTCCCGGTTGGCCTCGCGGTTGCGAGTCGTCAGCGGCGGCGGGGCGACCCACACCGGGACGACGGCGGCGAGCACGGCGAGGAGCGCGGGCACGGTGACGGCGGGCACCGCGAGCACGCCCGGGTGGGCGACGGAGGTGTCCCACCGGGCGAGGGCCCACAGTCCGGCGCCGGTGACGACGCCGGAGGCGACCACGACGAGCTCCGGCAGGCGCCAGCGGTCGGGGCGGTAGCGGGTGCGCTCGACGCGACGGCCGGCGGAGACGAAGCCGGCGAGCGCGACGGCCATGCCGGCCGCGAGCATCGGCAGGGCGAGCAGGCGCGGCGCGGTGGAGTCGAGCATCGCGTAGACGCCGACGACCACGCCGAGGAGGCCGGTGACCATGAGCACGCCGGTGGTACGACGCTGGGCGGGCGTCGCGGCACCGGCCCGGCCGTAGCCGCGGGCGTCCATGCCGGCGGCCAGCGCGAGCGAGCGCTCGAAGGCGTCCTCGAGCACGGGGACCAGGAGACGGCGCAGTCCCCGGACCCGGTGGAAGCGTCCCTCGGGGCCGCCGCGCAGCTGCTGGGCGGCGCGCACGCGGGCAGCGCTGTCCGCGAGCTGCGGCAGGATGTTGATCGCCACGGTCATCGCCGTGCCGATCTCGTAGAGCGCCGGCGGCAGCGACTTCATCAACCGCTTCGGGTTCGCCAGCGCGTTGGCGGCGCCGACCGCGATGAGCAGCGTGGCCAGGCGCAGGCCCTCGTAGGTCGACGCGAGCAGCTCCTCGCGGGTGAACGGGCCGAGCAGGTCGATGCCGGCCACCCAGTCGGGCAGCGCGATCGTCGGCAGGCTGAACAGCACGTGGCCCGGGGTGTTGCCGCCGAGCAGGATGCGGAACAGGACGCGCACGGCGACCACGACGACGCCCAGCCACACGTAGAGCCGGAAGGAGCGGGCCCACGGCTGGTCGGAGCGGCAGGACAGCACCGTCAGCGTGATCCCGGCCAGCAGCAGGCCGAGCAGGAACGGGTTGGTGGTGAACGACGTACCGACCGCGAGCCCGAGGGCCCAGGCCCACCAGGCGACGGGGTGGAGGTCGCGGGCGATCCTCACGACCGCGCCCGTCTGATCGGCACGACCGCCGCGGCGCCGAGGACCACCACGCCACCGGCGAGGAGCAGCCACGGGAAGCCGCCGTCGTCGTCCCGGCGGTCCTCCGCCGCAGCCTCGACCTCGGCGGCGGTGGGTGCGCTCTCCGCCGGGGCGGTCTCCCCGGGCGGGGTGACGTCGCCGTCGCCCTCGTGCCAGACGAAGGCGAGGAAGGAGCCGGGGTCGAGGTCGAGCGACGTGACGCCGAGGCTGGCGTAGGACCACTCCGGCTCGTCACCCGGCGGCGACCACCACAGGCTCCAGTACGCGTCGCCCCTGGTGCACGGGCCGTTCGCCGGCTTGCCCGCGACCCGGCACACGAAGCCGTTCATGCCCGGTGCCGGGGAGTCCTCGGTCGGGAAGCCGGCGTCGTGGAAGAGCTGGCTCGCCGGGCCGCCGCCCTCGACACACACGGTCCGGCTGCCGCCACCGAGCTCGGCGAAGTCGACGACGACCGTGACCTCGGTGGCCGCGCACGCCTCCCCCGCCGCGGCACCGGCGGGTGCCGCGGCGAGGAGCGGGAGCGCGAGCGCTGCGAGGAGCAGGCTCAGGAGGCGGCCGGGCACGGCGCCTCCGGGGCGTCCTCGTCGAGAGCGAGCAGGGCGGGCACCGACTGCGCGGTGGCCAGGCGCCACTGGTACTCGGTCTTCGCAGTCAGACCGCGCTTGCCCGCCGCAGCCAGCGTCAGGTCGTCGAAGGCGATCGCGCCGGCGTCGGCGCCGACCTTGCCCTCGCACTCGCCGAGCTGGTGCGCGCGGACCCAGGCCGCGGCCTTCGCCGCCGCCTCGTCCTCACCGGCGAGGAGGAGGGCCCACCCGGCCATCCCGGTGCTGTTGGCGTTCGGGACCAGCTGGCCGTCGCCACCGGAGAACGAGCCGTCCTCGGCCTGCTGGCTGAGGATGTAGTCGATGCCCTCGGCCAGCGCCGCGGCCAGCTCCTCGTCGTCCTCGGCGAGGTCGTGGAGCAGCACGTAGGTCAGTGCGGTGGTGTCCGCGGGCTCCGGCTTCGCGTCGGCGCACGCCTGCTCCTCGGCGTCTGCCTCGGGGAAGTAGAGGCGGAAGAACCCGCCGTCGCACTGCTGCTGGAGCAGGAAGCCGCGGGCGGCGCCCGCCTCGTCTGACCCGGCGAGGGTCAGGCCGCGCACGGCCCACGCCTGGCCGAAGCCGTTGGCGTAGTCGCCGAACTCGCTCTTGTCGCTGATCCGACCGGTCGCGGGACCTTCGTCCGCCGTACGCTCCTCGAGCTGCGCGACCAGGTCGAGGCCGCCGAAGTCGCGCGGGTCGGCGCCCTGGTCGACGGCGAACGACAGGAGCTTGCCGGTCGAGCCGGACCACACGTCCTTGCCCGGGCTGGTGTAGGCCTCCGCGCCGTCCGCCAGCGCCTCGGTGATCGTCGTCAGCGCCGGGCTCTCCGGCTCTACGGCGCGCAGCGCGTAGGCGAGGTCGACCGTCGTGCTGTGGTCGTCGGTCCCGAACTCGCGGTTGTGCAGCAGGCCGCCCTGCAGCTCGCCCTCGAGCCACGCCGCGCCGGCCAGCGCCGCCTCGGTCGGCCCGGCCGGCTCCGTGGACCCGTTCGTCGCGCCCGCGGACGCCTCGTCCGCGGCCTTGCCGTCGTTCTCCTGCGAGCAGGCCGCGAGGCCGAGCCCGGCGACGAGCGCGAGCGCTCCGGTGGCGGAGGCCGCTCGGCGAGCAATGGGGTGCATGTTCGTTCCTTCCCGCTGCACGAGCGGGAGCACCAGCGTGGTGACATCCCGCTGCTTTCCACGACAGCGTTGGAGTCAGGACATCCGTGGCAGGTACTCCGGCTTGCCACCCGAGGGCGGCCTACGGTTGCGGGTCAGCGCCGGACTTGGACCGGCTTCCCCCACCGGGGACGTGATTGGGTTCTTGCGCGAAGCGTACCGCGACCTCGCCCTCCCGCCTCCTTGGCGAGGCCTTGGTGGACAGGGGCCGTGGCCTGGCACACGTTGGGAGGGGGTGGCGGGGTGCGGCGTCCCCCTCGCTGCGGTGGTCGGCCAGTGGTTGCGCAGGAGGAGCGCGGGTCGGTCCCGGTGGGCTGGCGGTCGCGCGGCCGCTACAGCTCCGAAAGGCAACGACGAGGAGGCTGGGCGGGTGGTCGGGGCCGCCTGTCGGCCTGCGGTCGCGTAGGCGGAGCGGTCGGTGTCGGCGGGCTTCGGTCGCGTAGCCGGTACAGCTCCGAAAGGCAGCGACGAGGAGGGCTGGGGAGGTGGTCGGGGCCGCCTGTCGGCTCGCGGTCGCGTAGGCGGTCGTGGGCTGGTCTTTCTGGGCGCCGGTCTCCCGGTGGTTGAGGTGCGACGAGCGCCAGCGAGGAGCCTCGAAACCACCGGCCTTGAAGGCGGGCTGCGGATCGTAGATCCTTGGAGAATCCCCAGTCCACAGGGCTCTTCTGACTGATGTGTGGGCGAGTTTCGTCGTCTTGAGAGGCCGCACGCCGCTTCCTGTCTAAGTTTCTGAGCTGTCGAGGAACAGGAACCAAGCGCAGGAGAACGGCGTGCGTGATCTCAGCCTATGGCGGGCAGTGTTCGGGATCGAGAAGACCGTGATCGAAGACATCGATCACGACCCGGAAGTCGGTGTCGTGGTGAGCGTCCGTGCGGCGGCTCGGGAGCGCGGCAGGTGCGGTCGATGTCGGCGGCCCGCAAAGGG
>NZ_JAER01000021.1 GCF_000519005.1 Nocardioides sp. J54 | reverse complement strand
AGCGACGTCCTTGACGGCGGGGGACGGGCGGCTACGGTGCGCGGCCGCGGGGAACTCCCACGATGCCCAGCCCCCTCTGTGTCGGAGATCGGAGACCAGCCCCGCAAGGCGAGACCTACGCGATCCGCTCCAGCGCAGCGTCCTGCACGCACGCGGCGGCGGCGAGCAGGCCGGCGGAGGCGGCGACGAGGACCGAGGCCATCGGCATGGGCAGGCCGGGGCCCTGGGCCATGTCGCCGGCGGCGTAGACGCCCGGCACACTGGTGCGGCCGAAGGCGTCGACGACGACGGCGCCCATCTCGGAGAGCTCGACGCCGAGCTGGGCGGCGTGCGGGGCGGCCAGCGCCCAGTCGGTCTTCACGAAGAGCCCGCCCAGGGCGACCGAGTCGCTGTCCTCGACGTCGACGACGAGGCCGTCGCCCTCGCGGCGTACGGCGGCCACCCGCCCGGGCACGACCGGGACGCCGAGCCGCTCGAGGGTCGTCGCGGTCGCGTCGTCCAGCACGTCGCCGTGCGCGAGCACCACGACCTCGCTCGCGATCGGGCCGACCATCGAGGCCATCGCAGCGACGTGGGCGGCGGAGCCGAGGATGCCGACCCGGGTGCCCGAGAACTCGTGGCCGTGGCAGAACGGGCAGTGCGCGACCAGGTCGCCGAACTCCTCGGCCACGCCGGGCACGTCCGGCAGGGTGTCGTGCACGCCGCTGGCGAGCAGCACGCGGCGGGCGCGGACCGGGTCCTCGCCGGCGAGCTCGACGAGGAAGTCGCCGGCCTCGCCGGAGATGCGCAGCACCTCGGCGTCGCGGAGCTCGACGTCGGCGTACGCCTCGACGTCCTTGCGGGCGGCCGTGCGCAGCTCGGCGGGCGGCGCGCCGTCGTGGCCGAGGAAGTTGTGCATGTGGCCGGTCGGGTCGTTCCGGTAGCGGTCGGTGCCGACGACCAGGGTCGACCGGTGCATCCGGCCGAGGGTCTGGGCCGCCTGGAGGCCGGCGGAGCCGGCGCCGACGACCACGACGTCCCAGGTCGGGGTGTCGCTGCCTGTGTCGCTGCCTGTGTCGATGTCGATGTCGGTGTCGATGTCGGTGTCTGTGTCGGTGTGCTTGGTCAGGTCCTTGTCCATGACGCCACGATGTGACTTCATGTGAACATGAAGTCAAGCCACCGGAACATCCGCTGGGCGATCGGCGAGCTCGCCGACCGGTTCGACCTCGAGACCCACGTGCTGCGGCACTGGGAGGACCGCGGCCTGCTGGCGCCCGAGCGGGACTCCGCGGGGCGACGGGTCTACACCGAGGACGACGCCTACCGGGTCGCGACCATCCTCGCCAGCAAGGCGTCCGGGATGAGCCTGGAGCAGATCCGCACCCTCCTCGACGCCTCGACCGACGGGCGGCGCGACGCGCTGCGCGCCCACCTCGAGGAGCTCGACCGCCGCCAGGCCGAGATCGACCGCTCCCGGCACCTCACCCAGCACGCGCTCGAGTGCCGCGCCCACGACATCGCCGCCTGCCCGGGCTTCCAGGCCCACGTCGAGGACATCGTCGCCGGAGCGAAGCGGGGCATCGCGTTCGCCGGACCGCCGCGCTAGCCCGACCGGTCTGGCCGGCCTTCCGCGGACCGCCCCATCGGTGGTGTAGTGACCGAGGTCACACTCCTGCTCCCGAAGGGCCACCATGTCTCGGACGTTCCGCCTCCTGCTCTCCCTCGCCTCGGTGCTGGCCGCGGCGCTCGCCGGCCTCGTCGCCGTCGCGCCCGCAGCCCACGCCGCGCCGTCGTACGTCGCGCTCGGCGACTCCTACGCCTCCGGCACCGGCACCCGCAGCTACATCTCCGACGGCACCACCTGCCAGCGCTCGACCTACGCCTACCCGAAGCTGGTCGCGGCCGCGCGCGGCTACAGCCTCAACTTCAAGGCGTGCGCCGGTGCGACGACGAGCACCGTCACCAGCGGCCAGCTCAGCGCGCTGAGCTCGAGCACGGCGTACGTGACGATCTCGGTCGGCGGCAACGACGCCGGCTTCACCAGCGTGCTCACCGAGTGCGCCAAGCCGGGCTGGATGTCGAACTGCGACGGCAAGATCAACACCGCCCAGGCGTTCATCAACAACACCCTGCCCGGTCGGCTGAGCACGCTCTACGCGTCGATCCGCAGCAAGGCGCCCAACGCCGTCGTCGTGGTCGTCGGCTACCCGCGGCTCTTCATGGGCGAGGACTGCAACGCCGCCACCTGGTTCAGCCCTGCCGAGGAGACCCGCCTCAACCAGACCGCCGACCTGCTCAACAGCAAGCTGTCCGCAGCAGCCAGTGCCCGCGGCTTCCGGTTCGCCAACCCGACCTCGCGCTTCGTCGGCCACGCCGTGTGCGACGACCCCGAGTGGCTCAACGGGCTCTCCAGCCCGATCAGTGAGAGCTACCACCCGAACCGGCTCGGCCACTCCTCCGGCTACAAGCCGCTGGTCCAGGGCCTGCTCGGCTGACTGCCGCAGGGCGCCACGCCAGCCGGGCCCCCGTCGGGCCCGGCTGGTAGAACGGCTGCATGCGGCGACTCTCGGCAGCCACGGCCCTCCTCCTCGTGCCCGCCTCCGGCCTGGCCGCGTGCTCCAGCACGGACGACGACGGGGCCCGCGCCGCAGCGGAGGAGCTCGCCGCCGCGCTCGCCGAGGCCGCCGTCGGAGCGGAGGACGACCCGCTCGCCGCCGTCGACTGGCGCGGAGCCAACGCCGCGGCCGTGGCGGAGGAGTACGCCGCCGTGGTGGCCGGGATGGACGGGCTCGCCCCGACCGTCACCGTCGCCGAGGTGGACGCCGGCGCCGAGCAGCCCACGGCGACCCTGGCCTGGTCGTGGCCGGTCGTCGAGGGCGAGCAGTGGACCTACGAGACGACCGTCGACCTCGCCGAGGGCGAGGAGTGGACGGTGGCGTGGGACCCGGCCGTCGTCGAGCCCGGGCTCGAGGAGGGCGACACCCTCGACGTGCGCACCCTGCCGTCGAAGCGCGGCGACATCACCGGCGCCGGAGGCCGGGCGATCGTCACCGAGCGGCCGGTGGTCCGGGTCGGGATCGACAAGACCAAGGTGCCGGCCCGCCGGGCCGTGACGTCTGCCCGTGCGCTGGCGCAGCTGCTCGACATCCAGGTGGCGCCGTACGTGAAGGCGGTGCGCGACGCCGGCGACAAGGCGTTCGTCGAGGCGATCACCTTCCGTGCCGACGACGTGCCGGCGGAGGTGCGCTCCGGCCTGCCCGACATCGCCGGGGCCCACCAGGTCAGCGCGGACCTCGCCCTCGCGCCGACCCGCGACTTCGCCGCGCCGATCCTGGGTCGCGTCGGCCCGGTCACCGCCGAAATGGTCGAGGAGGACCCCGAGACCTACCGCCCCGGCGACGTCGCCGGCGTCTCCGGCCTGCAGGCGCGGTACGACGACCGGCTGCGCGGCACCCCCGGCCGGGTCGTCAGCGCGGTGCCGGCCGACGGCGGCGAGGAGCGCGAGCTCTTCCGGGTCGACGCGACCGACGGCGAGCCGCTCGCGCTGACCCTCGACCAGCGCCTGCAGTCGCTCGCCGAGCAGGTCCTGGGCGGGGTCCGGCCGGCCAGCGCCCTCGTCGCCGTCCGCCCCAGCGACGGGGCGATCCTCGCCGCCGCCAACGGCTCGGGCACCGGCGGGCAGAACCACGCCACCTTCGGCCAGTTCGCCCCCGGCTCGACCTTCAAGGCCGTCACCTCGCTCGCCCTGCTGCGAGCCGGCCTGACGCCGACCACGCCGGTCCAGTGCCCGGCCACCACCGTCGTCGACGGCAAGCAGTTCAAGAACTACTCCGACTACCCATCCTCCGCGATCGGCACGATCCCGCTGGAGGAGGCGATCGCCCAGTCCTGCAACACCGCGCTCATCAACGCCCGCGACGAGCTCGCCGACGGCGACCTCGCCGACGCTGCCGCCAGCCTCGGGCTCGGCATCGACCACGACCTCGGGTTCCCGGCCTACTTCGGGGAGGTGCCGCCCCCGGCCAGCGAGACCGAGGGCGCCGCGGACCTGATCGGGCAGGGCAAGGTGCTCGCCTCGCCGATGGCGATGGCGGCCGTCGCCGCGAGCGTGCAGGCCGGCACGACCGTCGTACCCCGCCTGGTGGAGGACGTCGACGTCTCCGTGCCGAAGGAGGCGAAGCCGCTGAGGAAGCAGGAGGCGCGCCAGCTGAAGGCGATGCTGCGCCGGGTGGTGACCAACGGCAGCGGGCGCGGCCTCGCCGACGTCCCGGGCCCGCCGGTCATCGCCAAGACCGGCACGGCGGAGTACGCCGACGGCGGCACCGTGCGCACCCACGCCTGGATGATCGCGGCCCAGGGCGACCTCGCCGTGGCGGTCTTCGTGCAGACCGGCCAGTCCGGCTCGCAGACCGCCGGGCCGCTGCTCGAGGCGTTCCTGCGCGGCGCCCGCTGACCCCCGGGAAAGGCGCCCAAAACGGGAGCGAGCCCCTCATTGCATGGGGTCAACGAGGGGCTCTTGTCGTCTCGGTGCTCCCTCCGAAGTACGACAGGTCCACTGTAACCCCGCACCCAACCCGGTCAAGGCCCACCCCGGCAGATTCCACCGTTCGACCACCGGGCCCGGGACGAAGGTCCCGGGTGCCGATGACCGGTCCCGGTCATCCGGTCCCGGTCGACCGGCGCCGACTCCTGCCGCGTGTGCCCGGGCAGGTGCCAGAGTGGGGCCATGACCTTCCGTGAACGCCTCGGCCACCTGCTTCCGGAGTCGCGTCGCCAGCTGTTCGTCGGCGGCGCCTGGGTGCCGGGAGGAGGCGGGCGCCTCGACGTCATCGACCCGGCGGACGGCTCGGTGCTCAGCGACGTCGCCGACGGCACCCTCGACGACGCCCGGGCCGCGCTGGACGCAGCGGTCGCGGCGCAGGCGGACTGGGCGGCGACCGCACCGCGCGACCGCGGCGAGGTCCTGCGCCGTGCCTTCGAGCTGGTCACCTCCCACGCCGAGGACCTGGCGCTCGTGATGAGCCTGGAGATGGGCAAGCCGCTCGCCGAGGCGAAGGGCGAGGTGACCTACGGCGCCGAGTTCCTGCGCTGGTTCTCCGAGGAGGCGGTGCGCATCCACGGCCGCTGGATGCACAACCCGGCGGGCGGGAGCCGGCTGCTGACGGTCCGCAAGCCCGTCGGCCCCTGCCTCTTCATCACGCCGTGGAACTTCCCGCTCGCGATGGGCACCCGCAAGATCGGCCCGGCCGTCGCCGCCGGCTGCACCATGGTCGTCAAGCCGGCCGCGCAGACGCCGCTGACGATGCTCTACCTCGCCGCCCTGCTCGACGAGGCCGGACTGCCGGCCGGCGTGCTCAACGTCGTCACCACCAGCGACTCCGGCGGCCTCAGCAGCACCCTGCAGGCCGACCCGCGGCTGCGGAAGGTCAGCTTCACCGGGTCCACCGGCGTCGGGAGGAAGATCGTCGAGCAGTCCGCCGGCCAGCTGCAGCGGGTGTCGATGGAGCTGGGCGGCAACGCCCCCTTCCTCGTGTTCGCCGACGCCGACCTCGACGCCGCCGTCGAGGGCGCGATGATCGCCAAGATGCGCAACATGGGCGAGGCCTGCACCTCGGCCAACCGCTTCATCGTCGAGGAGCCGGTCGCGGAAGAGTTCGGCCGCCGCCTCGCCGAGCGGATGGGGTCGCTGCGGGTCGGGCGCGGGCAGGACGCCGGCGTCCAGGTCGGTCCGCTCATCGACGAGAAGGCCGTCGCCTCCGTGTCGGCCACGGTCACCGACGCCGTCGAGCGGGGTGCCCGCGTGCTGACCGGCGGAGAGGCGCCCGAGGGCGACGGGTACTTCTTCACCCCCACCGTCCTCGTCGACGTCCCCGAGGACGCGGACGCCGTGACCACCGAGATCTTCGGCCCCGTCGCGCCGATCACGACCTTCAACAGCGAGGACCACGCGATCGCGCTCGCGAACGCCACCGAGTACGGCCTCGCCGCCTACGCCTACACCCGCGACCTCGCCCGCACCATCCGGCTGGCCGAGCGGCTCGAGACCGGGATGCTCGGCATCAACACCGGTCTGGTCTCCAACCCCGCTGCGCCCTTCGGCGGCGTGAAGGCGAGCGGCTACGGCCGCGAGGGCGGGTTCGAGGGCATCGAGGAGTACCTCGACACCACCTACGTCGCCTTGCCGGTCGACTGACTGCGCGAGCGCGTCGCCTGTCGAGGGCTGCGCGCAGGCACTCGCTGCGCTCGGCCCACCCTTGCCCTCGACGCGCCTGCGGCGCGGGCGCCGCGCTGCCGCGCCGCGGTTGCCTCCGGCAGGTGGCACCGTCCCCCTGGCGGCAAGCCGAGGGCGTGGGGCCCAGGCGCGAGCTGGTCGCCGGCTCAGCGCCACGCGGCGTCGCGACCCAGCAGCGCCAGCACGTGCACCCCGGTGGGGGCGTCCACCGGGACCGGGCGCGGGGGAGCGAAGCGCGGGTCGTCGCCGAGCGCCACCTGGAGCGCCGTCGGGAGCAGGTCGGCGGCCAGGCGCTCGGGGATCGCGGACCCGCGCCCCGTCGTACGCCCGACGTCCCAGCCGTGGACCGTGACCTCGAGCGCGGCGATCCGCGCGACGGTGTCGACGGGCAGCGGGTGCCCGCCGACGTCGACGGTCGGGCTGGTCGCCTCCATCCACGCGTGCAGCAGGCCGCACGCCTTCACCTGCAGCCGCTCGACCCGCTCCACCAGCGGCGAGGGTCCGGAGCAGTGCAGGCCGACGGCACCGTCGGCGGCCTCGGCGAAGGCGTCGAGGGCGTCCTCCATGTGCGCCAGCAGGCCGGCGAGGGTCCACCCGAGACAGGGGGTGGGGCGGTCGACGTCGGCGCAGGTGGTCGTCGCGAGGGCGGCGCTGGTGTAGTCGAGCGCGCGCTGCAGGACGTCCAGGCCGGCGACGAGACCGGCCGGGGCCGGCTCGGCCGTCATGGCTCAGGCCGGGACGTAGTCGGCGGGCAGGCGGTCCGGCAGGCCGAACCGGGCGAACAGCCGCGGGTCGAAGAACGCGGTCACGTGCTCGACACGCAGCTCGTCGCCCGAGCCGGTCATCTGCAGCACCTGCAGGTGGAAGGGCTCGAAGTGGCCCTCGGGCTGGCGCATGTAGAGGCCGAACGCCGGCTGGCCGTTGGCGACCGTCTCGATCATCGGCATGTCGTTGGTGCCGCCGGGGCACTTGCTGCCGATCAGCTCGCCGATCGCCTCGCAACCGCGGTAGTGGTTGAGGAACGGCGGCATGTCCCACGTGGCGTCGTACTTGAGCAGCTGGACGATCTGGTCGATGTCCTTGCGCCAGAACGCCTGCAGGTAGGCGTCGAGCAGGGTGCGCTGGGCCTGGTCGAGGTCGGCCTCGACCGTGTCCGGGGTGAGACCGCGGTCGGCGAGCTGTGCGTGCGCGCGCTGCAGTGCCGAGTTCACCGCGGCGGTGGTCGTCTCGAGTGCCGCAGCGGTCTCGGCTGCTGACCAGCGCAGCACGTCGCGCAGGATGAGCACCGCGCGCTGGCGGGCGGGCAGGTGCTGCAGGGCGGCGACGAACGCCAGCCGGATCGTGTCCCGCTCGGCGACCTCGACCGCGGCGTCCGGGATCGGCTCGAGCCACGGCACCTCGTGGTCCTCGAGCAGCTCGTCGGCAGGGGAGGAGTCGGAGGTGCCGAGCCCGGTGGGCAGCGGGCGACGCGGCTTGCTCTCCAGGTTGGTCAGGCACACGTTGGTGGCGATCTTGTAGAGCCACGTGCGCACCGAGCTGCGGCCCTGGAAGCTCGCCGACGCCTTCCACGCGCGCAGGAAGGTCTCCTGGACCAGGTCCTCGGCCTCGTGCACCGAACCGCTCATCCGGTAGCAGTGCGCCATCAGCTCGCGCTGGTAGCGCCCGGTGAGGGTGTCGAAGTCCGCGAGCTCGTCGTGGGCGGGCGCGGTCGCCTGCCCTGCCAGTCCTGCCTGCTCGGTCACGGTGGTTCCCATCGCTGCCCCTGTGGTCTCGTCAGTCTGCCTGAGGAGGTGGACCGGGGGCGACGGGAAAAATCATCGCCGGGTCATCGCCGGGGTCATCGCGGGGTCATCGACCGGACTGCCGGGCGTGCGCCGCGACCACCTCGAGCGCCCGCTGCGCCGCCGGGACGGCGACCTCGCGGTCCGCGGGCACCAGGCCGACGCGGGTACGCCGGTCGAGCAGGTCGGCGACGTCGGCGGCCCCCTCGTGGGTGATCCCGAAGAAGAGCTCGGCCCAGACCGTGGGGACGGTGGCGTGGCCGGGTGCGATCGGCGCGAGGACCTCGTCGGCGGCCCAGCCGGACGCCTCGAGCGCCGCGTCGAGCACGAGGCCGGCGTCGGCGCCGTACCGCCGCACGAGGCGGGCGCGTCCGGGGTGGTCGGCACGGGCCGCCTCCTCGGCGAGCGCCTCGCGGGGCGCGGCGCCGAGCAGGGGGAGGGTGGCGGTGACGCAGGGGCCGGCGGTGAGGCCAGCGGAGGCGACGGCCGCGTCGACGGCGTCCTGGGCCATCCGGCGGTACGTCGTCAGCTTGCCGCCGACGATCGTGACCACCCCGGACGGGCTGGTGAGCACGGCGTGCTTGCGGGACAGGTCGGCGGTCGAGCCCTCGCCCGCGCCGTCGGAGGTGTCGAGCAGCGGACGGAGGCCGGCGAAGGCGCCGACGACGTCGGAGCGGCGCAGCGGCCGGGCGAAGGACGCGGAGACCACGTCGAGCAGGAAGCCGATCTCGACCTCGGTCGGCTCGGCGACGTCCGGCACGGGGCCGTCGACCGGCTCGTCGGTGAGGCCGACGTAGAGCTGGCCGTCGGGCTGGGGGAGCACGAGGACGAAGCGGTTGGTCTCGCCGGGGAT
Source organism: Nocardioides sp. J54 (assembly GCF_000519005.1). Classification (GTDB taxonomy): domain Bacteria; phylum Actinomycetota; class Actinomycetes; order Propionibacteriales; family Nocardioidaceae; genus Nocardioides. The sequence continues at coordinate 67,765 of NZ_JAER01000021.1, read as the reverse complement.
CGGGGCGAAGACGGCGACCGCCAGGTGCGGCAGTGCCTCCGGTCGCAGGACGAGGTGGGTGCCGCGGGAGGGGCGCAGCCGGACGTCGTCGACCAGGTCGCCGGCCCACACCCCCGCCGCGTTCACGACCGTGCGGCAGGTGACGGCCAGGTCCGCCCCGGTGAGCTCGTCGCGCAGCTGCACGGAGGTGCCGGTCGCCGCGACCACCCGGGCGTGGGTGTGCACGGCGGCACCGCGGTCGGCGGCGGTGCGGGCGATCGTGGTGACCAGCCGGGCGTCGTCCTCGAGCTGGCCGTCCCAGCCGAGCAGGCCGCCGCGCAGGCCCTCCGTGCGCAGCGGCGGCGCGAGCTGTCGGGTCTCGGCCGCCGACAGCCGCCGGGGCCGGGGGAGGGTGTCGGCGCTGGTGCGGGCCGCCCGGCGGAGCAGGTCGCCGCCGACGAGGCCGGCGCCGGCGAGCGCGCCGAGCGGGCGGCTGACGCCGGGGCCGAGGGGGATGAGCGAGGGCAGCGGGTGGGTGAGGTGCGGCGCGGTGGTCTCCATCAGGATCCCGCGCTCGACAGCGCTCTCGTGCGCGATCGCGACCTGGCCCGAGGCGAGGTAGCGCAGCCCGCCGTGCACCAGCTTCGAGGAGAACCGCGACGTGCCGAAGGCGAGGTCGTGGGCGTCGACCGCGAGCACCCGCAGCCCGCGAGAGGCGGCGTCGAGCGCGACCCCCGCGCCGGTCACCCCGAGGCCGACGACGACCACATCGACGTCGGTGGGCGCACCGGCCAGGCCGGGGGTGATCCGCCGGGGCGTGCGGGAGGAGCCGGTCGGGCTGGTCGGGCTGGTCGGGCTGGTCATGGTGTGAGGCTCCGTACGACGAGGGTGCGCAGCTCCGCGTCGAGGGCGGCGGTGTCCACCGCGTCGTCGACCATCGTGTGCGCGGACAGGACGAACCCGTGGGCGGCCAGGACGACGCCGCGGGCGATGGTGACCGGGTCGCCGGAGCGGATGGTGCCGGCCCGCTGGCCGTCGGCGACCGCGCCGGCGAGCACGCCGATGACCAGCTCCTGCGAGCGGCCGCGGCGGGCCAGCAGGTAGGGGAGGATCAGCTCCGGGTCGAGCTCGACGATGCGGGTGAACAGCTCGTTGTCGCGCAGCGCCTCGACCGTCGCCGCGACCGCGTCGGCGACCTGCTGGGGCGTCGGGGGGCCGGACAGGTCCACGCCGCGGGCGACCAGGCCGCCCCACTCACGGGTCATCAGGTCGCCGAGCAGGGCCGGCATGTCCGGCCACGCGCGGTAGATCGTCATCCGCGAGACGCCGGCGCGGCGGGCGACCTCGGTGAGCGTCGTGCGCTTCCAGCCGACGTCGAGGATGCACTCGCGGGCGGCGTCGAGGTAGCCGTCGCGGGGGCCGGCCTGCTCTCGGGCCGGCGGCTGGCCTCCGGCAGGGTTGTGACGGTGTGACGCCATATGTCACACTGTAACACATGACGACCGAGCGACCCGCCGTGCTCCAGCCCGAGATGCCCGCCACCCGCTGGGGCGACCCGGCGCACGCGAGCGACCTCCCCGACGGCGTGCGTGACCTCGTCGGCATGGTCTTCCCGCTCCACGACACGCCCGCCCGTGAGGACGTCACCGTCCCGGCGCCGCGGCTGCCCGACGACCTGGTCGCGGGCCTGCGGGCGCTGCTCGGCGACGGGCACGTGCTCACTGACGACGCGACGCGCCGCCTGCGCACCCGCGGCAAGTCGACCCCCGACCTGCTCCGCCAGCGCACCGGCGACCTCGGCGACGCACCCGACGTCGTCGTACGCCCCGGCGGGCACGACGACGTCGCCGCCGTGCTGGCCTGGGCGCAGGAGCACCGGGTCGCGGTCGTCCCGTTCGGCGGGGGCACGGCGGTCACCGGCGGCCTCGTCGCCGACCCCACCGGCCTGGCCGGCGTGGTCTCGCTCGACCTCGGCCGGATGCGCGGGCTGCTCGCCGTCGACCCGCTCTCCTCGACCGCGACGCTCGAGCCCGGCCTGCGCGGCCCGGAGGCAGAGGCCTTGCTCGCCGAGCACGGGCTGATGCTCGGCCACTACCCGCAGTCGTTCGAGTACGCCACGGTCGGCGGGTTCGCCGCCACCCGCTCCAGCGGCCAGTCCAGCGCCGGCTACGGCCGCTTCGACGCGATGGTCGTCGGACTGCGCGTCGCCACCCCGGTCGGCGACGTCTGGCTCGGGGTGTCCCCCGCCAACGCGTCCGGCCCCGACCTGCGCGAGCTCTTCCTCGGCTCCGAGGGCGCCTTCGGCGTGATCACCGAGGTCACGGTGCGGGTCCGCCCGCTGCCCGAGGTGAAGGAGTACGAGGGCTGGCGCTGGCCCTCGTTCGTCGCCGGCGCCGACGCGATGCGCGTGCTCGCCCAGGCCGACCTGCTGCCGACCGTGCTGCGGCTCTCCGACGAGGCCGAGACCGCGATCAACCTCGCCGACCCCGAGTCCATCGGCGGTGAGGGTGGCGCCGACGGCGAAGGGCCGGGCTGCCTGATGATCACCGGCTACGAGGGCACCCCGGCCGCGGTCGCCGCGAAGAAGGCGGCCGTCACCGCCGCCCTCACCGACCTCGGCGGCACGGCGCTGGGCCCGGAGCCCGGCGAGGCGTGGGCCGCGGGGCGCTTCGGTGCGCCGTACCTGCGCGACAGCCTGCTCGACGTCGGCGTCCTCGTCGAGACGCTCGAGACCGTCACCTTCTGGAGCAACCGGGAGAACCTCTACACCCGCGTGAAGTCCGCGCTCGAGGCGGCGCTGCCCGGCGCGATGGTGCTCTGCCACGTCTCGCACGTCTACGCGACCGGCTGCTCGCTCTACTTCACCGTCGCCGCCCCGGGTGGCGAGGACCCGCTGGCCACCTGGCTGCCCGCGAAGGCCGCCGCGTGCGAGGCGATCGTCGCCGCCGGCGCCTCGATCACCCACCACCACGCGGTCGGCACCGACCACAAGCCCTACCTCACCGCCGAGATCGGCGAGCTCGGCGCCGAGGTGCTGCGCGCGGTGAAGCGGGCCGTCGACCCGGCCGGCATCCTCAATCCCGGGGTGCTGGTCCCGTGAGCGAGCCCGCCCGGCGCTTCGCCTTCCTCGTCAACCCCGCCTCCGGGGGCGGCGCGGCCCCGAAGGTCGTCGTCCCGCTCACCCGCGCGCTGCGCGAGGCCGGCGCCGAGGTCGAGGTCACCTACACGACCTCGGTCGCCGAGACCCCCGACCTCGTCGGTGCCGCCGTGGAGTCGGGCGCGGTCGTCGTCGCCGTCGGGGGCGACGGGATGGTCTCCTCCGTCGCCGGGGCGGTCGCCGAGCGCGACGGGGTCCTGGCCGTCGTCCCCGCCGGGCGGGGCAACGACTTCGCCCGGATGCTCGCCGTCCCGCACGACACCGCTGCGCAGGCCCGCCTGCTGCTGGACGGCGCCGAGCGGCGGATCGACCTGCTCCGCGCGAGCCTGCCCGACGGCTCGTCGTGGGTGGTGGCCGGCTCGGTCTACGCCGGCGTCGACGCCCGCGCCGCCGAGATCGTCGACCGCTCGCACTGGCTCCCCGGCCGGCTGCAGTACCCCGTCGCCGCCGTGCGCGCCCTCGCGACCTACCGCCCCGTGCGCTGCGTCCTCGACGTCGACGGCGAGCGCAGCGAGCACCAGGCCGCGACGGTGGTGGTCGCGAACTCCCGCTACTACGGCAAGGGCATGGCGATCGCGCCGGCCGCGTCCGTCGACGACAGCCTGCTCGACGTCGTCGTGATCGAGGCCGCCGGCCGCCTCGACCTGATCCGCTCCCTGCCCAAGGTGTACGACGGCGGCCACGTCGACCTGCCCGAGGTGATCGTGCGCACCGGCCGCCGGGTCAGCCTGTCCGGCTCGCACACCGGCGGCGGCGCCGTACCCGTCGGCGCGGACGGCGAGGCGCTCGGCCCCCTGCCCGCCACCGGCGCCGGGGAGCTGGTCGTGGAGCTGTTGCCCGCCGCCCTGCGCATCGTGGCGTGAGCCGGGGACAGTTTCGCCGGTCGACCGGCGAAACTCACGCCTGACCGACGAAGCTTTGTCGGTCAGGCGTGAGTTCTGTCGGTCAGGTTCGTGGGGATTCACCACCTAGGGGGTGAATCTCGGCCACTGGGCACACGAAACTACGGTCTCGGGGCCCTGATTTCGTGTGCCCAGTCGGGGTTTCACCACCCAGGTGGTGAAACCCCCACCCCGCCTCAGACCGGCGCCGGCAGCGACCGGCTGATGATCTCCTTCATGATCTCGCTCGTCCCGGCGTAGATCTGCGAGACGCGGAGGTCGGCCCAGGCCCGGGCGATGGGGTACTCGTTCATGTAGCCGTAGCCGCCGTGCAGCTGCAGGCACTTGTCGGCGACCTTCTGGGCGCGCTCGGAGCACCACAGCTTGGCCATGGCGACGGTGGGGATGTCGAGCTTGCCCTCGAGGTGCAGGCCGATGCACTCGTCGACGAAGGAGCGGGCGACGCGGGCCTCGGTGGCGACCTCGGCCATCTTGAACTTGGTGTTCTGGAAGCCCCAGATCGGGCGGTTGAAGGCGTGCCGCTCGTGGACGTAGCGCATGGTCTCGTCGAAGCAGAACTCCATCGCGGCGACGTTCGCGGCGGCGACGATGAGGCGCTCCTGCGGGAGCTGCTCCATGAGCTGGATGAAGCCCTGGCCCTCCTCGGTGCCGAGCAGGTTGGTGACCGGCACGCGGACGTCGGCGAAGGAGAGCTCGGAGGTGTCCTGGCCCTTCATGCCGACCTTGTCGAGCACGCGGCCGCGGGAGAAGCCGGGGGTGTCGGTCGGGACGATGATGAGCGAGATGCCGGCCGCGGCCTCCTCGGGGTTGGTCTTCGCGACCACCACGACGACGTCGGCCTGGGCGCCGTTGGTGATGAAGGTCTTCGAGCCGTTGATGACGTACTCGTCGCCCTCGCGGATGGCCTTCGTCTTCACGCTCTGCAGGTCCGAGCCGGTGCCGGGCTCGGTCATAGCGATGGCGCCGACGGCCTCGCCGCTGGCCATCTTCGGCAGCCACGCGTGCTTCTGCTCCTCGGTGCCGTAGGCGAGGATGTAGTGGGCGACGATGCCGTTGTGGAGCGAGACGCCCCACGAGCTGTCGCCGACCTTGGTCTGCTCCTCCATCAGGATCGCCTCGTGGGCGAAGGTGCCGCCACCGCCGCCGTACTCCTCGGGGATCGAGAGGCAGAGCAGGCCGACCTCGCCGGCCTTGTTCCACAGCTCGCGGTCGACCTGCTTGTTCTCGATGAAGCGCTCGACGTTCGGCTTGATCTCCTTCTCGCAGAAGGTTCGCGCGAGGTCGCGGAAGTCGTCGAGGTCGGTGGTCATCCAGGGGGAACGGCGCTGCGGCATGGGGGTGGGTCCTGTCGGCTGGTCGGTGTCTCGGAACTGGATACAGCCTGTATCGCAGGTGACAGGGTGCCATGTCAGAACGCTGGGTACAAGGTGTATCCATCAGGTCCGTACGGCGGTAGCCTGCTCGCCGTGGTGGACGTGGCGAAGTGGGTCGACTCGACCGCGCGCCGGCGCAGCGCCAAGGAGGCGCACGGCGACGGGCGGCGCGACCTCGTCGTGCAGGCTGCCGTCGCCGCCATCGAGGAGGGTGGCGCCGACATCGGCATGGGCCAGGTCGCCGAGCGCGCCGGCATCCCGCGGCCCAACGTCTACCGCCACTTCGCGAGCAAGGAGCAGCTCGACGCCGAGGTCGCGCGGTACGCCGCCACCGAGCTCATCGACCGCGTCCGACCCCACTTCCGGCGCACCGGCACGCCCGCCGAGATCGTCGGCGGCCTCATCGCGCCGTGCGTCGCGTGGGCCGCCGAGCACCCCCACCTGTTCCGCTTCCTGGCGGCGCAGCAGCAGACGAAGGCGCTGCACCGCGCCCGGCTCGGCCGCACCCGGCTGCTCAGCGAGGTCGTGGACGCCGCCCGGTCCTACCTGCGCGCGACGCCGCTCTCGGCCGACCCGCCCGAGGGCGTGCTCGTCGGCGTGATGGGGATGGTCGACGCCAGCATCATCTGGTGGTTCGACCACCACGACGAGACCCAGGACGAGCTCGTCGCCCGACTCACCCGCCAGGTCACCGCGGTCCTCACCGACACCCTCGCGCAGTACGGCCTGGTCGTCCCCGACGACATGGTCTTCCGCCCGCAGCAGGACTGACCGGGCGCGCAGGAGAAAATCAGAGGCACAGCGGAATAGCCGCGTGCCGCCGGCGCTTGGACCAGTTGTTTCAACTTTGAAGTACCTGTTCCGCCCGGACCACCTGGAGTGTCGATGACCGCCTGCCTGACCCGTGCGCCGCGCGCCTGCACCACTCCCGCGACCGACCGGTCGGCCGCCCCGGCCGCCGAGGTGCGCACCCGCGTCGTCGTCCCCCTGCGCTTCGCCGACGGCTACGCCACCACCGCCGACGTGGTCACCTTCCACGGCCTGGCCGACGGCAAGGAGCACTTGCTCCTCGGCCTCGGCGCCTGGCGCGAGCGGGTGGCCGGCCTGGCCGGCGGCGGTACGGCGCCCCTGGTCCGCCCGCACAGCGAGTGCCTCACCGGCGACGTGCTCGGCTCGGAGCGCTGCGACTGCGGGCCCCAGCTGCGCGAGGCGGTCGAGCGGATCGCGGGCGAGGGCGGGTTCCTGCTCTACCTGCGCCAGGAGGGCCGCGGCATCGGGCTCTACGCCAAGCTCGACGCCTACGCCCTGCAGGACGCCGGCCTCGACACCTACGAGGCCAACCGGGCCCTGGGCCGCGGCGAGGACGAGCGCGACTACCGCGCAGCGGCGCAGATGGTGCGCGCGATGGGCGTCGACCGGATCCGGCTGCTGAGCAACAACCCCGACAAGGCCGCGCAGTTGGAGGCCTACGGCGTCGGCGTCGACGCGCAGGTCCCGACCGGGGTGCACCTCTCCGAGGCGAACCGCCGCTACCTCACCGTCAAGCGCGACCACACCGCGCACACCCTCGACCTCGACGGACTGATCGCGTGAGCACGGACACTGCAGACACCGCCGTCTGGCTCGGCGAGGACGAGATGGCGGCGTGGCTGCCGTTCATCCGGATCGTCCAGGCCCTGCCCCAGCAGCTCGACCGGTTGCTGCGCGAGGAGGCCGGGATCCCGCACAACTACTACGGGATGCTCGCCACCCTGTCCGCCCAGCCGGACCGCACCCTCACCATGGGCGACCTCGCCCGGCTCACCGCGTCCAGCCCGTCGCGGCTCAGCCACGCGATCGCCGCGCTGGAGCAGCGCGGGTGGGTCGAGCGTCGCCAGTGCCCCGAGGACAAGCGGATGCAGTACGCCACGCTCACCGACGCCGGCCTGGAGCTGCTGCGCAGCGTGGCGCCGCGGCACGTGGCGCACGTCCGCTCGCTCGTCTTCGACCGGCTGACCCCCGAGCAGGTGCGCCAGCTCGCGGAGATCTCTTCGGCGATCGTCGGCGACGCCGACCTCGGCGAGGCCTGAGCCGGTCAGCCGGTCAGCAGGTCAGCCGGTCAGGGCAGGGACCAGACCAGCAGCTCGGTCGGCACCGCCGCGGTCACGTCGTACGACGTCTCGCCGGTCACGCAGAACGCGTCGCCGGCGCTGAGCGGCTCGGCGAGCGAGGACCGCAGCAGCGCCCCGGTCGCGACGAAGGCGTGCACCCGCGGTGCCGCCGGCAGGGTGAGCACCTCGCCGGCCTCGAGCCGCGCCACGTCGAGGGCCGCGCCGGCCACGCCCACGGCGAGCGCGCCGCTGTCGCCTACCACGCGGACCAGGCCGCGACCGGGGGCCGCGTCGACCGCCGAGGTCGCGTACCGCGGCGGCGCGTCGGGGTCGTCCGGCGTGAGCCACACCTGCACGAAGCGAGCCGGGCCGTCGTCGCCGGCCAGCTCGGAGTGGCGCACCCCCGAGCCGGCGGTCAGCACACCGCACCCTCCGGCCCGCAGGACCGCCTCGGAGCCGGTGCCGTCGCGGTGCACCACCGAGCCGGACACCACCCAGGTCACGATCTCCAGCCCGGCGTGCGGGTGCTCCTCGAAGCCGGTGCCCCGGGCCAGCAGGTGGTCGTCGTGGCACACCATCGGCCCGAAGGACATCCGCTCGGGGTCGAGGTTCGGCCCGAACGAGAAGGAGTGGTGGGTGAGCCGCCCGGCCTCCCGCTCGACGAACCGGTCAGTTCCCCTGCGGATCTCGACGTTCACGTGACAGATTGTGCCCGTGCCCGTCGGTGCACGCCGCGTCAGGCTGCCGTCCGGGCCTGCTCATGGGAGGGTGGGCGCGATGGAGGACAGGGTGAGGGACCTGGCCGAGCGGCTCCCGGGAGGGTTCCGCTTCGGCACGAGCACGGCGGCGTACCAGATCGAGGGCGCGGTCGACGAGGACGGACGCGGTCCGTCGGTGTGGGACACGTTCACCGCGCAGCCGGGGCGGGTCGTCGACGGCTCCTCCGGCGCCGTCGCCTGCGACCACTACCACCGCTGGCGCGAGGACGTGGCGCTGCTGCGCCGGCTCGGCGCCGGCGGCTACCGCTTCTCGATCGCGTGGCCGCGCATCCAGCCGACGGGAAGCGGCCCCGCGAACGCGAAGGGCCTCGACTTCTACGACCGCCTCGTCGACGGGCTGCTCGACGCCGGCATCGCGCCGATGGCGACCCTGTTCCACTGGGACCTCCCCCAGGCGCTCGAGGACGACGGCGGCTGGCTCAACCGCGCCACCATCGACCGCTTCGCCGACTACGCCGCGATCGTGGGCGAGCGCCTCGGCGACCGGGTCGCCGACTGGGTGCCGGTCAACGAGCCCAACGTGGTGACGCTCATGGGGTACGCCACCGCCATGCACGCGCCCGGCAAGGCGCTCATGTTCGACGCGCTCCCGGTCGGGCACCACCTGCTCGTCGCGCACGGCCGCGCCGCGATCGCCCTGCGCGCCGCGGGTGCGCAAAGCGTCGGCTGCGCCAACAACCACGCGCCCATCTGGCCCGGCAGCGATGACCCCGCCGACGTCGGGGCCGCGAAGCTCTTCGACACGCTCTGGAACGGGCACTACCTCGAGGGCATGCTGCTCGGCCGCTACTCCGACGACATGATGATGCTGCTCGAGGAGCACGTCCGCGACGGCGACCTCGCCACCATGCGCCAGCCCCTCGACTTCTACGGGGTCAACTACTACAACCCGATGCGCATCGCCGCCGCCGACGAGGAGGCCGAGCTGCCGTTCGAGTTCCGCGACGTCCTCGGCTACCCGGTCACCGACTTCGGGTGGCCGGTGGTCCCGGACGCGCTGCGCGAGTGGCTGATCATGTTCCGCGCCCGCTACCGCGCAGCCCTCCCGCCGATCGTCATCACCGAGTCGGGTTGCGCCTACAACGCCGGCCCCGACGAGCACGGCGTCGTGGACGACCGGGCCCGCATCGACTACCACGCCGGCCACCTGACGGCCGTGGCGGAGGCGGTCGAGCGCGGCGTCGACGTCCGCGGCTACTACGCGTGGTCGGTCATCGACAACTTCGAGTGGGCCGAGGGGTACACCCAGCGGTTCGGCCTCGTGCACGTCGACTACGACACCCAGGTCCGCACGCCCAAGCGGTCCTTCGACTGGTACGCCGACCTCGTGGCCCGGCACCGCGCCGCCCACCCGGCCTGACCCCACCGACCGGCGGCCACCAGGGTCCGGCCGAGCTCGTCCTCGTCGAGCTCACGCGCATCGCGCTCTCGACGGCGGCAGGGAGCCAGGGAGCCCGGCGAGGAGCGAGACCACCCCGTTGCCCGGCGGGTCGCCGACGCCGGCGACGACGAACACGCCCACCAGCACGACCACGACGTACGCCGTCGGCCCGCTGCGGGGCGGGCGCCGTGGGCGCGGACGCGGGCTGCTGGGTCGGGGGCACGACCGCTTCCCTTCCCCCCCTAGGCTGCGGTCCATGCGCGCAGTCCAGGTCATCACCACCACCGGCCCCTCCGACATCGTCGTCAGCCAGGACGCGCCCGCCCCCGAGGCCGGGCCCGGGCAGGTGCTCGTGGAGGTCCACGCCGTCGGCGTCTCCTTCCCCGACCTGCTGCTGACGAAGGGGCAGTACCAGCTGCGCCCCGAGCCGCCGTTCACCCTCGGCGTCGACTTCGCCGGGGTCGTCGTGTCCGGCGACGGCTTCGAGCCCGGCCAGCGGGTCACCGGTGTCGGCTCGCACGGCGGTGCCGCCGAGCTCGTCGTCGGCTCGAGCGAGAACGTCTTCCCGCTGCCCGACGAGATCTCGTTCGACGAGGCCGTCGCGCTGCCGATGAACTACCTCACCGCGCTCTTCGCCCTTGACGAGCGCGGCGACCTCCACCCGGGCGAGACCGTCCTGGTCCACGGCGCGGCCGGCGGCGTCGGCACCGCGACCATCCAGGTCGCCAAGGGCCTCGGCGCCACCGTCATCGCGGTCGCGAGCACGGAGGAGAAGCGCGCCTTCGCGCTCGCCGCCGGCGCCGACCACGCGATCCCGGTCGAGGGCTTCAAGGACGCCGCCCGCGAGCTCACCGGCGGCAAGGGTGTCGACGTCGTGATGGACGTCGTCGGCGGCTCGCTGTTCACCGACTCCCTGCGCTCGCTGGCCCGCGAGGGCCGGGTGCTCGTCGTCGGCTTCGCCGCCGGCGAGGGCATCCCCGAGGTCAAGGTCAACCGTCTGCTGCTCACCAACACCGACGTCCGCGGCGTCGGCTGGGGCGAGTACGCCTTCTCCCACCCCGGCTACATGCGCGAGCAGTGGGCCCGGCTCGTGCCGATGATCGAGTCCGGCGTGGTCAAGCCCCCGGTCGGCAAGGTCTACCCGATCGACCAGTTCGGCCAGGCCCTGCTCGACATGGACGGCCGGGCCGCGCTCGGCAAGCTGGTGGTGCGGATCCGGGACTGAGCCCGGCGGCGCCCGGCGCACCTGGTGGCTGCTTCCCGGACTTGTTGACCCTTGCAGCAGTCAACAACCTCGGGAATCACCACCGAAGCGGTGATTCCTGCGCACCCACGGGACCAGTGGCACCGGTGGGACCAGTGGGACCGGCCTACCGCTTCCCGAGGTCGATGGTCCACCAGACCTGGGTGTCGGTCCGGACCACGCCGGCGCCGAGGTGGCGCAGGCGGCAGTCGAGCAGGATCCGGCGGTGCAGCGGGCTGCGCAGCCACAGCCGTACGGCGGTGCGGCCGGTCCGGGGGCCGTAGGCGATGACCTCGCCGAGCATGCGCGGCCGGGTGTAGCCGGCCCGGACCACGCGGCGGGCGAGGACGGCCTCGCCGGGCAGGCGGTGGGTGAGCCGGTCCCGCCGCGCCATCCGGGCGCTGTGCCGGCGGGCGGAGACCCGCAGCGGTGCGGAGACCTTCAGTGCGCGGCAGCCGGCGCGGGCACGGGCCCGGTTGACCACGGCCACCGCGTCCTGCTCGAGCGCCTGCACCGCGCCGACGCGGGCGGAGAGCCGGACGGGGTCGACGCCGGTGGCGCCGCGGTCGAGCGCCGCCACCGCGGCCGGCGGTACGCCGGCGGTGCCGGTCAGTGCGAGCAGGACGCTGAGGGGCCCGAGGAGCAGCAGGAGGCGCACGCGGCACATCATGGTGGCTGCGTCACCTGCTCCGCAGGCGTTTGCCCGCGTCCCGGTGCGAACGGTCAGCGGCGGCCAGCAGCGGCGAGCAGCGGGCCGCGACGGTCAGCGACCGGTCAGCGACGGCGGCCGAAGTTCTGGGTCCAGAACATCCGCACGCCGTTGAAGACCACACCGACGCCGATCTCGCGCAGCGAGCAGTCGGTGAGGTTGCGGCGGTGGCTGGGGCTGCCCCACCACGCGCGGGTGGTGGTGGACGGCGTGCTGAAGCCGGCGGCCACGTTCTCCGCGACACGGGTCCAGCGCAGGTAGCCGGCCCGGGTGATCCGCCGACCCAGGGTCGGCTCACCCGGCAGGCGGTGCGACATCGTGTTGGCGGCAGCCATCCGCTTCGAGTGGCGGCGGGCGGCGACGCGCAGCTCGCGGTTCTTGCGCAGCGGGCGGCAGCCGGCGCGCTCGCGCTGGGCGTTGGTCCGGGCGACCACGTCGTTCTCCAGGAGGGCCCGGACGGTCAGCTGCAGCTTCGCGCTGCGGATCACCACCGACGTGGTCGGCGTGCCCGCGGCCGTGGCCACCGGCGTGGTGGACGGTGCGACAGCGACGGCCAGGAACAGCATGGTGACAGCGACGAGCCTCAGAATCCCCCGGTTCATGACATCAAGGCTCCGTGAGCAGGTGGGGGTGCCACATCGAGGCTCCGGCCCCGCTTCGGTAGTCCGAAGGAACTATCACCAAGCAGATTCCAGACAAGATCGCTCCCAGGGTGGACCGGATGCGGTCACCACCCCTCGAAAGGGGGTTGTGAGATCGGCTCAGCGCCGTCCGAAATTCTGCGTCCACCACAGCTGGCCGCCCGACAGGACCACACCGACGCCGAGGTCGCGCAGGCGGCAGTTGAGGATGTTGCGGCGGTGCCCGGGGCTCTGCATCCACGCCCGGACGACGGCCGGCGGACCGCTGAAGCCGTGCGCGACGTTCTCCGCGACGAGCCGCCAGCCGCGGTAGCCGGCGTTGGTGATGCGGCGGCTGAAGTAGGGCTCGCCGGGCAGCTGGTGCGACATCTGGTTCCGCATCGCCATCCGCACCGTGTGCGACCGGGCGGACTTGCGCAGGTGCCGGTTGCTGCGCAGCGGCGCGCAGCCGCGCTTGCGGCGCTCGACGTTGGTCAGCCGCAGCACGCGGTCCTCCAGGAGCCGCTGGACCAGCAGCCGCGTCGGTACGACGCCCTGCAGCCCGGGTGCGGCCCGCAGTGCCCCGACGGACGGCCCCGCGGCCGCGGCCTGCGCGGCCGGGGCGGCGGCGGGCAGCCCGGCGGGGACGATGGTGAGGGCCAGCCCCAGGGCCATGCCCAGCACCAGCCCGGGCACCCGGCCGGGGACCAGTCGCGTGATCCTTGCCATGGACGGCGGATCGGCGCGGCGCCGTCCCTGCCTGAGCGTCCGGCGCCCGAATTGGGCCGTTGGTCCCGGCGTGTCCGACCGACCGGACCCGTTGCCGAGGGGGTTGCCGAGGAGATGCCGGGGGGATGCCGAGGGGGCGCGAACGCGGTTGACGCCACGCCCTAGGCTCGCCCCGTGAGCATCCTCGACGACGCCCGTCCCGGCATGGACCCCGACATCCGCCCGCAGGACGACCTCTTCGGCCACGTCAACGGCACCTGGCTGCGCGAGGTGGAGATCCCCTCGGACCGGTCCAGCTGGGGCCCGTTCGTCCAGCTGGCCGACCAGGCCGAGGAGGACGTGCGTGCGATCATCACCGAGCTCGCGGAGTCGGTCGCCGCCGGCACGCCGACCGGCTCGGACGACGCCCGCAAGATCGCGGACCTGTTCAACTCCTTCATGGACGTCGAGCGGGTTGAGGCTGCCGGCATCGCGCCGGCCCAGCCGCTCGTCGACGCCGTCGCCGGGCTGCGCGACGTCCGCGACGTCGCGGCGTTCCTCGGCGAGTTCGAGCGGATCGGCGGCTACGGCCTGTTCGGCTCCTACGTCGACACCGACGACCGCCAGTCCGACCGCTACCTGTTCCACGTCGTGCAGGGCGGGCTCGGGCTGCCGGACGAGTCCTACTACCGCGAGGACAAGTTCGCCGACATCCGCGAGGCGTACGTCGCCTACCTGAACCGGCTGCTCACGCTCGGCGGGCACGAGGACCCCGCCGGCGCCGCGCAGCGGATCCTCGCGCTCGACACCGAGCTGGCGAAGGGCCACTGGGAGCGGGCCGAGACCCGCGACGTGCAGAAGACCTACAACCTGCTGACCGGCGACGACCTCAAGCAGCTGTGCCCGTCGTTCGACTGGGACGCCTACATCACCAACCTGGGCGGCCGGGTCAGCGGCGAGACGGCGACCCTCGGCGAGGTCGTGGTCCGCCAGCCGTCGTACCTCGAGCACCTGTCGGGCGTCCTCGACTCGATCCCGGTCGAGCAGTGGCGTGACTGGTTCCTCTCGCGGGTGCTGCGCTCCGCCGCGCCGTACCTCTCCGACGAGTTCGTGCAGACCAACTTCGACTTCTACGGCCGCACCCTGTCCGGCACCCCCGAGCTGCGGGCGCGCTGGAAGCGGGCGGTGTCCTTCGTCGAGGGCGCGATGGGCGAGGCCGTCGGCAAGGAGTACGTCGCCCGCCACTTCCCGCCGTCGTCGAAGGCGATGATGGACGAGCTGGTCGCCAACCTGCTCGCGGCCTACCGCCAGTCGATCAGCAAGCTCGACTGGATGACGGAGGAGACCAAGCAGCGGGCCTACGAGAAGCTCGAGACCTTCCGCCCCAAGATCGGGTACCCGGAGAAGTTCCGCGACTACGGCGCGCTCGTGGTCGTCCCCGACGACCTGGTCGCCAACGCCCAGGCCGCTGCGGCGTTCGAGACCGACCGCCAGCTCGCCAAGATCGGCGCGCCGGTCGACCGCGACGAGTGGTTCATGCTCCCGCAGACCGTCAACGCCTACTACAACCCGGGCACCAACGAGATCTGCTTCCCCGCCGGCATCCTGCAGAAGCCGTTCTTCTCCCCCGACGCCGAGCCGGCGGAGAACTACGGCGGCATCGGCGCGGTCATCGGCCACGAGATCGGGCACGGCTTCGACGACCAGGGCGCGCAGTACGACGGCGAGGGCAACCTCAACGACTGGTGGACCCCGGACGACAAGGCCGCGTTCGAGGTGAAGTCGAAGGCGCTCGTCGCACAGTACGACGGCTTCTCCCCGCGCAACCTGCCCGACGAGAAGGTCAACGGCTCGCTCACGGTCGGCGAGAACATCGGCGACCTCGGCGGCCTGACCATCGCGCACACGGCGTACCTCATCGCCGAGGCGGCCGCGGGCCGCGAGCCGAGCGCGGAGGACCGCAAGAGGCTCTTCCTCAACTGGGCCTACGTGTGGCGCACGAAGCGCCGCACCGAGCAGGAGCAGCAGTACCTCACCATCGACCCGCACAGCCCGCCGGAGTTCCGCGCGAACATCGTGCGCAACCTCGACGAGTTCCACGAGGTGTTCGGCACGCAGCCCGGTGACGGCCTCTGGCTCGAGCCGGACGCCCGCGTCCGGATCTGGTGAGCGGGACGCCGCAGCGCAAGGGCGGCGGGGGGAAGCCGACCTGGCGCACCTACCGCCAGCCCGACGCCGACGAGGTCGAGCGCGAGGACCGCGACCGGGACGGCCACCCGCTCCCGCGGCCGGTCGAGGTCGCGACTCCGCCGAGCGCGGCGCCCGCCAGGTCCCGCGGCCGGAGGTGGGCCGTGGTCGCCGTGGCCACCGCCGTGGTGGCCGGCGGCGCCGTCTTCCTGCTCACCCGGGAGGGCGGACCGCTGGCGGCGGGGCCCGAGCCGTACCCGCACGAGGAGACCTACCAGCCGATCCTCACCGCGGACGGCCTCGACCGGCTCCTCGTCGCGATGCGGGAGCAGGTCGGGTCCACCGAAGTGCTCGACGCCTGGTTCGAGGGCGACGACGAGATCAGGTTCCAGGCGCCGCCGGGCGAGTCGGGCGACCTGGCCGGCGAGTGGCGCTGGGACGGCACCACGCTGGAGCAGTGGGCCGCCTACACGCCCGACGAGGGCCGGCAGCCCTTCGACCTCGCCGACGTGGACCCCACGGTGCTGGTCGAGCTCGACGAGCAGGCCCGCGATCGCTCGGACGGCGACATCAGCCGCAGCCTCGCGCACGTCGAGCGGCCGCGCGACGACGTCGACCACTGGATCTACCTCAAGGTCACCGAGGTCGACCACGGCGGCGTCGTGCTCTGGTCCGACCTCGCCGGAGAGGTCGAGGACGACCTCACCTGGAAGAGCTGGCGCGACGACTGACCGGTCCGGGGGTCGTGTCGGGACGTGACCACCCGCCTGCCAAGGTGGGCGGCATGGCCCACCAGTTCGACCCCGCCGTCGTCGACGCCGTGCTCGCGCACATGAACGACGACCACCTCGACGACAACCTGCTCATCGTCCGCGCCGCCGGTGACACCGAGGCGACCGCGGCGTCGATGAGCGGCCTCGACGGCGAGGCCGGCACCTGGACCGTGATCGGCCCCGAGGGCCCCGTCGGCGAGCGGCGCATCCCGTGGCCCGGCGGACCGATCACCGAGCGCGCCGAGATCCGCCGCGAGGTCGTCGTGCTCTACGAGCAGGCCTGCGCGCAGCTCGGCGTCGAGCCGCGTCCGCACTGACCCGCACTGACCGCACTGACCCGCACTGATCCGCCCGGCAGGCCCGGGTCGCGGGCCGCCCCGCCGGTCAGCGGGGGCGGCCGAGGAGCGCCCGGACCTGGCCGCGCACCTGCTCGCGCGCGGCACGGACCGCGTCGCGCACCGGCCTGAGCACGGCAGCCACGGCCCGTCGTACGGCGCGGGCGGGGGCGACGACCACCGCACGCCAGGCCGCCCGGACCGCGTTCCCGACCGGCGTGAGCACGTGCCGGTAGGCCCGGACCAGTGGCCAGGTGACGACCCGCCACGCAGCGGCGAGGACGCGGCCCGCCGTGCGCCACGCCCAGACGAACGGATGCGCCAGGCCGCGCAGCAGCGGCCGCAGGCCGTGCTGCCAGAGCCCACGCACCGCACGGCCGATCGCCCGGGCGACTGCCTCGATCGCGTGCACCACCGGCATCACCAGGTGGTCGAGCAGCCACACCCCGACCGCCGACACGACGGCGACGACGGGGAGCAGCACGGTCCGGCCCAGCCAGCGCACCGGTACCCACAGGACCGACAGCACCGGGCGCAGCACGGCGGCCAGCGCCCGGCCCAGCGCGGAGAGGAAGCGCTCGACCGCCCTGCCCACGGCAGCGGACGCACGACGCAGCAGCTCCCACGCGGCCCGCACGGGCAGCACCACCACGAGCGCGCTCACGCGCGCCGGCCACAGCAGCCACCCGGCGGGCTCGGGCGTCGTACCGGCGGCGGCCGGGTGGCCCAGCGGCGCCGGCCCCTCGGGCGCGGAGGCGGCGGGCGGCTCGTAGGCCGCGTACCGCGGCTCACCTGGCGTCATGGCGGCCATCATCTCCAGCGGCACCGGGACCATGCCGGTGAAGGCTCGGACGGGCGAGGGAAAAATAAGTGCAACCGCCGGCGTCTCGGGTCACCAGCGGTTGCAAGGAAGAAGTTAGTAGGTCGCGCCGGGCTTGTCAGGGTTTTCGCAGAAATTCGTCAGGCATCGGATCTGTGGACAAGGTGACGGGCCTGTCGGGCCCCGCTGGTAGACACGGGGCATGAGCTCCGACGCCGCGCCCAGCGCCACCCGCGACCGCGCCGAGGAGCACCTGCGCGCGCTCGTCGGGAAGCCCGACGCGCGGCTCTACGACGACCAGTGGGCGGCGATCGCGGCGCTGGTCGTGGAGCGGCGCCGGTCCCTGGTCGTGCAGCGCACGGGGTGGGGCAAGTCGGCGGTCTACTTCGTCGCGACGCTGCTGCTGCGCGAGCAGGGGAGCGGGCCGACGGTGATCATCTCGCCGCTGCTCGCGCTGATGCGCAACCAGATCCAGGCCGCCGAACGCGCCGGGATCCGCGCGGTGACGGTGAACTCCACCAACACCGAGCAGTGGGAGGAGATCCACGCCTCCATCCAGGCCGGCGAGGTCGACGTGCTGCTGGTCAGCCCCGAGCGGCTCAACAACCCCGGCTTCCGCGACGAGGTGCTGCCCCGGCTCGCCGCGACCTGCGGCCTGCTGGTGGTCGACGAGGCGCACTGCATCTCCGACTGGGGCCACGACTTCCGGCCTGACTACCGCCGGATCCGCACGCTGCTGCAGGACCTGCCGACCGGCATCCCGGTGCTCGCGACCACCGCGACCGCCAACCAGCGGGTGACCGACGACGTCTCCGAGCAGCTCGGTGCTGACACCCTGGTCCTGCGCGGCAGCCTCGACCGGGAGTCGCTGCGTCTCGGCGTGGTGCGGCTCACGACCGCCGAGCAGCGGCTGGCCTGGCTCGCCGACCACCTCTCCGAGCAGCCCGGCAGCGGCATCGTCTACTGCCTGACTGTCGCGGCCACCCAGGAGGTCGCCGACTACCTGCGCAGTCGCGGGCACCAGGTGGCGGCCTACTCCGGCCAGACCGAGCAGACCGAGCGACTCGCCCTCGAGCAGGCGCTGATCAACGGCGAGGTCAAGGCGCTCATCGCGACCAGCGCGCTCGGCATGGGCTTCGACGCCTCCCTCGGCTTCGTGGTCAACCTCGGCGCACCCAACAGCCCGGTCGCCTACTACCAGCAGGTGGGCCGCGCCGGCCGCGGCGGCAACCTGCCGCCCGAGGGCGCGTCGGTCGTGCTGCTGCCGGCCGTCGAGGACCGCGACATCTGGGCCTACTTCGCGTCCCTGGCCTTCCCGCGCGAGGAGCTGGTCCGCGAGACCCTCGCCGTGCTCGCCGAGGAGGGTCGCCCGCTCAGCACCGCCGCCATCGAGCCGCGCGTCGACCTGTCGCGCAACCGGCTCGAGACCATGCTCAAGGTGCTCGACGTCGACGGCGCGGTCCGCCGGGTGCGCGGCGGCTGGGAGTCGACCGGTCGGCCGTGGGAGTACGACGCCGAGCGCTACGCCCGGGTGAGCGCTGCCCGCGAGGTCGAGCAGCGCGCGATGCTCGACTACCTCGAGACCGACGAGTGCCGGATGCTCTACCTGCGCCGCCAGCTCGACGACCCCGAGGTGCTCGCCGACCCCGGTTGGCGCTGCGGCCGCTGCGACAACTGCGGCGGCCTGGCGTTGTCCGTCGACGTGTCGACCGAGGCCGTCGCCCAGGCCGCCGACCGGCTCGCCCGCCCCGGCGTCCCGATCGAGCCCCGCAAGCTCTGGCCGACCGGCATGAAGGCGATCGGCATCGACCTCTCCGGCCGGATCAACCCGCCCGCCGAGGAGGGCCGCGCCATCGCCCGGCTCACCGACCTCGGCCACGGCCCCGCCCTGCGCGCCCTGTTCACGCCCGGCCCCGACGGCACCCGCTACGACGGTCCGGTCCCCGACTCCCTCGCCCGCGCGATGGTCGGCATGCTGCAGGACTGGCAGCCCAGGGTCGACGCCATCGTGGTCGCCGAGTCCGAGCAGCGCCCGCAGCTCGTCGCCGACCTCGCCTCCGGCCTGTCCCGCTTCCTGCAGGTCCCGGTCGTCGGCCAGTGGGCCGTCGTCGACCCCACCGTCGGCCCCGACCGCGGCGCCACCAACTCCGCCCAGCGCGTCGCCGCGGTCCAGCGCCGCTGCGCCCTGCGCCTCGACACCCCCGACGCGGTCCGCGACGCCCGGGTGCTGCTCGTCGACGACCGCGTCGTGACCGGCTGGTCCACCACGCTCGCATCGGTCGCGCTGCACCAGGCCGGAGCGGCGGGCGTCGTACCGCTCGTGCTGGCGGTGAACGCCTGAGCCGGGCGTCCCGACAAATTCGCCGGTCGACCGGCGAAACTAATTCTCGACCGACGAAACTTCGACGGTCAGGTGTGAGTTTCGCCGGCTGACCGGCGAAACTTGTGACTGGTGTGACGGTTGGGGTGCCCCGCGACCTGACCCGCGAGCCCACCCCGACCTCCCCCGCCCCGGCGCCGCCACGCCCTAGATTGACGCGCATGAGTGACGACTCCCCGTCCCAGGACAAGCCCGCGTCCCGTCCGACGGCCGGAGGTGGCGACGGGCCGCCGCCGTTCGAGCCGGACAAGACGGTGGTGCGCCCGCGGGAGCCGCAGCCGCCCTCGGGCGCGATCGACGACGGCGACGACACCCCCGAGGTCACGCCCGACGCCACCCCTGACGCTGCCGGCGACCCCGGCGACCGCGGCGAGACCCAGCCGATCCGTGCAGACGGCCCGCCGCCGCCCCCGCCGATGATGACCCCGGCCGACGCACCGGACACCGAGCTCGCGCAGCCGGCGCCGCCCGCCTCCCCGACCACCACGATGGTGCCGACGGCGCCCGACGGCACCCCCGCCGAGGGGTACGACGGCACGCCGCCCGGCCACGCCGGCGGGCCGGTGCGGCCCGAGTTCCCGATGCGGGCCTCGCGGGCGGGGCTGACCGGCGCGGTCGTCGCGATCGGGACCGGCCTGCTGGCCGCGGCGATCGTCATCGCCTGCTTCAACGCCCGCGACGAGAACGGCGACATCGACTGGTCGCACTACGCCGTCGCGCTGGGCGCCAGCGCCGGCCTCCTGCTGATCGCGGTCCTCGGCGCGGTGTCCAGCCGCCGCGCCGGCGGCCGCGCCCGCGAGGAGGTCGTCACCTGGCCCGGTGTCGTGGGCAGCCTCGGCGCCGCGCTGTGCATCGGCATCGGCATCGACAAGGACGACGACTGGGTCGCCTACCTCATCGGCGCCGTCCTCGTGGTGCTCGGTGCGCTCGGCTACCTCGCCGCCCGACGGGCCGCGTTCGTGCTGCTCGCGATCCTCGGCCTCGCGCTGGTCTACGGCGTCGCGCTCGACGGCGTGGTCTCCGACGCGGTCGGGGACGGCCACCCGCAGGTCGTGATGGCCGTGCTGGTGGCGCTGTTCGTGGTCGTGGTGACCCTCCTCGGCTGGGCGCTGCCGACCCGGGCGGTGACCGGCGTGGTCGTCGGTGGGTTCGGGCTCGCCGTGTTCGTCGGGATCGTGGCGTCCTTCGTGGTCACCCGCTTCCTGGGCGGCCTGTTCGGCGGGTTCCTCGGCGGCTTCGGCGACCTGCCGGGGACCTCCGACCAGACCGGCGGTGCGGGCGGCCTCGACGACAGCGGCGGCCTGGGTGGGTTCGGCGACGCCGACCTCTTCGGCCGGGCCGGCTTCCAGGAGTCCGACGTGTGGTGGGTCGTCGCGCTCTTCGCGCTGCTCATCGTGCTGTGGGCGCTGGCCGCTGCGCTGTCCAACCACTCCGGCTTCAGCATCCTCGCGATCGCTGCGGCCGGCGTGCTCGTGCCGCTCACGGCGGCGGCGCTGGCGGTCGAGCGTCCGTCGGTGTGGGCCGCGGTGCTGGCCGCCACCGGCGGTGTGGTGCTGATCGGGGCCGCGCTGCTCGCGCGGGTCCGCGGGCGTCGTACCGCCTCCGAGCTGACCGCGGAACCAACTGTCTGACCCGGGCGTTAACGTCCCCATGTGAGCTTCGTTCCCGTCACCGGCCCGGCGACCTTCCGGGCCGGCGACGAGGACGGCCCGGCCCTGATCGAGTTCACCGACGCCGCGCCCGCCGGCCGCAGCGTGTCGCTGCCCGTGCGCGCCGCGCTGCCCGTGCTCAGCCGCGCGCACACCCGCGACGACACCCACCCGAGCGTCGCGCTCCTCAGCGGCGCCGCGCTGCTCGGGCTGCGCCTGGTCGCTGCCGGCAAGGTCGCGCCCACCGATGACGAGCGGCCCGGGTGGCGCGTCGAGGGTCTCGACGACGCCGACCGCGACGCCGTACGACGCCTCGCCGCTGCCCGTGCCCACGACGGCCTTTCCGCCGACGACGCAGCCCGGCTGGTCCGCGACGTCCTCGACGCGGTCGCCGACGCCATGCCCCGCGCGGCCCCGGCACTGCGCACCCGGCCGGGCCGGTCAGCAGCTAGTGCTGCCGCGACGACGGCCGCCTCCGCGGCGGCGGCCGTCCGTGACCCGGAGGAGTTCGCCGACCGGGTCCGCAAGCGGCTCGCCGAGCGGGCGGCGCGTGAGGAGGAGGCCGAGCGCCGTTCGCGTCGTGCCGAGCTGCCCGACCTGGTGCGGGTCTCGCTGCGGGTCGAGGCCGACGAGGAGGAGCTGGTCGCCGGCGCGGTGCGGGTGGTGCTGCAGGTGCACGACGAGCGCGATCCGCTGCACGTCTGCGACGCCGCCCTGCTGTGGACCGGCTCCGAGGACGACCACGGGTTCGGTGCCCGGGCGCGGATCCACGCCAGCATCGCGTTGCGCGCCGCCGCCGACGTGTGGCCGGTGCTCGACCGCTTCCTCGCCCTGTCGGTGCCCGACCAGCTGGCCCTCGACGGCGAGGAGATCTCCAGCCTCCTCGAGCGGGTCGGCGCGCTGCGCGAGGTCGGCGTCGACGTGCACTGGCCCCGCTCGCTGGGCCCCGAGCTGACCACCCGCGCGGTCCTCGACCGGCAGCGCGACCCGAAGGCGGGGGAGCGCGGTCCCGAGGAGCTGCCGCTGCAGGAGAGCCCGTTCTCGGCGCAGGGGCTGTTCGCCTTCTCCTGGCAGGTCGCCTTCCACGGCGAGCCGCTCACCGACGAGGAGGTGGCCGAGCTCGCCCGGGCCGCGAGCCCGGTGGTCAAGCTGCGCGGCGCGTGGACCGTCGTCGACCCGACGACGGCGCTGCGCGCCCGCAAGCGGCTGATCCGCAAGGCGACCGGCGCGCAGGCCCTGGCCGCCGCGCTCACCGGCACCACCGAGGTCCCCGCCGTCGACGACGAGCCCGCCACGGCCGTCGTCGTCGTCGGCGCCAGCCTGCTGAAGGTCCGCGAGCAGGTGCTCGCCGCCGCCACCCGTGACCCGCTGCCCGAGCCGCCGGGCCTGGCCGCGACCCTGCGCGACTACCAGCGTCACGGGCTGACCTGGCTCGCCGACCTCACCCGCCTCGGCCTCGGCGCCTGCCTGGCCGACGACATGGGCCTGGGCAAGACGATCACCCTCATCGCGCTGCACCTGCACCGCCGCGCCGCCGGGCTCGCCGGCGACGGTCCCACCCTCGTCGTGTGCCCGGCGAGCCTGCTCGGCAACTGGGAGAGCGAGGTCGAGAAGTTCGCCCCCGGCGTGCCGGTGCGCCGGTTCCACGGGGGCTCCCGCTCGCTCGACGACCTCGGCGGCGGGTTCGTGCTGACGACGTACGGCACGCTGCGTCGCGACGCCGCCACCCTCGCCGGCGTCGAGTGGGACCTCGTCGTCGCCGACGAGGCGCAGCACGTCAAGAACTCCCGCACCACCACCGCCCGTGCCCTGCGGCAGCTGCCCAACCGCGCCCGCGTCGCGCTCACCGGCACGCCGGTGGAGAACGACCTCACTGAGCTGTGGTCGATCCTCGACTGGTGCGTCCCTGGCCTGCTCGGCAGCCGTCAGGCGTTCCGCCGGGTGTGGGGTGCGCCGATCGAGTCCGGCACCGAGCCGACCAAGGCCCGCCAGTTCGCCGACCTGATCGGCCCGTTCCTGCTGCGCCGCCGCAAGTCCGACCCCGGCATCGCGCCCGAGCTGCCGCCGAAGACCGAGACCGACCACCTGCTCGGCCTCACCCGCGAGCAGGTGGTCCTCTACGAGGCCTTCGTCCGCGACTCGATGGAGCGCATCGAGCGTGCCGACCCCGACAGCCGCCGCGGCCTGGTGCTCGCCCTGCTGACCGGGCTCAAGCAGATCTGCAACCACCCGGCGCAGTTCCTCAAGCAGTCCGGCGCGGTCCGCCTCACCGGCCGCTCGGAGAAGCTGGAGCTCCTCGACGAGCTGGTCGCCACCGTCCTCGCCGAGGGCGGCGCCGTCCTCGTGTTCACGCAGTACGTCGCCATGGCCCGCCTCATCGAGCAGCACCTCACCAGCGTCGGGGTGCCACACCAGTTCCTGCACGGCGGCACCCCCGTCGCGCAGCGGGAGGCGATGGTTCGCCGGTTCCAGGACGCCGACGCCACTGACGGCGTGCCCGTCTTCCTGCTCTCCCTCAAGGCCGGCGGCACTGGCCTCAACCTCACCCGCGCCGACCACGTCATCCACGTCGACCGGTGGTGGAACCCCGCCGTCGAGGAGCAGGCCACCGACCGTGCCTACCGGATCGGGCAGACCAAGCCGGTCCAGGTGCACCGCATGGTCACCCGCGGCACCATCGAGGAGCGGGTCGCCCAGCTGCTCACCCGCAAGCGCCAGCTCGCCGACGCCGTGCTCGCCCGCGGCGAGGCGGCGCTGACCGAGCTGAGCAACGAGGAGCTGCGCGACCTCGTCACCCTCCGCAAGGAGCAGCGCCGCGAGGCGCTGCTGGCCGAGCAGGACGCCGACTGATGCGCACGACCTACGCCCGCCTCTCCCAGCCCCCACGCGGGGTCCGCACCTGGTGGGGCAAGGCGTGGCAGCGTGCGGTCGAGGAGGCGGCGTACTCCGAGGCCGAGCTCAAGCCCGGCCGCGCCGCCGCCCGCCGCGGCGACGTCGGCGGGATCAGCGTCGACGACGGCTCCCTGCTCGCCGCCGTCCGCGACGGCGACGACGCCTGGACCGTCGAGGTCGACGTCCCCGTCCTCGAGCCGGAGGTGCGCACCGCCCTCGTCGAGGTGGTCGCCGCCGAGTCCGGCCGGATCGCCGACCTGCTCTCCGGCACCTTGCCGCACGACCTCGTCGAGCACGCCGAGGAGGTCGGCGTCGAGCTGCTGCCCTACGGCGGCGAGCTGGCCGCCCGCTGCACCTGCGACCACTACCTCGACCCCTGCAAGCACGCGATCGCCGTCCTCGTCCAGGCCGGCTGGCTGGTCGACGAGGACCCGCTCGTCCTCTTCGCCCTGCGCGGCCTGCACCGCGAGGCCCTGCTCGCCGCCCTCCACGCCCGCGCCGCGGACCAGCCCGACGGCTCTGCCACCCCGGTCGTCGGCGAGCTCGCCGACGACGTCGAGCTCGCGGTCGACGCCGCCCTGCGCGCCCAGTCCCTGCTGCGCGACTTCGGCGAGCCGGACGACGCCTGAGCCGGCGCGCCCAGATCGCCCCACCAGTCACAGGATTCGCCGGTCGACCGGCAAAACTCACACCTGACCGACGAAGTTTCGTCGGTCAAGCAACAGTTTCGCCGGTCGACCGGCGAAACTGTCGCGACGTCCCGGACTCGCCCAGCCCTACCGCCCGATCGCCAGCGCGCGCAGCTCGGCCTGGTAGCCGGCGTACGCCGCCCGCATCTGCGCGGCCGGCCAGCCGTGCGGCAGCAGGGCGGCGGGGAGCAGCGGGTCGCCGGCCAGGTGGCGCACGACCTGCGCGGCGACGGCCAGCCGCGGGGCCGGGTCCGTGGTCGACCCCAGCGCGTCGAGCAGCTCGCGGCCGGTCGCGGCCCACGCGGGCAGGTCCCACAGCCCGGACGCCATCGCCGCCGGGTCGTCGTCGGGGACGGCGGTGAAGCAGCGCAGGACCGGGTCGTCGGCGTACCCCCGCGGCCGCGACAGGTTGGCCGGCCGGGTCCAGACGCCCTCGCGCAGCTCCGCCAGGCGGTACGACGCCAGCCGGTCCCGCAGCGCCGCGCGCTCCGGCCCGGGGCGACCGGCCACCACGACGACCGCGAGCTCCCAGCTGCCGTCCCACGGCGTCTCGGCGTCGAGGACGGCTTCGTCCTGCCGGCGCTGGCGCCGCGCGAGCCGCTCGCCCAGCACGTAGTCGCCGTCCTCGCGGTAGAGGTCCCCGGCGGCGACCGCGCGGGTGAGCGCGACCCGGGTGGTGG
The DNA here is from genome assembly GCF_000519005.1 of Nocardioides sp. J54. Taxonomy (GTDB): domain Bacteria; phylum Actinomycetota; class Actinomycetes; order Propionibacteriales; family Nocardioidaceae; genus Nocardioides. The sequence continues at coordinate 42,419 of NZ_JAER01000021.1, read as the reverse complement.
AGGCCGGGACGCCGAAGTGCTCGCCGGCGCGGACCAGCTCGGCCGACGACATCCGGTGCGGGTGCGACCCGAGCAGCAGGCTCAGCACCACCGAGCGGGCCGGCAGCGGGGCGAGGTCGACGGCCACGGCCGGGATCCTTCCACGCTACAGATCTCGACACAACTGTTTCCCGACGCGTAATGTCGTGCCATGACCGAACCCGCCGGGTGGCGCCGGCCTGCGCACGAGGGCCCCGACTCGCCGTACCGTGACGCCCCGCCGCCGAGCGAGGAGGTGCCCGCCTACCGGACGCTGACCTACGAGGTCGACGGCCGGGTCGCACGGCTGACCTTCAACCGCCCCGAGCAGGGCAACTCGATCACCCCGGACACCCCGGTCGAGCTCGCCGACGCCGTCGAGCGCGCCGACCTCGACCCGCGGGTGCACGTCATCGTGCTCAGCGGGCGCGGCAAGGGCTTCTGCGGCGGCTACGACCTCGCCGCCTCGGCCGAGGGGCTGATGGACGGCGGGCTCGTGGGCGGCGCCCCGCAGGTCGGGACCGTGCTCGACCCGACCGTGCAGGCCCACAACCACGACCCGGCCGGCACCTGGGACCCGATGGTCGACTACGCGATGATGAGCCGCTTCACCCGCGGCTTCGCGAGCCTGCTGCACGCGAACAAGCCCACCGTCGCGAGCATCCACGGCTTCTGCGTGGCCGGCGGCACCGACATCGCGCTGCACTGCGACCAGATCGTGGTCGCGGCCGACGCCAAGATCGGCTACCCGCCGACCCGGGTCTGGGGCATCCCGTCCGCCGGGCTGTGGGCGCACCGGCTGGGCGACCAGCGCGCCAAGCGGCTGCTGCTCACCGGCGACACGCTCACCGGCCGCGAGGCCGCCGAGTGGGGCCTGGCGGTCGAGGCGCCCGAGCCCGAGCAGCTCGCGGAGCGCACCGAGGCTCTGGTCCAGCGCATCGCCGCGATGCCGCTCAACCAGCTCGTCATGGTCAAGCTCGCGCTCAACTCCGCGCTGCTCGCCCAGGGCGTCCAGAACAGCCAGATGATCAGCACCGTCCTCGATGGCGTCGCCCGCCACACCCGCGAGGGCTACGCCTTCCAGCAGCGCGCCGCCGAGGTCGGCTTCCGCCAGGCGGTGCGTGAGCGCGACGCCGCGCCGTACGACGACCACGGCCCGCGCACCAGCAACGTGACCAACCAGCACACCAGCAGCGAGGGATGACCATGTCCAGCACGCACGACGTCACCAATCAGGTCCCGCCGCTCGTCGGCCACGACACCTCTGCCGACCCCGCGCTCCTCGAGGGCATCGAGCGCGAGGGCGCCGCGTGGGCGCTGCCGGAGATCCGCGAGCTCGGCCGCCTCGCCGGCACGCAGGAGGCGATGGACTGGGGCCGGCTCGCCGAGCGGGTGCCGCCGAGGCTGCACACCCACGACCGCTACGGCCGCCGCGTCGACGAGGTCGAGTACGTCCCGGCCTACCACCAGCTCATGGAGACCGCGGTCAGCCACGGTGTCCACGCCGCGCCCTGGGCCGACGACCGCCGCGGGGCGCACGTCGCCCGCGCCGCGAAGTTCTACGCCTGGAACGTCGACGCCGGGCACGGCTGCCCGGTCTCGATGACCTACGCCGTCGTACCCGCCCTGAGGGCGAACCCTGAGCTCGCCGCCCGCTTCGAGCCGCTGCTCACCAACCGGGTCTACGACTTCGGCCTGCGCGACCCCGAGGCCAAGGCCGGTCTCATCGCCGGCATGTCGATGACGGAGAAGCAGGGCGGCTCCGACGTCCGCGCCAACACCACGACCGCGACCCCGCAGCCCGACGGCAGCTACCGCATCGTCGGGCACAAGTGGTTCACCTCGGCGCCGATGTCCGACATGTTCCTCACCCTCGCCCAGGCGCCCGGAGGGCTGTCGTGCTTCCTGCTCCCGCGGGTGCTGCCCGGCGGTGACGCCAACCCGATCCGCTTCATGCGGCTCAAGGACAAGCTCGGCAACAAGTCGAACGCCTCCTCGGAGATCGAGTACGACAACGCCGTCGGCTGGCTCGTCGGCGAGGAGGGCCGCGGGGTCAAGACCATCGTCGAGATGGTCAACATGACCCGCCTCGACTGCGTCATCGGCTCCGCGTCCGGCATGCGTTTCGCGCTCGTCCAGGCCGCCCACCACGCCCGCCACCGTGCCGCTTTCGGCAAGCTCCTCATCGACCAGCCGCTGATGCGCAACGTGCTCGCCGACCTCGCGGTCGAGTCCGAGGCCGCGACCACCGCGATGATGCGGCTCGCCGGCGCCAACGACCGCGCGATCCACGGCGACGCCGGTGAGGCCGCGCTGCGCCGCCTCGCCCTCGCCGCGACCAAGTACTACGTCTGCAAGCGCGGACCGGTCCTGGCCAACGAGGCGCTCGAGTGCCTCGGCGGCAACGGCTACACCGAGGACTTCGACCTCGCCCGGATCTACCGCGAGCTGCCGCTGCTCTCGATCTGGGAGGGCTCCGGCAACGTCGCCGCCCTCGACGCGCTGCGCGCCATCGGCCGCGAGCCCGAGTCCCTCGACGCCTTCTTCGTCGAGGCCGAGCTCGCCGTCGGCACCGACCCGCGCTACGACGACGCGGTGGCCTCGCTGAAGAAGGAGCTCACCCAGTTCGACGACATCGAGCTGCGCGCCCGCCGCCTCGTCGAGCAGATCGCCGTCGTCTTCCAGGCCGGCCTGCTCCTCCGGTTCGCACCCGCCGCCGTCGCCGACGCCTTCTGCGCCACCCGCCTCGCCCGCGACTGGGGCAGCGCCTTCGGCACCCTGCCCGCCGGCCTCGACCTCACCCCGATCCTCGACCGCACCGAGCCCGGGTTCTGAGACAGGGCCTGAGACGGGGCGGAATTGCTGCGGTAGTCCTGGGTCAAAAGCACCTTTCCACAGGGTTTTCGGTGCTTTTGACCCGGGACTACCCCGCTCCGGACCCCGGGCCAGACCCCTCGGCGGGAGGCGGCGAACGACGGTAGTCCCTGACGAAAAGCACCGCGACACGCCGTACGACGGTGCTTTTCGTCAGGGACTACCGCCCCGGCGGCCCTGCCTGTCACCAGCCGGGGACGGCGGGTGAGCTGAGGGGTCAGTGGGCGGGGGCGACGCCGAGGGCGGCGAGGGCCATGGCGGCCAGCAGGTCGCGCAGGCGGGCGTCGGGGACGGCGTGGCCGGCGCGGGGGGTGGAGTTGAGCAGGCCGAAGGCGGCCTGGGCGGCGGCGTACGACGACGGCTCGTCGAGGTGGGCGTCCAGCGCGCGCAGCTGGTCGGCCCACAGCGCGATGTAGGAGCGCTGGAGGCGGCGGACCTGGGCCCGGGCGTCCTCGGGCAGCGACTCCCAGTCCCGGTCCTGCACGACGATCAGCGCGCGCTGGGTGAGCGCGAACTCCAGGTGCCAGTCGACCAGGCCGCGCAGCGCGGCGGCGGGGTCGCCCCCGCCCGCGGCGACCCGCTCGCGGCCGACCTCGAGCAGCCGTTCGCTGATCGACGTGAGCATCTCGGCCAGCATCGCCTGCTTGGACGGGAAGTGCTTGTAGAGCGCCGGTCCGGAGATCCCGCAGGCGGCGCCGAGCTCGGCGACCGAGACCCCGTGGAAGCCGCGCGCCGCGAACAGGTCCGCCGCGGTGGCGAGGATCTGCTCGCGCCGGGATTCGCTCATGGCCACAGGTTAGCGGTCGTTCACCGGCGCGGTGGGGGACCGCTGGCCACCGGACCGGGGGCCAACGTGCCCCAGATCGGGCATGACCCGGGCCGTCCCGGCTTGCTAGGCAGGCCTGTGGGGGAGGGAGGCTTCCCCGACACCTCGGAGGGAGCTCCACATGGCACCGATCAACGTCCGGCTCGGGGTGGGGGTGTCGCGCTGGCGCTGGCCGCCGCCGCTGCCCCCGCCCTGGCCGGCACCACCGGCGGCAGCGGCAACGGCCACGCCCCACGCACCATCACCGCTCTCGACGGCCCGCGCGGCGTGGACGCCCTCGGTGGCGGCCGCACCCTGGTCACCGAGACCGGCGGGGACTTCAGCCTCGTCGTCGAGCGCCGCGGCAAGCCGGCGCGCGTCATACCCCTCGGCAACCTGGCCACCGACTTCCCGCCGGCCATCGCCCTCGGTCGCCACGGGACGGTCTTCCTGCTGACCGGGGCGGCCGGGCCGCCGCCGGAGGAGGCGGCCGGCCTCCTGCGCAGCTCCGCCGAGGAGCCGGACGATTCCGGGGAGCCGGGCGAGCCCGCCGCGGGAGCGACCCTGTTCAAGTGGCGCCCCGGGTGGAGCGCGCCGCGGCCCGTGGCGGACATCGCGGCCTACCAGGCCACCGACCCCGACCCGGACGACCAGGAGGACTTCCCCGAGGACAGCAACCCCTACGGTCTCGCGGCCCTGCGCGACGGCAGCGTCCTGGTCGCCGACGCGGCGGGCAACGACCTGCTCCGGGTGTGGCGCGACGGCACGATCCGCACGGTCGCGCGGCTCAAGCCGCGCCTCGTCGAGGTGCCCGAGGGGCTGCCGGACATCCCGCCCGAGGAGGGCGGACCGCTGCCGCCGGCCGGCACGCCGATCCTCTCCGAGGCCGTGGCCACGTCGGTCGCCGTCGGTCCCGATGGCTACTGGTACGTCGGCGAGCTGCGCGGCTTCCCGGCCACGCCCGGCACCTCGCAGGTCTGGCGGATCAGGCCCGGCAGCGTGGACGCGACCTGCGACCCGGAGGCGCCGCACCAGGGCGCCTGCCGCAGGTACGCCGACGGACGGACCTCGATCGTCGACCTGGCCGCGGACCGGTACAGCGTGCTGGCCCTCGAGCTGTCGAAGGCCAGCTGGCTGGCCTTCGAGCTCGGCCTGGCCGGCGCCGAGGTCGGTGGCCTGTTCCGGCTCTGGCGCCACCGGGGGCACACCCACGCCCGCGAGCTGGCCGCTGACCAGCTGGTCCTGCCCGGCGGCGTGGACGCCGTCGGAGGGAAGGTCTACGTCACCGGTCCGTTGTTCGGACCCGGCGCGTTGCTCCGGGTCCGCTAGGACCGCTCGCAGCCCGGGCGAGGGGCTTGTCAGGAGAGGTTAATGATCGTTAACCTGAGGTCGTGTCCCAGACCAGCACCGAGACCCCGGCCGGCGACGAGACCAGCGCCGACGCCGGCGCGCAGCCCAGCCTGCGCGAGCTGAGCGCCGAGCTGCGCGAGCGCCTCGCCCGGGTGCGCCAGGGCGGCACCGAGTCCGCCCGCGCCAAGCACACCGGGCGCGGCAAGATGCTGCCCCGCGACCGCGTCGACGGCCTGCTCGACCCGGGCAGCCCGTTCCTCGAGGTGGCGCCCCTGGCGGCCTACGGCATGTACGGCAAGCCCGGCGACGACTATGCCGTCCCGTCGGCCGGCGTCGTCGCCGGCATCGGCCGCGTGCAGGGCCGCAACTGCCTCGTCGTCGCCAACGACGCGACCGTCAAGGGCGGCACCTACTACCCGATCACGGTCAAGAAGCACCTGCGCGCGCAGACGATCGCGGCCGAGAACGACCTGCCGTGCATCTACCTCGTCGACTCCGGCGGCGCCTTCCTGCCGATGCAGGACGAGGTGTTCCCCGACCGCGAGCACTTCGGCCGGATCTTCTTCAACCAGGCCAACATGTCCGCCCGCGGCATCCCGCAGCTGGCCGCGGTCATGGGTTCCTGCACCGCCGGCGGTGCCTACGTGCCGGCGATGTCGGACGAGACCGTCATCGTCAAGGAGCAGGGCACGATCTTCCTCGGCGGCCCGCCGCTGGTGAAGGCCGCGACCGGTGAGGTCGTCAGCGCCGAGGACCTCGGCGGCGGCGACGTGCACGCCCGCAGGTCCGGCGTCGTCGACCACCTGGCCGACGACGACGCGCACGCGCTGCGCATCCTGCGCGGCATCGTCGACACGCTGCCGGCCCCGGCGCCGCGCGAGCGGGTCGAGGTCGAGGAGCCGCTGGAGGACCCCGAGACGATCTACGACGTCGTGCCGTCGAGCACCCGCACGCCGTACGACGTCCGCGAGGTCATCCGCCGCCTCGTCGACGGCAGCCGGCTGCAGGAGTTCAAGCAGCTCTACGGCGAGACCCTGGTCTGCGGGTTCGCCCGCATCCACGGCCACCAGGTCGGCATCGTCGCCAACAACGGCATCCTGTTCAGCGAGTCGGCGCTCAAGGGCGCGCACTTCGTCGAGCTGTGCAACCAGCGCGGCATCCCGCTGCTGTTCCTGCAGAACATCACCGGCTTCATGGTCGGCCGCGAGTACGAGAACCGCGGCATCGCCCGCGACGGCGCCAAGCTGGTCACCGCGGTCGCCTGCTCGGTCGTGCCGAAGCTGACCGTCGTCATCGGCGGCTCGTTCGGTGCCGGCAACTACGGCATGTGCGGTCGCGCCTACGACCCGCGCTTCCTGTGGATGTGGCCCAACGCCCGGATCTCGGTGATGGGCGGCGACCAGGCGGCCAACGTGCTCGCCACCGTCGCCGGCCGCGAGGACGACGAGGCGTTCAAGGAGCCCATCCGCGAGCAGTACGAGACCCAGGGCTCGCCCTACTACGCCTCCGCCCGGCTCTGGGACGACGGCGTGATCGACCCGGCCGACACCCGGCGCGTCCTCGGCATGGCGCTCGAGGTCACCACGGCCGTCCCGACCCCCGAGCCGTCCTACGGCATCTTCCGGATGTGAGCGAGCGATGACCCAGATCCAGTCCGTCCTCGTCGCCAACCGCGGCGAGATCGCCCGCCGGGTGTTCCGCACCTGCCGCGCCCTCGGCCTGCGCGCCGTCGCGGTGCACACCGACCTCGACGCCGACGCGCTGCACGTGCACGACGCCGACGTCGCGATCCGGGTGCCGAGCTACCTCGACGCCGACGCCGTCCTCGCCGCCGCGAAGGAGGCCGGCCCGGCCGGCACGGTCGCGATCCACCCCGGCTACGGCTTCCTGTCCGAGAACGCCGCCTTCGCCCGCGCCGTCACCGGCGCCGGGCTGGCGTGGGTCGGCCCGACGCCCGAGGTCATCGAGCAGATGGGCCGCAAGGACGCCGCGCGCGACCTCGCCGTCGCCGCGGGCGTGCCCGTCGTGCCGTCGTACGCCCTCGACGAGGACCCGGCCGGCTTCGCCTACCCGGTGCTGGTCAAGGCCGCCGCCGGTGGTGGCGGCAAGGGCATGCGCGTGGTCCGCTCCGCCGCCGAGCTGCCCGAGGGCATCGCCGCCGCGAAGCGCGAGGCGGCCAGCGCGTTCGGCGACGACACCATCCTCATCGAGAAGTACGTCGAGCGCGGCCGCCACATCGAGGTGCAGGTCCTCGGCGACGCCCACGGCCACGTCGTGCACCTCGGCACCCGTGAGTGCTCGGTGCAGCGGCGCCACCAGAAGGTCATCGAGGAGGCCCCCGCCCCCGCGCTCGACGACGAGCTGCGCGAGCGGATCCACTCCTCCGCGGTCGCCCTCTCCGCGTCGGTGGGCTACGTCAACGCCGGCACGATCGAGTACCTCCTCGACGCAGGTGAGTCGGGCACCGGCGAGTTCTACTTCCTCGAGATGAACACCCGCCTCCAGGTCGAGCACCCGGTGACCGAGATCCACAGCGGAACCGACCTGGTCGCCCTGCAGCTCGCCGTCGCCGGCGGCGCCCCGCTGCCGTTCGACCAGGCCGGCATCGCCTTCGGCGAGCACGCCATCGAGGCCCGCATCTACGCCGAGGACGCCTTCGGCGGCTTCCTGCCGCAGGCCGGTCGCGCCGACGTCGTGCACTGGCCGGCGGCCGCGCGGGTCGACCACGCGCTGGAGTCCGGCCAGGTCGTCAGCACGTCCTACGACCCGATGCTCGGCAAGGTGATCGTCTCCGGCCGCGACCGCGAGGCCGCGCGCCGCGCGCTGGTCGCCGCGCTCGACGACACCGCGATCCTCGGCCTCACCACCAACACCGGCTTCCTGCGCGAGCTCGCCGCGAGCGACGCCTTCGCCGAGCCCGGCGGCATCGACACTGCCTGGCTGGACCGGCACGAGGTGCCGGCGCCGGACGCCGCTCCGGCCCGCGCGATCGCCGCCCGGCTCTGGCTGGACACGCACAGCGAGCGGTCCGGCCCGTTCGCCGGCGACGGCTTCCGGATGGGCGGCCCTGCCGCCGCGCCGACCGTCGAGCTCGACGAGGTCGCGACCGCCGCCCCGCGGGTCCCTGCCGGCACCGTCGCCCGGGTCACCGGCCACCACGTCGAGCTGGCCCACCACGGCCAGCGGTTCGTGTTCACCCGCCCCGACGCGAGCACCGACCACGGCGTCGCCGCCGGTGACGGCACGATCGTCGCCCCGATGCCCGGCACCGTCCTCGACGTCCGCGTCGCCGAGGGCGAGGCGGTCACCGAGGGCCAGGTCCTCGGCGTCGTCGAGGCGATGAAGATGGAGCTCGCGCTCAAGGCACCGTACGACGGCACGGTGGCCACCGTCAGCGCGTCGGTCGGCCAGCAGGTCGCCCTGGGCGCGGTGCTGTTCGTCGTGGAGGAGGGACAGTGACGGTGCAGGCGCCGCTGCCGATGGTCGTCCCCGAGCCGGGGCTGCCGGCGAAGGTCACCATCTACGAGGTCGGGCCCCGCGACGGCCTGCAGAACGAGCAGGTCGCCGTGCCGACCGCGGTGAAGGCCGAGTTCGTGCAGCGGCTGCTGCAGGCCGGCCTGCCGGTGGTGGAGGCGACCAGCTTCGTCCACCCGAAGTGGGTGCCGCAGCTGGCCGACGCCGCCGAGCTGATGACCGGCCTCACCGCCGACCTCGGCGACCGGGCGCGCGAGCTGCCGGTGCTGGTGCCCAACCAGCGCGGCCTCGACCGCGCCGTCGAGCTCGGCCTTCGCCACGTCGCGGTCTTCGCCTCCGCGACCGAGACCTTCGCCGAGCGCAACCTCAACCGCACCCTCGAGTCGCAGTTCGAGATGTTCGAGCCCACCATCGACCGTGCCCTCGCCGAGGGCATGGACGTGCGCGGCTACGTCTCGATGTGCTTCGGCGACCCGTGGGAGGGCGCGGTCCCCGTCGAGCAGGTCGTTGCCGTCGGCAAGCGGCTGCTCGACCTCGGCGTCGGCCAGCTCAGCCTCGGCGACACCATCGGCGTCGCCACCGCCGGCCACGTCCGCGCGCTCGTCGCGGCCTTCGTCGACGCCGGCGTGCCGGCCGACCGGCTCGCGCTGCACTTCCACGACACCTACGGCCAGGCGCTCACCAACGTGCACGCCGGCCTGCAGTCCGGCGTGACGACGTACGACGCCTCCGCGGGCGGCCTCGGCGGTTGCCCCTACGCGAAGAGCGCCACCGGCAACCTCGCCACCGAGGACCTGGTGTGGTTCCTCACCGGCCTGGGCATCGAGCACGGCGTCGACCTCGGCTCCGTCGTCGCGACCAGCACGTGGATGGCCGGGCAGCTCGGACGACCGAGCCCCTCGGCCGTCGTCCGCGCCCTCGGCACGGCCTGACGCTGTGGCCCGGCCCCCACCCGGGGCCGGACGGGCCGACCTGTCGGCAGCACGGCAGTCGGACACCCGTACCGTTGGGCCATGGGTCGAGCTCGCGTCTGGGGATGGGCAGCCGCGCTGCGGGAGGGATCGACCACTCCGTGGGAGGAGTGGCCGGACGACGCGTCCGGTGAGGGCCCCGCCTTCGCCGACGAGCTCCCGGGCGCGCAGCAGCTGGGCCTGCTCCGGCGTCTGAACCTCGCCGCCGACGCCGCCGGCCGGCGGCTGCCGCCCGGCACCTCTGACCGCGTGCTGACCGCCGGCCTGACCGGCCGCGGCCGTCGCGACCTGCCGGTCCTCGGCGACGACCGGCCCGGCCCCTTCGGCCCCCGACCCGTCGACCCCGACGCGCTGCCCGACGGCGAGCTGCTCCGCGTCGCCGCTGCCCTCATCGCCGATGACGTCGCCGCGGCCGCGGACGAGGCAGTCGACGAGCGCAGCCTCGGCGAGCGCGTCCGCACCGTGCACCGCCCGTGGGTGCGCTCGTTCGTGGTCGTGGGCGTGCAGTGGCGCGCGGACTCGGTGCGCGCGGGCCTCGCCGCCGAGGGGCGACCGCAGGGTGGCCGCCGGCCCACGGCTTACCTGCTCGCCGACGACCTCGGCGCCGTCCTCGCCGACGCCTGGACCGCCCGCGCCTTCGACCAGGGCGGCCCGACGTGGCCGGAGTTCCTGCGCAACTCCGCCAGCTTCGGCCACCTGCCGCCGCGCGCCGACCTCGCGCGGATGGCCCGCTCCGCCGCCCACAAGTACGGCGCCGACCGGGTCACCGTCGTCCTCGACCCGACGCAGCTCGCGAGCGAGCTCGGCGTCCCGCGGCTGCAGGAGCCGCCGCGGCTCGGGGCGCACGCGGTCGACCTGGTCCGCCGCGTCGGCGAGCCGCTCGGCCTGCTCGTCGACCACGCCCGCCGTCCCGGCCTGCTGCGCGCCACCCTCGGCCGCCGCCTCGACGGGAAGGGCGGGGCGCGGCTCACCGTGCCGCCCCGCCACGCCGTCTGGCTGAGCACGATGGCCGAGCGCACCCGCCACGACCTCGCCGCTGCTGGCTACCCTGTGCTCGGCGATCTCGACCGGCTGCTGCCGGGCGACCTCCCCGAGGAGCCCGTCGTGCCGGTCGACGCCGAGGTGCTGGCGCTCGCGCTCGGGCTGCTCCTCGACCCGGTGAGCGCGAGCCAGAAGGAGGGCGCGTAGGGATGGCGGACCGCATCCTGCTCCACGTGGGGACGCCGAAGACCGGCACGTCGTACCTCCAGGACGTGCTCTTCCAGAACCGGCCGACCCTGCTGCGCAACGGCGTGCTCTACCCCGCCGACCGCTTCGACGAGCACTTCCTCGCCGCGCTCGACCTCATGCGCCTGCGCTGGGGCGGGCTGGAGCGCGAGGCCGTCGGCGCCTGGGACCGGCTCGCGCAGCAGGTCCGCGAGCACGACGGCACCGCCATCATCAGCCACGAGATCCTCGCGACCGCGTCGCGCAGCCAGGTCCAGCGCGCGCTGTCCTCGCTCGGCCACGAGCCCGGCGGTGGCGGCACCGAGGTGCACCTGGTCATCTCCGTGCGCGACCTCGTGCGCCAGATCCCCGCCGAGTGGCAGGAGAACGTCAAGCACCGGGCGCGCTTCAAATTCTCCCGCTTCCTGGAGCTGATCCGCGACCCCGAGCGCAACCACCGCGTGGGTGCGTGGTTCTGGGGCGTGCAGGAGATCCCGGACATCCTCGACCGCTGGGGCGCGACGATCCCGCCCGAGCGGGTCCACGTCGTCACGGTCCCGCGGCCCGGCGGGCCCAGGGAGGTGCTCTGGCAGCGGTTCAGCAGCGTCTTCGGCCTCGACGACCTCGACCTCGACCTCGGCACCGAGCGATCGAACCCCAGCCTCGGCGTGCCCGAGTCCGCGCTGCTGCGCCGGATCAACCAGGCCTGCACCCGCGACCTGCCGCCGGTGCACTACCGGCCACTGGTGCGCGAGCTGCTCGCCCACCAGACCCTGTCGCGTCGCACCGACTCGCCGCGCCTGCGGCTGCCACCGAGCGAGTACCCCTGGGTCGCCGAGCTGACCGAGCAGTGGATCGCCGAGCTCGCCGAGCGGGGGTACGACGTCGTCGGCGACCTCGCCGAGCTGCGCGGGGACGAGCCGGACGCGGAGACCTGGGCCGACCCCGACCGCCCGCGCGAGCGGGAGGTCAACAAGGCCGCGCTCGACGCGATCCGGGCGCTCCTGGTCGAGGCTGCCGAGCGGCAGGCCGAGGCGGAGCGGCTGCGGGCGAAGCTCGAGGACGCCCGGCGCGACCTGATCCGCTCACGCTCGCCCCGGCTGATGCGCACGATGGAGTGGACGGTGCGCCGGCTCGAGGACAGCCCGCGCGGACGGCAGGCGCTCGGCGTCTACCGCCGGGCCCGCGGGCGCAGCTCCCTGTCGGCGTAGCGGCCGACCCGCCAGGTGCTCCACGCGTCGGCGCCCAGCCCGACCGCGCCGCCGACCACGGGCACCCGCTTGCCGACGGTGGTGGCGATCCGCTTGCCGATCACCCGGCCGATCAGCTCGTTGGCCAGCACCGTCGTCATCGTCTGGTCCAGCGTGGGGTCGTGCTGCGGCGCGGTCGCGACGGCCATCGGCGGCGCCGGCAGCTGGCGCTTCTTCACCATCCGCTGCACCGTGTCCTCGCCGAGGATGGTCTCGAGGATCGCGTTGCGCACGCGGGGGTCGTCGAGGTCGTAGCCGCGCAGGTGGGCGATGCCGGCGACCATCCGGCTCTGGATGAGGGCCAGGCCGGCGATGTTCGCAGGCGCGACCACGGCAGCGGTGAGCAGGCCGCCGAGGTTCGTCGCGAAGCCCCCCACGCCGGCGTACAGCACGTGGTTCTCGATGACCTCGCGCACGGCCTTGTCGACGTTGCCGTGCTGCTCGCGCAGCTGCTCCTCCGCAGCCTGTGCCGCCGGCGGCAGGGGGCCGACGCCGTTGATCGCCCGGTGCAGCGCCTCGCGCACGAACGACTGGGTCAGTCCGGGCGCCATCTGCGTGACCCGCGGCGCGAGCTGGCGGGCGGCCTCGACGGCGAGGCCCTTCTTCAGACGGGAAGCCATGCGTCGATCCTAGAGAGCGGGCGGGCACCCGGGCCCTACGCTGGGGGGCGTCCCGCTCCCCGACGCCGAGGTTCCTGCCATGCGCCTGACCGTCCGCTCCCTCGCCGCTGCCGCCTCGGCCGCGGCGCTGGCGCTCTCCCTCACGGCCTGCGGCGGGGGAGGCGACGATCCCGGGGAGCCGGGAGCGTCGGCGAGTGCCACGGAGTCGGACGGCGGGTCGGACGGCGGCTCGACCGACGGGTCGGCCGACGGGTCGGACGGCAGCGAGGGTTCCGACGGCCCCGGCGCCGCGTCCACCGACGGTGAGCCGGGCGAGCCCGGCAGCACCAGCGCCCCGCAGCCCGCCGACAGCGACCTGTGCACCGCCCTGTCGGGCGTGCTCGAGGTCGTCGCGCCGATCCAGGGCGAGCCGGACGAGGCGGACTGGGGCCGGATCCAGGAGGCGTACGCCGCCCTCGGCGACGCCGACCTGCCGAAGGGCGCGACCGCCCGCCACCGGCAGGGCCGCGACGCCGCGGTCGGCGCCATCACCTCGCTCAGCTGGCGCGAGGCGCAGGAGGCCTTCGACGACCCGAGCGGTCGCGTCCCCGGGCTCTCCGACGACGACCAGGCGAAGGCCAGCGAGTTCTTCGCCTGGTCCGGCCAGCAGTGCCCCTCCGTGCTCGGCACCGGCGACCCCGAGGGCTCCGTCACCACCCAGTGACCACCTGACAGGCAGCCGTGACCAGCCCCGTCGAACCCCCGCCGACGTCGTGGGTCCTCCCGAGCCGGGAGGACCTGGCCGCGCTGCCCGTCCTCGATGCGCCGCTCGACCTCGACGACCCGGAGCTCGCCGACCCCGACCTCGCCGCGCACGACTCGAGCGACCTGGTCGCGGTCGGGGCCGACCTCGAGCCCGGCACGCTGCTCGCTGCCTACCGGCGCGGCCTGTTCCCGATGCCCGAGGGTCGCTCGGTCGGCTGGTGGTGCCCGGCCCGGCGCGGCGTGCTGCGGCTGGACCGGTTCAAGGTGTCGCGGTCGCTGCGCCGCTCCGCGCGCACCTTCGAGGTCCGTGTCGACACCGCCTTCGAGGAGGTGCTCGCCGGCTGCGCGGACCCGCGCCGCCCGCACGGGTGGATCGATCGCCGCATCAAGCGCGCCTACACCGAGCTCCACCGCCTCGGCTGGGCGCACTCGGTCGAGACCTGGCGCGACGGGCGCCTGGTCGGTGGCCTGTACGGCGTGGCGATCGGTGGCCTGTTCGCCGGTGAGTCGATGTTCCACCGGGAGACCGACGCCTCGAAGGTGGCGCTGCTCGGGCTGGTCCGCCTGCTGTCCGCGGACGACGACGGAGCGGCGGGGCGGCGGCTCGTCGACGTGCAGTGGGCGACCCCGCACCTGGCGAGCCTGGGGGTGGAGCAGGTCCCGCGCTCGTCGTACGTCAGCGGGCTGGAGGCGCTGCTCGCCGTCCCGCACGCCGAGTTCCGCGCTCCGTGCATGGACTGAGCCGGACCGGGCAAGGGACGGGGGGACCCGGCCGCGCCTGCCGGCGTCCCCGCGCGGGCACGTCCCGTCCCGCGCCCCCCAGGGAAAGGAACTCTCGGATGACTCCCATCAAGCGACCGCTCGCGGCTGCCGGCGCCGGCGCACTGCTCGCCCTCGCGCTCACCGCCTGCGGCGGAGACGCGCCGACCGACGCGTCGACCCGTGACTTCTGTGACGCGGTGCAGGACATCTTCGAGACCACGAGCGAGGTCCAGGGCGACGAGCCCACCGAGGACGAGTGGGAGGAGATCCAGGACGCCTACGACGACCTCGGCGAGGTCGGCACGCCCGACGACATCGGCGACTCGGAGCGCAACGGCTTCGAGGTCGTGGTCGACACGATCACCGGCCTCGACTACGACGAGGCCAAGAAGGTCTTCGCCAGCGAGGACGACAGCATCCCCGGGGTGTCGGAGGAGGAGGACAAGGACGCCGACGCGTTCTTCGAGTACGTCGAGGAGAAGTGCGCCGACGCGCTGGAGCCGGGCGGGGCGACGTCCGACCCGGTCGAGCCGCCGCCGAGCGACCTCGGCACCCCCGACCCGAGCGAGGTCCCGACCGAGGTGCCGTCCGACTTCCCGACCGACCTCTCGCCGGAGGAGCTGGAGAGCCTGCAGTCGGAGCTGGAGAAGCTCACGGAGTCGCCCGCCGAGTGACCGGGGCGACCGGGGCTGACCGCGGGGCCCGTCCTGCGCACCACCGTCCGGTCGCCCGCTCCGGGGCGGGTTGTCCGCGAAATCGCGGGCAGGCGGAGCCGTCCGGTGCGTAGGGTGGCCCGACGGGGCAGGGTCGGGCCGGGAACGGCGCCGGTCCGTGCCCCTCTTCCATGTGCGGGCGCTCCTGCCCGTGCCCCCCAGAAAGGAACCCCTCGGAATGACTCCGATCAAGCGACCGCTGGCTGCCGCCGGCGCCGCCGTCCTGCTCGCCCTCTCGCTGTCCGCCTGCGGCAGCGACGGCGCGCCCACCGACGCCTCGAAGGCCGACTTCTGCAAGGTCGTCAACGACGAGGGCGGTGGCGAGGAGGCCTTCGAGGCCGCCTCGAAGGGCGACTGGGACAAGCTCCTCGACCTGCTCAAGGAGCAGGCCGACGAGGTCGAGGAGGTCGGCACGCCCAAGGGCATCCCGGACGACGCGCGCGAGGGCTTCGAGATCCAGCTCGACGCCGTCAAGGACATCGACGCCAAGGACCTCGAGAAGGCCGTCGAGAGCCAGGAGGACCCGTTCGAGGCCGGCCTGTCCGACGCCGACAAGAAGAAGATCGAGGCCTACGAGGAGTACGAGAACGAGACCTGCGACTGAGTCGCTGGTCCTCGGCACGACCTCGGCGCACCGAGCGCCATCGTCCGGCCGGCCCCCGACGGGGGTCGGCCGGACGTCGTTCGGGGGGCGGTCAGATGACCGTGGCCGGCTGGCCGGTGTCGGACACCATCGCCCGACCGGCCCGCTCCCAGCCGATCATCCCGTCGACGAGGTTGACCACGTCGTAGCCCTGCTGCGCCAGGTAGGCCACCGCCCGCGCGGACCGGCCGCCCGCCTTGCACACGACGAGCGTCTGCGGCGCCTCGAGCTCGACGAACTCGCCGAGCCGCGCCGGCAGCTCCATCAGCGGGATGTGCACGGCCCCGTCGATGTGCCCCGCCGCCCACTCGTCGTCCTCGCGCACGTCGAGCACCACCAGCTCCTCGGGCAGCGGGTCCGGCACGTTCTCGATCTCGACGCTGGGGATCATGCCGCCCAGCCTAGGACGCCGCCGGGCGGTCGCTGCCGCCGCCGGTCAGCGCCGGACCCGGAAGGTCCACGTGCGCACCGTCGCGTTGCCGAGCGCGTCGCGCACGACCAGGCGGACCCGGTGCCGACCGGGAGCCAGCGCCCTGCGGGCCTGCCAGCGCACGACGTCCCGGCGGGCGTCGTACCTCCCGGCGACCCGGCGCCCGTCGACGCGCAGCACCACGCTGCGGGCCCGCACGGCCGACCAGCGGTCGACCACCCGGGCGCGCACGAGGGGGGTGCGGTCGCGGGTGCCGCCGACCGGCCGCAACCGCGCCACCGCCGGCCCCCGGGTGTCGACCCGCCAGCGCCGCACCGCCGGGGACGGGTCGACGTTCCCCGCCCGGTCGACGGCGCGCACGCGCAGCACGTGTGGCCCGTCGCGCAGGCCGCCGAAGGTGGGGGTGGCGGCGCAGTCGCGCCACCGACCCGCGTCGAGCCGGCAGCGGAACCGCCCCGGCTCGTTGCTGGAGAGCCGGAAGCGCGCGTTGCGGGCGCGCACCGTCCCCGTCGGCCCGCCCCTGAGCGTGGTGCGCGGCGCCACCGTGTCGGGCAGCACGACCACGTCGACGCTCGCCGCGGTGCTCTCGCCGCCGGGTGCGGTCACCGTCACCGTGGCCGTGCGCGTTCCCGGCGAGGTGTAGGTGTGGTTGGGGTCCGGGCCGGTCCCGGTGTGCCCGTCGCCGAAGTCCCACGCGTAGTCGAGGTCGGCCGTGCCGGGCACCAGGTCGGCGCAGCCGATCCGCAGCGCCGGGTTCACCGGGTCGTGGATGACGATCGAGACCGCCTTCGCCCCCGCCCGGACCGGCTGCGCCACCACGACCTCGCCGCTGGCGCCGCTCGCGTCGGAGGTGAACGGCAGCCAGACCTCGTTCTCCTCGGCGAAGGGTCGGCCCTCGTCGAACCGGAAGTGCGCCCCGCCGCGGGTCGCCGAGGTGCACGGCTGCTCGTGCACGTGCACCTGGTGCGCCGCCTCCGGCGCCAGGCCGGTGACGTCGAGCGCGGCCAGGGTCCGGCCGCGCGAGCGGACCAGTCGTGCGGTGCCCGACAGGTCGGGGAAGGTGTCGACCCCGTCGGCGTACGCGGTGAAGGAACCAGCCGTGCCGACCTCGGTCGTGAAGGCGACCGGCAGGGGCGCCGTAGCGCCGGGTGCGTGGTCGGCGTGGGCGTGCACGTCGGGCAGGCCGCCCGGGTCGGCGCCGACCGTGACGACCAGCTCCTGGCGGAACACGCCGCCGTTGCCGTCGTCGACGGTCAGCACCGCCGTGTAGGTGCCGGGAGCGGTGTAGGTGTGAACGGCATGCGGCGTCCACGCACTGCCGCCGGGAGCCTCGGGGTCACCGTCGCCGAAGTCCCAGTGGTGCGTGAGCGGGTCGCCGTCGGGGTCCGTCACGTCGGCGGTGAGCTCGACCTCCAGGGGGGCCGGGCCGTGGTCGGGTGAGGCCGTTGCCGTCCCGGCCGGCAGTGCGTTCGCGGCCTCCTCGACCATGACGACGCCCCACATCACCGTGCCGTGCAGCGAGCAGACGTAGTGGTAGGTCCCCGGTTCGGTGAAGGTACGACGCACCGGCGGGTCGCCTGGGACCCGGTACTCACGCACCGGCTCGGACCAAGGGCTGCGGACGTCCTCGGAGGTCAGGTCGTGCTCCATCGCGGCCGCGTCGAAGCGCCACTCCACGGTGTCGCCGGGGCGGATCGTGATCGTGCTGCCCCCGGTGTCGACCGACTCCCACCGGCTGCCGTCGGCGTCGTCGACGGCGTCGACCACCCAGGTGCGGGGCGCGGGCTCGTCAGCGGCCACCCGCGCCGGCGCGACGGCGAGCAGTCCGAGGACGACGAGCAGCGCGGTGGCGACCGGTGCGAGCGGCCCTCGCCGGTCGCGCAGGAGGTGGCGGGCACGCCGGGCGGCGCGGAGCGCGGAACGGGTGGGGGACATCGTTGGCCCTTTCGCAGAGGCAGTGGGCCGAACGATGTTCGCATACTGGAACCGGGTTCGTCACCCGGTCGCGCTCGAGGTCAGCGCACGAAGCTGTTGTCGTGCTCCGCCGAGAGCCGGGCGCGGATGCTCAGCAGGGTCTCGACGATGTGGTCCTCGCGCTCGGGGGTGAGCCGGCTGATCGGGACCGCGACGCTGATCCCGTCCTGGACCGGCCGGGCGAAGGGCAGCGCCACGCCGAAGCAGCGCACGCCGATGCACGACTCGTCGCTCTCGGAGGCGTAGCCGAGCCGCTCGGCGTCGTCGATGATCGTGAGCACCGCGTCGCGGTCGGTCACCGTCTTCGCGGTGAACGCGGCGATCTCGTCGGGGACGAGCGCCTCGCGCGCCTCGCGGCTGTGCTCGGCGAGGATCGCACGGCCCAGTGCGGTGGAGTACGCCGGGAGGCGGCGTCCCACGGGGGTGTGCATCCGCAGCGGGTGCAGCGACTCGCGCTTCGCGGTGTAGATGACGTCGGCGCCGGCGAGGCGGCCCAGGTTGACGGTCTCCTCGGTCGCGGACGCGATCTCGTCCATGATCCCCTGCGCCCGGGCCAGCACCGGGTCGCCGGAGAGGTAGGCCGAGCTGACCACCAGCGAGCGGATGCCCAGCTGGTAGATGCTGCCGGTCGGGTCGGTCTGTAGCCAGCCGCGGTCGGTCATCGTGCGCAGCAGCGCGTGCAGGCTGGACTTGGGGATGCTCAGCCGGGTCGAGAGCTGGAGCTGGGTACCGGGGCCGTTCGCGGCGATCTCGTCGAGCAGGTCCAGCGCGCGGGCCGCGGACTTCACCGGTCCGGCGGCGGCGCCACCGGTGCCGGTGCTCGTGGTGCTCGTCGTGCCGGCGCCACCGGCGCGGCCGTTCGACGTGCTGGTCGCCTGCTGGGCCATGGGTCCCCCAAGGGTGTGCGGTCGACGCGTCCCACAACGCGTCCTCGCCCCGACTCTAGCGGCTGTTCGCATACATGGACGAGCTTCAGGCCCTTGACCGTGACCCGCGTCACGTTGTAGCGTCCCGGTTCACAGATACGAACACAGTTCACGAAATCGAGGAGCCCCCGTGATCCAGGTCCGCTATTCCACCTCACCGTCGAGCGTGGAGACCGCACGCGCCGCGGACCTTCGCGAGAACTTCCTCGTCGACGACCTGTTCCGGGCCGGCGAGGTCCGCGGCACCTACACCCACGACGACCGGCTGGTCATCGGCGGCGCGGTGCCGGCCGACGGCCCGCTCGAGCTCCCCGCCTGGGACGTGCTCGGCACCGACTCCCACCTGGCCCGGCGCGAGCTCGGCATCGTCAACGTCGCCGAGACCGGCCACGTCCTGGTCGACGGCGAGAAGTTCGAGCTCGCCCACCTCGACGGCCTCTACGTCGGGTGCGGCAGCGAGGTCTCCTTCGCCGGGGAGGACGCCGCCTTCTACTTCGTCTCCGCACCGGCGGGCACGAAGCACCCGACCACCGTCGTCAAGCACGCCGAGGTCGAGCCGGTCGCCATCGGCACCGACGCCGGTGCCAGCGCCCGCCACCTGTACCGCTACGCGTGGGGCGAGCAGCTGCAGACCTACGGCCTCCAGTTCGGCGTCACGGTCATCGCCGACGGCTCGGTGTGGAACACCATGCCGCCGCACCTGCACGACCGGCGCACCGAGGTCTACCTCTACGTCGACCTCGACGAGGAGGACCGGGTCTTCCACTTCCTCGGCCAGCCGGGCGCCACCCGCCACCTGGTCGTCTCCGACCGGCAGGCCGTCATCTCGCCGCCGTGGTCCATCCACTCCGGGGCCGGCACCGGGTCCTACGCCTTCATCTGGGCGATGACCGGCGAGAACAACGTCTACACCGACCTGTCCGGGGTCCCCCTGGAGGAGCTGTGACCACTGCCGCCACGCGCTCGCCCTTCGACCTCACCGGTCGCCGGGCGGTCGTCACCGGCGCCGGCCGCGGACTCGGCCAGGGCGTCGCCCTCGGCCTCGCCCGCGCCGGGGCGGACCTCGTCCTCCTCGGGCGGCCGGGCAGCCAGGTCGACACCGAGAAGGCGGTGCGCGAGCTCGGCCGTGACGTGGAGGTGCTCGACCTCGACGTCGCCGACCTCGACGCCGTGCAGCAGGTCTGCGCGGAGGTCAACCAGCGCCACCGCGTCGACGTTCTGGTCAACAACGCGGGGACCATCGAGCGCGCCGACGCCGTGGACGTCGAGCCGGCCGCCTGGCAGCGGGTCCTCGACGTCAACCTCACCGGACTGTTCTTCCTCTGCCAGCAGCTCGGCCGCCCGATGGTCGAGCGCGGCAGCGGCAAGGTCGTCAGCATCGCCAGCCTGCTGTCCTTCCAGGGCGGCATCCGCGTCCCGGCGTACGCCGCCAGCAAGCACGCCGTCGCCGGGATCACCAAGGCGCTCGCGAACGAGTGGGCGCCGGCCGGCGTCCAGGTCAACGCGATCGCCCCGGGCTACATGGCCACCGACAACACGGCCGCGCTGCGCGCCGACCCGGACCGCTCGCGGCAGATCCTGGAGCGGATCCCGGCCGGGCGCTGGGGCTCCCCGGCCGACGTCGCCGGGGCCGCGGTGTTCCTCAGCTCCCCCGCCTCCGACTACGTCAACGGGCACGTCCTCGTCGTCGACGGAGGCTGGATGGCCCGCTGACCCGATCCACCGCGTCCACCACGTCCACTCCCGTCCACCCTTCGTCGACGCCGCTCGGGGCGCCCAACCGCTTCCTCCCACCCCACCCGCCGGAACCACACGGCACCAAGAAACGAGGATCAACGATGACCCGCACCTCCCGCCCCGTCGCTGCACTCTTCAGCCTCGGCCTCGCGGCCGTCGCGCTCGCCGGATGCAGCGAGGGTGAATCCACCGCCAGCGCGGACGCCGGCTCCTGCGAGCCGTCCGACGTCAAGCTGGTCGGCCAGGTCCGCAACGAGTCCAACCCCTACGAAGCCGCCTGGCTCGACGGCGGCGACGCCTTCGCCGAGTCCGTCGGGCTGGAGCAGGAGCGCCTGACGTACGACGGCGACTCCACCAAGCAGCAGGAGCAGGTCCGCCAGCTCCTGGCCGGCGACACCGACTGCCTCGTGATGAACGTGCTCCCCAACGGCGACGCCGACACCACCCCCATCGTCAAGGGCGCCGACCAGGCGGGCGCGTACCTCGTGACGCAGTGGAACAAGCCCGCCGACCTCGACCCGGCCGACTACGACCGCTGGGTCAGCCACATCACCTACAACGGCGTCGAGTCCGGCCAGCAGATCGGCGACGCGCTTGCCGAGGCGATCGGCGGCAAGGGTGGCATCATCGCCCTCCAGGGTGTCCTCGACACCGCCGCAGCCAAGGACCGGTTCGCCGGCCTCGAGGCCTCGCTGGAGAAGAACCCCGACGTGAAGCTCCTCGACCAGCAGACGGCGAACTTCTCGCGCGCCGAGGCCCTCGAGGTCACCAAGACACTGCTCACCAAGCACGGCGACGCGGTCAAGGGCATCTGGGCCGCGAACGACGACATGGCCCTCGGGGCGCTCGAGGCGCTCAAGCAGGCCGGCCGCGACGACGTCGCCGTCGTCGGCATCGACGCCGTTCCGGACGCCCTCACCGCGATCCAGGACGGCACGATGACCGCGACCGTCTCCAGCGACGGTCCGTGGCAGGGCGGCATCGGCCTCGCCATCGGATTCTGCGCCGCGACCGGTGAGATCGACGTCGCCGACCTGCCGGCCGACAACCGGGCGTTCTTCGCCGAGCAGTTCCTGATCACCGACGAGAACGTCGCCGACTTCGCGACGCCGGCCACCGACGCGGCCGACTTCGAGTGCGACAACGTCTTCGACCGCGTGGCAGGTCCGCTGTCGTGACCATGACATCCCCCGCCGAGCACGCCCGGGACACCGAGGTCGTCGCGGCGCGCCCCCAGCCTCGGCGGGGGGTGTCGCTCCGGGACGCCGGCCCACCGGCTGCCCTCCTGGTCGTCGTCGCGGTCTTCGCGGCGCTCAGCCCGCAGTTCCGCAGCGTCGCGAACTTCCAGAACATCGCCGACGCGGCTGCCGTCCTGGCGGTCGTCACCTGCGGCATCACCTTCGTGCTGATGATGGGGTCGATCGACCTCTCGGCCGCCGGGGTGATGGGGGCCTCCGCCCTCGCCGTCGCTCTGCTGGTCGAGAACAACCGCAACGGCAACGACCTCGGGCTGCTGGGCATCGCGATCGCGGTGCTGCTGGCCGCCGGCCTCGGCGCCCTGAGCGGGCTCGCGCTGGTGCTGCTCAAGGTGCCGTCGTTCATGGCCACGCTCGGCGTCTCGGCCGTCGGCCTCGGTGTCGCCACCCTCATGTTCAACGGTGTCCAGCCCAACATCTCCGACACCATGCTCGAGGGCTGGGCGACCGGCCGGTTCCTCGGCTTCTCGTGGTTGACCTGGATCGCCGTCGGCTGCGTCCTCGCCGGCTGGCTGGTCCAGCGCTACACCCGACTGGGGCGCTACGCCTACGCCATCGGCGGGGCCGAGGAGGTGCTCGCCCTGTCCGGGGTGCGCGTGGCGCCGTACAAGGTCGCCGTGTTCACCCTCGCCGGGGCCTTCTACGGCCTCGGCGGCGTCATGGTCACCAGCCAGCTCGGCGCGGGGCTCGTCCAGGCCGGCAAGGGCTACGACTTCGCCGCGATCACCGCGGCCGTCGTCGGCGGCACCCTCCTCACCGGCGGCCGGGGCGGCGTCCTGCACTCCGCGGTCGGCGTGCTGCTCATCGTTGTGCTGACCAACGGCCTGGTCCAGATCGGGATCAGCCCCTACTGGCAGGGCGGTGTGCAGGGCCTGATCGTGGTCGCCGCGGTGGCCGCAGCAGTGATCCCCCAGCGACGCAGGAACCAGGTGGTGAAGTGACCATCCATCTCGACAAGGAGGCCCGCGTGCCCAACCCGGCGACCGTGCCGGCACTCGAGGTGCGCGGCCTGGTGAAGCACTACCCGGGCGTCAAGGCGCTCGACGGCGTCGACCTCGTCGTCCGGCAGAACGAGGTGCTCGGCCTCGCCGGCGAGAACGGCGCGGGGAAGTCGACGCTCCTCAAGGCCCTCGTCGGGCTCGTGAAGCCCGACGCCGGCGAGATCTGGGTCCGCGGCGAGAAGGTGCGCCTGCGCAGCGTCGTCGACGCGGCGGACAAGGGCATCGGCATGGTCTTCCAGGAGCAGTCCCTGGTGCCGAACCTGACTGCCGCGGAGAACATCGTGCTCGGCTCCGAGGGTCGCGGCGTGCGCGGCGGCGTCTACCGCTGGGACACGATGCGCCAGATCGCCCAGGAGCAGCTCGACAAGATCGGCTCCAGCATCGACCCGCTCGCCCGCACGGACACGCTCTCCTTCGCCGACCGGCAGATGGTCGAGATCGCGAAGGTGCTGCGCATCGAGCAGCGCAGCCAGCACCCACCGGTGATCATCCTCGACGAGCCGACCTCGGTGCTGGAGTCGAAGGAGATCGAGACCCTCTTCACGCAGGTACGACGCCTGCGCGAGTTCGCCTCCGTCGTCTTCGTGTCCCACCGGCTCGACGAGGTGCTCGACGTCTGCGACCGGGTCACCGTGCTGCGCAGCGGCCAGTCCGTCGGCGAGGTGAGCACCGAGGGCGCCGCCCCCGACGAGCTGCACCGGATGATGATCGGCTCGACCGGGTCGGACGACCACTACCACGACAACCTGGCCGAGCGGCCCGACGAGCCGCGCCCGCGGCTGAGCGTGCGGGGCCTGTCCGGCAAGACCTTCCGCGACGTCGACCTCGACGTCGCCGCCGGCGAGATCGTCGCCATCGTCGGCGTCCACGGCTCCGGCCGGGAGGACGTGTGCCGGGCGCTCTTCGGTGCCGAGCCGACGACCTCCGGCGAGGTCACCCTCGACGGCGAGGTGCTGCACCTCTCCGGCACCCGGGCCGCCTGCTCCGCCGGCATCGGCTACGTCCCGGCCGAGCGCAAGACCGAGGGCATGGTCGGGCCGATGTCGGTCGCCGACAACATGACCCTGACCCGGCAGAAGAGCCGCTGCTCCGGTCCACTGGTCGCGCCGCGCAAGCAGGCCTCGCTCGTCGACTCGTGGATCAAGCGGCTATCGATCCGCACCCCCCACCGCGGCACCGCCATCCAGCGGCTGTCCGGCGGCAACCAGCAGAAGGTCGTGCT
The DNA here is from genome assembly GCF_000519005.1 of Nocardioides sp. J54. Taxonomy (GTDB): domain Bacteria; phylum Actinomycetota; class Actinomycetes; order Propionibacteriales; family Nocardioidaceae; genus Nocardioides. The sequence goes on along the minus strand of NZ_JAER01000021.1, from coordinate 18,443 downwards.
CGCCCGCTGGCTCGTCGGCGGCGACATCCGGCTGCTGCTGCTCGACCACCCCACCCGCGGCCTCGACATCGGCGCCCGCTCGGAGGTCTACCGCCTCATGCGCGAGCTGTCGAACAGCGGCGTCGCGACGGTGCTGCTGGCCGACAGCCTGGAGGAGGCGATCGGCATGGCCGACCGGATCCTCGTGATGAACGACGGCCGGGTGGCGACCGAGGTCTCCTGCCCCTCGGGTGCCAAGCCGACGCCGCTGGACCTCGTCAAGGAGATGGTATGACCACCCCCGTCATCCCCCGGCCGGCTGCGGAGCCGGCGGTCGCGGCGCACCACCCCACCGTCGGCGAGCGGCTGACGTCGTTCATGCCGGTGATCGCCCTGGTCGCGCTGCTGACCGCCCTCTCGATCGCCGACCCGGGCTTCTTCACCCAGCGCAGCCTCACCGCGGCGGCGATGACGGCGGCACCGCTCATCGTGCTCGCGGCCGGTGCGACGCTGGTCGTGCTCTGCGGCGGCATCGACCTGTCGATCGCCGCGATGGCCTCGCTGTCGACGGTCCTGCTCGCGCTGTGGCTGCCCGACCTCGGCGGGCTCACCACCCCGGCGGTCATCCTCGTCGCCGGGGCGATCGGGGCCGTGCAGGGACTGGCCCACGTGCTGCTGCGGATCCCGTCGTTCATCGTGACCCTCGGCGGGATGAGCATCTTCTCCGCCGTCGCCCTCGTCGTGTCCGACGCCGGCACCGTGCCGGTCCTCGACGACTCGTCGATCTCGTGGCTGAACCTGTACGTCGCCACGCACGTCCCGATGTCGGTGGCCGTCGCGGTGCTCGTCGTCGCCGCCATCGCCAGCGTCGTCCGGTTCACCCCGCTCGGCAGCTGGGTGACGGCCACCGGCTACTCCGAGTCCGCAGCCCGCCTCGCCGGCGTCCCGGTCGACCTGGTCAAGGTCGGCGCGTTCTGCATCTCCGGTGCCTGTGCCGGGCTCGCCGCGGTCATGCTCGTCTCGCGCAACTTCAGCGGGAACCCGTCCATGGCCGACAACCTGCTGCTCCCGGCGGTCGCCGCGATCGTCGTCGGCGGCACCGCGATCACCGGCGGCCACGGCAGCCTGTGGCGCAGCCTGGCCGGGGCGCTCGTGGTCACCCTGCTCCGGGTCGGGCTGCCCATCGTGGGCGTCCCGTCGGCGTACGAGCAGATCCTCTACGGCGCGATCATCGTCGCCGCCGTCGCCCTGACGCTCGACCGCTCGAAGGTGATGGTCATCAAGTAGCGCTCCTCGCCCCCACCCACCGGAACCACCCGAGATCCCCGGTGCGGCCACCACCCGCACCCGTCCGTACTCCCGACGCCAAGGAAAGCGACATGACCACCACCGTCAGCAACGACACCGCCAGCCTGCTCCCGTCCGTCAGCTCCTTCCTCTCCTCCCCCCGGCAGCTGCTCATCGACGGGGAGTGGGTCGACGCGCAGGACGGGCGCACCTTCGCCACCCTCAACCCCGCGACCGAGGAAGAGCTCGTCCAGGTCGCGCAGGGCTCCGCCGCGGACGTGGACCGGGCGGTCGCCGCGGCCCGCCGCGCCTTCGAGGCCGGCTCGCCCTGGGCGCGGATGACGCCGCGCGAGCGCTCGCACCTGCTGTGGCGCATCGGCGACCTCGTCGAGGCGCACGCCGACGAGCTCGCCCAGCTCGAGGCGCTGGACAACGGCAAGAGGGTGGAGGCCGCCCGCGACGGCGACGTCGCCACCACCGCCGAGCTGTTCCGCTACTTCGCCGGCTGGGCCACCAAGATCGAGGGCACCACCATCCCGATGTCGGTGCCCGACCGCGACTTCCACGCCTACACCCGCCGCGAGCCGATCGGCGTCGTCGCCGGCATCGTGCCGTGGAACTTCCCGCTGCTGATGGCCGCCTTCAAGATCATCCCGGCGATCACCGCGGGCAACACCGTCATCCTCAAGCCGGCCGAGCAGACCCCGCTCACCGCGCTGCGCCTGGGCGAGCTGCTGCTCGAGGCCGGCGTCCCCGCGGGCGTCGTCAACGTCGTCCCCGGCTTCGGCGACACCGGCGCCGCCCTGGTCGACCACCACGGCGTCGACAAGGTCGCCTTCACCGGCAGCACCGAGGTCGGCAAGAAGATCGCCGCGGCCGCTTCGGGCAACCTCAAGAAGGTCTCGCTCGAGCTCGGCGGCAAGGCTCCCAACATCATCTTCGACGACGCGGACATCGACGCCGCCATCGCCGGGGCCGTGCTGGGCGGCTACTTCAACGAGGGCCAGTGCTGCGTCAACGGCTCGCGCCTCTACGTCCACCGGGCGGTCTTCGACGAGGTCGTCGAGGGCGTCGCCAACGCGGCGCGGGCGATCCGCGTCGGCAGCGGCTTCGACCCGTCGACCGACATGGGGCCGCTGGTCTCCCAGGAGCAGCACGAGAAGGTGCTCGGCTACATCCGCAGCGCCCTCGCCGACGGCGCCGAGGTCACCGCGGGCAGCGCGGACCGGGTGGGGGAGCGCGGCTACTTCGTCCAGCCGACCCTGATCACCTCCGTGACCGAGGACATGGCGGTGCAGACCGACGAGATCTTCGGGCCGGTGGTCACCGCCATCCCGTTCGACTCCGAGGACGAGGTCGTCGCCGCGGCCAACAACACCGTCTACGGGCTGGCTGCCGGCGTGTGGTCGAAGGACATCGGTCGCGCGCACCGCGTCGGCGGCCGCCTGCGGGCCGGCACCGTGTGGCTCAACACCTGGCACGCCGACGACGTCACCCTGCCCCGGGGCGGGTTCAAGCAGTCCGGCTGGGGTCGCGAGCTCGGTGCGTTCGGCCTCGACGACTACACCGAGCTCAAGACGGTCATCGCCGAGCTCCGATGACGCACGCCGCAGAGGTGCTGGGGCGTCACCGCGTCGTCCCGGTCGTCGTCCTCGGCGACGTCGACCGGGCCGACGGCCTCGGTGAGGCCCTGGTCCGCGGCGGCCTGCCCGTGGCGGAGGTGACCTTCCGGTCGCCGGACGCCGCGGCAGTCCTGCGCCGCCTCGCCGACCGCGGAGACCTCGTGGTCGGCGCCGGCACGGTGCTCACCGCGGAGCAGGTGGACCTGGCCCACAGGTCGGGCGCCGGCTTCGTGGTGAGCCCCGGGTTGAGCGTGGCCGTGGTCCACCGCTGCCGGGCGCTCGGACTCCCCGTCCTGCCGGGGGTGAGCACCGCCAGCGAGATCATGCGGGCCCTCGACCAGGGGCTCGACCTGGTGAAGTTCTTCCCGGCCGAGCCCAGCGGCGGCCTGCCCGCGATCAGTGCCCTGGCCGCCGCCTTCCCCCAGGTGACCTTCGTGCCGACCGGCGGGATCTCCGCCCGTCTCGCGCCCGACTACCTCGCCCACCCCGCCGTGGCCGCCGTCGGCGGCAGCTGGATGGTCCCGCCCGACCTGCTCCGCGCCGGTCGGTGGGACGAGGTCACCGACCTCTGCGCGACCACCGTCGCCGCCGTACCCGGCGCGCTCGAGCCGCTCGTCCCCGGGACGGTGCGGGGGTGAGCGACCCGTGAGCCTGGTGCCGCTCCGGCCGGCGGACGAGTGCGAGCTCGACGTCGTCGCGCTCGGCGAGGTGATGCTGCGACTGGACCCGGGCGAGACCCGGATCCGTGCCGCGCGCCGCTTCGAGGTGTGGGAGGGCGGCGGGGAGTACAACGTCGCGCGTGCCCTCAGCAGCGTCTTCGGCCTGCGCACCGCCGTCGCGACGGCCCTCGTCGACAACGAGGTCGGCCGGCTGGTCGAGGCGCTGGTGCGGGCCGGTGGGGTCGACACCTCGCTGGTCCACTGGCGCGCGTTCGACGGCGTCGGCCGGGCGGCCCGCAACGGGATCAACTTCACCGAGCGGGGCTACGGCGTGCGCTCGGCACTCGGCGTCTCCGACCGGGCCGGGACGGCCGTCAGCCAGCTCGTGCCCGGCGACCTCGACTGGGACGACCTGTTCGGGCGCCGCGGCGTGCGCTGGCTGCACACCGGTGGCGTCTTCGCCGGCCTGTCCGACACAACCGCCGAGGTCGCCCGCGAGGCGATGGCAGCAGCACGCGCCCACGGCACCGTCGTCTCCTACGACACCAACTACCGGCCCAGCCTCTGGGCGGACCGGGGCGGCCAGGCGCGGGCCCGCGAGGTGAACCGCGAGCTGGCCGGCCTCGTCGACGTCCTCGTGGGCAACCCGTCCGACTTCAGCGACGACCCGCCCCCCGACGACCCGGCCGCTGCCGCCGAGCTGCTCGCCGGCTCCTTCCCCACCCTGCGCGTGGTCGCGACGACCCGGAGAGTCGTGCACTCGGCCGGCGACAACGACTGGCAGGGCCTGGCCTGGGCGCCCGGCCCGGGGCTGTGCGCGTCGACCGTCCGCACGCACCTGTCCGTCCTGGACCGGGTCGGCGGTGGTGACGGCTTCGTCGCCGGCCTGGCGTGGGGCCTGCTCACCGGGGAGGACCTCTCATCCAGCGTCGAGCTCGGTGCCGCCCACGGCGCCCTGGCGATGAGCACCCCCGGCGACACGTCGATGGCCTCGCTCGACGAGGTCCGCGCCCTCGCGACCGGAGGGGACGCCCGGACGCGACGCTGACCGGACGCGCCTGATCCACCACGATCCGTTCACGAACATGAACGGATCATGCTATTTGTTCACGAATCTGGACGTAGTTCTTGTATTTGTGTGACGGGCGTCATACGGTCCCGGCAGGGGGCCCACACCCTCGGGGCCCTCGCGGAACACCCACCCGAGACAGGGGATCCCAGATGACAGTGCAACGCCGGTCACTCCGGTCGCGGTTGCGCCATCGCTCCCGACGGCTCGCAGCCCACTCCTTCGCGGCACTCGTCGCGATGTCGGTGGCGCTGCCGCTCACGGCGACGACGGCGCCCGCGCACGCGGCGGAGGAGGACGACGTACTGAGCGTCCTGCTCTTCTACAAGGACAACTTCCACGCCTCGCACGTGCAGGCGCGCCAGGCGGTGAACGAGCTCGCGGCGGACCTCGCCAGCGAGCACGGCCAGACCCTCCAGGTCGAGGAGACGCAGGACGCCGGTGCGTTCAACGCGGACAACCTCGCCACCAAGGACGCCGTGGTCTTCGCACAGACCGGCGGCGTGCTGTTCAACACCGAGCAGCGCGCGGCGCTCGAGGACTACATCCGCGGTGGCGGCGGCTACATGGGCCTGCACTACGCGGGCTGGTCCGTCGGCCAGAGCGAGCACGACGTCAACCCGTTCTACCTGCGCCTCGTCGGCGCGATGTCGGAGGGCCACCCGGAGAACCCGGCCATCCGCTCCGGCAAGGTCGTCGTCAACGACGCCACGCACCCGCTCGCCGCGGGGCTGCCGAGCGACTTCACCCGCAGCGACGAGTGGTACGACTGGACCGTCAACCCGGCCCAGGACGTGCGCACGATCCTGTCGGTGGACGAGTCGTCCTACAACAGCGCCGGCCAGCAGGGCACGAACCACCCCGTCACGTGGTGCCAGCAGATCGACTCGGGGCGGTCCTGGTACACCGCGATGGGCCACGAGGGCACCGCCTACTCCGAGCCGGTGATGCGGACCCAGATGCGCAACGGCCTGGCCTACGCCAGCGGCCTGGTGGCGGCCGACTGCTCCCCGCCGGCGAAGGACCAGCACGGACGCTGGAGCGGCGTCACGCCGTGGCCGCTGATGCCCATCAACATGACGCTGACCGCGGACGGCAAGGTGCAGTCCTTCGGCAGCGTCTCGTCCGGCTGCACCGACTCGACGCCCTTCGACTTCTCCGGCAACAGCTGTGTCTTCCAGGGCGGCCAGACCGAGTTCGACGTGTGGGACCCCGCGGTCGAGCGCACGCTCGAGAACTACCGCGACGGGCTCTCGCCGAACACGACCTACACCGACCTGTTCTGCTCGATGCAGGTGCAGAACCCGCACCGCAAGGTCGTCATGACCGTCGGTGGCGACGACTCCCTCGGCGGCAACGCCCCCAACGACGCTGCGATCGGCGTCACCAGCTTCTCCTCGAAGCAGGGGCTCCGCGACGAGGCGCCGATGAACATCCCGCGGTGGTACCCGACCGGCACGACGATGCCCGACGGCTCGATCGTGGTCCAGGGCGGCAGCCTGCGCGGCGGCCCGGGCGGTCCCGGTGTGCTCACGCCTGAGGTCTACCGGCCCGACGAGGGCAACGGCTGGACGCTGCTGACCGGCGCGACCAGCGCGGCGGCGTACGGCGACGGCGGCGGTGGCCAGCCCGACGAGAACCGCTGGTGGTACCCGCGGGCCTTCGTCGCGCCCGGCAGCGGCACGCTGTTCAACATCTCCGGCACCCAGATGTTCGAGCTCGACCCGAGCGGTGACGGCGAGCTGACCCTGCGCGGCACCCTGCCGGCGAACGTCGCCGACCAGGGCGCGAACGGCCGTCCGGTCGGCGCGACCTCCACGGCTGCGATGTACCGGCCCGGCAAGATCCTGCAGGTCGGCGGCGGCTGGTGGGCCAACGGCGGCGGTCCCGCCGGTGCCCGCGCCGGCTTCACCGTCGACATCACCGGCGGCACGGAGAACCCGGTCGTCGAGCCGACCTCGCCGATGAAGTACCAGCGGCACTGGGCGACCGCCACGGTGCTGCCCGACGGCGACGTCCTCGTCACCGGCGGCAGCCGCGACAACGCCGACAACGGCGGCTACGTCACCACGGCCGAGGTCTGGGACCCGGACACGGACACCTGGACCGCGATCGAGGCGCCCTACGCGCACGCCCGGCTCTACCACTCCTCCGCCCTGCTCCTGCCCGACGGCCGGGTCATGATCGGCGGCGGCGGCGCCCCGGGCCCGCGCAACTACACCGACGTCGAGTACTACTCCCCGGCGTACCTCTTCGACGGCGACGAGCTCGCCGAGCGGCCGGAGATCACCGCCGGCCCGAAGAAGATCGGGTACGACGGCACGTTCGACGTCAGCGTCAGCGGCGGCCCCGTCTCGCGGGTCACCCTGGTCCGCAACGGCTCGGTCACCCACGGGTTCAACAACGACCAGAACTTCCAGGACCTGGAGTTCACGCAGTCGGGTGGCACCCTGACGGTCACCGCGCCGCAGGACGCGACCTACGCCCCTCCGGGTGCGTACATGCTGTTCGTCCACGACGCCGACGGCACCCCGTCGGTCGCGAAGATCATGGACGTCGACCCGGCGGTGAAGCTCGACCAGCGTGCGCCGAAGGTCGTCGACCAGTTCGAGTACCCGAAGCTGCCCGCCGAGTGGCGCTCGGCCAACCCGCCGATGGTCATCGACCTCGAGCCGGGCAACGGCCGGATGGCGCCGTGGAGCATCAACGAGCCGGTCCAGCTGGTGCGCGGCGCGTCCGCCAACCAGGGCGGCCTCGGCCTGACCGGCTACCAGTTCTCGCTGGGCAACGCCGGTGAGGTGGAGCGCACGCTGGCCGGCCTCGACCCGGGCCGGGAGTACCGCATCTCGATGCGCTACGCCCGCGACAGCCGGTCCGCCGGCACCGAGCCCGCGGTCGGGTCGGTGCAGGTCGGTGACCTCGACACCACGATCACCGCCGGGACCGACACGCCCTCGGCGTCCGGCAACGCGGTGACCTACAGGACGTGGGTCGACACGTTCACCGCGACAGCGCGCTCGGAGGTGCTGACCCTGTCCGGGTCCGGCAGCGGCGGCGGGCTGATGCTCGACGACCTGGTGGTCATCTCGACCGACCCGGGCGTCGACGAGGCGCCGGTGCACTACGAGTTCTCCGAGGGCTCGGGCACCACAGCCGAGAACACCGGGACCGACACCTCCGTCGGCGACGCGGTGCTGACCGGCGACGCCGGCTGGACCGACGACGGGGTGTTCGGAAAGGGCCTCGAGCTCCCCGGCGGCGACAACGCCAACGCCGTCGACCTGCCGGACGACCTGCTGCAGGGCGAGGACGCGTTCAGCACGTCGTTCTGGGTCCGCCCGGACACGAAGGCGAACTGGATCGGGCTGCTCCACATCGGCGACGGCCTCGGCGACGCCGGCAGCTTCTTCCAGGTGCAGATGCAGACCGACGCCGCCCCCGGCGGCTCCGGCCTGGCAGCGACCTTCAAGGCGAAGGGGTCCAGCGACCAGGAGCGGGTCTACGCCGTACCGACGAAGGACGTCGCGGCCGGCAGGTGGAACCACGTCGTGTTCACCCGCGACGGCGCCACCGGGACCCTGTACCTCGACGGGGTGCAGGTCGCCCAGCGCACCGACCTCACGATCGACATGACCGACATCGGTCCGACGTCGAACAACTGGCTGGGGCGCAACGGCTACCCCGACCCGGCGTACGACGGCCGGATGGACGACGTGCGGCTCTACACCAGCGCGCTCAGCGACGACGACGTCGCAGCGCTGTACGACGAGGGCGCGGCCCTGCGGACCACCACCTCGGTGTCCGTGGACCTGCCGTCGCCGTCGCCGTGGGGCGAGCCGCTCACGGTGTCCGCGGAGGTCGAGGACGAGTCCGGCGGCGACGCCGAGGGCTCGGCCGAGCTGTGGGTCGACGGCAGCCGCGTCGGTCAGCCGGTCGCGGTGTCCGGCGGGGAGGTCTCCTTCCCGGCGCTGACCCTGCCGCCCGGCGAGCGTGAGCTCGAGGTCCGGTTCCAGGCGGCCGACGGCTGGCGGGACTCGCGGGACTCGGTGACCCACACCGTCGACCGGCCCCCGGTCGGCGAGGGAACCCCGGTCCACTACACCTTCGACGAGGGCAGCGGCTCCACCGCCGCCAACTCGGGCACCAACCCGCTGGTCGGCGACGCCCAGCTGCAGGGGGCGGTGGGCTGGACCCAGGACGGCAAGTACGGCAAGGGGCTGAGCTTCCCCGGTGGCGGCTCGGCGACGGGCAACCACCTGGCCCTGCCGGACGACATCGCCGAGGGCATGGACGAGCAGTTCAGCGTCTCGCTCTGGGTGCGGCCGGGCACGCTGCCGCAGTGGGTCCCACTGGTCCAGATCGGCAGCAGCACGGACACCTTCTTCCTGCTGCAGTCGAACACCCAGACCAACGGACCCACGGGCTTCGCGGCCACGTTCAAGGCACCCGGCACCCCGGGCAGCGCCCAGGAGCGCCTGGTCCTCGGGCCCGGCAACGACGTACCACTGAACGAGTGGACGCACGTCGTGTTCACGATGAGCGGTTCCACCGGGAAGCTGTACTTCGACGGCGAGCTCGTCGGGACCCGCACCGACTTCACCATCGGCATCGGTGACGTCGGGGTCGACGGCCACACCACGGCGAACATGCTGGGCGGCACCAGCTGGCCGGACGGCCGGTGGAACGGCCTGATGGACGACTTCCGGCTCTTCGGCTACGAGCTGACGGCCGAGGAAGTCACCCAGCTGAACGAGCACCCGTTCCCGAACGCCGCACCCGAGGCAGCCGCGGACGAGTACTCGGTCGTGGAGGGCACCACCCTCACCGTCGACGCGCCCGGCGTCCTGGCCAACGACACCGACGCCGACGACGACCCGCTGACGGCCACGGGTGCGACGCAGCCGGAGCACGGCGAGGTCACCCTCGCCGCCGACGGCTCGTTCACCTACACGCCCGAGGACGGCTTCACCGGCACCGACACCTTCACCTACGAGGCGTCGGACGGCACCGCCGAGTCGGAGCCCGCGAGGGTCACGATCACGGTCGAGGAGGCGGACGACCCCGTCGCCACGACCGTGAAGGCCAAGGCCGTGACGGTCGTCTACGGCAAGAAGGCCAGCCTCGCCGTCACCGTCAGCCCCGCCGCAGCCACCGGCAAGGTGGAGGCTCGCTCCGGGTCGACGCTGCTGGTGTCGCGGGCGCTCTCGTCCGGCAAGGCGACCCTGGTCCTCCCGGCCAGGTCGCTGAAGCCGGGCACGCGCACCGTCACCCTCCGCTACCTCGGCGACGCCACCCACGCGGCGTCGAGCAGCACGGTGAAGGTCGTGGTCCGCAAGGCCGCCGCGAAGCTGCGGGTGGCCGCCCCGGCCTCGGTCAAGCGGAACGCGCGCCCGTCGGTCACCGTCACCGTCGTCCGCCCCAGCGGGGTCCCGGTGAGCGGTGTGGTGCGGGTCAGCTTCAACGGCAAGGTGGTGAGCAAGAAGGTCAACAAGGCCGGCAAGGTCACCATCCGCCTGGGCAAGGCCACGCGTCTGGGCCGGATCCCGGTCCGGGTGACCTACCGCGGCAGCGCCTACCTCAAGGCGGCGACCAAGGTGGCCCACATCCGCGTCCGCCGCTGACCACCCACCCCACCCCCGACCCCTGCCCGACCCCGACCCTCCCGCCACCCTCGCGGTGGGCGGGAAGGGAGGGAGCGGGCGGGGGAGGGGGGCGGGGGAGGGAGGAGACCCGACTCCTGAAGAGAGAACCGTGGGCCCGGAGGCAACCGCCCTCCGGGCCCACGCCCATTTCCCGACGAGGTGTGAGGAATGGCGCCGCGAGGTGTGAAGGATGGCGCCGCGAAGTGTCAGGCATGGCGCCGCGAGGTGTGAGGAATGGCGGCGCGAGGTGTGAGGAATGGCGGCGCGAGGTGTGAGGAATGGCGGCGCGAGGTGTGCCTCGTGGCGGTACGACGGACCGCCGGACGCGCGAACGCCCCGGCCGAACGGCCGGGGCGCCTTGGTGTGCTGTGGGTCGTGACGGCTCAGCCGTCCGAGGCCAGCGCGGCGACCACGCCCGCCCGGCTGTCGTCCTCGCTCGCCAGCACGCCGCCGTTGGCGACGAGGTCCGGCGTCAGCTCGGTGAAGACCATGCGGACGTCCTGGCGCCGCGCGCCGAGGATCTCGACCGCGCTGTCGGCGACGGCCTCGGCGAAGGCGCGGCGCTGCTCGAGGGAGCGTCCGGCCAGCAGCTCGACGGTGATGTTGGGCATGACGGTCCTTTCGCGGCCGGACGCAGACCGGTCGATCCACGCTGACGACCTTGGTTCGGGATGGTGAACTGAGTCTAGGTGGCGAAACGGCGCAGCGCTAGTTCATGTCCTTGACAACAGTTCAGCCCGCTGATTCAGTGGCGGACGTGGAGCACGCACCCGGCACGACCTCGATGCGCGGGAGCGTGCAGCGTGCCGCTCGACTTGCCGCGGCGCTCCTGACGGCCGTGCTGATCCTGCTCGCGCTCCCCGCGCCCGCACACGCCCACGCCACCCTGGTGAGCACCGACCCGGCGCAGGGAGCCGTGGTCGAGGACGCACCCGACGTCGTACGGCTGACCTTCAGCGAGGGGGTCTCCCTCGTGCCGAAGGGCGTGCGGGTCTTCGACGCCGCGGGCGACGAGATCGCCTCCGACGCCACCGCCCGCGGCGCGGAGCTGGCCGTCACGCTCGAGGAGGACCCGGGCGCCGGCACCCTGGTCGTGGTGTGGCGGGTCGTCTCCGAGGACGGCCACCCGATCAGCGGCTCCCTGGCCTTCAGCATCGGCGCCCCGAGCGCCGAGGTGCTCGCCCCCGAGGTCGCCGACGACCCGGCCACCGGACCGCCGTGGGGGCTGAGCATCGTCACGTGGCTCGGGTACGCCGCACTCCTGCTGACGACCGGCCTCGTCGCCTTCGTCGTGCTGTTCCTGCCCGACCACCACCTCGCCGACCGCGCCCGCGCCCGGCTGGTCCGCGCGTCCCGCGCCGGCGCCGTCACCGCCGGCCTCGCGTGGGCGATCGGGGTCCCGCTCACCGCGGTCTACCAGGTCGGCGACGGCCTCGGTGCGCTCGGCGACGGCGCAACGTGGGCCTCCCTCGATCCGCTCGAGTACGGCGTCGCGGCGGCCGTCGTCGGCGGCGTGGTCCTCGCGGTCGTGCTCCTCGGCCGCGGCCTGGTCGACCGGGCCCGGCGCACGGTGGCGCTCGTCGCGTGCGGGGTCGCCGTCGGGGCTCCCGCCCTCACCGGGCACACCCGCGGCGTGACGCCCGAGGTCCTCGCCGTCGGTGCGGACGTGCTGCACCTCCTCGCGGGCAGCACGTGGCTCGGCGGCCTGGTCGCGCTGGTGCTCGTCCTGCCCGACCTCGGCGGGCGTCGTACCCTCGCCGCCGAGGTGCTCGCCCGTTTCTCGGTGGTGGCCGCGGGCGTCCTGGTTGCGCTGGTGCTGACCGGCGCCCTGCTGGCGTGGCGGATCGCCGGGTCGTGGGGCGTGCTCCTCGAGACCGGCTACGGGCGGCTGCTGATGGTGAAGGTGGCCGTCGCGGCGGTCGCGGTCGCCATCGCCTGCTGGAACCGGTTCGCCCTCGTGCCGCGCCTCCAGGACGCGTCCCGTCGCCGGGAGCGGCGCGCCGGCGCCGGGCTGCTCGGCCGCACGACCGCGGCGGAGGCGGGCGTGCTGGTCGCCGTGCTGCTCGTGACGGGGTTCCTGGTCGACCGCAGCCCCGAGCGGGAGCCCGAGGTGCCGGGCGTGGCGACGGAGCCGGTCGTCGACACCACCCGGGTCGGCGACATCGAGGTCCGCGCGACCCTGGCGCCACCGACCACCGGTCCGGTGACGATCACCGTCGAGCTGCTCGACGCCGACGGGCAGCCGACCGAGGGCTGGTCCGCGCCTTCACTGCGCCTCTCCGACGGCGCGGAGCTGGACCTCGGCGACCTGCCGGCCACCTCGCGTGGCCCGGGCATCTACTCGGCGCCCGCGGTGCTGCCCTCCGGAGGCGAGTGGCGCCTGCAGGTATCGCTGCCGCTGAGCGAGTTCGAGCGTCCGGTGACCGTGCTGGAGCTGCCCGTTCCCTGAACGGCCCCGAACATGCAGGTGGCACCCGAGCCATCGAGTGTCTCGGGTGCCACCGCTGACACGTGAACCATGGCTACCAGGCGTGCATCATCTATTGCTGCCCCGGAAGTCTTCCGAAGGATCAGCGCCCTGTTAGGAAGGGTGGATCGCCGCGTGGGTACCGGGATCACGTGCTGCTCTTGAGTTCTTGATGTCCTTTGTACGCCGCTGGACGGCCACCTTCAAGGCTTGTCTTTTACCTTGATCCGGGGAACGCTGGCCGGTTGGGACCACCTTTCACCTGGCCACCTTCCACTGACCGCGTCCAGCAGTCGACGGCGCGGGTCAGGGCGTACCTCGGCCGCGCCCGCAGCGCCGTCCTCAGGCGCTCAGCGCACGCTTGCGGGCGCCGATCCACACGGCGGCACCGACCGCCACGACGCCACCGACGGCGATCGCGGCGAGCGTGGGCTTCGGCGGCGGCAGGTGCAGCCGGGACTGCAGCTCGACCGGCCGGTTGAAGACCAGGACCGGCCAGCCACGGGCCTCGGCGACCTTGCGCAGCTCCTTGTCCGGGTTGACCGCGTGCGGGAACCCGACGGCCTCGAGCATCGGCACGTCGGTGACCGAGTCGGAGTAGCCGTAGGAGCGCTCGAGGTCGTAGCCGACCGTCTCCGCGAGGTCGCGGATCGCGTTCGCCTTCTCCTCGGCGTAGGCGTAGTAGTCGATCTCGCCGGTGTAGCGGCCGTCCTCGACCGCGAGCCGGGTGGCCACGACCCGGTCCGCACCGAGCAGCTCACCGATCGGCTCGACGACCTCGCTGCCTGAGGTGGAGACGATGACGACGTCGCGGCCGGCGGCGTGGTGCTCCTCGATGAGGCGCACCGCCTCGTCGTACACGAGCGGGTCGACGATGTTGTGCAACGTGTCGGCAACGATCTCGCGGACCGTGGCGACGTCCCAGCCCGCGCACAGCTGCGACATGAACTGCCGCATCTTCTCGACCTGGTCGTGGTCGGCCCCGCCGACCATGAAGACGAACTGGGCGTACGCCGAGCGGAGCACCGCCCGGCGCGAGATGAGGCCGCCGGCCTGGAACGGCTTGCTGAACGCGAGCACGCTCGACTTGGCGATGATCGTCTTGTCGAGGTCGAAGAACGCCGCTGTGGGCGCCGCACCCGGTCGGGCCATGCAGTCATCGTAGGTCTCAGGCGTCACAGGATCGGCCACCCCGCGTCCACAGCGGGTTGCCGAGCCGGGGTTGTCCACCGCCCGGTGCTGCGCCGGCATGCCGGTGTCGGCCCGCGGCGACAACCTCGTCATGACCCGAAACGACCCCACCGTCCGCCGGCCCGCGCCGGCCGACGCCCCCGTCCTGGTGGTGACCGCCGATGAGCACCTGCTGGCCACGCTGCTGCCGCTCGCCGCCGCGGCCGACGTGGCGCCCACCGTCGCCCGCGACCCGCTCAGCGCGCTGCGTGCCTGGGCCCGCGCCCCCGTCGTCCTGGTCGGTGCGGACCTCGCCGAGGAGATGGTGCGCCACGCGCCGGAGCCACGGGCGCACTGCTTCGTGGTCACGACAGGTCCGGCACCGCACGAGCTGTTCCGCACCACCCTGCGCCTCGGCGGGGAGCAGCTCGTCGAGCTGCCGGGTTCGTCGGCGTGGTTCGTCGAGCTGCTCGCCGACCTGACCGAGCGGCAACCCGGCCGCGCCCGCGTCGTGGGCGTCATCGGCGGCACCGGGGGTGCGGGCACCACCACCTTCGCCTGTGCGCTCGGCCAGTGGGCGGCACGGTCGGCGCCGGCGGTGGTGATCGACTGTGACCCGCAGGGTCCGGGCCTGGACCGGATGCTCGGGGTCGAGCGACGGGAGGGCTTCCGCTGGGACGCGCTGTGCCAGACCACCGGGCGGCTCTCGGCGCGGGCGCTGCGCGACGCACTCCCGCACACCGGCCAGCTCGGCGTGCTGTCGTGGTACGTCGACGGGCGGGTCCAGAGCCTGCAGGCGTTCGCCGTACGTGAGGCCCTGTCGGCCGCCCGCCGCGGGCACGCGGTGGTGGTCGTCGACCTTCCCCGCTCGCCCGACGCGCTGGTCGACGAGGTGGCCGCCCGCTGCGACCAGCTGCTGGTGATGACCGTCGGCAGCGTCGTCGGCGTGGCCGGCGCGGCCCGGATGCGGGCTCGCTTCGCGGACCACCCGGACATCGGCGCCGTGCTGCGCGGTGAGGCCTTCTCGGTCACCGACGTGCAGCGTGCCTCCGGGCTGCCGGTGCTGGCGCAGATGCGTGACCAGCGCGGGCTCGCCGAGGCGGTCGACTTGGGGCTCGGCCCGTTGCGGACCTTCCGCGGCCCGCTGGCCCGGGCCGTGGCGCGGGTGCTCGGCGACGTGCCCGATCCGCAGGCTGGTGCGGGGGAGGCGGCATGACCCGCGACGGCAGCAGCGCCACCGGGAGCCCCGGTGAGGTCGCGGTCCTGGTCGAGGAGGTCCGGAGACGGCTGGCTGCGGAGCCGGGGGCGCTGACGCCGCACCGGGTCGCCGACGCGCTCCGCTCGGCCGGTCGCCCGGTCGGCGACGCGACCGTGCTCGCGGTCTACGAGTGGCTACGTCGCGAGGTCTTCGGTGCCGGGGCGCTGGAACCGCTGCTCGGCCTGCCCGGGGTCACCGACGTGCTGGTCAACGGCCCCGGCCCGGTGCGGATCGACCGCGGGCGCGGCCTGGAGGAGACCGACGTCGTGATCGGCTCCGAGGACGAGTGCCGGCGCCTGGCCCAGCGGCTGGTCGCCAGCGGCGGGCGCCGGATCGACGACGCCGCCCCGTGGGCCGACGTACGCCTGCCCGACGGCACACGGTGCCACGCCGTGCTGGCGCCGATCGCCCAGCCGGGCACGGCGATCTCGCTGCGGGTGCCGCGCCGCGGCGGGTTCACCCTCGCGGAGCTGCACGCCGCCGGTGCCGTCACCGAGGAGGGCCTCGACCTGCTCCGCCAGGTGGTCACGCGGCGGCTCGCCTTCCTGGTCTCCGGCGGCACCGGCACCGGCAAGACCACCTTGCTCTCGGCGCTGCTCGGGACGGTGGACCCCCACGAGCGGATCGTGGTCGTCGAGGACGCTGCGGAGCTGCGTCCCGACCACCCGCAGGTCGTCGGCCTCGAGTCGCGACCGGCGAACCTGGAGGGTGCCGGCGCCGTCCCGCTGCGCGACCTCGTGCGGCAGGCCCTGCGGATGCGACCCGACCGGCTCGTGGTCGGGGAGGTGCGTGACACCAGCATCGTCGACCTGATGGCCGCGATGAACACCGGGCACGAGGGTGGCTGCGGCACCCTGCACGCCAACTCCGCGACCGACGTCCCCGCCCGTGTGGAGGCCCTCGCCCTGACGGCCGGCCTCGGCCGGGACGCGGCGCACAGCCAGCTCGCCTCGGCGCTCGACGTCGTCCTCCACCTCGAGCGGGACCGCGCCACCGGTCGGCGCCGGCTCGGCGAGGTCGCCGTGCTGGAGCGGCAGGACTCCGGCCGGGTCGAGACCCGGGTGGCGGTCGCCTTCGACGCCGACGGCCGGGTCAGCCGCGGGCCGGGCTCGCGCCGGTTGCTGACCCTGCTCGACGGGCGGCGGGGCCCGTGAGCGCCGGGGTGGCCGTGGCGGTGGCCCTCACCGCGCTCGCCGTGTTCCTCGTGCTCCGGGGGCCGGGGGCGCTCCCTGCGGCCCCGGCCGGCGGTCCCGCCCCGCCGTCGGTACGACGCCTCGGACCCCGCCTCGCCATCCTCGCCGTGGTCGGCGCCGTCGCGGCGTCGTCACCCCGCGCGGGTGTGCTCGCGCTGATCGCCGTCGGCGTCGTCACCGGGGCACTCCGGCTGGTCCGCCGCGCCCGGCAGGCCCGGGTCGCCGCTGCCCACCACTCGCAGGTCGTCGAGCTCTGCGACGCGCTGCAGGCCGAGCTCGCCGCCGGTCAGACCGCCGCCCAGGCCCTCGACCGGGCCGCTGCGGACTGGCCGCTCGTCGGGCCGGCCGCCCGCGCCGCCGCCAGTGGTGGCGACGTCACCGCCTCACTGCGCGAGCTTGCGACCGAGCCCGGCGCCGGGTCCCTGCGCGTCGTCGCCGCCGCCTGGCAGGTCGCCCACCGCACCGGCCACGGCCTCGCGGACGCCCTCGGCCGCGTCGCTGACGACCTCCGTGCCGTCGAGCAGACCCGGCGCGTCGTCGCCGGCGAGCTCGCCTCAGCCCGCGCAACCGCCCGGCTGCTCGCGGTGCTGCCGTTCCTCGCGCTGGCGATGGGTGCTGGCGCCGGTGCCGAGCCGTGGGCGTTCCTGCTCGGCCACCCGGCCGGCCTGGCCTGCCTCGCGGCCGGCCTCGGCCTCGCCTGGGCCGGGCTGGCGTGGGTCGAGGCCATCGCCCGCGGCGTGGACGGCGGCTAGGCCGTGGTCGCCGTCATCGCCGTGCTCGCCGCGACCGCGGTGGCACTCCTCGTCCGGCCGCGTCCGTCCGCCACGCCCCCGGTCGGCGCACCGGCCACACCGGCGCCCGAGCAGCCCGACCCCGACGGCCTGCTGCGGCGCGGCCGCTGGCTGTGGGCTGCGCTCGCCGGTGCCGGTGCGGGCGCCTTCCTCGGCGGCCTGCTGGCGCTGCCGGCCGGGATCGCGACGGGGGCCGTGGTCGGCGTCGTCGCGGGACGGATCGAGCCGACCGTCGTACGCCGTCGGCGTGAGGAGGTACGACGGGACCTGCCCCACGTCGTGTCCCTGCTCGCCGCCGCCCTGCAGTCCGGCGTGGCTGCTGCCGACGCGGTCGAGCTCGTCTGCCGGGCACTGCCCGGGGCGGCCGCCGACCGTCTGGTCCCGGTCGCCGCCCGGCTGCGGCTGGGCGCGGACCCGGCCGTCGTGTGGGCAGCGCTCGGCACCGACCCCGAGGTCGCACCGCTGGGCCGCACCCTCGCCCGGGCGCAGCGCAGCGGTGCGCCGGTCGTCGCCGCCGTGGAGCGCCTCGGCGAGGAGCTGGCCCGCCGCGGCCGGGCCGAGGTCGAGGACCGCGCCCGCGCCGTCGGGGTCCGCGCCGCCGTACCCCTCGGGCTGTGCCTGCTGCCGTCCTTCCTGCTCCTCGGCATCGTGCCGCTGGCCGTCTCGCTCGCGACGACGATCACCCGCTGACCAGGCGTCCCGCCGGTCACGCCGGCGTCCACCTGCAGCGCCGGAGGCTGTGGACGGCGCCCGCCCCTCCACAGCCGGGGCAGCCGACGGACGGGCCCGTCGCCGCCTCCGCGCAGGCTGCTGCACCCGGCCACGCCCGTGGCCACCGACGAAGGGAGAGGACACCATGACCCGCACCATCCGACGGCTCCGCCAGGAGCGCACCGAGCGGGGCGTCACCACCGCGGAGTACGCCGTGGCCACCGCAGCCGGCGCCGGGTTCGCCGGCCTGTTGTTCAAGCTGCTCAGCGGCGGCTTCGGCGACGGCCTGATCAAGACGCTCTTCGAGCACGTGCTGCGGCTGCTCGGCCTGCGATGAGTAGCCCTGTGTCAACGTCAGGCCGCTTCGACACCGCTGAGCAGTGCCTGGAGGGCGCCGTGCTGGTGGGGGTCGTAGGCGGTCTGGTTCTGCCAGCATCGCCAGATCACGCCGAGCCAGGCGCGGGCCAGGATGCGGGTGGCGTGGGGGTGGTCCTTGCCGCGGGCGAGGGCGTCGTTGTAGATCTTCGCGGCCCAGGGGTTGGCTCGGCGGGAGTCGCCGGCGAAGTCGCAGACGGCGTCGCGGAGCTCTTTGTTG
>NZ_JAER01000020.1 GCF_000519005.1 Nocardioides sp. J54 | reverse complement strand
GTGTCGAGCTCGAGCAGGGACATCGACCAGCCGCGGGCGTACAGCCAGTCGACGAGGTCGTTGGTCCGGCGTGCGGTCAGCAGGTCGTCGGGCACCAGGTCGAGCTGGGCACGGGTGAGAGGCATCAGGCGGCCTCCCCTCGAACGCGGCGGCGGTCTAGTGCGCACGAGGTGTGCAGCGGCTGGCGAGGCATCGGGCTGGACAGGCGCATGGTCTGCCCGCACCAGATGCAGGTCAGGCGGTACCGGGTCAGGTGGGGGTCCTCGTCGGTGTTCTCGAGCAGTCGGGCAACGGGAACCTGTCGCTCGCATCCCCGACAGCGCAGCTTCATGGCGCCGCTGCCGGTGGTGAACGCGGCGAACGCGGGACCGGAGCAGCGCGCGGCGTGCTCGAACAACTGCTGTGCGCGCTCGAGGTCGGGTGTGGTGGTGGGCTGGTTGGTCATGGGTCAGGCACTCCGATCGGCCTGCGGGCCGTCCTGGGTCGGGTTGGGCTGAGAAACAAGAGAGAGGGGCGCACGCTGCGAACCCGTCACTGAGTGAGCGGTTCGGGGCTCGAACCCGTCACTGGCTGTAGCCGGGAGACCGCGAAGCCGTCGCTCAGTGACGGGTTCGCGCTGGGACCGGGTCTGCCGACGGACGTGGACAGAGCACTCGGACTTGCGGCCGTGGGCGCCCTTTCGGATGGCGTGGGCCGGCACGACGAGGCATCCCCAGAAGCTCTCGGGGGCGAGCCATCCGTACTCGACCGCGTCCCTGATGGCGCGACCGACGTTCTCGAACGGGTGGATCTCTCCTGTCTCCTGGTCGACCGTTGCCAGCACGAGGGCGATCTCGCCGCGCTTGAACACGGCATGGCCGTTGTAGCCGTGCGATCCGTAAGCGAGGGCCGCCACGCGCAGCCAGTACGGCATGCGCGGGTCGCCGGCCTTACGTCCCCACTCGTCCTGATAGTGACGCGCCCAAGGGCGCTCGCCGCCCGTCACGCGGCCTCCTGTCCACGGAGGGCGGCCACCCAGACCCTGACCGTGTCGACGTCGCCGCAACGGATGACGATCCGGCCGAGGTGTTCGCCGTGCTCCCGCAGGTACTGGACGCCGTGGTACGGGGGCCACTGTCTCGCGGACACGATGAACTCGACGTCGGCGCCAGCGGGGGCGTACACGGCGCGCTGAACGGCACGGTGCAGCTCGAACTCGTCGCCGTCGCGCAGGTCGATCGAGACGACTCCAGTCACGTTCACCACAGCTCACCTCGACGCTCTGCCGCGGCGGCCTGGATCTCCTCGAGGTCAGCGCCAGCAAGCCGGAGCAAGTGCTCCTCGGTGACGATCTCGACGACCCAGCCACGCTCCTCGGCCTCGGCGATGGCGTCGCGGGCGGTCGGCGGCTGTGCGTGCCACGCGCGGACTCGAGCACCGAACACGGGCGCCCGGCCGGTGATCTCGGTCAGCAGCTCACGACTGCCCCAGCCGCGGAGGTAGGCGCAGGCAGGGGTGACGAAGGCGGCTTGGAGGCGATGAGGCGCCCGGCCCCGGCTGCGCAGCGTAGAATCGGCGGTGTCGTTGAGCGAGGCATTCGAGGCCGCCCGGTTCGCCGTCGGGCGGCCTCTCTCGTTGTCAGGCCGCATCGGCGCCACCCCCGGCCTTCTTGGCGCGGCGGGCCTGAGCGGACGTGAGCGCGAGGCGGGCGAAGTACGCCTTGCGGAGGTGGGCGGCGCGGACGGGATCGCCGTCAGCCTGGTCGAGGAACCGTTGCTCGAAGGCCGCGCGGGCGGGAGCGGTGCGCTTGCTGCGGTCGGAGGTGTTGGCCCACGACAGGTGGGCGCCTAGACGGCCCCAAGCGGCGGAATGCTCCGCAAGTTCGGACATGACAGCCTGACCCCTCTCGGGTCTCGCCGGGCTGCCATCCCCGGGGCTGTCATTCCATGACGGCTACAAACGTTATGCGTTCATCGTACCGCATGCCGCTGACCGTCAGCCGCCACGCGGATCTCGGTATGTCCGGCGTCGACAGCCGCCTGGATCTCCTCGATCTCGAGCACGACGTCGTGGATGTGGTCACAGACCAGCTCGGCGTTGCCCCATGAGCTCGCGAAGGCAGTGTTCGCCTTCCAGCGTCGGTCGCCGTCAGTGGTGTTCTTCGCCCGTCCTACGGCGTTGCTGGTCGCCTCATTGCGCTGCGGTGATCGCCGGTAGGCGGGACGGTGCAGCACGACCCCCTGCGGCAGTTGGATCACGTCGAGCAGGAGGCATCCACGCTGCTTGCAGCGATAGACGAGGAGCCGGTGATCAGCCCGGCTGCCGGTCTTGGACAGCGCCTCGTAGGCGCGCGACGCCAGAGCGTTGCGATCGTCATTGCGCCGGATGGCTTCGAGGAGGTCGCGGTCAGGAGGCGTGCTCACAGCTCCCCCAGATTGAGCCGGCGGGCTTCCTCGATGGCGCGGTTCTCGCGGTTGGCGCGGCCGTAGCGCTGCACCATCGCGGGCGAGGACCAGCCGTTGCGAGCCATGAGTCCGGTCTCGGAGCCGCCGGCGGCCAGCCAGCGGTCGGAGGATGCGTGGCGCAGCATGTGGGGGTGGAAGTTGGCGATGCCGGCGGCCTCGGCGCGCTGGTTGAGGGCGAAGTACGCGCCGCCGTAGGCGAGGCTGCGACCGCGGTCGCCGAGCCACAGCTTCGGCTCGCCCGCGAGTCGATGGGCGGCACGGACCCGCACGTAGCGGTCGAGGGCACGGGCGGTCTGGGCGCCAAACGGAGCCCGCCTCCCCCGGCCGCCCTTGCCGCGGCGGATCGTCACGACGTTGTCGTTGCGGTAGTCGACGTCGCCGACCTCGAGGGCGAGGCACTCCCCGATCCGCATGCCGGTGTCGAAGAGCAGCCGGATCATGGCCTCGTCGCGGCGGTGGCGCAGGCTCGGCAGTCCCTTGGACTCCCCTGGCGGTGGCTGGCACGCCTTGAGGAAGGCGCGCACCTGCTCGTCGCTCAGGACGGGGATCACGGCCTCGTCCGTCTTGGGCGCCCGGATGACCCCGAACGGGTCGTCGTCGATCTCGCCCTCGAGCAGCATCCACTTGGCGAGGTAGCGCACCGGCATCATCCGGGTGCGCGCGGTGGTCGCGGTGCGGCCGGCGTCGAGGAGGCTCACCGTCCACGCCTCGAGGTTCGCCCGGACCAGCGGCAGCCGGTCCTCGACCTCGCACCAGGCGAGGTAGGCGTTGATGCCCTTGAGGTAGGTCCCGATGGTGCCCTCGGTCTTGCGCTCGGCGCGCAGGTGGATGACCCAGGAGGGCACCAGTGCGGCGACCTCGGCGGCAGACAGTTCCGACATGACCCCAGCCTACCCCTTGATATCTTCAAGTAGAGCGTTGTAGGGTCTCCGTCAACGTCGAATCTTCAGTGATTCACGCTCAGATCGACCAGACCCGCCGAGATCCTCACTTGAGGAACTTGGAGAAGTCCTTGGGCAGCTGCAGGTTCTCGGCGGCGGCCTCGTAGTCGATGTCCTCGCCGATGCCGAACGGGTTCGGCTTCGCCTCGGCGGCCTTCGCCTTCGCGGCCGCGGCCTCCTGGGCGGCCTTGGCCGGGTTGCCCGACTTGCGCGCGCCCTTGCCCTTGCCCTTCTTGGCCTTCTGCTTGGCGGTGGCGCGCTTGCCGCCGCCGGGGCCGCCCATGCCGGGGATGCCCGGCATGCCGGGCATGCCACCGCCGCGGGCCATCTGCATCATCATCTTCCGCGCCTCGAAGAAGCGGTCGACGAGGCCGTTGACGTCGGAGACCGAGCGGCCCGAGCCCTTGGCGATGCGCGCGCGGCGGGAGCCGTCGATGAGCTTCGGGTTGGCGCGCTCGGCCGGCGTCATCGAGCGGATGATCGCCTCGATCCGGTCGATCTCGCGCTCGTCGAAGTTCTCGATCTGGTCGCGGATCTGGCCCATGCCCGGGAGCATCTTGAGGATGCTCGACATCGAGCCCAGCTTCTTCAGCTGCTGCATCTGGGCGAGGAAGTCGTCGAGCGTGAAGTCACCGCCGGTGAGCTTCTCCGCCGCGCGCATCGCCTCCTCCTGGTCGAAAGCCTTCTCGGCCTGCTCGATCAGGGTCAGCACGTCGCCCATGTCCAGGATGCGCGACGCCATGCGGTCGGGGTGGAAGACGTCGAAGTCGGTCATCTTCTCGCCGGAGGAGGCGAACATGACCGGGCGGCCGGTGACGTGGCGGATCGACAGGGCGGCACCACCGCGGGCGTCACCGTCGAGCTTGGTGAGCACCACGCCGTCGTACCCGACGCCGTCGAGGAAGGCCTGCGCCGTGGTGAGCGCGTCCTGGCCGATCATGGCGTCGACGACGAAGAGGACCTCGTCGGGCTGCACGGCGTCGCGGATGCCGGCGGCCTGCGCCATCATCTCCGCGTCCACGCCGAGGCGGCCGGCGGTGTCGACGATGACCACGTCGTGGAGCTTGCGCTTCGCCTCCTCGACCGATGCCTTCGCGACCGAGACCGGGTCGCCGACACCGTTGCCGGGCTCCGGCGCGAAGACCGGGACGCCGACCTTCTCACCGTTGACCTGCAGCTGCTGGACCGCGTTGGGGCGCTGCAGGTCGCAGGCGACCAGGAGCGGGGTCTTGCCCTGCTCCTTGAGCCACAGCGCGAGCTTCGCGGCGAGCGTCGTCTTGCCGGCCCCCTGGAGGCCGGCGAGCATGATGACCGTCGGCCCGGTCTTGGCGTAGCGCAGGCGGCGGGTCTCGCCGCCGAGGATCTCGACGAGCTCCTCGTTGACGATCTTGACGACCTGCTGGGCCGGGTTCAGCGCCTGGCTGACCTCGACGCCGCGGGCGCGCTCCTTGACCGCAGCCACGAACTCCTTGACGACGGGCAGCGCCACGTCGGCCTCGAGCAGGGCGATCCGGATCTCCCGGGCGGTCGCGTCGATGTCGGCCTCGGAGAGCCGGCCCTTGCCGCGCAGGTTCTTGAAGGTCGCGGTCAGGCGGTCGGACAGTGTGGCGAACAAGAGAGTTGCGTCCTCGTCGGAGTCGTCGGTAGGAGTTGAGGTCTCGAACACCGATCGTAACCGGCACGGCCCGCGGGCCGGACGTCTGCGGTGGACGTTCGAGGGTACTGCGCGGGCGCTCGGAGCCCGCGCGGTGGTCGGGAGTGCCATCGGGGGCACCTCGGCCGGGTCGAGGAGGACCTCATGTCGACGACTACTCCTGTACGACGTCCTGATGGCCCGAAGCGCCGGATGACTCCGGCCGGCATCGCGATCTGGGGCGGGATCGCAGTGCTCGGGGCGGTCTGCTGGACGGTGCTCGCCCTCTCCCGCGGGGAGGAGGTGTCGGCGCTCTGGATCCTGTTCGCGGCGCTGGCGTCGTACGCCATCGCCTACCGGTTCTACGCCCGGTTCATCACCCACCGGGTGCTCGGGGCGGACGACACCCGGGCGACCCCGGCGGAGCGCCTCGAGAACGGCCAGGACTTCGACGTCACCGACCGCCGGGTGCTCTTCGGGCACCACTTCGCGGCGATCGCGGGCGCCGGGCCACTGGTCGGTCCGGTGCTGGCCGCCCAGATGGGCTACCTGCCCGGCACGATCTGGATCATCGTCGGGGTGATCCTCGCCGGGGCGGTGCAGGACATGATGGTCCTGTTCTTCTCGATGCGCCGCGACGGCAAGTCGCTGGGCCAGATGGTCCGCGACGAGATCGGGGTCGTGGGCGGCACCGCGGCCCTCGTCGCGGTCTTCGCCATCATGATCATCATCCTGGCGGTGCTCGCCCTGGTCGTGGTCAACGCGCTGGCCGAGTCGCCGTGGGGCGTGTTCTCGATCGGGCTGACCATCCCGATCGCGCTGTTCATGGGCTTCTACCTGCGCTACCTGCGCCCGGGCCGGGTCAGCGAGACCACCGCCATCGGCGTCGCGCTGCTCCTGCTGGCGATCATCGTCGGCGGGTGGATCGACGACACCGGCCTCGGCGACGCGCTCACCCTGTCCCACGAGACGCTGACCGTCTGCCTGATCGTCTACGGCTTCATCGCCTCGGTGCTGCCGGTGTGGATGCTGCTCACCCCGCGCGACTACCTGTCGACGTTCATGAAGGTCGGCGTGATCGTGCTGCTGGCCTTCGGGCTGCTGCTGGCCCGCCCGGTGCTGCAGAACGAGGACATCACCAGCTTCGCCCTCGACGGCGACGGCCCGGTGTTCTCGGGGAAGCTGTTCCCGTTCGTGTTCATCACCATCGCCTGCGGCGCCCTGTCCGGCTTCCACGCGCTGATCTCCTCCGGCACGACGCCGAAGATGATCGCCAAGGAGACCCAGGTCCGGATGATCGGCTACGGCGGGATGCTGATGGAGTCCTTCGTCGCCATCAGCGCCCTGATCGCGGCGTGCGTCATCGACCAGGGCCTCTACTTCGCGATGAACAGCCCCGCCGGCGCGACCGGCGGCGACCCCGGCAGTGCCGCGGAGTTCGTCGGCACGCTCGGCTTCTCGATCACCCCGGACGCGCTGGTGCAGGCCGCCGCCGCGGTCCAGGAGCCGACCCTCATCTCCCGCACCGGTGGCGCCCCGACCCTCGCGGTCGGCATCTCGTCGATCTTCACCGACGCGTTCGGCGGCGGCCTCGCGGCGTTCTGGTACCACTTCGCGATCATGTTCGAGGCGCTGTTCATCCTCACCGCCGTCGACGCCGGCACCCGCGTGGGCCGGTTCATGCTGCAGGACACGATCGGCAACTTCTGGCCCCGCTTCGGTGACACGTCGTGGCGGCCGGCCGCCTGGGGCGCCAGCGCCGTGGTCGTCGCCGCGTGGGGCTACATGCTCTGGGTCGGCGTGACCGACCCGCTCGGCGGGATCAACCAGCTCTTCCCGCTGTTCGGCATCAGCAACCAGCTGCTCGCCGCGATCGCGCTGTGCCTGTGCGTCACCCTCATGCTCAAGCACGGCAAGGCGCGCTGGGTGTGGGTGCCGCTCGTCCCGCTGGTGTGGGACCTGGTGGTCACGATGACCGCCAGCTGGCAGAAGGTGTTCTCCGACGACCCGGCCATCGGCTACTTCGCGCAGGCCGGCCGCTACCGCGACGCCCGCGACGCCGGCGAGGTGCTCGCCCCGGCCCAGGACGCGGGACAGATGGACCAGGTCATCACGAACTCCACGACCAACGGCGTCCTGCAGCTGACGTTCGCGGTGCTCGTCGTCGTCGTGGTGGCCAACGCGGTGGTGGTCTGGGTCAAGGCGCTGCGCGCCGGCGGTCTGCCGACCACCGAGGTCCCGGCGCAGTCGTCCGACCTCGTCGCGCCGTCCGACTTCTTCGCCACGAAGGAGGAGAAGGAGGCCGTGCGCGAGTGGGAGCAGTCGCGGCTCACCGGGAGCCCGAGGTGATGCCGCTGCAGCGCGCGTGGCGCGGCCTGCGCTGGTACGTCCGTGAGCTCACCGGCGAGGGCCGCTGGGACGAGTACGTCGCGCGCTGCGCGGCCGAGGGGCGCCGGCCGATGTCGCGCCGTGACTGGGAGCGGCACCGCGCCGACCAGCGGGAGCACGCCCCGCAGTCGCGCTGCTGCTGATCCTCAGGAGCCGGTGATCGCGGCCCGCACGCCGTGGGCGGCCTCGGCGGCACGGGTGTCCGACAGCGCCCCCGCCGACGCCTCCTGGACGTAGAACACGTCGACGGCCTGCGGGCCGAGGGTGGAGACGTGGGCGGAACGGACGGTCATGTCGAGGGCGGCCAGGGCGGCGCTGACCTGGTAGACCACGCCGATCCGGTCCGCGGCGCGGACCTCCACCACGGTCGCGTGGTCGCTCGCCTCCGGGCGTACGACGACCGTGGGTGCCAGCTCGCCCTCGGCGGCCGGGCGCGGGGCCAGCCGGGCGGCCGGGTCGACGCGGCGTGCGGTGATCGCGTCCAGCTGGTGCCGCAGGGCACCGGCGTCGAGGTACTCGTCGGCGACGTCCCACACGGACACGCCGAGGTCCCCCTGCGACCAGACCCGGGCGGCGCGGACCGGGACCCGGCGCAGGGCGAGGGTCGCGGCGACGTCGGCGAGCAGGCCGACCCGGTCGGGGGCGACGACGGTCACCCGCGCGCCGTCCTCGACCGGCTCCACCGCGATCGACGTGCCGTCGGCGCGGGCGGCCTCCGGCACCGCGATCTCCTCGACCCGGAAGGCCGGCGGCACGGTCCCCCGCTCCAGGGAGCTGCGGACGCGGCGGGACAGGTCGAGGACCAGCCCGGCACGCCACGAGGTCCACGCCTTCGGCGAGGCCGCCTTGGCGTCGGCCTCGGTGAGCGCGGTCAGCAGGGCCAGCGCCTCGGGGGTGCGGACGTGCTCGGTCAGGGCGTCGATGGTGGCCGGGTCGTCGGGGTCGCGGGTGGTGGCGAGGTCGGCGAGCAGCAGGTGGCGGCGCACCAGCTGGGCGATGAGGTCGACCTCGTCGGGCGCGAAACCCATCCGCTCGGCGATGGCGCGGGCGATCGGCTCCCCCGCGACGCTGTGCTCGGTCAGGCCGCCCTTGCCGATGTCGTGCAGCAGGGCGGCGACGACGAGGACGTCGGGCCGTGCGACGTCGCGGATCAGCGCCGAGGCCTCCACACAGGTCTCGACGACGTGGCGGTCGACGGTGAAGCGGTGGATCGCCGAGGCATGCGGCAGGAGCCGGATCCGCTCCCACTCGGGCAGGATCCGGGCGAGCGCACCGGTCTCCTCGAGCGTCTCCCAGACCCCGAGCAGGCCGCGACCGGCTGCGAGCAGGCGCACCATCTGCTGCCGGGCCTCGTCGGGCCAGGGCTCCGGCAGCGGCGCGCACTCGCGCACGAGGCGGGCGGCGGTCGGGGGCGCCAGGACGGCGTCACGCACGGCCGCCTCCGCGGCGGCCCGCAGCAGGAGCACCGGGTCGTCGGCGGGGCGGGCGCTCGCCTCCAGGACGACCTCGCCCTTGGAGAGCGCGACGCCGGGGGCGACCCGCTCGAGCTCGGGTCGGCGCGGCCTCGCCGCCGGGGCACGCCGGACGGCGTCGTCCGCACGGCGCCACGCCAGCCGGGACAGGTGGGTCACCCGGCGGCCGAGCTCGCGGACGTGGCGCTGCGCCGCGCCCTCGTCGGACAGCCCGAGGCCCGCCGCCAGCGCCTCCCAGTGCTCCGGCGCGATGCGGTCGGTGGCGCGCCCGGCGGCCTCGTGCAGCACGTCGCGGACGTCGAGCAGCTGGGTGCGGCAGCGCTCCAGGTCGGCGGCAGGGACGTCCACGAGCCACGTCGCAGTCAGTCCCTTGAGCACGGTGGCGTCGCGCAGCCCGCCCTCGGCCTCCTTGAGGTCGGGCATCGACAGGTGGGCCAGCTCGCCGACCCGCTGGTGGCGGGTGCGCACCATCTCGCGCAGCTCCGGCAGGCGCTCGCGGGCCTGGCGCCGCCACTGCGCGAGGATCGTGGTCCGCAGCCGCAGCGTGAGGTTGAAGTCCCCGGCGACGTGGCGCACGTCGAGCAGGCCCGCCCCGACGCGCACGTCCCCCTCGGCGGCGGTGAGCATCTCGGGCAGCGGGCGCACCGAGTGGTCGAGCTTCACCCCGGTGTCCCAGAGCGGGTACCAGACCCGCCCGGTGAGCTCGGCCCACTCGATCCCGTGCGCCTCAGCGACGCCCTCGTCGGAGACCAGGACCAGGTCCAGGTCGGAGAAGGGCGCCATGTCGCCGCGTCCGTAGCCGCCGACCGCCACGAGGGCCGCGCCGGTGTCGGGGCCGCCCGCGTCGTCGTACGCCTTGGCGCAGAGCGCGTCGGCGGCCGCGGTGCGGGCGGCGCGGTCGGCTGCGGTCATGGCGTGGCGGAGGGGTGGCTCAGATCGCCGCGGAGCCGGTGTCGCCGGTGCGCACGCGAACGACGGTCTCGACCGGGGTCACCCAGATCTTCCCGTCGCCGACCTTGCCGGTCTGCGCCGCGCGCGTGATGGTGTCCACGACCTGCTCCACGTCCTCGTCGTCGGCGACGATCTCTATGCGCACCTTCGGCACCATCGCGATGTCGTACTCCGCACCCCGGTAGATCTCGGTGTGGCCCTTCTGCCGTCCGTACCCGCTGACCTCGCTGACGGTCATGCCGTTGACACCGACCGCCTCGAGCGCCTGCCGGACGTCCTCCCACTTGTGCGGCTTCACGACCGCGCTGATCAGCTTCATGGGTGCAGGGTGCCAGTCCGGGGACCGGATCCGGGGCGACGCGCGGCCTCAGAGGGCCGCGGCGTCCTTGTCACCGGTGCGGACCCGGACGACGGTGTCGATCGGGCTGACCCAGACCTTCCCGTCGCCGATCCGCCCGGTGTGGGCCGTCTTGGTGATGATGCCGACGACGTCCTCGGTGTCCACGTCGTCGACGACGATCTCGATGCGGATCTTCGGCACCAGGGCGATGTCGTACTCCGCACCGCGGTAGACCTCGGTGTGGCCCTTCTGCCGCCCGTACCCGCTGACCTCGCTCACCGTCATGCCGGTGACGCCGAAGGCCTCGAGCGCCTCGCGGACGTCCTCCCACTTGTGGGGCTTGATGACTGCCGTGACGAGCTTCATGACCCGAACGTTGCTCGGGCTTGGTTTCGGATCCGCAGGAGGCGTGTTTCAGCCGTGTAACGAGTTCCCCACAACCGTTACGTGCCGATGACGGCCCCGCGGGGCGGGGTCCGTCAGCCGAGCAGCGCGTCGACGAAGGCGGCCGGGTCGAAGGGCGCCAGGTCGTCCGGGCCCTCGCCCAGGCCGACGAGCTTGACCGGGACGCCGAGCTGGCGCTGCACGGCGACCACGATGCCGCCCTTGGCGGAGCCGTCGAGCTTGGTGAGCGCGATGCCGGTGACGTCGACGACCTCGGAGAAGACCTTGGCCTGGATCAGGCCGTTCTGGCCGGTGGTGGCGTCGAGGACGAGCAGCACCTCGGTGACCGGGGCCTGCTTCTCGATGACCCGCTTGACCTTGCCGAGCTCGTCCATCAGGCCCTGCTTGTTCTGCAGGCGGCCGGCGGTGTCGACGACCACGGTGTCGACGCCGCGCTCGACGCCCTGCTTGACCGCGTCGAAGGCGACGGAGGCGGGGTCGCCGCCCTCGGGCCCGCGCACGACCTCGACGCCGACCCGCTCGCCCCAGGTGGAGAGCTGGTCGGCCGCGGCGGCGCGGAAGGTGTCGGCGGCGGCGAGCAGCGCGGAGCGCTCGTCGGCGACGAGGATCCGGGCGATCTTGCCGACGGTCGTGGTCTTGCCGGTGCCGTTGACGCCGACGACGAGGACGACGCCGGGGGTCTCCCCCTCACCGCTGACGTTGAGGCTCCGGTCGAGGCTCGGGTCGACGAGCTCGATCAGCTCCTCACGGAGCACGGTGCGGACGTCGGGCGCCTGGCCACCCTCGACGCGCAGCCGGGTGCGGAGCTTCTCGACCAGCTCCTGGGTCGGGGCGACGCCGATGTCGGCGCCGATGAGGAGGTCCTCGATGGCCTCCCAGGTGTCCTCGTCCAGCTTCTCGCGGCTCAGCAGGCCGAGCAGGCCGCGGCCGAGCGCGTTGGAGCCGGCGAGCCGCTGGCGCAGCCGGACCAGGCGCGAGGCCGGCTTCTCCGGCTTCTCGAGGGCAGGTGCCCCGGGCTCGACGACGGGCTCGGCCGGTGCCTCCGGCTCGACCTCGACGGTCGGCGGGGCGGTCGGCGCCTCGACCGTGGGGGTCGGGGTGATCGCCTCGGTGGGCGGCTCCTGCGGCAGGCGGCGCGGGCGGCGCGCCCGCGTGGTGACGAGGCCGGCGATCGCGAGCACGCCGACGACGGCGATGCCGATGACCAGGTAGATCCACTCCATGGGGCCATCCAACCAGCCCGCCCCGGGCAGCCCGGAATCGCGCGGGCCGGTTCCCTACTGCATGCGCAGCAGGTCACGCTCCTCGTCGTCGATGACCGGTGCGGCACCGGCGGCCCTGGCCATCGCGTCGCCGAGCCACGGGACACCCGGGACCTGCTCCCCGCGGTGCGGGTAGGCCACGTAGAGCACCACGGCGGCGGAGACGACCAGGCTGAACAGGACGGCCAGCAGGACGAAGAGCACTCAGGTCCTCCGAGAGGGATCGGGGCGTGTCGGTCGGTCGTCCCCCATCCTGCCTCGCTGCCCCAACCGGGGCCGCATCGGCGCCAGCGCACGCGCCCGGCGTGCGGCAGAGGTCACACGACGAGCGGGGCGACGGCCTCGCGGACCACGTCCGGGACCGGGGTGACCGGGCGGGACGGGTCGGTGTTGTCGACGTAGACGTGCACGAAGCGGCCCTCGGCGCAGGCGACGTCGCCCTCGCCCTGGAAGAGGCCGACGCGGTAGACGACCGAGGACCGGCCGAGCCGCTCGACGGCGAGGCCCATCTCGATCGGGCGGGGGTAGCCCATCTCCGCGAAGTAGCGGCAGGACACCTCGGCGACGACGCCGATGGCGGGCAACGTGCGGATGTCGGTGCCGGTCGCCTCGTGCAGGTGCACGTTGACCGCGGTGTCGATGAGGTCGAAGTAGCGGGCGTTGTTGAGGTGGCCGTAGACGTCGTCGTCGGACCACCGGGTGGTCGCCGTGCGCCAGGCGCGGTACGACGACCGGGTGGGCCGGCTGCGGTCGGGCTCGCTCATGCCGGCTCGGTGTCCCGCAGCCGCTGGCTGATCACGGCCGACACGCCGTCGCCGCGCATGGTGACGCCGTAGAGCGCGTCACCGACCTCCATCGTGCGCTTCTGGTGGGTGATCACGAGCAGCTGGGAGTTCTCGCGCAGCTCCTCGTAGATCTCCAGCAGGCGCCCCAGGTTGGTGTCGTCGAGGGCCGCCTCGACCTCGTCGAGGATGTAGAACGGCGAGGGACGGGCCTTGAACAGCGCGACCAGGAACGCGACCGCGACCAGCGAGCGCTCGCCGCCGGAGAGCAGGGAGAGCCGCTTGACCTTCTTGCCCGGCGGGCGGGCCTCGACCTCGACGCCGGTGGTGAGCATGTCGGAGGGGTCGGTGAGCACCAGCCGGCCCTCGCCACCCGGGAAGAGGCGGGCGAAGGTCTCGTCGAAGGCCCTGGTGACGTCGGCGTAGGCCTCGGTGAAGACCTGCTCCACGCGGGCGTCGACGTCCTTGACGATGTCGAGGAGGTCCTTGCGGGTCTGGCGCAGGTCCTCGAGCTGCTCGGAGAGGAACTGGTGGCGCTCCTCCATCGCCGAGAACTCCTCCAGCGCCAGCGGGTTGACCTTGCCGAGCATGCTCAGCGCCTTCTCGGCGGTGCGCAGCCGCTTGACCTGCTCCTCGCGGACGAACGGCACCGTGCGCGGCTCCGCCTCGCCACCGTCGCCCTCACCGTCGCCCTCACCCTCCGCTGCCGGGGGCTCGAGGACGGGCACCGGCTGGTCCGGGCCGTAGTCCGCGACGAGGGTCTCGGGCTCGAGGCCCAGCTCCTCGAGCGCCTTGGTCTCGATCTGCTCGATCTTCATCCGCTGCTGGGCGCGGGCCATCTCGTCGCGGTGGACCGAGCTGACCAGCTCCTCGAGCTCCTTGCCGAGGTCGCGCAGGGCCTGCCGCACGCCCATCAGCTCCTGCTCGCGGCCGCGGCGGGAGTCCTCGACGGCCTGGCGACGCTCGGCCGCGAGTGCCACGGAGGCCTCGAGCCGGGCGAGCACGTAGGTGGCAGCGCTGGCGACCGCCTCGCCGGCCCGGCCCTCGGCGAGCAGGCGGGCGCGCCGCTCGGCGGCGCGGGCCCGGGCGACGCGCTCGGCCTCGGCGGCCTTCCGCATCTGGTCGACCCGGCCGTGCAGGGCCCGGGCGCGCTCCTCGGAGGTGCGCAACGCCAGGCGCGCCTCCATCTCGGCCTGCCGGGCGGCGCGGGTGGCCTCGACGAGGCGCTCCTGCTCGGTCGTGTCCGGCTCCTCCTCGCCGCCGTCCTCCTCGGCGGCGGCCAGGCGCTGCTCGAGCTCGGCGAGGCCGACCAGCGCCTGCTCGCGGGCGTTCTCGGCCTGGCTGATCGCCTCGGTGAGGCGCTCGGCCTCGGCACGCGCGGCGCGGGCGAGCGAACCGTGCTGGCCCAGCTCCTCGGCCACGGCGGCGAGGGTGGCGTCGGACTCGTGGAGCTTCGCGAGGGCGACGTCGACGCGCTGCTGCGCCTCGGCGCGCTCCGCCTCCAGCCGGGAGAGGTCGAAGGCGAGGCGCTCCGAGGCGGCGACGGCCTCCGCGAGCGCCTCCGCGGCCTCGTCGACGGCGGCCTGCACCTCGATCAGGCTCTGGGTGGACTGGGAGCCGCCGGAGGCGAAGTGGGCGCCGAGCAGGTCGCCGTCGCGGGTGACCGCGACGACGTCGGGCAGGTCGGCGACGAGGGCCCGCGCGGCGGGGAGGTCGTCGACGACGGCGACCTTGCGCAGCAGGCGGTCCAGGGCGGGGCGCACCTGGGCGGGGCACTCGACGACCTGGCTGGCGTACGTCGTGCCGGGCGGCAGCGCGGGCCAGGCGGCGACGTCCTCGGTCGCTCCCCCGCCGAGCAGGAGCCCGGCCCGGCCCAGGTCGTCGGCCTTGAGGTGGTCGATGGCGGACACGGCTGCGTCGGCGTCGGTGACCGCGACCGCGTCCGCGGCGGCGCCGAGGGCGGCGGCGACCGCGCCCTCGTAGCCGGAGCGGACGGTGACCAGGGCGGCCACGGAGCCGAGCAGGCCGGAGACGGTGTCGGTGGCCGCGAGGAGGGCGCCGGCGCCGTCCTTGCGGTTGAGGCCCAGCTCGAGGGCCTCCTTGCGCGCGCTCAGCCCGGCCTTGTCGCGGTCGGCCTGCTGGGCCTCCTCGCGGACCTTGGCGAGCCGCTCGTCGAGGTCGTCGAGGGCGGCGACGGCCGCCTCGTGCTCGGCGTCCAGGCCCTCCTCGCCGGCGTCGAGGCCGGCGACCCGGGTCTCCAGGGCGGTGAAGTCGCGCTGCGCCTTCTCGGCGCGGGCGAGGGCGTCCTTGCGCGCGGCCTCGAGGCGGCCCATCTCCTCCTCGGCCGAGGTGGCCCGGGAGCGGAGCGTGTTGACCTGGCCGTGCAGGCGGGCGAGGCCCTCGCGACGGTCGGCAGCCGCGCGCAGCAGCGCGGCGACGCGGCGCTCCTCGGTGGCGGCGGCGTCCTCGGCGTCGCGGCGGTGCTGGACGGCGTCCTCCAGGGCGGTCTGCTGCTCGGCGACCAGGGCGGCGATCTCCGCCTCCTGGGCGGCGACCCGCTCCGCCTCGGCCTCGAGCTCGTCGGGGTCGCGGCCCTGCGACACCTCGGCGTCGGCGACGCCGGCGGCGTTGCGGACCCGCTCGGCGGCCAGGCCCTGGGTGCCGCGGAAGCGCTCGCGCAGCGCGTTGAGCGACGACAGCGTCTCCTGAGCCGCGGACAGCGCGGGCAGGTCCTCGCGCAGTGCGGCCTCGAGACGGGCCTCCTGCTCGCGGGCGGTCGCGATCGAGGCCTCGACCTCGGCGCGACGCGTGAGGAGCACGCTCTCGTCGGCGAGCTCCTGCTCCAGCGCGGTGCGGGCGGTGACCAGGTCGTCGGCGAGCAGGCGGGCCCGGGCGTCGCGGACGTCGGCCTGGACGGTGGCGGCACGGCGGGCGACCTCGGCCTGCCGGCCGAGCGGCTTGAGCTGGCGGCGGATCTCGCTCAGCAGGTCGTTGAGCCGGTTGAGGTTGCCCTCGGTCGAGTCCAGCTTCCGCAGCGCCTTCTCCTTGCGCTTGCGGTGCTTGAGGACGCCGGCGGCCTCCTCGATGAACCCGCGCCGGTCCTCCGGCGTCGCGTGCAGGATCGTGTCCAGCTGGCCCTGGCCGACGATGACGTGCATCTCGCGGCCGATGCCGGAGTCGCTGAGCAGCTCCTGGACGTCGAGCAGGCGGCAGGGAGTGCCGTTGATGGCGTACTCCGACCCGCCGGTGCGGAACATGGTCCGGCTGATCGTGACCTCGGAGTACTCGATCGGCAGGGCGCCGTCGGAGTTGTCGATCGTCAGCACCACCTCGGCGCGGCCGAGCGGCGGACGGCCCGAGGTGC
This sequence comes from Nocardioides sp. J54, assembly GCF_000519005.1. Classification (GTDB taxonomy): domain Bacteria; phylum Actinomycetota; class Actinomycetes; order Propionibacteriales; family Nocardioidaceae; genus Nocardioides. The sequence continues at coordinate 66,634 of NZ_JAER01000020.1, read as the reverse complement.
CGGCGAAGATGACGTCGTCCATCTTGCCGCCGCGCAGGCTCTTGGCGCTGGCCTCGCCCATGACCCAGGCGAGCGCGTCGACGACGTTGGACTTGCCCGATCCGTTGGGCCCGACGATGCAGGTGATCCCGGGCTCGAGCTGGAGGGTGGTCGCGGACGCGAAGGACTTGAACCCCTTGAGGGTCAGGCTCTTCAGATACACGCAGGCTCCTTGCTCGGTTCCGTCGGGACCGGACGCAACGGGGCGACCCTGTCAGGTCCACAGGGGGCGTCCGTCGCGGGGGAAGCTCGGCCGTCTCAGGCTACCCCGCGTCCGGGCCCGGAGCGTGCATCCGTGTGTCGTCGTCGAGGCGAGCAGCCAGCGGAAGTCTGGACCAAGGCGCGGCGGCGCCACGGCGTCGAGCACGCGGCTCACGAGAGGCACTCCCCCGAGGACGGACGAACCACCCGTCGCGCGCTCAGCGGGGGTGGTTCGTGGTGTGGTTCACCTGGTGCGACGGCGTCGCCGTCACAGGAGTCGACGACTCAGGCGGGCTGCATCTCCGAGGCGTCGCCCGTCAGGATCTCGGCAGCACGGGCCGACATCAGCTTGTCGTTCTCCTCCGACAGGCGGAGGACGAGGGACTCCAGCTCAGCGACCCGGTTGCGCAGACGAGCGTTCTCGACGGCGAGACGGGGGTCGCGGAGGTCGCTGTTCAGGTGACCGATCAGCGCCTTGGCCATGAAGTTGAGCCTTCCGGTTCGAGAGGGGGCAGCCCGTTGGGGGCCGTCTCCAAGAGTCCCACCTCAGCGGCTCTGGGTCAAACTGCTGGAGGGGCGTCCGGACAGGTGTTCAGGAGGTGCTCCGGCGCCGGCGCGGGACCGGCTGGCAGCGCGGGCAGAAGTACGACGAGCGGTTCATGAACCGCACCCGCCGGATGGCCGTCCCGCACCGGTCGCAGGGCTCGTCCTCGCGGCCGTAGGCGTGCAGCGAGCGGTCGAAGTAGCCGGACTCGCCGTTGACGTTGACGTAGAGCGCGTCGAAGGACGTCCCGCCCTGGGCGAGCGCCTCGTTCATCACGTGGCGGGCGTGGCCGAGCAGCGCGAGTGCCTGCGCCCGGGTCAGCCGGTCGCCGGGCCGCTCCCCGTGCAGGCCGGTGCGCCACAGCGCCTCGTCGGCGTAGATGTTGCCGACGCCGGAGACAAGGGTCTGGTCGAGCAGCAGGCGCTTCACGGCCGAGCTCCGCTTGCGCAGCCGGGCGACGAAGGCGGCGTCGTCGAACTCCGGGTCGAGCGGGTCGCGGGCGATGTGGGCGATCTCGGGCGGCAGGTCCGCGCCGCCGACCGACACCGACAGGCCGCCGAACATCCGCTGGTCGACGAAGCGCAGCTCGCGACCGTGCTCGGTGCCGGCGAGGGCGAGGCGCACCCGCAGGTGCCGCTCGGGCGGGGCGTCGACCGGCTGCACGAGCAGCTGGCCGCTCATGCCGAGGTGCCCGAGGATGGCGTCGCCGTTGTCGAGCGGCAGCCAGAGGTACTTGCCGCGGCGGCGGGCGCCCTCGATGCGGCGGCCGGTCAGCGCGGCGGCGAAGCCGGAGGCGCCGCCGGGGTGCCGACGCACCGGGCGGTCGTGGAGGACCTCGACGAGGGTGATCGTGGCGCCGGTGACGTGGCGCTCGAGGCCGGCTCGGACGACCTCGACCTCGGGGAGCTCGGGCAACGCGGCTCCGGGGTCAGCTGCCGGCGGACAGCGGCTTGCCGTCGGAGTCGAGGCCCAGGGAGGCGGCGATCTCGCCGTACGCCGTCTCGGCGGCGCCCTGCTCGGCCTCCTTCTTCGACCGGCCGTGGCCGTTGCCGTAGAGCTTGCCGCCGACGCGCACCTGGGCGGTGAAGGTCTTCATGTGGTCGGGGCCGTCGTCCTCGATGACGTACTCCGGGACACCCAGGCCCTGGTCGGCGGAGAGCTCCTGCAGGGAGGTCTTCCAGTCGAGACCGGCGCCGAGCGCCGAGGCGGCCTCGATCAGCGGGTCGAAGAGGCGGTGCACGACGGCCGCGGAGACCTCGATGCCGCCGCTGAGGTGGATCGCGCCGATCACGGCCTCGACCGTGTCGGACAGGATCGACGCCTTGTCCCGGCCGCCGGTGGCCTCCTCGCCGCGGCCCAGCTTGATGTGGGCGCCGAGACCGATCTGGCGGGCGACGCCGGCGAGGGCGCGGGCGTTGACGACGGCCGCGCGCAGCTTGGCCAGCCGGCCCTCGGAGAGGTCCGGGTGGCTCAGGTAGAGGGTCTCGGTGACGACGACGCCGAGCACCGAGTCACCGAGGAACTCCAGCCTCTCGTTGGTCGGAAGACCACCGTTCTCGTAGGCGTAGGAGCGGTGCGTCAGGGCGCGCTCGAGCAGCTCGGGGTCCAGCGTGGGGTCCCCGAGCGCTCGGCGCAGCTCGTCGTAAGCGGTGATGCTTCCGACCCTGACGTGAGGTGGTGCCGGGTCAGAGGACCTGGCGGCGGTCGGCGCGCGCGCCGTACTGGCCGCAGGTGCCGCAGGCACGGTGCGGCAGGTGCTTGGCGCCGCAGGCCGGGTTGGCGCAGGTCACCAGCGACGGGGCGACAGCCTTCCACTGCGAGCGACGGTGACGCGTGTTGCTGCGCGACATCTTCCGCTTCGGAACAGCCACTGTCTTCTCCTTGGTTCGGGGAGCGCTCGGGACGAGCGCTTCGTCAGTCCGTGGGGTCTTGGTCGAGCTCGGCCAGCTTCGCCCACCGCGGGTCGATCGCAGCCTCGTGCGTGTGGTCCGGGTCGTCCGCGAGCCGCACACCGCACTCGGTGCACAACCCGGGACAGTCGTCCTGGCACAAGGGCTGGAACGGCAGTGCGAGCACCACCGCGTCCCGCAGCAGCGGCTGCAGGTCGACCAGGTCGTCCTGCAGCATGCTGACCTCGTCGTCCTCCTCGGCTCCCTCGGCGTCACGGATGTCGTCGTAGACGAACAGCTCCTGGAACGTCACCTCGAGGTCTTCTCGGATCGGTTCCAGGCACCGCACGCACTCACCCTCCAGCGCGGCCGAGGCCGAACCGGTGACGAGCACGCCTTCCATGACCGCCTCCAGGCGCAGGTCGAGCTCGACCGGCGCGCCCTCGGGGACGGAGAGGACTTCGATGCCCAGATCTGCCGGGGCCGGCACTGTCCGCGACACCTGACGCTGGGACCCCGGGCGGCGTCCGAGCTCGCGAGTATCGAGCACGAGCGGCGCTCTCGGGTCCAGGCCGTTCAGGGGATCACTTCCAGGTCCGGGCACAACAGATCGGAGCAATCGTAGTGGGGCGCCTGTGACGGTTCCAAATCACTCACCGGGTCACTCCCCCGTCCTGGCGGCCAGCCGCGCCGACAGGCGGGCGTGCACGGTGGGCGGGACCAGGCCGGAGATGTCGCCGCCGAGGGAGGCGACCTCCTTGACCAGGCTGGACGACACGTAGCCGAGGCTGGCCGTCGTGGGGACGAAGACGGTCTCGACGCCGGTCAGGTGGGCGTTCATCTGCGCCATCGGCAGCTCGTACTCGTAGTCGTTGCCGCCGCGCAGGCCCTTGACGATGGCCTGGGCACCGATCTCCTTGCAGAAGTCGACGATCAGGCCGGTGAAGCCCATCACCGTGACGTTCGGCAGGTCGGCGCACGCCTCGCGGAGCATCTCCAGCCGCTCCTCGGGGTCGAAGAGCCGCGACTTCGAGATGTTGGTCCCGGTGGCCACGACCAGCTCGTCGAAGAGGGCCGAGGCCCGCCGGAAGATGTCGACGTGGCCGTTGGTCACCGGGTCGAAGGAGCCGGGGCACACCGCGCGCGTCATGGGGCGAGGCTATCGGTCGCCGTGTCGACGCTCTCCCCGGCCGCCTCGGCCAGCCACAGGTGGGTCTCGCCGTACTTCTTCAGCCGCCGCTTGCCGGGCAGCGGCTCGAGGCCGTCGGGCCAGGCCGGCTCCGGGCTGCGCCGCGAGCGCTCGACGACGACCAGGGCGCCGTCGGCGAGCCAGCCGTGCGCGACGAGGGCAGCGAGGTCCGCGGCGACGGCGTCGTCGGCGAGCGGGTACGGCGGGTCCGCGAAGACGATGTCGTACGGCGACCGGGCGGGCTCGGCGAGCACGCTCGCCACCGACCTGGCCACGACCTCGGCGACGTCGCAGCCGACGCTGCGGGCGTTGGCGCGGACCAGGTCGGCCGTGCGCCGGTCCGCCTCGACCAGGGTCACGGCCGCCACGCCGCGCGACCACGCCTCGAGCCCGATGGCGCCGGAGCCGGCGTACAGGTCGAGGAAGCGCAGGTCGTGCAGGGAGCCCGCCCACGCCTCGACGGCGGAGAACAGCGCCTCGCGCACGCGGTCGCTGGTCGGGCGGGTCTGCTCGCCCTTCGGGGTCTGCAGGCGGCGCCCGCCTGCGACCCCGGCGATGATCCGGGTCACCCGGGCCTCCTCAGGACTTGTCCACGAAGCCGGCCAGCTGGGACCGCTCGAGCTCGGTGACGGCGGCGGCGAGGCCGGGCGCCTGGGCCAGGTCGGGGCTCGCGTCGAGCAGGCCCTCGGCGGCCGCGCGCGCCTCGACGATGGTGTCCTCGTCGCGCAGCACGCGGAGGTTCTCCAGGCTGGAGCGGCGACCGGCCTGCGAGGCGCCGAGGACGTCGCCCTCACGGCGCATCTCGAGGTCGACGCGACTGAGCGCGAAGCCGTCGGTGGTGCTGGCGACGGCCTCCAGCCGCTCGCGGGCCGGCGACTCGGCGTCGGTGTGCGTGACGAGCAGGCACAGGCCGGGCAGGCCGCCACGGCCGACGCGGCCGCGCAGCTGATGGAGCTGGGAGACGCCGAACCGGTCGGCGTCGAGGATCACCATCGCGGTGGCGTTGGCGACGTCGACGCCGACCTCGATGACGGTGGTGGACACGAGGACGTCGACCTCGCCGGCCGCGAAGGCGCGCATGGTCGCGTCCTTCTCGTCGGCCGGGAGCCGGCCGTGGAGCCGGGCGATGCGCAGGCCCTCGAGCGGTCCGCTGCCGAGGCGCTCGACGACCTCCTCGACCGCGGCGGCCTTGCCGGGCGGCAGGACCGCGGTGCCGGCGGTGTCGCCCTCGTCGTCCGCGAGCCGGTCGACGGCGTCGACCTGGCCGGCCTCCGCCTCGTCGCCGGAGATCCGGGGGCACACGACGTAGACCTGGTGCCCCTTGCCGACCTCCTCGCGCACCCGCTCCCACACCCGGCTGATCCAGCCGGGGTGGTCGGCGAGCGGGACCACGTTGCTCTGGATCGGCGCGCGCCCGGCAGGCAGCTCGGTCAGCGTCGAGGTCTCGAGGTCGCCGAAGACCGTCATCGCGACGGTCCGCGGGATCGGGGTGGCGGTCATCACGAGCAGGTGCGGCGGCGTGGCGGCCTTGTCCGTGAGGGCCGCGCGCTGCTCGACGCCGAAGCGGTGCTGCTCGTCGACGACGACCAGCCCGAGGTCGGCGAAGGAGACCTGGTCCTCCAGCAGGGCGTGGGTGCCGATGACGATGCCCGCCTCGCCGCTGGCGATCCGGGAGAGCGGGGCGGTGCGCTGGGTCTTGCTCATCGAACCGGTGAGCAGCTCGACGCGGGTCCCCTCCCCCGACCCGAAGATCGTGCCGCCCTCGGCGAGGTCGCCGAGCATGGCGACGATCGAACGATGGTGCTGCTGGGCGAGGACCTCGGTGGGTGCGAGCAGCGCGGCCTGCCCGCCGGAGTCGACGACGCGCAGCATCGCGCGCAGCGCGACCAGCGTCTTGCCGGAGCCGACCTCGCCCTGGAGCAGCCGGTTCATCGGGTGCGGCTGGGCGAGGTCCTGCTCGATCTCCTTGCCGACGGCCGCCTGGCCGGCGGTGAGCTCGAACGGCAGCCGCTGGTCGAAGGCCCGCAGCAGGGCGCCGTCGCCGCCGTCGCGGGCCGTCGCGCCCCGCGCCCGCACGGCGCGGCGACGCCGACCGAGCACGAGCTGGGTGACCAGGGCCTCCTCGAAGCGGAACCGGTGGTGCGCCCGGGCGACCTGCTCGCGGGTCTCGGGGCGGTGGACCCACTCGTAGGCGGTCTCGATGTCGATGACGTCGTACTCGTCACGGAGGGGGGCGGGCAGCACCTCCTCGACGCCCTCGACCACGGAGCGGGCGAACTTCACCGCCCGGGCGACGTCCCAGGTCTGCAGCCCCTTGGTGAGCGGGTAGATCGGGTAGAGCTCGCCGAACTCCAGCACCTCCTGCACGGCACTGTCCTCGCCCTCGTCGCCCATGCCGAAGATGCTGAGCTGGGGGTTCGTGAGCTGCCACTGGTCGCGGAAGCGGTCGGCCTTGCCCAGGAACACACCGCGGTTGCCCACGGCGACCCGCGACGCGTGCCACTCGGCCGTGCGGCGGTTGGAGCCGAAGAAGGTCATCCGCAGGCTCGGGCCGCCGGTGCGCAGCATCGCCTCCACGCGGAAGGCCGTGCGGCCGGTACGACGGTCCTGGTGGGACCGGATCACGCAGTCCTCGATCTCGCCCACCACGCACAGCAGCTGGCCGATGCGCAGGTCGGACACCCGGGTCAGCGACCCGGTCTCGAGGTAGCGCCGCGGGAAGTGGTGCAGCAGGTCGCCGACCGTCTGCAGGCCGAGCCCGTCGGCGAACCTCTTGCGCTGCGCGGGCTTCGCGGCACCGAGGACCGCGGTCAGCGGGGAGTCGAACGTGATCGCCACGGGTGGGTGTCTCCTGCGGTTCGGGTCATTCGACGGACAGCAGCAGCGGGTAGCGCTGCTGGCCTCCGTCGTACACCACGACGTCGACATGGGGGTGGTGCTCCTCGACCCACGCCGCGGCCTGGTCGGCCAGCCCGGCACCGTCGACGCCAGCCACGATCGTGACCAGCTCGCCGCCCGCGGCCAGCAGGCGGTCGAGGACGATGAGGGCGACCGCGCCGAGGTCGTCGCCGACCACCGCGAAGTCGCCTGCGATGACACCCAGCGCGTCGCCGGGCTCGCACGGGCCGGCCATGGTCATCGCCTGCTTCGCGGCGACCGTGACGGCGCCGTGGCGCACGTGGCGGGCCGTCGCGGTCATCTCCGTGACGTCCTGGTCGAAGCCGCGGCCGGGCTCGTGGACGGCCAGCGCGGCCAGGCCCTGCACCTGGGCGTGGGTCGGGATCACCGAGACCCGCATCCCGCGGGCGCCGTGGTCGGCCTCGGCCGTGCTGGCGGCGGCGTGGGCGGCGCGGACGGTCGGCTCGTCGTTCGGGAGCACGACGACCTCGCGCGCCCCGCAACCGGTGATCGCCTCGAGCAGCTCGCCCGTGGACGGGCGGCGCCCCGGACCACCCTGGACGACGACCGCGCCGGCCTCCTCGAAGAGCGACGCGAGGCCGGGGCCGGCGGCGACGGCGACCACCCGGCGCCCGGCGAGCGACGCCGGTGCGGGCGCGTCGTCGTCGCGCCCGTGCCCGTGGCCGTGGCCGTGGCCGTGCTCCTGGCCCGCGCGGGCGACCTGCTCGGCGAAGTGGGTGACCCGGATCCGGTGCGGCCGGCCGTGGTCGAGCCCGGCCTCGATCGCCGCGCCGACGTCGTCGGTGTGCACGTGGACGTTCCACAGGCCCTCGCCGCCGACGACGACGACCGAGTCGCCGAGCTGGCCGAGGCGGGTGCGCAGCAGGGCCGCGGTGTCGCCGGTGTCCCCCGTGCCTTTCGTGCCTCCCGTGCCCGTCGTGTCGAGGAGGTACATGACCTCGTACGCCGGGCCGTCCTCGCAGAGGTCGCCGCCGGCCGTCGCAACCTGCGGGACCGGGATCACGTGGCTGCCGAGCGGAGCGGTGACCGGGATCGGCCGGCGTCCGGTCAGGACGTTCTCCGCCGCGTCCAGGATCACCGAGAGCCCGCGACCGCCGGCGTCGATGACGCCGGCCTGGGCGAGCACCTCGAGCTGCTCGGGGGTGTGGCCCAGCGCCTCGCGCGCGGCCGCGGCCGCGGTGGTGAAGACGTCGGCGGTGCGCGCACCGGGCCGGGCAGCACACTCGAGCGCGGCGTCCGCCGCGGCCCGGAGCACGGTCAGCATCGTGCCCTCGACCGGCTCCCCCACCGCGGCGTAGCTGGCGTCGGCGGCCATCCGCAGCGCGTCGGCGACCACGGCGGCGTACGCCTCCTCGGCGTCGGCGGTGGCGATCCGGCGGGCGGAAGCACCGATCATCTCGCTGAGGATCACCCCGGAGTTGCCGCGGGCTCCGAGGAGCGCGCCCCGGCCCAGCGCGTGCAGCACGTCGGCCCGGTCGGCGTCGGGCGCGGCCTGCGCCTCCCGCACGGCATCCCGGGCGGCGACGAGGGTGAGGTACATGTTCGTGCCGGTGTCCCCGTCGGGCACCGGGAAGATGTTGAGCGCGTCGATCTCCTCGCGGGCCTCGGCCAGCGCGTCGACGGCGATGTCGACGAAGCGGACGACGGTCTCCAGGGTGACGCCCTGGTCCTGCTGCCCCCCGCCGGGCACCCCGGTCGTCGTCACTCCCTCCACCGGGGTCACGATAGTGGTCGGGCCTCGGCCTCCGTCGATTTCGGTCGCCGGACCTTCCTCGGCTATCCTCATCCGGTTGCCTGAAGCGCCGTCCGCGCGCGGGCCGACCGACTTAAGCAAGCTGATGCGATCTCAGGAGTTACCCATGGCCGCCGTGTGCGACATCTGCGACAAGAAGCCGATCTTCGGCAACAACCGGCCGTGGTCGCGCAAGATCACCAAGCGCCGCTTCGACCCCAACATCCAGCGGGTGCGCGCCGTCGTCAACGGCACCCCGAAGCGGCTCAACGTGTGCACCGGCTGCATCAAGGCCGGCAAGGTCTCGCGCTGACCTCAGTCTTCTGCTGACCCGTCGCCCCTCAGGGGCGACGGGTCAGTGCTTTTTCCAGCGTTCCTCAGCGCTGCAGCAGCAGGACCAGCCCGCGCCCCGGCTCGGCCCGGGCGTCGGTCGCGCGCAGGGTCGCGGGCAGCTGGTCGCGCACCGTGCGGGCCTGCTCCAGGGAGCCCAGCTGCAGCAGCGCCGCCCCCTCGGGGTGCAGGTGCCGGTCGATGGTCCGCACGCACTCGCGCGCCAGCCCCAGCCCGTCGGGGCCGCCGTCGATCGCCAGGATCGGGTCGGCCGGGAAGCAGACCAGCTGCTCGCTGCGCACCCACGGCGGGTCCGCCATGATCAGCGGGTAGACCTCGTGGGCCGGCAGCGTGCTGATCGCGGTGTTGCGCACCTCGACCTGGTCGGCCAGGCCGGCCGCGCGGGCGTTGAGCGTGGCGTAGCCGCAGGCGATGGGGTCGACGTCGACGCACACCAGTCGGCGGTCGGTGTCGTGCACCGTGAGCAGCCCGATGTGCCCGGCGCCGCTGCACAGCTCGAGCACGGGACCGTCGGGGACGTCCTCGAGGAGCTCGCGCGCCCAGTACGACTGCAACGTCGTCCAGGTGCGCGGCTCGAGGACGCGCTCGTCGTAGGTGATGGTCAGCGGGCCGAAGGACAGCGTCCGGGGGGCGAGCGCGAGCTGGGCGTGGTCCATGACCGCTTGTTACCCGTGCGGCGGCGGGGCAGCCCTCAGAAGTGCGACCACCCGGTCGGGCCGTCGTACGACGCCCCGTCGACCGTGACCCGTGGGTCGCCCTCGACCGGGGCCGGTCCGACCGATCCGATGCGGGTCCAGCCGTCGGGCAGCGCAGTGCCGGCCGGGAAGGTGGCGAGCAGGGCGTGGTCGTCCCCGCCGCCGAGGATGAACGTCATCGGGTCGGCGCCGAGCGCCTGCCCGACCGCGAGGAGCGGCTCGGGGACCTCGAAGGAGGCGGTGGTGACGTCGATGGAGACGCCGGAGTCCTCGGCGAGGTGCAGTGCCTCCGCGAGCAGGCCGTCGGAGATGTCGATCATCGACGTCGCGCCCGCCTCCGCCGCGACCTGGCCGGCGTCGTAGGGCGGCTCGGGGCGTCGGTAGGCCTCGACCAGCACCCGGGGCGAGCGGAAGCCCCGCCCGAGGACGGCGAGCCCGCCGGCCGCCCAGCCCTGGCGGCCGCAGATCGCGAGCACGTCGCCGGGGGCCGCACCGGACCGGAGGACGGGCGAGACGGTGCACGCCCCGATCGCGGTGACCGAGACGACGACCTGGTCCGCGCGGCTGACGTCGCCGCCGACGAGTCCGGCGCCGACCTTGGCGCACTCCTCGGCGAAGCCGCGGGTGAAGTCGAGGGCCCAGCCGGCCGGGAGGTCCGCCGGTCCGGCGAGGGCGACCGTCATCCACTGCGCGCGCCCGCCCATCGCGTTGATGTCCGAGAGGTTCTGCGCAGCGGCGCGGGCGCCCACGTCGGCGGCGTCGGCCCAGTCGCGCCGGAAGTGGCGGCCCTCGACCATCACGTCGGTGGAGACGACGACGTGGCCCTTGCGCACCCGCATGACCGCGGCGTCGTCGCCGGGGCCGACCAGCACGTCCTCACCCGGCGCCGTCGCGGCGACGAGCTCGCCGATCCGTCCGATGAGGCCGAACTCGCCGAGCTCGGCGAGGGTCGCGTCGCGGTCGGTGCCCGAAGTCATGTCCCCATCCCACCAGACGGGTGCGGCCGGTCTGCACCGCACTCGCTGGTTGCCCTCGCTGTTTGCTCGCTGGTTGCCCTCGCTGGTTGTCGGTGTCGCGCCGGATCGCGGTAGGTTGAGGCGTTCCCACCCGACCATCCAACGAAGGGGGCGTGACCCATGGTGGTTCAGGCCTACATCCTCATCCAGACCGACGTCGGCAAGGCTGCGGAGGTCGCGCGCGAGGTCGGCAACATCAAGGGCGTCACCCTGGCCGAGGACGTCACCGGCCCCTACGACGTGATCGTCCGCGCCGAGGCCCGCAACGTCGACGAGCTCGGCAAGCTGGTCGTCTCGAAGGTGCAGAACCTCGAGGGCATCACCCGCACCCTGACCTGCCCGGTCGTCCACATCTGACCGTGCCACGCCCTGCGGCGGCGCTCCTGTCGCTGCTGGCGCTCTCCCCCGCGCTCGCCGCGTGCGGCGGTCCCGTGGAGGTCGACGTCCCGTCGATGACCGACGCCGACCGCGCCACCTGTGACGCGTTCACCGCGGACCTGCCGGACACCCTGGCCGAGCAGGAGCGGGTGGAGATCGACCCCGCGGACGCACCCGCCGCGGCGTTCGGCGACCCGGCGGTCGTCGTACGGTGCGGCGTGGCGGAGCCGGAGGACTTCGACCTCGCCTCCTCGTGCGAGCTGGCCAACGGCGTCGGCTGGTTCATCCCCGTCGAGCAGTACGACGACCAGGGGCTCGACCTCACCATCACCGCGGCCGGCTACCGGCCGCGGGTCGAGGTCGTGGTGCCGGCGGACTACCGGCCCAGCGGGGGCGCGGCCGTGATGTCCGCGCTGGCGCCGCTGGTCGAGGAGCACCTCACGCTCGTCGAGGCCTGCGACTAGCCTCTCGGCGCGAGCTCCGGCACGGCGTCAGCGAAGGCCGGTGCCCCGGTTGAGCGCCAGCGTCAGCAGGCGGTCGACGAGCTCGCCGTAGGGCACGCCCGTCGCGGCCCACATCTGCGGGAACATCGACAGCGGCGTGAACCCGGGCATGGTGTTGAGCTCGTTGACCACGAGCGAGCCGTCGGGCATGAGGAAGAAGTCGACGCGGGCCAGGCCCTCGCAGCCGGCGACGCGGAACGCCTGCGCCGCGAGGTCCTGCATCCGCAGCCGGGTGTCCTCGTCGAGGACGGCCGGCACGTCGAGCTGGGTGGCCTCCTCGGGGAGGTACTTGGCCTCGAAGTCGTAGAACTCGTGGTCGCCGGTGATCCGGATCTCTGCGGGGACGCTGACCTCGACGGACCCGTCGAGGTCCTCCAGGACGCCGCACTCGATCTCGCGGGCGCCCTCGGCGGAGACCTCGATGATCACCTTCGGGTCGTGCTGGAGCGCGCCCTCGACCGCGTCCGCGAGCTCCTCGCGGGCGTGCACCTTGGCGATGCCGATGCTGGAGCCGCCGCGGGCGGGCTTGACGAACAGCGGGTAGCCGAGCTCCTCGCAGCGCGCCTGGACCGCGACCTGCTGGTCGGCCCACTCCCGCGCGGTGGTCGTGGTGCCGGGCATGACCGGCAGGCCGGCCGCCTGCAGCGCGACCTTCATGAACGCCTTGTCCATGCACAGCGCCGAGGCGAGCACGCCGGAGCCGACGTAGCGCACGTCGCTCATCTCGAGCAGGCCCTGGATGGTGCCGTCCTCACCCCAGGGGCCGTGCAGCAGCGGGAAGACCACGTCGACCTCCCCGAGCGCCCGCGGCGGCGCGGACGCCTCGCTGACGACCAGCTCCGCGCCGGCGGTCGTGCGCGACAGCGACACGGCGGCCCGGTCACCGTCGACCGAGGGCAGCTGCCCGGGGCCGGTGATCCGGTGCCGGGAGGGGTCGTCGGCCTCCAGCACCCAGCGGCCGTCGGTGGCGATGCCGATCGGGATCACGTCGTACTTGTCACGGTCGATCGCCTGCAGCACGCTGCCCGCGGTGACGCAGGAGATGGCGTGCTCGCTGGAGCGGCCGCCGAAGACGACGGCGACGCGGACACGGCGGCCAGTGGGTGCGTTCATCGCGGATGACCCTACCTTTGGGGCATGTCCCCCTCCACGCTGCGCCCCGCCACCGTCGCCGTGACCGCCGGTCGTCCGCCGCACGAGCCCGACCAGCCGCTCAACGTGCCGATCACGATGACGTCGACCTACGTCGCGACGGGCGAGCTGGAGTACGCGCGCTTCGGGAACCCGACGTGGAGCGCGTTCGAGGAGGCGCTCGGCGCCCTCGAGGGCGGTCGTGCGCTGGCCTTCGCCTCCGGCATGGCAGCCGTCACCACGTTGCTGGACCTGGTCGGGCAGGGCAGCAGCGTGATCGCGCCCCGGCACGCCTACAACGGCACCATCGCCGCCCTCGCCGACGCGGAGTCCCGCGGCCGGTTGCGCGCCAACCTGGTCGACATCACCGACACCGCAGCGGTCGTGCAGGCGATGCAGGACGACGAGGACTGCGCCTTCCTGTGGCTGGAGTCGCCGACGAACCCGGCGCTCGAGGTCTGCGACGTCACGGCGCTGGCCGCGGCCGCCCACGAGCTCGGCATCCGCGTCGTGGTCGACAACACCTTCGCCACTCCCCTGCTGCAGAAGCCGCTGGCCGACGGCGCGGACATCGTCGTGCACTCGGCGACGAAGTACATCGCCGGCCACAGCGACGTGCTGATGGGCGCGATCGTGGTGGACGACGACGAGGTGCACGACGCGCTCAAGGCCCGCCGCGGCCTCGCCGGCTCGACGCCGGGCCCCTTCGAGGTGTGGCTCGCGCTACGCGGCTTGCGCACCCTGCACGTGCGCCTGGAGCGGGCGCAGGCCAACGCGGCCGAGCTGGCCCGGCGCCTGGCGGAGCACCCGGCCGTCGCCGAGGTCCGCTACCCCGGCTTCGGCGCCATCGTCGCGCCGGTGCTCGCCGGCGGCGCCGACGCCGGCGACTTCCTGGTCCGGGCGACCTCGCTGTGGGTCCACGCGACCTCGCTCGGCGGCGTCGAGTCCACCTTCGAGCGGCGCCGCCGGTGGAAGATGGAGGCGCCGACGATCCCCGACGGCCTGGTCCGGCTGTCCGTCGGCATCGAGGACGTCGAGGACCTCTGGGACGACCTCGTGCAGGCGCTGGACCGGATCGACGCCTGAGCGTCAGTCCACGAGCCCGTGCTCGTGGGCGAAGACCACGATCTGCACGCGGTCGCGCAGGTCCAGCTTGCGCAGGATCGCGCCGACGTGGGTCTTCACCGTCGACTCGCTGAGGAACACCTGGCCGGCGATCTCCTGGTTCGACAGCCCGCGGGCGACGGCGGCGAACACCTCGCGCTCCTTCTCCGTCAGGGCGAGGTACGACGACGGCGGCTGCACCGGCGCCCGGAACTGCGCGTCCAGCAGGGTCGACAGGTCGGCCGGCGCGAGCACGGCGTTGCCCGCGTGCACGGTGCGGATGGCGTCGCGCAGCATCAGCGGGGTGGTGCCCTTGAGCAGGAACCCGCTGGCGCCGTACCGGATCGCCGTGGCGGCGCGGTCGTCGAGGTTGAAGGTCGTCAGCACGACGACGCGGACCGGCCGCTCACGGCGGGCCGCGCGGTCGGGCAGGAAGATCTGCCGGGTCGCCTCGACGCCGTCCATCTCCGGCATGCGGATGTCCATCAGGACCACGTCGGGCTGGAGCTCGTCGACGAGGCGGACGGCCTCGATGCCGTCGGCGGCACCGCCGACGACCTCCATCCCCTCCTGGGCGTCGATGATGACGCGCACGCCCTCGCGGAAGAGCTCCTGGTCGTCCACCAGGAGCACCCGGATCGGCTCGCCGGGACCGGTCATCGCGCCCTCACCGGGACCCAGGCGGTGGCGGTGAAGCTCGGCGGGTCGGCGCGGCGGCGCACGTCGAGGTGGCCACCGACGGCCTCGAGCCGGCGGCGCATGCCGTCGAGCCCCTGGCCGGTGCCGTCGGCCGGCGGAGCGTCGTCGGGCACGGCGTTGCGGACCTCCATCCGCAGGTCCCCCTCCCAGTGTCGTTCGACGTGGACCGGCAGGTCGCGCCGGCCGTGCTTGATCGCGTTGGTCAGCATCTCCTGCAGCACCCGGAACGCGACGACCTCGAGCTCGGGCGGCAGCGGCTGGGCGGTGCCCACCTCGCTGACGACCACCTCGTGGCCGCCCGCGCGCACGCCGTCGACGAGGCTGTCGAGGTCCGCCTGCCGCGGCGCCGCCGCCTGCTGCCCGGCGGTGGAGGCGAGCACCTGCCGGACGTCCTCGAGCGAGGAGCGCGCGGACGTCGCGATGGTGGCCAGCGTGGCCTTGAGCCGGGCCGGGTCGCTGTCGTCGAGGTACTGCGCCGACTCGGCCTGGGCGAGGATCACCGCCAGCGAGTGGCCGACCACGTCGTGCACGTCGCGCGCGAGCTGGGCCTGGCCCTCGCGCAGGCGGGCGATCTCCTCGGCCTGGTCGCGCTCGGCCTCGGCGGCGACCTGCGAGCGCCTCGAGGCCTGCATCCGGACCGCGAAGCGCACGGCGAGGCCGATGCACCACGGCAGCACCAGGAAGGCGATGCCGAGCAGGCCGGCCGTGACCCGCCACTCGTAGGGACCGCGGTCGTAGGCGTCGGCGGCGAGCTGTTCCGCGCCGAGCACGCGCAGCGCCTCGAAGAAGGCTTCCGGAGTGAGCCACACGACCGCGACCGCCGCGCTGACCGGGATCGACACGGCGCTGAGCCACACCGTGGGGAGGCGCCCCCACCGGGCGCAGCCGAAGGCGACGACCGCGAACAGCGCCTCGACCAGCAGCGGGTCGGTGCCGGTGACCACCTGCATCCCGCCGGCGAACCACGCGACGGCCAGCGCGGCACCGGGCAGCAGGCGGGTCAGCCCGACGGCGAGGGCGACGCAGATCACCAGCACGACCGGCGCCCAGGGCGACTCGTCGAAGAGCCGGCGGCCGACCTCGACCATGCCGAGGAACAGCACGGCCAGCCCGGCGAGCAGGTCGGGCAGCCAGCGTCGTACGTCGACCAACGCCGGACCTCCTCGCGCTCTCGGTGGGGTGTGCGCCCGCAAGTCTTGCGCACTCATCTCCCGAGCGCGGCGCGGACCAGCTCGGCGAGGAGCTGCGGGTACGACATCCCGGCGGCCTCGAACATCCGCGGGGCCTGGGAGTGGGCGGTCATCCCGGGCATGGTGTTGACCTCGTTGAGCACCGGGCCGTCCTCGGTGAGGAAGAAGTCCACACGGGCGACACCGGCACAACCGAGCGCCTCGAACACCCGGACCGCCGCGTCCTCCAGCGCCTTGGCGTCACGCTCCTCGAGCGCGGCGGGGACCCGGAAGTCGGCGTGCCCGCCGTACTTGGCGTCGTAGTCGAAGAGGCCGTCGGCCACGATCTCCAGCGCGGGCGGCACGAGCAGGCTTCCGTCGGCCCGGCGCAGCACCGCCACGTCGACCTCCCGGCCGACGACGACGTCCTCGACCAGCGCCCGGTCGTCGAGCGCGAGGGCGACCTCGAGCGCGGGCCCGAGGTCCTCGGGTCGCTCGGCCAGGCTGACGCCCTGGCTGGAGCCGGCCGCGACCGGCTTGACCACGACGGGCCGGGTCCACTGCAGGTGCCCGGCCGTGGCACGGGTGACGAGGACACCCGGCGCGGTGGCGATGCCGATGGCGTCGGCGACGAGCTTGGTGGCCCACTTGTCCATCGCCAGGGCGCCGGGCCGGACGCCGGACCCGACGTAGGGCAGCCCGGCGAGCTCGCACAGCGCGGCGAGGGCGCCGTCCTCGCCGCGCGGGCCGTGCACGGCGGGGAAGACGACGTCGCAGCCGCGCAGCACCTGGGCCGCGCCGCTGAGGCCGATCGGCCGGCCGCCGCGGTCGCGCCACGTGCCGTCGCGGCCGATCGTCAGCGGCACCACCTCGAACTCGTCCGCGGGCAGCGCCGCGGCGACGGACGCAGCCGAGGCGAGGGAGACCTCGTGCTCGCAGCTCTGGCCGCCGCCGATGACGGCCACCCTCGTCCTGCTCGTCCTGGTGCTCATGCCGAGCACCCCGCCAGCTCCGGCAGGCGGCGCGCGGCGAGCACGCGGCGCGGCACCCGGGCGCCGATGCCGGTGACCAGCTCGTGCTCGATCGTGCCCGACCACGCGGCCCACTCCGCGACGGTCGGCTCCCCCGCGCCGCCGGGCCCGAACACCGTCACCGGTGCCCCGGGGCCGACGCCCGGCACGCCGTCCGCACCGAGGTCGACGACGGCCTGGTCCATCGAGATCCGCCCGACGAGCGGGCGACGCACTCCCCCGACCAGCACCTCGGCGCGGCCGGACGCGACGCGCGGCAGGCCGTCGGCGTACCCGAGGGGCACGAGGCCGAGGTACGTCGTGCGGCTGGTCCGGTGCGCGTGGCCGTAGCCGACGGGCGTTCCGGCGCGGACCCGGCGCACCTGCACCAGCGGCGCGGTGAGCGTCATCGCCGGCGCCAGCGGCGTGGTGCGGGAAGGGTCGATGCCGACGAGGCCGGCTCCCACGCGGCTCATCGTGTGGTGGCTGCGCGGGTCGGTGAGCGTCGCCGCCGTCGCCGCGAGGTGGCGCTGGCGCGGGCGCAGCCCGGTGGACCGGGCGACCTCGAGGGCCCAGGCGAAGCGGGTGCGGGCGCGGGCGTTGCACGGGTCCGCGGGGTCGTCCGCGCAGCCGAGGTGGCCCATCACGCCGGCGACCTCGATGCGGCCGTACTGCTCGCCGCGCCGTGCGGCACGGCACAGTGCCGCCCACGCGGACGGCTCCGCGCCGTCGCGGGCCATGCCGGCGTCGACGTGCAGGTGGACCCGCAGCCGCGTGGCGGTGCGGCCGGCGGCCACCGACACCGCGCTGAGGTGCTCGAGGCTCGGGACGGCGACGTCGACGCGCAGCCGCGCGGCGGTGGCGAAGTCGGCGTCGACGGGGTTGAGCCAGCTCAGCACCGGCGCCGCGATGCCGGCCTCCCGCAGGGAGACGGCCTCAGCGAGGCTGGTGACGCCCAGCCGGGTCGCACCGTTGGCGAGGGCGGTGCGGGCGACGTCGACCGCACCGTGGCCGAACCCGTCGGCCTTCACCACGGCCATCAGCTCGCCGGTGGCGCGCTCGGCCAGGAGGCGGGTGTTGCGGGCGACCGCGTCGAGGTCAACCGTCAGCTCGGACGTGCTCATGCCGCCACCGCCAGCGCGACCGGCCCGTAGACCGAGGCCGGGGCGCCGGTGACGAGCGCCCAGTAGCGGTCGCCCCAGCTCCAGTGCCACCACTCGGTCGGGTAGTTCACGAGCCCCTGCGAGCCGAGCACGCGAGCGAGCAACGTGCGGTGTGCCCGGGCGTCCTGGCCGATCCCCGCGGCGGAGAACCAGCAGCGACCGTCGCTCTGCTCGGGCGTCGCGTCGATCGGCGTGCCCAGGTCGAGCTCGTCGCCGCACACGTCGACGAGGGTCAGGTCGACGGCCGCCCCGGCCACGTGGGGGGCCACGTCCACCGGCGACACGAACCGGCTGGTGAGCCGCTCCAGCACGTCGTCCCCGGCGTCGGGGTGCAGCGCCCGCAGCTCGGCGGAGTACGACGCGATGATCACGCGCTGCTGCTCGACGGGCCGGTGCCCCTCCACCACGCGCAACCGCACGCCGCGCGGCAGCAGGCGGTCGGCGGCCACGAGGCGGTCGGCGAGGCCGCTGCGGACCAGGGCTCCGGCGGGTGAGATGTCGTGCGGCAGCCGGACCAGCGGCTCGCCGCACTCCTCGACGGGCACGGCACGGACCCGGGGGTCGGACAGGAGGATCGTCATGCCGGCAACGCTAGGAACCAGCGCCCCTGCCCGGCCTCCACCTGAGGTGCCGACCAGCTGTCCTCAGGTACCGCGCAGCGGACCGACCTGTCGACAGACCAGCCAGCTCCGGCCGGTCCGGGGCTGTCGGCCATCGCGGGAATCGTGAACGCCGGAGCGGAGGGAGCGACGAAGGAGCGACCGGAGCGCAGGGGGCACGACTTGCCGCGCGCCGACTGGCTTGCCGCCAGGCGGACGGCACCACCTACGCGAGGCAACTGCGCGCGCGGCAGCGTGGCGCGAGGGACGAGCGACGCGCTCGCGCCATCAGTTCAGGACAGCTCGGCCTTGGTGTCGCGGTTGATGAACGCCTTCATCAGCTGGGCGGTGGTGAGCCGGCCCTGCACGACCTCGTCGACGGCGTCGACGATGGGGGCGTCGACACCGGCCTGGGCGGCGAGGGCCCGCAGCGAGGAGCAGGACTTGGCACCCTCGGCGACCTGGCGGGTGGAGGCGTAGATCTCCTCGACGCTCATGCCCTGGCCGAGCTTCTCGCCGAAGGTGCGGTTGCGCGAGAGCGGCGAGGAGCACGTGGCGACGAGGTCGCCGAGGCCGGCCAGGCCCATGAGGGTGAGCGGGTTGGCACCCTGGTTCATCGCGAGCCGCGCGGTCTCGGCGAGGCCGCGGGTGATGAGCGAGGCCGTGGTGTTGTCGCCGAAGCCGAGGCCGACGGCCATGCCGACGCAGAGCGCGACGACGTTCTTGTAGGCGCCGCCGAACTCGCAGCCGAGGACGTCGACGCTCGTGTACGGGCGGAACGCGGGGGTGTGCACCCGCTGCTGCAGCGCGGTCGCGACGGACTCGTCGGCGCAGGCGACGACCGAGGCGGCCGGCTCGCGGCGGGCGATCTCGCGGGCGAGGTTGGGGCCGCTGACGACGGCGATCCGGTTGTCGGGCACGTCGCCGACCTCGGCGATCACCTGCGACATCCGCTTGAGGCTGCCGAGCTCGACGCCCTTCATCAAGGACACCAGCACGGCGTCCTTCTCGACGTACGGCAGGAAGGTCGGCAGGTTGTCGCGCAGCGACTGCGACGGCACGGCGAGCACGACGACGTCGGCGCCCGCCAGGGCGCGCTCGGGGTCGGTGGTGGAGCTGATGGTGCGCGGCAGCTCGATGCCCGGCAGGTAGTCGGTGTTCTCGTGCCCGTCGTTGATGGCGGTCGCGACGTCCTCGCGGCGCGCCCAGACGGTGACGTCGTTGCCGGCGTCGGCGAGCACGATGGAGAAAGCCGTCCCCCAGGAGCCGGCGCCGAGCACCGCGACCTTGTTGCCCATGCTCACGCCTTCTTCTGCTGCTTCTGCTTCTTGAACCGGTCGCCGCGGACGGCCATGTCGTAGCGCTCGGCAGGTGCCTGCTCTCCGCGGACGAGCTCGAGCTGGTGGGTGATCGCGTCCATGATCCGCTCCGTCGCCTCGTTGACGACGGCGGTCGTGCGCTCCTTCGCCCTGAGGTCCTCGAGCTCCACGGGCGGGCCCACGCGCATCACGATCTTCTTGCGGGGCACCGGGTGCGGGTTCTTCGTGTACGGCGCCAGCAGCTCCTGCGCGCCCCACTGGCCGACGGGGATGACCGGGCAGCCGGTCTCGAGGGCGATCCTGGCCGCGCCCGACTTGCCCTTCATCGGCCACAGGTCGGGGTCGCGGGTGATCGTCGCCTCGGGGTAGATCACGACGCACTGGCCGTTGCGGACCGCCTCGACGGCGGCGGCGTACGCACCGACGGCGTCCCGGGTCTCCCGCTTCACCGGGATCTGCCCCGCACCGCGCAGGAAGAAGCCGAGGGCCTTGTTGTCGAAGAGGCCCGACTTGGCGAGGTACCGCGGCTTGTGGCCGTGGTCGTAGACCAGGTGCGCCGCGGTGAGCGGGTCGACGTGCGAGATGTGGTTGAGCGCGATGATGAAGCCTCCCGAGACCGGGATGTGCTCACCGCCGATCCACTCGCGCTTCGTCGTGGCCTTGAGCAGGGGCTTGATGATGGGGACGGCGATGTTGAAGGCCCACCCCCGCTTCTCCTGCAGCTTTCTCACCGTCACGAGGATGCAGGCTACCCGCTGGCCACCCCGGTGACGGCGCCCCTCGGTCGCGGGACGGGAATCGGCTGGGAGGATGGGCCCGTGGTCGCACGTCCGGGTTCCTTCGCCGTGGTCCTCCCGGTGAAGTCCCCGGGGACCGGCAAGTCGCGCCTGTCCGCGCTCCCCGACGACGCCCGGCGCCGCCTGGCGGCGGCCTTCGCCGTCGACGCCGTGGCCGCGTGCCGGGCGACCCCGGAGGTCGGCCTCGTGGTCGTGGTGAGCGACGACGACGCCTTCGCCGCGTCGCTGGCCGGCGACGTGGTGGTGGCGAGCGCCGACCCGGGCGAGGGCCTGAACGGCGCCCTGCGCCACGGTGCGCGGGTCGCCCGGGAGGTCGCGCCCGGGCTGCGGCCCGCGGCCCTGCTCGCCGACGTCCCCG
Organism: Nocardioides sp. J54; assembly: GCF_000519005.1. GTDB lineage: Bacteria > Actinomycetota > Actinomycetes > Propionibacteriales > Nocardioidaceae > Nocardioides. Next base: position 45,829 of record NZ_JAER01000020.1, on the reverse strand, counting down.
CCCTCTCCCCCGGCGACCTGTCGACCGCGCTCCAGCACGCGCTGGCGCAGGACGTGCCGTGCTTCGTGGTCGATGCCGATGGCACCGGCACGACGCTCTACACCGCGCCCCCGGCGCTCTTCGACCCGCGCTTCGGCGAGGGGTCGGCGCGGGCCCACCACGACGCGGGGGCCCGACCGGTGCCCGGTGACCTGGTCACCCTGCGTCGCGACGTCGACGACCTCGACGGCCTCGCCGCCGCGGTGGCGCTCGGTGTCGGCACCGCGACAGCAGCCGCCTTGCCCTGATTCCCCCGCACCTGTGGGGAAATGCCGACCGGGCCGCCCCCCGTGAGGAGGACGGCCCGGTCGATGTGCTCGAAGCCGCGGACTACTTCTTCTTCGCGGTCTTCTTGGCCGGCGCCTTCTTGGCGGGGGCCTTCTTGGCGGGGGCCTTCTTGGCCGGAGCCTTCTTCGCGGGCGCCTTCTTGGCCGGAGCCGCCTTCTTGGCGGGGGCCTTCTTGGCCGGAGCCGCCTTCTTGGCGGTCGTCGCCTTCTTGGCGGGGGCGGCCTTCTTCGTGGCCGTCGTGGTCTTCTTGGCCGCGGTCTTCTTGGCCGGAGCGGCCTTCTTCGCAGCGGCAGCAGCCTTCTTGGCCGGGGCGGCGGCCTTCTTGGCGGCGGTGGTCGCAGCCTTCTTGGCCGGAGCGGCAGCCTTCTTGGCGGGCTTCGGCAGGGCGGGGAGCTTCTTCGCGCCCGACACGACGTTCTTGAGGTCGGCGCCGGCGCTGAACTTCGGAACGGCCTTCTTCTTGGTCTTCACGCGCTCGCCGGTCTGCGGGTTGCGGACCCAACGGGCGTTGCGCACGGCCTTCTCGAAGGAACCGAAGCCCGTGATGGCGACCTTCTCGCCCTTCGCCACCTGACGGGTGATGGTGTCCAGCACCGCGTCGAGCGCGTGGGCCGCGTCCTTGCGGCTGCCGTCGAACCGGTCAGCCAGCGCATCGATCAACTGAGACTTGTTCACTACCTGTCCTTTCGAAACGCTCCGCCGTGGGGCGTTCCTTGGGCTTGCGGCCGAGCCCTCGCCCAGCCGTCCTTGCAGGGAACGCTAGGCATTACCGGACTCCCCCACAATCACCACGCCGCGCGTAATCGCCTTTTTTTCCGAGAATTGGCCCTATTCAGGCCATTTCCGGTCATTTCAGGGCGTCGAGCCGGGCCACAACGCGTCGAGCGCGAATCGTTCGCCGATGGAGAAGTCGTACTGCACGAGCCGCATGTCATCGAGCAGACGGCCCGTCCTGGCGTCGATCTGGCCCTCCTCGACGGGCTCCCCGGAGCCGTCGAGGAGGCGTCCCTGCTGGATCGCGCTGACGTGCCGGTGCACCTCGCGGAGCAGTGCGAGGTACGGCGGGACGGGGGCATCCGCGACGTCGTGCAGCAACGGCAGGAAGAAGGCGGGGCTCGTCACCGGCAGTGCCCGCGGCACGTTCTGGCCGGGCTGGTTGCTCCAGATGAAGAAGGGCGTGCGGTGCAGGGCCGTTCCCCCGTTGGCCTCCTTCACCGACGATCCGTAGATGCCGGGCAGGTGGTCGCCGTAGAACAGCACGATCGTCTTCTCCGGGCTGTCCTCGAGCTCGGCCAGGAAGTCGGCCAGTGCCTCGTCGGTGTGCTCCAACCCCCGTGCGTACTGGCCGATCCGGTCCTTCTCGCCGCCGCCGACACCACTGACCGGGACCGGGTCCTCGTAGTTCCCGTCGACGGGGATGTGGTTCTGCATCGTCACGAGGTTCACCAGCAAGGGCTTGTCGTGCCCGTCGATCTGCGCGAGCACCTCGTCGAACGCCGCGGCGTCCGAGATGTAGGGGTTGTCGTCGATCGTGCCGGTGCTGCGGATCGTCGTGTCGTGCACGAAGTCCTCGAAGCCGAAGCGCTCGTAGACCTGCTCCCGCTTGTACATCCCCACCCGGTAGGGGTGCACGGCGATCGCGTCGTGGCCGCGCGAGCGGAACCAGCCGACGGCCGACGGGTAGTCGTCCTGCTCCGGCACGAGCATCTGGTACGGCGAGAGCATCTGCGGGCGGAAGAGGCCCAGGGACTGGCCGGTCAGCACCTCGAACTCCATGTTGGCGGTGCCGCCGCCGTACATCTGCGCGAGCATGTCGCCCGACGTCGTCTCCCGCATCACCGTACGGGTGCGGGGAATCGGGTCCCGCCCGAGCTCGAACCCCTCGAGGCTCGTGGGGTCGCTGAAGGACTCGCTGAGCACGAGCACGACGTTGACGTCGTCGAGGCTGCCGGTGCGCCCGGCGTTCACGCGCTCGGCCAGCGCCGTGTAGCGATCGGCGACGTCGGCCATCGTCGCGGCGTCGTACCCGCGGGGCTGCTTCATGGCGTCGATCGGCATGTTGAAGAGGAAGCCGCCCACGAAGCCGTTGGAGCGGTAGTTGGTCTTCTGGTTCCAGTAGCGCCAGTCGTTGCCGCGCAGCTCGTAGAGCCCGCGCCAGATGTTGCCGGGCTGGTTGAACTGCGCAGCCTGCGCGAGGAGCAGGACGGTCAGGAGCCCCACGCCGAGACGGGTCCCGAGCACGACGAGGAGGTGCCGGCGTGGCAGCGCCCGCAACCGCGGGCGGGGGTGGCGTCGCTCGATGCGGGTCACCAGCCAGGCCGCACCGACGAGGACCACGACGACCAGGAGGCCCGCGCCCACGAGCGCCACCGGCGAGACCATCGAGGCGAGGAAGCCGGGCTCGCTGAGGAAGTCGCGGTCGCTGGGGTAGATCGGCTCCTCGCGGTACTGCATCTTCACGATGTTCGCGATCGCGAGCACGACGGTCGTGGTCAAGACGGCGGCGATCGCCCACGACAGCCGTCCGAGGACCGCCCAGAGGAAGCCGATGACCACCCACAGCACGAGGGTGTCGAGCCAGAACGCGCCGCTGTCGAGGAAGAGGTCCTTGAACCACCGCGGCATGAAGATGCCCAGGGTGCCGATCTCCAGCACCAGTGCCGAGAGCGCGGCCGCCTGCAGGCTGCCGAGCAGGCCGCGGCGCAGGACGGCGCCGAGCGACGGGGAGGACGGGTTGTCGACGACGACCTCGTCCGGGCTCCCGGGGTCCTCCGCCGCCCTCTCCTGGGGGGTGACGAAAGAGGGCACGAGGTGAACTCTAGATGTTCACCTCGTGCCCTCGCGTCAGGGTTTCCCCCGGTCCGTAGCGGGATCAGGCTCCCTGCGTGACCGGCTTCCAGCTCGGCCGACCAGCCTCGTACGCCGCGATGTCGTCGGCGTGGCCCAGGGTGATCCCGATGTCGTCGAGGCCCTCGAGCAGGCGCCAGCGGGTGTAGTCGTCGATCTGGAAGGTGTCCTCGATCGCGTCCGCGCCCTCGCCGGCACGCACGGTGCGGCTCTCCAGGTCGACGCTGACCTCGGCGCCCGGGTTGGCCTCGAGGTACTCCCAGAGCCGCTCGACGACCTTCTCGTCGACCTGCGCGGCGAGCAGCCCGGCCTTGCCGGAGTTGCCGCGGAAGATGTCGGCGAAGCGCGCCGAGAGGACGACCTTGAAGCCGTAGTTCTGCAGCGCCCAGACGGCGTGCTCGCGCGAGGAGCCGGTGCCGAAGTCGGGGCCGGCCACGAGGACCGAGCCGTTGGCGTACGGCTCCTTGTTGAGCACGAACTCCGGGTCGTTGCGCCAGGCCGCGAACAGCCCGTCCTCGAAGCCGGTGCGGGTCACGCGCTTGAGGTAGACGGCCGGGATGATCTGGTCGGTGTCGACGTTGCTGCGTCGCAGCGGGACGCCGACGCCGGTGTGGGTGGTGAACTTCTCCATCGGGATCCCTTTCAGACCGTGGCCGGCACGAGGTCGGCGGGCGAGGACAGCGTGCCGCGGATCGCGGTCGCGGCGGCGACCGGCACGGACACCAGGTGCGTGCGACCGCCCTTGCCCTGCCGGCCCTCGAAGTTGCGGTTGGACGTCGACGCGCTGCGCTCCTGCGGGGCGAGCTGGTCGGGGTTCATGCCCAGGCACATCGAGCAGCCCGCACCACGCCACTCGGCGCCGGCCTCGATGAAGACCTTGTCGAGGCCCTCCTCGATCGCCTGGTTGCGCACGCGAACCGAGCCCGGGACGACGAGCAAGCGCGTGCCCTCGGCGACCTTGTGGCCCTTGATGATGTCGGCGGCGAGGCGCAGGTCCTCGATCCGGCCGTTGGTGCAGGAGCCGACGAAGACCGTGTCGACCTTGATCTCGCGCATCGGCTGGCCGGCCTCGAGGCCCATGTACTCCAGCGCACGCTCGGCCGCGATGCGGTCGGAAGGGTCCTCGAAGTCCGTGGGGTTCGGGACGGCGCCGCCCAGCGGCACGCCCTGGCCGGGGTTCGTGCCCCAGGTGACGAAAGGCGTCACGTCGGCCGCCTCGATCACGATCTCCTTGTCGAAGGTCGCGTCGGGGTCGGTCGCCAGGGTGCGCCAGTGCGCGACGGCCGCATCCCACTCGGCACCCTTCGGGGCCTCGGGCTTGTCCTTGATGTAGGCGAAGGTGGTGTCGTCCGGCGCGATCATGCCCGCCTTGGCGCCCCACTCGATCGACATGTTGCAGACCGTCATCCGGCCCTCCATCGAGAGCTCCTCGATGGCCTGTCCGCGGTACTCGACGATGTAGCCCTGGCCGCCGCCGGTGCCGGTCTGCGCAATCAGGTAGAGGATCAGGTCCTTGGCGGTGACGCCTGCCGGCAGGCTGCCGTTGACGGTCACGGCCATGGTCTTCGGCCGGGCCTGCGGCAGGGTCTGCGTGGCCAGGACGTGCTCGACCTCCGACGTACCGATGCCGAAGGCGATCGCGCCGAACGCGCCGTGCGTGCTGGTGTGCGAGTCGCCGCACACGATGGTCATGCCCGGCTGGGTCAGGCCGAGCTGCGGGCCGACGACGTGCACGATGCCCTGCTCGACGTCACCGAGCGGGTGCAGCCGGACGCCGAACTCCGCCGCGTTCTTGCGCAGCGTGTCGACCTGGGTCTTGCTCACCGGGTCGGCGATCGGCTTGTCCCAGTCGACCGTCGGGACGTTGTGGTCCTCGGTCGCCAGGGTCAGGTCCGGGCGACGCACCTTGCGACCGGCCAGGCGCAGGCCGTCGAACGCCTGCGGGCTGGTCACCTCGTGGATGAGGTGGAGGTCGATGTAGAGGAGGTCCGGCTCTCCCGGGGTCGACCGGACGACGTGCTCGTCCCACACCTTCTCCGCCAGGGTCCTGCCCATGACTCGCTCCTCCTCGTTCGGGTCGTTCCCGGCACCTCTGCCGGGAACCGTGAGCAAGCCTACGCTTGCATCCCAAGATCCGAGACGGCAGTATTGCCATATGGACAACTCGAGCGGCGTCGGAGTTCTCGACAAGGCGGCCCTGGTGCTGACGGCACTGGAGTCCGGCCCGGCCACCCTGGCAGGCCTCGTAGCGGGCACCGGCCTGGCCCGCCCCACGGCCCACCGCCTCGCGGTGGCTCTCGAGCACCACCGGCTCGTGGCACGCGACATGCAGGGCCGCTTCGTGCTCGGCCCGCGGCTGGCCGAGCTGTCGGCCGCCGCCGGCGAGGACCGGCTGCTCGCGACCGCCGGCCCGGTGCTGGCGCGGCTGCGCGACATCACCGGCGAGTCCGCCCAGCTCTGGCGCCGCCAGGGCGACCACCGCGTCTGCGTGGCCGCTGCCGAGCGGCCCTCGGGCCTGCGCGACACCATCCCGGTCGGCTCGCAGCTGACCATGCGCGCCGGCTCCGCAGCGCAGGTGCTGCTCGCGTGGGACGACCCCGAGCGGATCCACCGCGGCCTGCAGAACGCCGCCTTCTCCGCCGCCGAGCTCTCCGCCATCCGTCGTCGCGGCTGGGCGCAGTCGGTGGGCGAGCGCGAGCAGGGTGTCGCCTCGGTGTCGGCCCCGGTCCGCTCCCCCGGCGGCAAGGTGATCGCCGCGGTGTCGGTCTCCGGCCCGCTCGAGCGCCTCTCCCGCCAGCCCGGTCGCATGCACGCCCCCGCGGTCCTGGCGGCGGCCGAGCGGCTCTCGGAGTCGCTGCGCCGCGCCGCCGCGGAGTGATGCCGGCCGAGCCGGTCCGGGACCTGTCGGCCTAGAAGAGCGCCTCCTGCTCGAGCCCGAGCAGGGTCTGCTTGCGGTCCAGCCCGCCGGCGTACCCGGTGAGCGTCCCGTTGGCGCCGATCACCCGGTGGCACGGGATGACGATCGGGATCGGGTTGGCGCCGTTGGCGACGCCCACCGCGCGCGAGGCCGCGTTGGTCTTGCCGAGGCGGCCCGCGATCTCGCCGTACGACGCGGTCTCGCCGTAGCCGATCGCGAGCAGCTGGCCCCACACCTCCTGCTGCCACGGCGTGCCCACGGGCGCGAGCGGCAGGTCGAAGGTGGTGCGCTCGCGGGCGAAGTACTCCCCGAGCTGGCGCGCCGCCTCGACCAGCAGCGGCTGGTCGTCGGCACGGTCGCCGCGCGGGCGACCGTCGTGGTCGCGGAACGGGAAGAACTCGATCGCGGTGATCGCTCCGTCGCGCTCGACGAGGCGCAGCGGCCCGACGGGCGACTCGATGACGGTCCACATGGTGCTTCTCATTCTCCTCGTGGGTCGGACAGGGAGGTCCACAGGTGCAGCAGCGCGTACGACCGCCAGGGCCGCCAGCGCTCGGGGTCGGCCGGCGGCCGGCCGGCGAGCGCGTTGCGCACGCCGACGTCGGTCGGCAGCCAGACGTCGGGGTGGCCGAGCGCCCGCAGCGCGATGTAGTCGGCCGTCCACGGGCCGATGCCCGGCAGCGCGAGCAGCTGCTCGCGCAGCTCACCGCGGTCCGGCCCACGGTCGAGCACCAGGTCGCCGTCAGCCAGTGCGGCGGCCAGGCCGGTGAGCGCACGGCCCCTGGCGCGGGGCATCCGCAGCGACGACGGGTCGAGCGCAGCGACCGCCGCTGCAGCGGGGAACAGGTGGGTCAGGCCGTCGACGGTCGTCGTGACCGGCCGACCGTGCCCGGCCACCAGCCTCGCGGCCGCCGTGCGCGCGGCGACGACGGTGACCTGCTGGCCCAGGACGGCCCGCACGGCGACCTCGCCGCCGTCGACGTGGCCGGGGACGCGCAGGCCGGGGCGGGCCGCGACGAGCGGTGCCAGCGCCGGGTCGGCGCCGAGGTGGGCGTCGATCGCCACCGGGTCGGCGTCGGCGTCGAGGAGCGCCCGCATCCGGGCGACAGCGGCTGCGGTGTCGCGCAGGTCGTCGAGCACCACCCGCAACGGGACGTACGACGTCCCGGCGCCCTCGAGGTCGGCGAGCTCGACGCGGGCCGTGCCGGGCCCGTGCGGCAGGTCGAGGGTGCGGGCGTACCAGCCCGACCCGTCGGCGCCGACCTCGGCGACCTCGACGCCGGGGACGGCGCGGTCGGCGAGGAAGCGCAGCAGGTCGGAGCCGCGGAAGGGCGTGCGGACCGCGATGCGCAGGTCGGTGCCGCCGGCGGGGCGGGCGCGCCAGGACCGGCGTCCGCGCAGCTCGCTGGGCGAGGCGGCGTACACCTCCTGCATGGTCTGGTTGAACTGGCGCACGCTGGAGAAGCCCGCCGCGAACGCGACGTCGGTGAGGCTGAGGTCGGTGCTCTCGACGAGCGCACGGGCGGTCTGGGCGCGCTGGGTGCGGGCGAGCGCGAGCGGCCCGGCGCCGAGCTCGGCGGTGAGCAGGCGGGCCAGGTGGCGCGAGGTGTAGCCCAGTCGCCGGGCCAGGCCCTCGACCCCCTCGCGGTCGACGACGCCGTCGGCGATGAGCCGCATCGCGCGGCCGGCGACGGTCGCCGCGACGTCCCAGTCGGGGCTGCCGGGCGTGGCGTCGGGCAGGCAGCGCTTGCAGGCGCGGTAGCCCGCGGACTGCGCGGCCGCGGCGGTGCGGTGGAAGCTGACGTTGGCCGGGGCCGGCGTCCGGGCCGGGCACGACGGGCGGCAGTAGATGCCGGTCGTGCGGACCGCGGTGTAGAAGACGCCGTCGAAGCGGCGGTCCCGCGACTGCACCGCGGTGTAGCAGCGGTCGAACTCCAGCTGCGCGTCGGCGGTCGCGGTGGTCTCCATGGCTCCATCCTGCACGCACACACCGACAGCGACTGGCGGAAATCGGACACGGCAGCACCTGGTGCGCGGCGGCCCTCCTTCTGCCACGCTGTCGCCATGGCGGAGACCCACGGCCCCGGCGGCCCCCTGAACCCGCTCGACCTGCTGCTGAAGTCGCAGCAGGCCGCGCTCCGGCTCACGTCCGAGGTGCTGCGGACCGTGCGCGACACGGCCGTCGACGCGGTCACCCAGCCCGACGAGCTCGCGAAGCAGGTCGGCGAGCTCGCCGGAGCGGTCGCCGGGATGGCCACTGCCGTCACGGGGATCGCCGGCGCGACGGCCCAGCCGCTCCAGGACTTCATCGGCCGCCAGCGCGAGCTCGCGGACACCGTGCACACCCTCGCCGAGGCCCAGGCCGAGCTCGCCGGCGTCGTCGCGTCGCTCGCCGAGCGGCACGCCGAGGCGGTCGCCGCGCTGGAGAAGCTCACCGCGCCGATCTTCGCCGTCGTCGGCACCGAGCCGACGCCGCCCAGGACGCGGGCGGCGAGGAAGACCGCTGCGGCCAGGGCGTCGCGCCCTGGCTGAGAGCCTGGTCCCTCGGGCCTTCGCGACGCAGAAATGCAGCGAGGCCCGGTCCTGGTGGACCGGGCCTCGGCTGGTTGGTACCCCCGACCGGATTTGAACCGGCGTTACCGCCGTGAGAGGGCGACGTCCTAGGCCGCTAGACGACGGGGGCACGCTGTCTTCGGCCTGTTGGCCTCGACAACGAGAAGAACTGTAGAGGATCCCCGTCGCAGAGGCCAAATCGGGGTGCCTCCCCGCTCCGGACGGCGCCTACGGGGCCTCGACCGGGCCCTCGACCGGGCTGGAAAACAAGAAGAGCCGGGCTGCTGCCCGGCTCCTGCTTGCTGCTGTGGCTGGTCTACTAGGACTCGAACCTAGACTAACTGGACCAGAACCAGTCGTGCTGCCAATTACACCATAGACCACTGCTGGCGGCTCCGGTCCGCGGAGGACCTGAACCGGCAGAAACATTACACGCGGCCGCGCCGCGCCTCCAAAATGGCCCCACTCGTGCGGCTCCGCACGCCCGTCCGGCGGGCGACCCACAGGGTCAGGCCGAGGTAGGACAGCGACTGGACGAGGGTCACCGGGACCGTCCACCAGGTGCCGTCGGTGGGTTGCAGGGTCTCGGTCATGTCGCCGAACGCGATGGCCAGGCCGAAGGCGAGGAAGTTGTTGAGGACGTGCATCGCGATCCCGGCCTCCAGCCCGCCGGTGAGCAGCACGAGCAGGCCGGCGACGACGCCGAACGCGAAGCGGTCGAAGAAGATCGGCAGGTCCTGGCCGGCGCCGTGGGCGACGGCGAACACCAGCGCCGGTACGACGACCGCGACCGTCGTGCCGACCCGGGCCGGCAACCGGGCGGTGAGCCCGCCGCACGCCTGGGTGAGGTAGCCGCGGAACGCGTACTCCTCCCCCGCCGCCTGGAGCGGGGTCAGCAGCACGACCACGAGCAGGAAGTCGCGGCTGGCGCTGGTCCAGGCGCTGGCGCCGTCGCCGAGGTCGACCGTGCCGGCGCCCTGGTCGGGCAGCACGGTCGAGACCGCCATGGTGATCGTCAGCGCGACGACGGCCAGGCCGAGGCAGGTGAGCAGCCACCGCCACCGCAGCCGGCCGACGACCGAGCCCATCCAGCCGGGCGTGAGGCGGTGCAGCAGGAACCCGACGAGGAAGACCGCGGGGATGGCCGCGGCCCACCCGAGGTTGACCAGCGCGAGGAAGGACGGGGTCGCGGTGTCGCCGGAGAGTTTGTCGGCGATCTCGTCGACACCGTCACCGCCGAGGGCGAGCCACAGCGTGACGACGACGCCGAGGACGACCTGCCCGACGACGAACAGCGCGACCAGGAAGACGATGCCCACCGGCTGGCGCCAGCCGCCGGGCGGGCCCAGCAGCTGGAGCCGGTCGTAGGTCAGCCCCGGCGCGGTGCGGGTGTCCTCACCCGAGGGCACGCTGCAACCGCCCGAGGCTCCGCTCGCGGCCGAGCAGCTCCAGGGACTCGAAGAGCGGCGGGGAGATGCGCCGGCCGGTGACGGCGACGCGGACCGGGCCGAACGCGTTGCGCGGCTTGAGGCCGAGGCCCTCGACCAGCGCGGCCTGCAGGGCGGCCTGGATCGCCTCGGTGGACCAGGTCGGCAGCGCCGCCAGGGCGTCGTACGACGCCTGGATGACGGGGATGCCGGCCTCTCCGATGACCTTCGCGGCGTCGTCGGGGTCGACCTCGAAGGCGTCCTCGTCGACGAAGAGGAACTCCAGCAGCGCGCTGGCCTCGCTGAGCTTGTTGATCCGCTCCGCGACGAGCGGCATCGCGAGCTCGAGCAGCTGCGCGTCGGCGTCGTTGACCGGGTCGCTGAGCACGCCGTCGGCCTTGAGGAACGGGATCACCCGGTGGGTGATGTCCTCGATGCTGAGCCTGCGCATGTGGGCCGCGTTGATCGCGTCGCACTTCTTGATGTCGAAGCGCGCCGGGTTGGCGACGACGTCGGTGATCTCGAACGCCTCGACCATCTCCTCGAGCGTGAAGACGTCGCGGTCGGCCGCGATCGCCCAGCCGAGGAGGGCGAGGTAGTTGAGCAGGCCCTCGGGCAGGTAGCCCTGGTCGCGGTAGGCCAGCGCGTGCGCCTCGGGGTCGCGCTTCGAGAGCTTCTTGTTGCCCTCGCCCATGACGTAGGGCAGGTGGCCGAACTGCGGGGTCGCCTTCGCGATCCCGACCTCCTTGAGCGCCTCGTAGAGGGCGATCTGGCGCGGCGTCGACGAGAGCAGGTCCTCGCCGCGGAGCACGTGGGTGATCTCCATCAGCGCGTCGTCGACGGGGTTGACCAGGGTGTAGAGCGGGTCGCCGTTGGCCCGGCAGAGCGCGAAGTCGGGGACGAACTCGGTCTCGAAGGTGACCTCGCCGCGGACCAGGTCGTGCCACGTGATCGAGCCCTCGGGCATGCGGAAGCGGACGATCGGCTTGCGTCCCTCGGCGATGAACGCCTCGCGCTGCTCGTCGCTGAGCTCGCGGCAGAAGCCGTCGTAGCCCTGCACCTTGGAGCCGGCGGCCTTGCGGCGCGCGGCGGCCTCCTCGTTGGTGCAGTAGCAGTCGTAGGTGCGGCTGCTCTCGCGCAGCAACGCCAGCGCGTCGGCGTACTTGTCGCCGCGCTCGCTCTGGAAGTACGGCGCGTGCGGGCCGCCGACCTCGGGGCCCTCGTCCCAGTCGAGGCCGAGCCAGCGCATCAGGTCGAGGATCGAGCGCAGCGACTCGTCGGTGCTGCGCTCCTTGTCGGTGTCCTCGATCCGGAAGACGAAGGTGCCGCCGTGGTGGCGCGCGAACGCCCAGTTGAACAGCGCCGTGCGGATCATGCCGACGTGCGGGCTGCCCGTCGGCGACGGGGCCATCCGCACCCGGACCGGCGTCGTCGTGCCCTGATCGGTCGTGCTCATGCTCGTGCTTCCACCTTGTTCGTGAGGGTGCCGAGGCCGTCGATCGAGATCTCCACCTCGTCGCCGACCTGCATGGGACCGACACCCTCCGGGGTGCCGGTGAGGATGACGTCGCCCGGCAGCAGCGTCATCACGCTGGAGACGTGGGCGACGAGTGCGGGGACGTCGAAGACCATGTCGGCCGTCGTACCGTCCTGGACGACCTCGCCGTTGAGGAAGGTCTGGACCCGGCGGCCCTGGTTGAAGTCGTGCGGGTCGAGGTCGGTCTCGATCCACGGGCCCAGCGGGCAGAACGTGTCGAAGCCCTTGCCGCGGGTGAACTGGACGTCGGAGCGCTGGAGGTCGCGTGCGGTGACGTCGTTGGCGATCGTGTAGCCGTGGATGACGTCGGTCGCCTGCTCGGCGGGGACGTCGCGGCAGATCCGGCCGATCACGACGGCGAGCTCGCCCTCGTAGTGCACGTTCTCCGACTGCTTCGGGTAGAGGATCGAGTCGCCGGGCCCGATGACCGTGGTGTTCGGCTTGATGAACATCAGCGGCTCGGCCGGCACCTCCCCGCCCATCTCGGCCGCGTGGGCGGCGTAGTTCTTGCCGATGCCGACGACCTTGCTGCGCGGCAGCACCGGCGCCAGCAGCCGGACGTCCTCGAACCGGTACTCCTTCTCGAGGAGCTTCACGCCGACGTAGAGCGGGTCGCCCGCGAGGCCGACGATGACCGCGTCGTCAGCAGGCTGGCCGTACTCGTCGAGGTCTCCGGTCAGGACGCCGTAGGCCGGCTCCTCCCCCGTGGTGAATCTGACGATGCGCACCCGGCGAGCCTATCGACCTAAGGTGGTCGGTCGTGAATGCGCAGGAGGTCGTGCTCGCGCCCGCGGAGTGGCGCGCCCGCGCTGCCGCGCACGCCGAGCGCGTCGACGGCTACGTCGCGCCGCACCTCGCCCGCCGCGAGGCGCACGTGAAGCACCCCGTCTTCGACTTCCTCTTCACCTACTACTCCTACCGCCCCGCCCAGCTGCGCCGCTGGCACCCGGGCGCCGGCGTGGTGCTGGAGGACGACGGCACGTACGCCGGGCTCAAGGGCTACGAGACCGTCCCGGGCGTCCCGGGCGGCGTGACCGTCGCGTCGTCGTACGTCGCGGCGCAGCGGCTGCTCGTCGAGTCACTGCACCGCCTGCTGAGCGCCACCGCCGCCCGCGCCCCGCACTTCGGCTGCTTCGGCCTCCACGAGTGGGCCATGGTCTACCGCCTCGCCGAGGACGAGACCCGCCACGCCGACTGGCCGCTGCGCCTGGGCCCCGCGGGCACGGACGCCGTCGTCGAGGGCCACCGCATCGCCTGCTCCCACTTCGACGCCTACCGCTTCTTCACCGCCCCGGCCCGCCCCCTCAACACCCTGCGCCCCGGCCGCGACGACCGCCCCGACTTCGAGCAGCCCGGCTGCCTCCACGCCGGCATGGACCTCTACAAGCACGCCTTCCGCCTGTCGCCGATGATCTCCTCCGACCTCGTCGCCGACTGCTTCGAGCTCGCCTGGGACATCCGCGTCATGGACATGCGCGCCGCGCCCTACGACCTCGCCGACCTCGGCTTCGACCCGGTCCGCGTGGAGACGGCGGAGGGGAAGGCGGCGTACGTCGAGGCCCAGCGCGGGTTTGCCGAGCGCGGTCGGCCGCTGCGGGCGAGGCTGGTCGAGGAGTGCGAGCGCCTGCTGCGGCTCTGACACTGACAACCCGGCGTGCTGCACGTCTCGTCAGACGTGCAGGAGCCCCTGGGCGTGGAGGACGATCGCCGAGAGGACGACGACTGCTGCCGTCGCCGCTGCGAGGACGACCCTGACGCCGCGCTTCACGTCCATCACCAGGCTTCCCGTGCGCGGCCCGCGGCCTCTCCGCGGACCTCGCACGTCGTCCCACACCGGCGATCCGACCACGGTCCCGGCAAGGCCCTCGATGAGGTTTCGCTGCTTCTCCCAGCGACGGTCGGAGCCGGAGGCCGCTGACCTCATCGAGAGCAGGTACAGGTGGCTCGCGTCGATCTCGACGTCGTAGTGACGCCCGACCTCCTCGAACGCCCGCACCACGTCGGCGGTGAAGAACCTGCGTGCGACGTGCTCTCCGCCTTCGGCGACGAACAGGCGGAACCGGCGTCCGCCCCCGACGTCGACCAGCTGCGACCGGTCCCAGTGCTCCGGCGTCAGGCGGATCCCGAGGAAGCTGCGGAGGTGCCCGAAGTCGAGGACCATCTGAGGCATGCGCTCGGGCAGCTCGATGACGGCGTAGGCGTGCCGCCGCTCGACCAGCTGCGCCCTGGGGTGCGCAGAGGACGACAGCAGGTGACCTATCTCGATCCGGGTGCCGTGCGCGCCGTACCTGACCACTCCGAAACGACGCGGCTGGTCGCCGTGACGGAAGGGCGTCGCCGTGTAGCCGCGCGCCCCGTCCGCCACTGGCGTGAACCGACCGCCAGCGCGCAGGACGAAGGCCTCCAGCCGGTCGACCGAGGCGGGCGTGAACCGCACGACCTGCCACAGGCAGAACACGGACAGGAACGCAGCCGGCACGCCCACGACCAGGGGTCCGGCCACCAGCTCGTCGAAACGCATCTCCGCCAGCCCCATGCCCAGCCCCGTCAGCGCCGCAGCCGCCGCCGTCCCGCGTGGGCCACGCGCGAGGGCAGCGAGCTCGTCCCGCGCGCCGTCGTCCGCTGCTGACTCGTCGACCTGGTCGTCGTGCGTCACAGCAGCCCCTTCGCCCCTGGTCCCGTCTCCCCGGGCTCGCCCGAGGCTGTCGCCCGACCGTCCGGGCCGGCACCGGCCCGCACGTGGATGACCGACTCTAGGCGCTTCGGAGAAGGACCGGGCCTCGACCATTCGACGCGGGGACGCGTCCTGGGCCAGCATGACCCGCATGGCGGCCGGCGCGACGATGCACACCTTCGAGATCGAGCTGGCCGACACCGATCGCGGCGTCTACGAGCAGCTCACGCTGCGCGCCGCGCGGCACCCGTCGGAGACCGAGGCGTACCTCGTGACGCGCGTGCTCGCATACTGCCTCGAGCACGAAGACGGCATCGCGTTCAGCGAGGGAATCTCCGCGACCTCCGACCCAGCGGTTCTCGTGCGCGACATGAGCGGGAAGCTGCTGGCCTGGATCGAGGTCGGAGCACCCGATGCAGCGCGCCTCCACGCGGGCAGCAAGGCGGCCGAGCGCACGACCATCTACACCCACCGAGACCCGGCCAGGGTCCTGGCGCAGTGGGCGGGTGCGAAGATCCACCGCGCAGACGAGATCGTCCTGCACAGCTTCGAGCCCGGGTTCATCGATTCCGCCGTGGCGGCCCTCGAGCGCCGCAACGCGCTCACGCTGACCGTCACCGAGCGGCACCTCTACCTCCAGCTGAACGGGGCGAACCTCTCCTCGGCGATCCACGACCAACCGATCCGCTAGTCGCGCGGCCCCGCCCCGCAGCCAGACACCGGCGCAGTGGCCGGAAGAGGGGACGCTCGGGCCGATCCTGCTCAGGCCGATCCTGCTCAGCCCGATCTCATCACGCGGTGGACCAGTAGACGCGGCGGGCGTTCTCGCCCCAGAACTTGGCCTGCTCGGCTTCGTCGACCTGGCCCACGACGACAGAGAAGGTCTCGAGCATCTGCCCGTGGGTCCCTCCCATGGTCTCGATCGGCAGGTTGGACCCGAACGCCACCCGGTCCCAGCCGAGCTCCTCGATCACGGTGTCGAGCCACGGTCGGAGGGTGGCCTCCGTGGTGTCGCGGGTGACCATGCCGAGCCCGGTCAGCTTGCAGAGCGCATCGGTCGACGCAGCGAAGTCGTGGATCGCCGTCGTCCACGCGGCCCGGGCATCGGGGTCGGTCCCCGTGGGCCACCCCGTGTGCTCGAGGACGACGCGAAGGTCGGGGAACCGCTCGAGCGAACGCAGCCAGGCAGTCATGCCCTCCGGGTTCGTCACGAGGTCGAACACGAGGCCACGCTCCTCGAGCCAGCGCAGGATGGTGTCCGCGGCGTCCGTGCCCGGCTCGAGGCCGTACAGGACCCGCAGTCCTCGCAGCCGGGAGCTCTCAGCCTGGGTCTCGAGGTCGGCCACGATCTCGTCCCGGGCCAGCGTCGGGTCCACCGTGGCGACGATCGCCAGGTCGAGGTCGTTGTCGTCAGCCAGCTGGTCGACCCACCGGGTCTCGGCGAGGTAGGCCCGAGGCAGGGTGGTGGCCGACACGTGCACGAACGCGTCCACCGACCTGGTGTCCCCCTCGCGGTAGTCGGGCAGCAGGAAGTCGGCGTACAGCTCCGGGAAGTCGATGGCGTCGGCCCAGACCTTCAGTCCGGGGTACCAGTCGTGGTTCGTCACGTCGATGAGGTGCATGTGGGAGTCGACGATGGGCATGGGTCCTCCTGGTGGTCAGTGCATGGTGATTCCGCCGGAGACGCTGAGCGTCTGTCCGGTCACGTAGGTGGATTCCGGGCCGACGAGCCACAAGATGGCTGCTGCGACCTCGGTGGGAGTGGCCAGGCGCCGCAGCGGGACGGCGCCCACGAGTCGCTCGAGGTACCCCTCGTGGTCGGCAGTGGCGCTGTCGACCATCTGTCCCTCGATCGGGCCGGGCGCCACGACGTTCACCCTCGCGCGGTGGCGCGCCAGCTCACGCGCCAGGGACTTCGCAGCACCGATGAGGGCCGCCTTGGTGGCGGAGTACGCCACCTCGCGCCCGGCCCCTGCCCGGGCGGAGTCCGAGCTGACGAAGACGATGGCCGACTCGGGCCTCCGGGTGAGGGCGGGCAGGAGCGCCTGCGTGAGCAGGAGCGGGGCACGCTGGTTGACCCGGTACATGACGTCCCACGCCTCGGTGTCGGACGTCGCGAAGGGCTCGACCCGGGCAATTCCCGCGCAGTGGACGAGCCCGACGTGCTCGACGTCGCCCGACGCACACCGCTCGACGACGTCTGCGGCGAACTCCCGCACCTGAGCATCGTCGACCAGGTCGAACGTGGCCGCACTGACGTGGGGTCCGGATGGCTCGTCTGGAGGCACCACGTCGGCCGCGACGACGTCGTAGCCCGCGGCAGCTGCGCGGGTGACCACGGCCGCACCGACGTCACCCCGGGCGCCGGTCACGACGAGGACCCGGTCCACGTCACCACGACTTCAGGGTGGGGAGCACCTGCTCGGCGAAGCGCTGGAGGTTCTCCATTCCCTCGCCCCGCAGGTCCATGCCGGGGTGGGGACCGAACAGCACGAGGTCGGTGAGCCCGAGGTCCTTGACGAACGGCTCCAGCACGGCCAGCACGGTGTCGGCGTCGCCGATGAGCTCGTTGGCACGGTAGGCGTCGGCCGCCGGCTCGAGCCCGTAGTCGAGGTCCGGGTCGCCGAACTCCGAACGGATCTTGCGGTAGTAGTCCCAGCGGTCGAAGTACAGGTACTGGTTGCGGGCCCAGACCTTCTCGGGGTCCTCGTCGGTGACCGTGATGCTCCAGGGGTTCGAGACCCTCGTGGAGCCGGGCTCGTGCCCGGCAGCGGCGAGCGCCTCGTGGTAGGCCGCGTGCACGGCCGGGTCCACCGAGGCACCCGCCAGGTTGGCTCCGTGCCGACCCGCCCGGGCAGCCGCGGCCGGCGTGGTGGCCGCGACCCACAGGGGCGGGTGCGGCTGCTGCAGCGGGGTCGGCTGGACCCGGAGGCCGGGGATGGTGAAGTACTTGCCCTCGTGCTCCACCGGCTCGCCGGTCCAGCCCTTCTTGAGCAGCTCGATGGCCTCCTCCATGCGGGAGGGGCGCGTGCGGGGGTTCAACCCGAACGCGACGTACTCAGCGACCCGGTGGCCGCTTCCGATCCCCACGTCGAGGCGGCCGCCCGACAGCTGGTCGAGGACCGCCGTCTCCTGGGCGAGCGCGAGCGGGTGGTGCAACGGCGCCACGTAGATGTACGAGCCGATCCGCGCCGTCGACGTCCGGTGGATCAGCTCGGTCAGGAAGATCGGGATGGAGGGTGCATAACCGTCCTCGCTGAAGAAGTGCTCCTGGACCAGGAGCGAGTCGAAGCCGAGCTGCTCGGCCTGTTCGAAGGTCCACAGGCAGTCCTCCCACAGCTCCGTCCAGGACTGGGTGCGGTGTGGCGACGCCTTCATCTCGAGCGTGAGTCCGACTCGCATGATTCCTCCTTGACTCGGGGAACCAGTCTCTGGTCGGACTGCTCCAGACCGCCAACACCAAAGGCAGTGGCGATCTAGCATCTCGATGTTATGGATCTGTCGTTGCGCGACCTCGAGTACGTCCTCGCCATCGCGGAGGAGCGGAGCATCTCGCGAGCGGCACAGCGTCTCCACAGGCGCAGCCCGCCCTCAGCCAGTCCCTCCAGCGGATGGAGCGACGTCTGGGCGCCCGCCTCTTCGAGCGCACGAGCCGGCGAGTGGCACCGACCCCGGCCGGAGAGGTCCTGGCCAAGGCCGCGGAGTCGATTCTGGGTGACGTCCGCCGGGCAGTGGAGAGGACGAGGGTCACAGCAGGCCTGCCCGGCGTCCTCCGCATCCACGTCAGCGAGCCTTCGCTGCTCACTCCTCGTCGCATCCTCGCGGCCGCCCGGGCGAACGTGCCGCAGGTCGCGATCCACCAGACCACCCTTCCGCGTGCGGACGTGGCACGGCAGCTTCTCGCCGGGGACCTGCACCTCGCCATCGGCGGCAGGTTCCGCCGACCGGGGCTCAGCAGCATCTACGTGAGGGAGGAACGTGTCGGTGCGCTGGTGGGCAGTCGGCATCCGCTCGCCGAAGCGCCCTGCGTGACGGCAGCGGACCTCTCCCTCTTCCCGATCTTGTCGGTGGACGAGGAGATGAGCTCCTGGAACGACTGGGTCCTCCGCTACCTCGCGGAGCACGACCTGGGTCCGACGTGGACCAGGGAGGTGATCTTCGGCCTGAGCACGGGCGGCGACATCCTGCACGACCAGCAGAGCGTGCTGCTGACCCTGGAGTCCGTGGGTCGGGACTACCTCGACGGCCTGGTGTGGAAGCCGCTTGAACCGGCCCGGACTGTCCCGTGGTTCATCACCTACAGCGACGAGGAGCTGTCCGCGAGTCCGGCGGTGGCCACCGTGCTCCGTGTCACCGAACGCCTGGCCATCGACCAGGGCTGGACCGCGAGCGAGAACGTCCGGTGAGCCGAGCACGTCGGCGTCACGGCGCGGGCGCGGGTTGGGGCGAGCCGACAACGATGATCACCAGCCAGCCTGCCTCGTCCACAGGCGCTTTCGTCGCAGGTCTTCTGCGGACGTTTGTGTCGGACCCCTGGTGTTGGGTGGGGTCATGGTCACCGATCGGGCGGTGGCGGAGATGACCGCCAACCAGGTCCTCGACTTCGTCGAGGACCAGCACGCGGTGCGCCAGCAGGCCGAGCGCGACATCCTCCGCGCCGCCTACCAGTGGGCCGTCCTGCACAACCCCGACACCCTCCCGGTCCACGACAAGCGCGGCCGCGACCGCGCCAGGCCCGCCGGGGCCGAGGGCACACCCAGGATCACCGAGTACGCCGCCGCCACCTTCGGCGCCCGCATCCAGACCAGCCCCCTCGGTGCCAAACGACTCATCGCCGACGCCGTCGACCTGCACCACCGACTCCCCAAGCTGCAGGCCGGCATCGACGCCGGCACCGTCCGCGTCCGCCACGCACGCCACGTCGCCGAGGCCACCCGCGACCTCACCAGCGACGAAGCAGCCTGGGTCGACCACGAAGTCCACGAGGTCGCCGACGGCCGGCTGCCCTGGACCCGGTTCGAGACCCTCGTCGAGCCCAAGATCACCGCCGCCGCCCCCGAGCTCGCCAGGGCGAAGGAAGAAGCCGCCGAGAAGGACCGCTTCGTCCGCATGTCCCGCGTCAATCGCCACGGCATCGCCACCCTCACCATCCGCGACCACGCCACCGTCATCCTCGCCGCCGACACCGCGTTGAACGCCGTCGCCACGAGCCTGGAGGAGACCCTCCCGGACGTCAGCAAGGTCGAGCGCAAGCTCGCCGCGTTCGCCCACCTCGTCAACCCCGACACCCACCCCGACCTCTCCGTCGGACCGGTGAAACCCAAGGTGAAGATCTACCTCCACCTCACCCCCGACTCCCCCATCGCCAGGTTCGAGGGCCACGGCCCCGTCACCACCGCATGGGTGCGCAAGACCATCGCCCACGTCGCCGGCAAGGTGCAGGTCCTGCCGGTCATCGACCTCAACCAGACCATGGCCGTCGACGCCTACGAGATCCCCCGACGCCTGCGCGAGATGGTCCACCTCATCCACCCCGCCGACGTCTTCCCCTACGCCGTCAACACCTCGCGCAACGTCGACATCGATCACCAGGAACCCCACAGCGAAGGCGGGCCCACCAGCAGCGACAACCTCGCCCCACTCACCCGCACCCACCACCGCATCAAGACCCACGCCGGCTGGCAAGCCCGACAACCCTTCCCCGGGATCACGATCTGGCGCGATCCCCACGGGGCCCACTACCTGGTCGACCCGACCGGCACACGACGCATCACCCCCACCCGGGGCGAGCAGACACCCACGCCCATGGAGATCCACGGCACCCGGCTGCTCCTCGACTGGGCCGCCTGACGGTCCCGGCGCGGGCCACTGGCCACGCTGACACCGGATCCGGGGTCATCCAGCTGATTCCGGGGTTGACAGGGACCCCGGCCACTTCTTCGGTTTCCCGGACGCTGGAGGTCGAGCGCGACTAGGGTGCCCGCGTGGGACGCTCCGGGGATCTCGTGGGCCTGCTCGAGCGCACCACGGAGTCCGCGGCCATCGACGCGCGTCTCGACTCCGCGGGCGACGGTGCCGGCGGCATCGTGCTGCTGCGCGGTCCCGCCGGTGTCGGGAAGACCGCCCTGCTGCATGCCGCCCGGGAGGCTGGCCGGAGCCGCGGCATGCTGGTCCTGTCAGCGCGCGGGGCGGACTTCGAGCAGGACTTCGCGTTCGGTACGGCGCGGCAGCTGTTCGGCCGCCTGGTCAACTCGTCCGACCCGGAGGCCCGCGCGAGCCTGCTCGCCGGACCTGCTGCACCGTGCCGCTCGCTCTTCTCCCCGGATGCCTCGCGCGCCGCCTCGGGCGAGGAGTCGCCGGCGGCCGTGGTCGAGGGCATCGCGTGGCTCGTGGACCACCTGTCGGCCGAGCACCCCCGCGGCGTGCTGCTGGCGGTGGACGACATCCAGTCCTGCGACCGTGCCAGCCTGCGCGCGCTCGCCCGCCTCGCCCTCGGGCTCGAGGACGTGGGCGTGGTCATCGCCCTGGCGCACCGGCTCGACTCCAACGACCGCAACGGGGACCTGATCAGCTGGCTGGCGGCGGATCCTCGTGCGCGGGTGGTCGAGCCGCCACCGCTGACTGCCCAGGCGGTCGGCCAGCTGGTGCGCTCGCACCTCGGGAGCACGTCGGAGGAGCTCACCACGGCGTGCCGCGACATCACCGGCGGCAACCCGTTCATGGTGGGCGAGCTGCTGGCGGCGCTGCGCTCCGAGGGCCTCCCGGCCGACGCGGCAGGCACGATCGACCGGGTCAGGGAGCTCGTCCCCGACGCCGTGCTGCGGTCGGTGGCGGCCCGGTTGAGCCGCCTCGGGAAGCCGGCGGGGCGGCTCGCCCACGCCGTCGCCGTCCTCGGCCCGGACGCCCTCCTCGACGACGTCGCGTCGCTCGCCGGCCTGCCGCCGGGCGACGCCGTGGAGGTGGTGATGACGCTCGTGGACGAAGGCCTCCTCGCTGACGGGGAGACCCTGGCGTTCCGGCACCAGCTCGTCGCCTCGGCCGTGGAGCGCGACATGACGCCCGTGCTGCGCACACAGCTGCACAGCGACGCCGCGGCGCTGCTGCGCTCGCGCGGCGCTCCCGACGAGCGGGTGGCGGCGCACCTGCTGGCGGTGCCACCCCGCGGGGACGCGGAGGTGGTGGCGGTCCTGCGCCGCGCCGCGGCGGCCGCGATGGGCGCCGGAGGACCGGACGGCGCCGTGCCGCTCCTGCGCCGGGCGCTGCTCGAGGTGCCCGGCGACGACGACCCGGCCGTGGTGCTCGAGCTGGCGCGCGCCGAGGCGGCAGCCGGCGACCCCGCCGCGCGCGACCGGTTGCAGCAGGCCCTCCCCCTCGTGTCGGACCCGCGCGAGCGGATCCAGCTGATGCGGGACCTCACCCGACTGCAGTTCATGAACGAGCACCACGCCGCAGCAGCCCGGGTCGCCCGCCAGGCCTGGCAGCTCGTCCCGGACGACGACCCGCTCTCCCTCGACCTGCTCGCCGAGTACATCGCCACCGGGGGCTACGGCTCCGGGACCATCGACACGGCGATCAGGAGCGAGACGGAGGATCTGGCGTCCAGGCTCGCGCAGAAGTACTTCGCCGGCGAGATGCCGCCCAGCCCCGGGCTGGCGGTCCAGGTCGCCAACATGCTCGCCGGCATGCGGGGGCGCCGCGCCGACGTACGGCGCCTGATCGAGACCGCGGTGTCGGACGGACCACTCGACGGGATCCCGCGCTTCGGCCTCGCTCCGATCTGGGCGACCCTCGCACTGGTGGCGGTGGACTGCCTCGACCTCGCCGGCGACATCGCCACCCGGGCGCGTCCGGCGGCCGAGGCCCGGCGGTCGATCCACGCCCTCGGGACCGCAGCCTTTTCCTCGGCCATCGTGTCCCTGGAGCGGGGCGCCCTCGAGCAGGCCGAGCGCGAGTGCGCCCGCGCCGTCGAGCTGACCCAGTCCGCGGTCCCGGCGACCTTCCCGTGGAGTGCCGGGATCCTCGCCAGCGCCCGGCGGTTGCGCGGCGACCTCGAAGGAGCCCGCCGGGCGATCCAGCTGGGCGAGCGGACCGACCCGGACGGCTACACCTTCGGCATCGTCGTGCACCACCGGTCGCTCCTCGCCCTGGCCGAGGGCGACGACGAGCAGGCGCTGGCCGACGCCTACGCCGCGCGGGACCGGCTCTCCCACTACGGCATCGCCGACTACGCCCTCATGCCCTGGCGGCTCCCGGCCGCCGCAGCGGCCCACCGCCTCGGGCGACAGGACGAGGCGCTCGGGCTCGCGGACCAGGAGCTGACGCTGGCCCGTCGCGCGGGAGCACCGCGGTCGCTGGCCGCCGCGTTGCTCTGCCGCGCGAGCTTCGAGCCGGGTGCTCCGGACGAGCTGGACCTCATCGAGGAGGCGGTCGCCGTCGCGGCGACGTCGGACGCCCTGCTGGCGCGTGCCCAGGCCGCCTACCGCTGGGGAGCGGGCCTGCACCGCGCCGGCGCCACCGGGCGTGCGGTCGAGGAGCTGAAGGACGCCCACCGGCTCGCCGTCACCTGTGGCGCCGACCCGCTCGCGGACCAGGTCCGCCGGGTCCTGCGCTCGATGGACGTGCGGACGCGCAAGGCTGCCCGGTCGAGCCGGGACGGGGCGCTCAGCCGTTCCGAGCGCCGCACCGCTGCCCTCGCGGCACTCGGCCACAGCAACCGCAGATCGCCGCCCGGCTCCACCTCACGATCTCCACCGTGGAGTACCACCTCACCCACGCCTACCGGAAGCTCGACATCACCTCGCGTGCCGAGCTCCCGGGCGCCCTGCGGTCGCTGGGCCTGCTCGACGAGCCCGAGGCCGCCAGCTGACGGCCCCTCACTGACGGCAGCCCCGGGGCCGAGCCCTCGGGTACCGTCCCGGCATGGGGAACAAAGTCCACGACGCCGTCATCGTCGGCGCCGGCTTCGGCGGCATGGGGGCCGCGATCCAGCTCCAGCGCCTCGGGTACGACGACCTGGTGATCCTCGAGCGCGAGGACGACCTCGGCGGCACGTGGCACGTCAACCGCTACCCCGGGCTCGCGGTCGACATCCCGAGTGCGACGTACTCCTACTCCTTCGAGCCGAACCCGCACTGGTCGCGGCTGTTCGCGCCCGGTGCGGAGCTCAAGGCCTACGCGGTGCACGTCGCCGAGAAGTACGACCTGCGCCGCCGCATGCGCTTCCGCACGGTCGTCACCGGTGCGCGCTGGGACGAGGAGACGTCGACGTGGCACGTGGCCGTCGAGGGTGGCGAGACCGTGGTCGGACGGTTCCTGCTGACTGCGACCGGCTTCCTGTCGCAGCCGCGGCTGCCGGACATCGACGGCATCGAGGACTTCGCCGGCACCGTCATGCACACCACCCGCTGGGACGACGACGTCGACCTCGAGGGCAGGCGGATCGGCGTGATCGGCACCGGCGCGACCGCGGTCCAGCTGGTCCCGGAGCTGGCGGAGGTGGCGGACCACCTCACCGTCTACCAGCGCACCCCGATCTACGTCAGCCCCAAGCTCGACGGCCCGGTGCCCGGCCTGGTCCGGGCGGCGTTCGCGCGGCTGCCGCTGACCCAGAAGGCCGCACGGCTGGCGGGCACCTCGCTGCTCGAGGTGATGATGGTCGCCGGCGTCCTGCACTTCCGCGACCTGCCGGCGGCCAACCAGCTCGGCAAGCGGGTCTGCGAGGCGCACCTGCGCCGGCAGGTGAAGGACCCGGAGCTGCGGGCGAGGTTGACGCCCGACTACGACTTCGGCTGCAAGCGGCCGACGTTCAGCAACACCTACTACCCCACGTTCACCCGGCCGCACGTCGACCTGGAGACCGCGACGATCGACCACGTCGACGCCGACGGGATCGTCACGGTGGACGGGCGCCGGGTGGACCTCGACGTCCTCGTCCTGGCGACCGGCTTCAGCCTGTGGGAGACGAACTTCCCGGCGATCCAGGTCGTCGGCCGCGAGGGCCGCGACCTGGGCCGCTGGTGGCGGGAGACCCGGTTCCAGGCCTACGAGGGCATCTCGGTCCCGGGTTTCCCGAACTTCTTCTGCCTCAACAGCCCCTACTCCTACTCCGGGCTGTCCTACTTCACGACCATCGAGACCCAGATGGCGCACCTGGCGCGCCTGCTGACCGCGATGGCCCAGCGTGGTGCCGACGTCGTGGAGGTCACCGAGGAGGCCAATGCCGCCTTCCTCGACCGGATGACCGGCCTCCTCGGCAACTCCGTCTTCAACGCCGGCAGCTGCTCGACCGCCCGCAGCTACTACTTCAACCAGCACGGTGAGGCAGTGCTGCTGCGGCCGACGTCCACGCTGTCGGCGCACCGCGAGGCGGTGCGCTTCCCGCTGGAGGACTACACGTTCGCGGCGACCGGGGTGCCGGCCGGCGCGTCCTGAGCAGCCGAGTCGTCCATGACCCGGTGCCGGGTCTCGGCCATCAGCAGGACGCAGACCACGCTGAGCGCGCCGAACGCGGCGAGCATCCAGCCCACGGCGCCGGTGTTGCCGGCCTCGACGAAGTCGGAGGCCAGGTACGGCGCCGTACCGCCGCCGATGACGCCGGCGAGGTTGTAGGCCATGCCGGCACCGGTGTAGCGGTACTCGGTGCGGAACATCTCCGGCAGCATCGCGCCGGCCGGGCCGTAGGAGACCGCGAAGATCGCCAGGGTGCCGAAGAGGCCGGCCGCGAAGGCCACCGGGGTGCCGATGTCCAGGATCGGGAAGAGCGCGAAGCCCCACGGGATCGCGACGAGGCAGGACGCGAGGACGACCTTGCGGCGGCCGAAGCGGTCGCTGTAGACGGCCGAGAGCGTGATCATGATGCCGAAGACGACGGCGCCGACGACGCCCATGGTGAGCACGGTGGCGCGGGACAGGCCGATGGCCGTGGTGCCGTACGACGTCAGGAAGGCCGTGCCGATGTAGAAGAACGCGAACAGCATGGCCAGGGAGCCACCGCCGAGGAGGATCTCCTTCCACTGGTTCTTCAGCGCCGCGGTGAGCGGGCCCTGCGTGCTGGCGCGGGTCTGCTTCTTCTCGCGGAACATCGGGGTCTCCTCGACCTTCAGCCGCACGTAGAGGCCGATGAGGACGAGCAGCGCGCTGGCCACGAACGGGACGCGCCAGCCCCACTCGACGAACGCCGGGCTGGTCTCGCCGACGAGGCGGTTCACGAGGAGGAAGGTGCCGCTGGACAGGGCGAAGGCGATCGCAGGCCCGAGCTGCGGGAAGGCGGCGTAGAGGCCGCGCTTGTTGGGCGGGGCGTACTCCGCGGCAAGCAGGGTCGCGCCGGCCCACTCGCCACCGACGGCAAGACCCTGGAGGAAGCGCAGGGTCACCAGCAGGATCGGGGCCGCGACACCGATGCTGGCTGCGCTCGGCAGCAGGCCGATCGCGACGGTCGCGGCGCCCATGAGGAGCAGCGTGCTGATCAGGGTGCGCTTGCGGCCGAGCTTGTCACCGAAGTGGCCGAACCCGATCGCGCCCACCGGTCGGGCGATGAACGCGACGGCGAAGGTCGCGAACGAGGCGACGCTCGCCGCCGAGTCGCCGAGGGCCGGGAAGAACACCGTCGGGAACACGAGCGCGGCAGCGGTGCCGTAGATGAAGAAGTCGTAGAACTCGATGGTGGTCCCGGCGCAGCTCGCGAAGGCGACGCGGCGCATCGGGGTGGCCGGAGCCGGTGGGGTCGAACGATCGGTCATGGATCACTCCTCTGGTCGGACGTGGCGAGGAGTGTGAGCCGGGCCACAGGGGTCACGGGCCCCCCGAAGGTGGGGTGGGACACACCCCACCCCCGAAGGGGGGTAGGGGCCCGCGAGGGAATTGCCGGTGTGACTGTGCTCACCTACCGTGGAGGGCATGGCAACCGAGGTCATCCAGGAGGCGCCGTACGACGGCAGCCGGCTCCTGCGCGCTCTCGCGGACTTCCGGGCGGTCGGTCGCAGCGACGTCGCCTTCGGTGGTCCGGTCGTCAACGCGGGCGCCGCGCTCGACATCACCGGCCTCTCCGGCGCGAACACCCGGTCGCTGCAGGGCCTGCGGGTCCGCAGCGGCTACGGCCTCGGCGGCAAGGCGCTGATGA
This sequence comes from Nocardioides sp. J54, assembly GCF_000519005.1. Taxonomy (GTDB): domain Bacteria; phylum Actinomycetota; class Actinomycetes; order Propionibacteriales; family Nocardioidaceae; genus Nocardioides. The sequence goes on along the minus strand of NZ_JAER01000020.1, from coordinate 19,429 downwards.
TCGGCCGCCCGGTCTCGGTCACCAACTACTACGACGCCCGCGGCATCACCCACCAGTACGACGGCCCGGTCCGCGCCGAGCAGCTCGAGACGGTGACGGCGCTGCCGATCATGGTCGAGCGGGCGCCGCGGATGGTCGTCTACCTCGCCCATCGCACCCAGGTCGTCCTCGGTGACGTCTGGTACGACGCCTTCCTGCCACTGGTCCGCAAGATCGAGCGGGAGATCGCGGTCGACGACGAGGTACGCCGCCGCCTGCTGGCCCTCGGCCGGCTCGGCGCCGCACCGGCCGCCCCGGCTCCCCCGCAGGTACAGCTGACCCGCGCCGACCTGCGCGACATCTCCGACGAGCTCGCCGACCTGGCCAGCCTCGTCGAGAACGACGCGCTCCGCGCCCGCCTCGAGGAGGTGCGCCACCGCGTCGAGCGGGGCCGCAGCCCCGAGCGCACGCCCGCCGCCCGCAAGCCGGTGCCGACCGGCCTGGCCGCGCGGGAGGTCGACGTGCTCGCGCAGGTGGCGCTCGGCCAGAGCAACCGCCAGGTCGCCGAGTCCCTCGGCCTGGTCGAGAGCACCGTGAAGTCCTACCTCAAGAACGCGATGCGCAAGCTGCACGCGACCAACCGCGTCCACGCAGTGCGGCTCGCCCGCGAGGCCGGCGTCATCGACTGACCGGCCGCACGGTCCCGGTCAGCCGCCCAGCGCGTTCGGGTTGCGCCACTGCCGCTCGAAGGGCAGCCGCCACGCGTAGGGCGCGACCAGCTGGTGGATCTGGTTCGGCCCCCAGCTGCCCTGGCGGTAGGGGCGCACGATAGGCGGGTTCTCGAGCAGCGGCTGGGAGACCTCCCACAGCCGCTCGATGCCCTCGGCCGAGGTGAACAGCGTCTGGTCGCCACGCGCGGCGTCGTAGATGAGCCGCTCGTAGGCCTCCAGCACCGAGCCCGCCCACGACGTGTCCGTCATCGAGAACTGCATCGACAGCTTGTCGAGCTTCATCCCCGGCCCCGGCCGCTTGCCGTAGAAGGACAGCGACATCTTCGCCTTGTCGGCCAGGTCGAAGGTGAGGTGGTCGGGGCCGTGGTCGCCGACGCCGGAGTTCTTGGGGAACATCGAGCGCGGCGGCTCCTTGAACGCGATCGAGATGATCCGCGCCCCCTCGGCCATCCGCTTGCCGGTGCGCAGGTAGAACGGCACACCCGCCCAGCGCCAGTTGTCGATGAAGCACTTGAGCGCGATGAAGGTCTCGGTCTCCGACTCCGGAGCGACGCCCTCGATGTCGCGGTAGCCCTGGTACTGCCCGCGCACGACGTTGGCCGGGTCGATCGGCACCATCGAGCGGAAGACCTTGTTCTTCTCCTCGTTGATCGCGTCCGGCGCGAGCGACGTGGGCGGCTCCATCGCGGTGAAGGCGAGCACCTGGAAGAGGTGGGTGACCACCATGTCCTTGTAGGCGCCGGTCGACTCGTAGAAGTCCGCACGCTGCTCGAGGCCGAGCTCCTCGGGCACGTCGATCTGGACGTGGTCGATGTTGTTGCGGTGCCAGATCGGCTCGAAGAGGCCGTTAGCGAACCGGAAGGCGAGGATGTTCTGCGCGGCCTCCTTCCCGAGGAAGTGGTCGATCCGGTAGATCTGCGACTCGTCGAAGGTCTTGTGCAGCTCGTGGTTGAGCGCCTTCGCGGAGGCCAGGTCGACGCCGAACGGCTTCTCCATGATGATCCGGGCGCCGGCAGCGAGGTCGGCCTCGTCGAGCGTCTTCACCACCGACAGCGCCGCCTTCGGCGGCACGCTCAGATAGTGCAGGCGCACCCGGTCGCCGTCCCACTCCGACTCCGCCTTCTCGACAGCGGCCCGCAGTCCCGAGGCGCCCTCGCCGCCCGGCGCCCAGTGCAGCAGCTTCGAGAACTCCGGCCACGCCGCCATGTCGCCGTCGTCGCCGGAGAACTCCATGACCGCCTCGTGCACGAACTGCACGAAGGACTCGGTCGTGTGGTCGTCGAGCGAGGTTCCGATGATCTGCAGCTCCGGGAGCAGGCCGCTCTCGAAGAGGTGGAGCATGCCGGGGAGCAGCTTGCGCCGCGCCAGGTCCCCCGTCGCGCCGAACAGGACCACGGTCACGGGCTTCTGCTTCTTCGATGCCATGTCGTCCACATTGCCTCCCGGATGTTTCAGGGACAACAACCCTGCCGGACCGGCGCGTCCTGGAAAAGAGTCCCGGGTGCGGTGGGAACCCGCGGGGCGCGTCGGACCTCGTCATCTCGTCAGGGACGGCTCGGCGTCCTCCACCACCCACGAGGAGGCCCCCATGTCCGCTCGAAACCTCGGCGTCGCAACCAGCATCACCTTCACAGCCGGCTCCTGATGCGGGACGGTTGATCGGGATGGCGGTGGTGCTGGTGGACGACCGGGACGAGGTGCGCGACCTCGCGGGGCTCTACGCCGCGTCGTACCGTCGGCTGGTCGTCCAGATGTTCGCGATCTGCGGCGACCTCGCTGACGCGGAGGACGCCGTGCAGGAGGCCTTCATCACGGCCCTGCGCAAGCGCCGCACCCTCGAGGCGGTGCAGAACCCCGAGGCCTGGATCCGGACGGTGGCGCTCCACCGCCTTCACCGCGGGTGGCGGCACCGCGGCGTCGTGCGCCGCCACCAGGCCGAGGCCCGGCCGCCTGAGCCGTCGGACGACGTCGGCCCCGAGCACGTCGCCCTGGTGACGGCCCTGGGCCAGCTCGACCCCGGTCAGCGCGAGGTGGTGTGGTCGGTACCGCATCGCGCTCGGGGACACCCTTGCCCTCGACGTCAGGGTGCCCGACGACACCTACGCCCACGACGACGGCCTCTTCCTCGCCAACGGCCCCGTCATCCTCAAGACGGAGCTGGCCGGTCCTGGGTACGGCGTCCCCCGGGACCGCTGCGGCACCGGCCCGGTCGTCCCGGTCGGACCGACCGTCGACGACCTCGTCGACGCGATGCGGGAGCAGACGGCGTACTACGCCTCCGAACCGCAGCCGGTACGCATCGGCGGGGCCAGCGGCACCTACCTGGCGATCCAGCTGAGGCCGGCGCCGAGGTGCAAGGGCGACGTGCGGATGCCGGGGACCAACGCAACCACCGTGGCGCTCCCTCCGATGTCGCTCGGGCGCTGGTGGATCCTCGACGTCGACGGCCAGCGCGTCGTCGTCCAGCAGAATTGCACCTGCGGCAACGCACCGATGGACCGGCTGGCCAGGATGCCGCGAGGCATCACCTTCGCGACGACGGGTCAGGACGGGTGACCGGGCGGGTGGTCGAGCCGCTGCCGCAGCCCGTCGAGCACCAGGCCCAGGCCGAGCGCGAAGTCGGCGTCGGTGGCGTCCTCGTGGGCGAGCACGTGGCGCAGCAGGGCGCGGGCACCGACGCGGGCGAGGTCCTCGTCGGCGCCGGCGCGCTCGAGGGCGGAGCGCAGCGGCCGCTCCAGCGGCTCGGCGTCGGCGCGGTGCACCTGCGCGATGAGGGCGGCGCCGTCGCGGTGGCGGCGCATCGCGTCACGCAGCGCCAGGCAGGCCAGGTGCAGCTCGGCGTCCCAGGCCACGATCTCGGCCGGCCGCCGGCCGCGGCGCAGGATCTCGTCGGCGACGGCCTGCAGCAGCGCGTCCTTGCCCGCGAAGTGGTGGTAGAGCGCACCGGGCTGCACCCCGAGGTCGGCGGCCAGCTTGCGCATGGTGAGGCCGTCGATGCCCCGCTCGTCGAGCATGCCGATCGCCCGCTCGACCACGTCCTGCCTGCGGTAGCGCACCTGGCTCCCTCCTCCGGTTTGACCCGATTCTGCCGTCAACGTAACCTGAACACCGTTCAGTAGGCGCGGCCACCGAGCCGCCGCACCCCGGAGAGTGGCCATGACCCGTCGTACCCCCACCACCGACGTCGCGCTCGTCGCCGGCTTCGCCGCCCTGATCGCCGTGTGCGCGATCCTCCCGGACATCAAGACCGGCGTGGGCGTGCCCTACTCGCTGCAGACCCTCGGCGTGCTGCTCGCCGGCGCCGTGCTCGGCCCGGTCCGCGGCTTCCTCGCCGTCGTGCTCTACCTCGTCGCGGGCCTGGTGCTGCCGATCTACTCCGGCGGGGCCTCCGGTGCGGCGCACTACAGCGGCGTCACCGCCGGCTACCTCGTCGCGTTCCCGCTGGCGGCCGCGCTGTGCGGCTACCTCGTGCACCGCAACCGGGAGCGGGCGACGGAGTTCACCCTCGTCTTCACCTGCGGCCTGCTCAGCAGCTTCCTGTTCATCCACACGCTCGGCCCGCTCAACCTCGCCTGGCGCGCGGACCTCAGCCTCAAGGAGGCGTTCGTCTACGACACCGCCTACTTCCCCGGCGACATCCTCAAGAACGTCGTGATGGCCCTCGTCGCCACCTCGGTGCACCGCGCCTTCCCGGACCTGGTCGCCCGCCGGGCACGTCGGCCCGAGGGCAACGAGCTCGCCGTCGAGCCCGCGTGAGCCGGATCCAGCTCGAGCAGGTCGTCGTCCGGGCCGCCACCCCCGGCGGACCGGTCCCCGAGGTCACCGTCCTGCAGGAGACCACGCTCGACCTGACCGAGCGACGGGTCGCGCTGATCGGCCCCAACGGCTCCGGCAAGTCCACCCTCGCCCGGCTGGTCAACGGCCTGGTCGAGCCGACGTCGGGGCGGGTCGTGGTCGACGGCCTCGACGTGGCCCGCAAGGGCCGGCAGGTACGACGCAAGGTCGGCTTCGTCTTCACCGACCCGACTGCCCAGCTGGTCATGCCCACGGTCGTGGAGGACGTTGCACTCTCGCTGCGCCACCGCGTCAGGGACAAGCAGGAGCGCACCGCGGCGGCGCTGGCGGTGCTGGCGTCCTACGGGCTCGAGGAGCTCGCCGACCGCAGCGTGCACACGCTGTCCGGCGGGCAGCGCCAGCTGCTCGCGCTCGCCGGCGTGCTCGCCACCGCCCCGGCGGTCCTGGTCGCCGACGAGCCGACCACCCTGCTCGACCTGCGCAACGCGCGCCGGATCAGCGACCTCTTGCTCGGCCTGGACCAGCAGCTGGTGCTGGCGACCCACGACCTCGACCTCGCCCTGCGCTGCGACCGCGCGCTGCTCGTCGAGGGCGGCGCGGTCGTCGCCGACGGCGACCCGGCCGAGGTGGTCGCGGCCTACCGCGCGAGCGTCGAGCGGACGGTCTGAGCCGTGGCGTTCAGCCCGATCGGCGACTACCAGCCGGGACACTCGGTGCTGCACCGGCTCCCGGTCGGCACCAAGCTGCTGGGCATGGTCGCGCTCAGCGTGGTGGCCGTGGTGTTCCGCGGCCCGGAGACCACCACCGGCCTGCTCGTCCTCGCCGTCGCACTGTGCGTGGTCGCGGGCGTGCGCCTGGGCCGGGCGGTCCGGGCGCTGCGCGGGATCCTCATCGGCATGGCCCTGCTGGCGGCGTACCAGACGTGGCAGCGCGGCGCCGAGCACGCCTTCGTCGTCGTGGGCGCCTTCGTCGCGCTGGTGCTGCTGGCGACGGCCTTCACCACCAGCACGTCTGTCGAGAGGATGATCGACGCGATCACCCGCTGGCTCGGACCGTTCCGCCGCTTCGGCGTGCGCCCCGACCTCGTGGCGCTGGCGTTCTCCCTGATGATCCGCGGCATCCCGCTGACCCTGGAGATCGCGGGCGAGACCCGCGACGCCGCGCGGGCGCGCGGGCTGGAGCGCAGCCCGCGCGCCTACCTCACCCCGCTGGTCATCCGCGTGGTCGCCCACGCCCGCGCGACCGGCGACGCGCTGCACGCACGCGGCATCGGCGACGACTGAGCCCCGGACGGATCGTGGCGCCGGCGGACGATCCGGGGCTATCCTCGCCACCTGAACACTGTTCAGTTAGCCGCCTCGCCCGCTAGGAGCAGCCCATGACCACCACCGACTTCGACGCCCTCGCGACCCACATCCTCGAGGGCGGGCAGGCGAGCGAGGACGAGGCGCTGGCCGTGCTCCGCGCCCCCGACGCCGAGCTGATGTTTCTCGTCGCGGCGGCCGGCCGGCTGCGCCGCGCGCACTTCGGCAACACGGTCAAGGTCAACTACCTGGTCAACCTCAAGTCCGGCCTGTGCCCGGAGAACTGCAACTACTGCAGCCAGGCGATCGGGTCGCAGGCGCCGATCCTCAAGTACTCGTGGCTGTCGAAGGACGAGGCGCTGCGCCAGGCCGGCGCCGGCCTCCACGGCGGTGCCAGCCGGGTCTGCATGGTCTCCTCCGGCCGCGGCCCCTCCGACCGCGACATCGACAAGGTCGTGGAGATGACCGAGGCGATCAAGGAGGAGTACGACGGCGTCGAGGTCTGCGCCTGCCTCGGGCTGCTCGAGGACGGGCAGGCCGAGCGGCTCAGGGCGGCCGGCGTCGACGCCTACAACCACAACATCAACACCGCCGAGTCGAACCACGACAACATCGTCCAGACGCACACCTACGACGACCGTGTCGACACCATCGGCAAGGCGAAGTCGGCCGGCCTCTCCCCCTGCTCCGGCCTGATCGCCGGCCTCGGCGAGACCGACGAGCAGCTCGTGGAGGCCCTCTTCGCGCTCAAGGCGCTCGACGCGGACTCGATCCCGGTCAATTTCCTGATGCCGTTCGACGGCACGCCGTACGAGAACACCTGGGAGCTCTCCCCCACCCGCTGCGTGAAGATCCTCGCGATGGCGCGCTTCGTGTGCCCCGACAAGGAGATCCGCATCGCCGGCGGCCGCGAGATGCACCTGCGCAGCCTGCAGGCCACGGCGCTGCACGTCGCGAACTCGATCTTCCTCGGCGACTACCTCACCTCCGAGGGCCAGGACGCCCGCGCCGACCTGGAGATGCTGCGCGACAACGGCTTCGTCATCCTCGGCGCGGAGACCGCCTTCGAGGACGGCAGCCTCGACCTCGGCCCGTCCATCCGTCGCCGCGGCGCGGGCACGCAGGTGCCGGCCAACGCCTGAGTCACCGGTCCGTCCCGTGCCCGCCGCCCCCACCGCCGCCCCCACCGACGCCGCCACCGAGCTGCTGGCGTTCGACCGCGAGCACCTGTGGCACCCCTATACGTCGATGACGGAGCCCACCCCGGTCCGCCTCGTGACCGATGCCTGCGGCGCGCAGCTCACCCTCGGCGGCCCGTACGACGGCCGCGAGGTCGTCGACGGCATGTCGTCGTGGTGGTCGGCGATCCACGGCTACCGCCACCCGGTCCTCGACGCCGCGCTCGCCGAGCAGGCCGCGTCGTTCTCGCACGTCATGTTCGGCGGGCTGACCCACGCCCCGGCCGTCGAGCTCGGCCGCCGGCTGGTCTCGATCACGCCGGAGCCGCTGCAGCGGGTCTTCCTCGCCGACTCGGGCTCGGTGGCGGTCGAGGTCGCGATGAAGATGGTGCTGCAGCACCAGCGCGGCGCCGGCCGCCCCGACCGCACCCGGATGTTGACCGTCCTGGGCGGCTACCACGGCGACACGTTCGACTGCATGAGCGTCACCGACCCGGTCGGCGGCATGCACGCGATGTGGCGCGGCCTGCTGCCCGAGCAGGTCTTCGCGCCGCGACCGCCGGGCGCCGGCGCGGGCGCGGCCGAGGTCGGGGCGTGGGCGCGCACCGTCCGCCGCATCGCCGACCGGCACCACGACGAGCTCGCGGGGATCATCGTCGAGCCGCTGCTGCAGGGCGCCGGCGGGATGTGGCCGTGGCCGGTCGCTTGCCTGCAGGTGCTGCGCGACGTGGCCGACGAGCACGGCCTGCTCCTGGTGCTCGACGAGATCGCCACCGGCTTCGGGCGCACCGGCCCCCTCTTCGCCAGCGAGCTCGTCGTCCCCGACCTGCTCTGCGTCGGCAAGGCGCTGACCGGTGGCTACCTCACCCTCGCGGCCGTGCTCACGACCGACGAGGTCGCGCGCGGGATCTCCGCCAGTGAGGCGGGCGTGGTCATGCACGGCCCGACGTTCATGGGCAACCCCCTGGCGTGCGCCGTCGCGAGCGCCTCGATCGACCTGCTGCTCGGCCAGGACTGGGCGGGCACCGTCGAGCGGATCGGCGCCCGGTTGCGGTCGGGGCTCGAGCCGCTGCGCGGCACCCCCGGCGTGGCCGACGTGCGCAGCATCGGCGCGGTCGGCGTCGTCCAGCTGGACCGGGAGGTGGACGTGGTGGCGGCCACCGAGGCGGCGATCGAGGCGGGCGTGTGGTTGCGGCCCTTCCGCGACCTCGTCTACGCGATGCCGCCCTACGTCATTGCGGACGACGAGCTGGACAGGCTCGTCGCAGGGATAGGAGCGGCGGTGCGTGCGGGATGAGCAGGTGGCTGGACTGGCTGGCCGACGAGGCGGCGCGACGCGAGGAGGCCGGGCTCACCCGGCGGCTGCGCGAGCGTCCGGCCGACGACGCGACGACCGACCTCGCCGGAAACGACTACCTCGGGCTCACCCGCGACCCCGCCGTCCGGCAGGCCGCGGCGGACGCCGCACTGCGGTGGGGCGGCGGTGCCAGCGCGTCGCGGCTGGTGACCGGCACGCTGTCCCTGCACGGCGAGCTCGAGCGGGAGCTCGCCGACTACCTCGGCCAGCCGGCGGCCCTCGTGCTGTCCACCGGCTACCACGCCAACCTCGCCCTGGTGACCGCGCTGGCGGACCGCACGACGCGGGTCCTGTCCGACGCGCACGTCCACGCCTCCCTCGTCGACGCGGTGCGGCTCTCCCGGGCGCGCCTCACGGTGGTGCCGCACAGCGACGTCGGCGCGGTCCGCGCCGGCCTCGTCGAGGCCGCGTCCGCCGGCGAGCGGGCGCTGGTGCTCGTGGAGTCGGTCTACTCCGTGCTGGGCGACGCCGCTCCGCTGGTCGAGCTCGCCGACCTCTGCGAGCGGTACGACGCCCTGCTGGTCGTCGACGAGGCGCACGGCCTCGGCGTGCACGGCCCCGGCCTGGTCGCCGCGCTGGGCCTGGCGGGACGTCCGCACGTCGTCGTCACCGCGACCCTGTCGAAGTCGCTCGGCAGCCAGGGCGGTGCCGTGCTCGGCCCGGCCGCGTTGCGCGAGCACCTGGTCAACCGGGCCCGGCCGTTCATCTTCGACACCGGCCTGGCGCCGGCGCCGACCGCGGCGGCGCTGGCCGCACTGCGCGAGGTCCGCCGCCGACCGGAGCTGGGCGCGACGGTGCGGTCCCGGGTCGCCGCCCTCGCCGAAGCGCTCGGCGTCGTCGCGCCCGCCGGGGCCGTGCTGTCGGTGCCGATGTCCTCGCCCCGCGCCGCCGTGGCCGCCCAGGCCGCCGCCCTCGACGCCGGCCTGCGGGTCGGCTGCTTCCGCCCGCCGTCGGTGCCGGACAGGACCTCGCGGCTGCGAGTCACCGTCACCGCGGGCGTGCCCGACGACGACTGGACGCGCGCCGTCGACACCCTGGTCGCCCTCGTGAAGGAGCACCAGTGACGCGCGTCGTGGTCGTCACCGGCACGGACACCGGCGTCGGCAAGACGATCGCCACCGCCACGCTCGCGGCCCGCGCGGCCGCCGACGGCGAGCGGGTGCTCGTCGTCAAGCCGGTGCAGACGGGCATCGGCGGCCCGGACCCGGACGTGCCCGACGTCGAGGTGGTGCGCCGCCTGGCCGGGGTCGACGCGGTGCAGCTCGTCGGGCTGGACGAGCCGCTGGCGCCGGACACCGCCGCCCGCCGCCAGCAGGTGCGCATCCCGACCGTGCGCGAGCACGTGGTCAGGATCCGGGAGCTCGTCGCCGAGGGGCAGCACGACCTCGTGGTCGTCGAGGGTGCGGGCGGCCTGCTGGTCCGCCTCGACGCCGAGGGCGGCACTCTGCTCGACGTCGCCCGCGACCTCACCTTCGCGCTGCGCCGCCGCGGCGCGGACGGGGTCGTGTCGTCACCGGTCGAGGTCGTCGTGGTCGCCGGCGCCGGGCTGGGCACCCTCAACCACACCGAGCTCACCGTGACCGCACTGCGCGCGGTCCAGGTCGAGCCGGCAGGGCTGGTCATCGGCGCGTGGCCCACCGATCCCGGGGTGGCCGAGACGTGCAACCGCACCGACCTCACCCGGCTCACCGGGGTGCCGCTCGTCGGCGTCATCCCCGCCGGCGCCGGCGAGCTGGCCCCCGCCGAGTTCGCCGCCCGGGCCCGGGCCTGGTGGCCCGGACCCGGGTGACGGTCCCCGGTCGCGCGGTGGCAGACGTCAGCCGTTCTGCTTGCCCTTGCCCTTCCCGGTCCCGACGAGGCGGAACTCGTAGGGGCGTCGAGCACGGTGAGGTCACCGGACGGCTGGTTGGTGATGATCACCGTGATGGTGTCCTTGCCGCGCAGGCACTGGGTGTCGAAGCCGGTCTGGTGGATCTGGTCGCCCTCGAACCGGTAGACGTGCAGCCCGCCGTCGACGATCTCCCCGGCGCTGGTACGCCCCGGGGTCAGGTCGCAGCCGGACACGACCTGCGCGGTCCAGTTGTTGTCCTGGGTGGCCGTGGTGTCGAGCCAGGTCGTCGAGCTGACCCCGACGGCCGCCCCGTCGACGGCAACCGAGTCGACGAACCAGCCGGTGTCGAGGTACGCAGCGTCGGTCGAGTAGCGGAACCGGACGTCCGTCGTACCGGCCGGGAGTGCCGCTTCCGCTTCGAGGTAGGTCGGCTCGTCGACGAAGTAGGCGCCACCGGAGGTCCCGGTGATGCCGTTGCCCTCGGTGTTGTTGCCGTGCGGGTCGTCGTCGGTCGTGATGGTCGCGCCGCCCGAGGTCACCGGGACGGTCTGCCACTCGCCGCCGACCAGGGCCTCCACGAAGCCGTAGTCCCAGCCCTCCTCGATGAAGTACCAGGTCCAGAACGACAGCGTGTCGCCACCGGCGTAGTCCACGTCGAGGACGTGGTCCGACTGGCTCTCGTAGCCGCCCCACCAGTGCGTGTCGCCCTCGTGCGGGACGACCTGGGTGCTCGGCGTGCCGGTGAGGTCGAGGGTGAAGTTCGGGCCCGGGTTGCGGAAGGTCTCGTACGAGAGGCCGAACGGGATCGCCGTCTGGTCCGGGACGTTGCCCTTGCGGACCCACTTCTGCGGGTTCATGTTGCCCTGATACTGGCCGCGGCCGTCGTAGAAGACCTCGTTGCCCCAGTCGATGGTCAGCCCGCCGAGCTCGGTCTGCATGTCGATCGCCTTGACGTCGAAGAGGTCACTGCCCTCCACGTCGGCGTCGATGGCGACCGCCCAGTTGTTGTAGACCTCCAGAAGTCCGGGACGTCACCACCGGTCTGGGCGTTGAACGCGTCGATCGCCGCCTGCACGCCCTCGACGCCGTTGGCCTGCTCCTCGAAGATCATCTTGATCAGCAGGTCGCCGCCCGCGCCGTCGTACTCCAGGTCGGGCGTGTAGGTGCCGTCACCGTTGCCGCCCGCCTGCTCCCAGAGGTACTGGAAGAAGGTGTACGCCGCGCCGTAGTTCTCCGGGCCGCCGCCCCACCGCGTCAGCGAGGTCTCGCGGTGGAACACCTGGTGGTAGTAGGTGTGCCCGGTGTTCGTGCCGTAGTCGTTGAGGAAGATTGCGAAGTCGGCGAGCCCCTCGTCGACCCAGGACAGCTCGCCGGGGTCGGAGTAGTTCATCAGCAGGTGCTCGACCTCGTGGGCGACCGTGCCCTGGTACTGCTCGAGGCGGAGCGACCACTGGAAGGAGTCGACGGTCACCACGTTGATGCCGTAGGTGTCGAGCAGGTCGGGCGCGAAGTAGCCGGCCGTGTAGGTCGTCTCGGCGCAGTCGTAGAAGGACTCGTCGGGCACGTTGTAGGCCAGCAGCACGAACGGGGCGTCGCTGCCGATCGGGCCGAAGTGAGCCTCGTCGACGGAGATGATCGACTCGATGGACTCGCCCATGGCGGCGATCTGCTCGGGCGTGATCACGTGCTCGTCACCGTCGGTGCACGGCGTGAACTCGTCGTCGGGGTGCGGGTCCCAGCCCTGGGAGATGCCGGGCACGGGGTTGTCGGGCGTCGCGGTCGCCGAGTCCTGCCAGCCGACCGGGGCGTAGATGTAGACGTCGCGACCCGAGGCGGTGGTCGCCTCGAAGGCCTTGTCGAAGTCGAGGTCGAAGTTCCCCCCGGCCGCCGAGTCGTTGAGCGTGAGCGTGATGGTCTGGTCCCCGACGGTCCACGCGGACGCCGGGCTGGGGAGGCCGACGAGCAGGCCAGCCGTGAGGAGTGCGGCACCCAAGCCGCCGAGACTGCGAAGACGCACGGTGAGTTCCCTTCCTGGGGTGGCCTTCGCACGCTAGACCCGACCGTCGGCCGAGCGCCAGAGTCTCCTGCGAAAATGCCTCGGAACCGTGGGTCTTGCGGCTACCAGAGCGGCGGGCGGCGGTCCTTCCACGGCGCAGCGGCCTCCACCTGCGCGGCCAGCGAGAGGAGGAGCTCCTCCTCGGCCGGGCGCGCGGCGAGCATCATCCCGATCGGCAGGCCCTCGCTGCCCTGGTGCAGCGGCAGCGAGATCGCGGGCATGCCGGTGACGTTCCACGCCGAGGTGAAGGGGGTGAACCGCTTCTGCGCCTCGAAGTCGGCGGCCGGGTCGGCGTCGTCGCGGATCGCACCGACCGGCAGCGGCAGCGTGGCCAGCGTCGGGGTGAGCACGGCGTCGTACGGCGCCAGCGCGACCAGCGCCTCCGCCGCGAGCCGACGGAGCTGGCCGATGGCGAGCCCGAACTCGGGTCCGGAGACGGCGGCACCGCGCTCCCCCAGCCAGCGGGTCAGGGGCCGCAGCAGCGCCTGCTGCTCCGGGGTCAGGGTCACCGTCGAGAGCGCGGTGAGCACGGCCCAGCAGGTCTCGAAGACCGGCACCGCATCGGCGGGGATCGGCACCGGGATGCCCTCGACCTGGTGGCCCAGCGAGGTGAGCAGGGCCGCGGTGTCGTCGTACGCGCGGCGGACCTCGGGGTGCAGCTCCACGTCGGCGATGACCGGCTGCTCGAAGCAGCCGATGCGCAGCCGACCCGGCTCGCGGCCGGTCGCCTCGAGGAAGGTGCCGGCGGGCTCGGGCGCCCAGCTCGGGTCACCGGCCCGGCGCCCGGCCAGGACGTCGAGCAGGGCGGCCGCGTCGGCGACCGTGCGCGCGATCGACCCGGACGTGGCGAGGCCGACGGGGTCGCCGTACATCGGGAAGCCGCTGATCCGGCCGCGGGTCGGCTTGAGCCCGACCAGCCCGCAGCAGGCGGCAGGGATCCGGATCGAGCCCCCGCCGTCGGACCCGTGGGCCACCGGCACCAGGCCGGCGGCGACGGCGGCGGCGGCACCACCGGAGGACCCGCCGGCCATCCGGGTGGTGTCCCACGGCGTGACGGCCGGCGGACGGCCCTCCGGCTCGGTGTAGCAGGGCGAGCCGAACTCCGGCGTGCTGGTCTTGCCGAGGCTGACCAGCCCGGCCTCCTCGATCGCCAGCGTGACTGCGTCGGAGACCTCGGGCACGTAGCCGGCGAACGCCGGGGAGCCGAACGCGGTGGGCACCCCGCGGGTCAGGTTGAGGTCCTTGATCGCCGTCGGCACGCCGGCCAGCGGCGAGGCACCCTCCCCGACCGGGCCGACGGCGGCGACCTCGTGGGCACGGCGCCGGGCGGCATCGGGGTCGAGGAAGGCGAACGCGCCGTCGACGTACTCCCTGGGGAGACGCGCGGCGCGTTCGAGGTAGTGGTCGGTGAGCTCGACGGGGCTGATCACGCCGGAGCGGATCAGGGCTCCCTGCTCGAGGGCGGTCAGGTCGTGAAGTTCGGCCACGACCTGACCGTAGCCCCTGGGCTCAGGCGGCCGAGACCGCCGGCGCGGCCTCGACGAGGGTGTTCAGCGCGGACAGCAGCTTCGCGCGGACCTCGGGGTCGGTGGTGGGGTCGACGTCGATCGCCGACTGGGAGACGGTGACGTCCTCGACCACGAACGCGCCGGCGATGCCGGCCGATCGCGCGGTGTCGCCGTGGGCCCACTTGCCGCCGTACGGCGTGGGCGTGGCACCGATGACGCCGAACGGCTTGCCGACGACGGCGCCGGCGCCGTACGGGCGGGAGAGCCAGTCGATCGCGTTGTTGAGCACGGCCGGCATGGTGCCGTTGTACTCCGGGGTGACCGCGAGCACGCGGTCCGCGGTGGCGACGCGCTCGCGGAGGGCGGCCGCAGCGGCCGGGGCGTTCTCACCGTCGATGTCCTCGTTGTAGAACGGGACCTGGTCGAGGCCGTCGACGATGTCGAGCGTGACGCCCTCGGGCGCCTCGTCGCGGAGGATCTCGGCGATCTTGCGGTTCACGGAGTCGGCGCGGAGGCTGCCGACGAGCACGGCGATGCGGGTGTTGGTGCTGGTCATGACGGGCTAAACGGACCGTGGTCCGCTTCCATTCCTCATTCTTCCGACTTTTTTCCACCTAGGGTGGGGGCACCATGACCAGGGAGCTCCCGCTGCTCGACGCGGCCCCCCGCGAGCGCCGGGACGCCGCTCGCAACCGCCGCGCGCTGCTCGACGCGGCGGTGGCGCTGATGCGCGACGGCTGCGGGGTCGAGGCGATCACCATGGACGCCGTCGCCGCCCACGCCGGCGTGGGCAAGGGCACCGTCTTCCGCCGGTTCGGGAGCCGCGAGGGGTTGATGGCCTCCCTGCTCGACCACCGGGAGGCGGAGTGGCAGGCGGCCGTGATCAGCGGTCCCCCGCCCCTCGGCCCCGGCGCGGAGCCGATGGAGCGGCTGCTCGCCTTCGGCCGCGCCCGGATCCGCCTCCACCTCGAGCAGGGCGCGCTCATCGAGGCGGCCGGGCGGACGTGGGGCGAGAACCACGCGGTCGTGGGCTTCGCCACCATGCACGTGCGGCTGCTGCTCCAGCAGCTCGGCGTGCGCGGCAACCTGCCCTACCTCGCCACCGCCCTCATCGCCCCGCTGAGCCTGCCGTTCCTGCGCCAGCAGGTCGAGCACCTCGGCATGACCGAGGAGCAGGTCCACCACGCGTGGACCGAGCTGGTCCACCGCGTCGTGGGGTGAGTCCCTGCTCAGTCGACGTGGTGCTTGAGGAGGCCGTAGGTCAGCCCGTCCATCAGGGCCTCCCACGAGGCCTCGATGACGTTGGCGCCGACGCCGACGGTGACCCACGACGACTCACCGTCGCTGGTCTCGATGAGCACCCGCGTGATCGCGTCGGTGCCGTGGCCCTGGTCGAGGATGCGGACCTTGAAGTCGATCAGCTCGAACTTCGCGATCTCCGGGAACGCCTGGCCGATCGCGGTGCGCAGCGCCTGGTCGAGCGCGTTGACCGGGCCGTTGCCCTCGCCGGTGACGACGTAGCGGACGTCGGCGGCCTTGAGCTTCACGGTCGCCTCGGAGACCGCCTCCTCCCCCGGACGGGCGTGGGTGAGGGTCTCGGTGATGACGCGCCAGCTCTCGACCTCGAAGTACGACGGCCGGTGGCCCTCGGCCTCCTCGATGAGCAGCAGCTCGAAGGACGCGTCGGCGGCCTCGAAGGTGTAGCCGCGCGACTCCATCTCCTTGACCCGCGCAGTCACCCGGTTGACGACCTCGGGGGTGCCGGAGAGGTCGAAGCCGAGCTCCTTGCCCTTGAGCTCGATCGAGGCACGGCCGGCCATCTCGGAGACCAGGAGCCGCATGTCGTTGCCGACGGCCGCCGGGTCCATGTGCTGGTAGAGGTCGGGGTCGACCTTGATCGCGCTGGCGTGCAGGCCGGCCTTGTGCGCGAAGGCGCTGGTGCCGACGTAGGGCTGCCGCGCCGAGGGCGGGACGTTGGTGACCTCGGCGACCGCGTGCGCGATCCGCGTGGCCTCGGTGAGCAGGCCCGGCGGCAGCACCTGGCGGTCCAGCTTGAGCTCGAGGTTGGCGACGACGTTGACGAGGTCGGCGTTGCCGGTGCGCTCGCCGTAGCCGTTGATGCAGCCCTGCACGTGGGTCGCGCCGGCATCGACGGCGGCGAGGGTGTTCGCCACGGCCAGGCCTGTGTCGTTGTGGCAGTGGATGCCCACGCGGACCTGGGCGGTCTCGATGACGTCGGCGACGACGTCGGCGACCCAGCCCGGCAACATGCCGCCATTGGTGTCGCACAGCGCGATGACGTCGGCGCCGGCGTCGTACGCCGTCCGGAGCACCTCCAGGGCATAGCTGCGGTCGAGGCGGTAGCCGTCGAAGAAGTGCTCGGCGTCGAGGAACACCTGCTGCCCCTCGGCGCGCAGGTGGCTGACGGTGTCGCGGACCATCGCGAGGTTCTCCTCGAGCGTGGTCCGCAGCGCCTTCTCGACGTGGCCGACGTGCGACTTCGCGACGAGGGTGACGACGCTGGCCCCGCTGTCGCGCAGGGCGGCGACGAGCGGGTCGTCGGCGGCCTGCACGCCGGCGCGGCGGGTCGCGCCGAAGGCCGCGAGGCGGGCGTGCTTGAGGTCGAGCTCCTCGGCCGCGCGGCGGAAGAACTCGGTGTCCTTGGGGTTGGCGCCGGGCCAGCCGCCCTCGATGTAGCCGACGCCGAGGCCGTCGAGGTGGCGCGCGATGGCGAGCTTGTCGGCAACGGTCGGGTTGAGGCCCTCCTGCTGCATGCCGTCACGCAGGGTCGTGTCGTAGACGTGGAAGGCGCCGTGGAGGTCGAGCTGCTCGTTCATCGCGCCTGCAAGTCTGTCACGTCTGCGGGCCGGTCCGGCTCACAGTCCGAAAGGCCCGCTCTCCCACGGCGTCCAGCTCACGCCGTTGCCGGCGACCAGCACCCCGAGCAGCGCCGCGACGGCGAGCAGCCCGGCACAGGTGAACAGCCACGGCAGGGTGCTGCGGCAGGTCGGGTGGAGGACCCGCGACACCGGCGAGCGGAAGCGGCTCGAGCCCGGCCCCGACCACAGCGCGACGCCGAGGGTCGCGCCGCTGGCCATCAGGGTGCTCGGGACGTCGAGCGCGAGGGCGTAGCAGATCAGCCCGACGGCGAGGCCGAGGCCGGCGCTCCACGTGACCAGCACGACCGTGCCGGTGATCGCGCGCAGGAAGTGCCACGGGCTGGTGACCAGCCAGCGCAGACCGTCGTACCACTTCGCGCCGCGGACGCTGCGGCGCAGCGCGACGGCGGAGGTGGCCAGCGACCCGGCGCGCAGCAGCCAGACCGCCAGCACGACGGTGAGGCAGGCGACCCACGGCGCCGCGGCGAACCCGGCGCCGAGCGCGACGGCACCCGCACCGACACCCACCCAGCGGCGGATCCGCTCGGGCAGCGGCGGCTGGGCGACGGGCGCGAAGGGTGCGTCCGGGTCGTAGCCGTTGGCCTCGTCCCACTCCTGCTCCATCCGCTGCACCGCGTCGACCGGCGGGGGCGGGTCCTGGCGCAGCGTGGGCGGGACCGGGCTGACTGGGCCGACCGGGCCGGCCGGGCCGGCAGGCAGGGTCGGGCCGGTCGGCAGGGTCGGCGGCGTGGCCAGCGGCGTCGCGGGAGGCGGCGGGGGCGGCGGCGCGTCGTGACCGGCCAGCGCCAGCGGCAGGGTGAAGTCGTCGTCGACCGGCGCCGGGCCGTCGTCGAAGAGCACGCCCGGCGGCGGGACGGGCGGGAGCTCCGGGCGGGTGCTCAGCGGCCGCAGCCAGGCGAGCAGCTCCTCGAGCAGCGGTCGCTCGAGCGGGTCCGGGTGCAGCCCGGCCGCGAGCACGTCGGCCAGCGGCTTCTCGATCCCGGAGAGGTCGTGCTGGCCGCGCCGGGTGCGGTCCATGATCGCCATCGCCGGCCCGCGGCCGTACGGCGCCCGCCCGGTCGCGGCGTAGGCCACCGTCGCCGCCCACGCGTGCACGTCGGCGGCGGGAGTCGCCTCGTCGCCGTACAGGATCTCGGGCGCGAGGTAGCCCGGAGTCCCGAGCAGCCAGCCGGTCTGGGTGATCCGCACGTCGTCGGCCACCCGGGCCAGCCCGAAGTCGATGAGGATGGGCGTGCGCCCCTCCATCAGCACGTTGCCCGGCTTCACGTCGCGGTGCAGGACGCCGACCGCGTGCACCGCGGCCAGGCCCTCTGCGAGGCAGCCGGCCAGCCAGTGGAGGTCCGGCCCGTCGACCGGTCCCTCCGTCGCGACGTGCTCGTGCAGCGAGAGGCCGGGCACGTAGCGGGTGACGACGTAGGGCACCTCCGCCCACGGGTCGGCCGCGAGCATCTCCGCCACCCACGGGCTGCGCACCCGGGTCAGCGAGCTGACCTCGCGGGCCAGCCGCTCGCGCGCCTCCCGGTCGCCGACGACCTGGGGCCGCAGCACCTTGAGCGCCACGCGCCGCCCGTCGGAGCCGCGCGCGAGGTGGACGATGCCCATGCCGCCCTCGCCCAGGCGGGTGAGCAGGGTGTAGTCCCCCACCCGCGCCGGGGCGCTGCTCTCGGGTCGCGTCGTCACGACTGGAGGCTACCGCCGGGCATCGAGCTCTGCGACGAGGCGCCTCGGCGCGACGCGCCGGTACGACGCGTCGACCAGCTCCGCGACCTCCTCCCAGTCGACGTCCGGCGCGGCCAGGTCGAGCGCCCGGGCGCCGGACGACCCGTAGTAGGCCGGCACGAAGAACCGCTCGTCCGCGTCCAGCGCCGGCAGGTCCACCTCGTCGGGCGTGACGATCAGCGCGCACGGCACCATCCGGTGCTCCCCCGGCCGCACCTTCTCGCTGCCGCCGAACACCGCGAAGATCTTCCCCGCCCGGAACGTCGGCCGCCCGTGGCTGACCTTCTCCTCCACCCCCGGCAGCGCGAGGCAGATCTCCCGCAGCCGCGCCAGCCCCGGGTCGTCGTCGCTGAACATGATCGGATGCGCCACGGGGCCAGTAGACCATCAGGCGTGGACGTCGTCGACGCACTCGGTTGCGCAGGGACACCGTCTTGAGCGGCAGCGACGAGGAGGTACGGCGGGTGGCTGGGACCGCCGGTCGGCCTGCGGTTGCGTAGGTGGGGCTGGAGTGGCCTCGCCGGGCGTCGGCCTCCCGGTGGTTGAGGTGCGACGAGCGCCAGCGAGGAGCCTCGAAACCACCGCGCCATCAAGGCGGACTGGCTCGGTGGTTGAGGTACGACGAGCTTCCGCCGGCCTCCCGGTGGTCGAGGTGCGACGAGCGCCAGCCCCCGGTGGTCGAGGTGCGACGAGCGCCAGCTCCCGGTGGTTGAGGTGCGACGAGCGCTAGCGAGGAGCCTCGAAACCACCGGCCTTGAAGGCGGGCTGCGGATCGTAGATCCTTGGAGAATCCCCAGTCCACAGGGCTCTTCTGACTGATGTGTGGGCGAGTTTCGTCGTCTTGAGAGGCCGCACGCCGCTTCCTGTCTAAGTTTCTGAGCTGTCGAGGAACAGGAACCAAGCGCAGGAGAACGGCGTGCGTGATCTCAGCCTATGGCGGGCAGTGTTCGGGATCGAGAAGACCGTGATCGAAGACATCGATCACGACCCGGAAGTCGGTGTCGTGGTGAGCGTCCGTGCGGCGGCTCGGGAGCGCGGCAGGTGCGGTCGATGTCGGCGGCCCGCAAAGGG
>NZ_KI912530.1:20527-92142 GCF_000519005.1 Nocardioides sp. J54 | reverse complement strand
GGCCCCTACGAGACCGACCCCAGCACCGACACCCCACGAGACCCGGTCAGGCCGTCGGGTGTCTGGGGTGCCGGACGACGGTCCCTCGTGGAGGCGAATCGGGGTGCCGTCGGCGTCTGTGTGTGATTCCGGCTTGCGCNGGGGAGTGGTGACGCCGGCGGTGGGGTCCCCGCTCGGAGCCTTCGCGAGGGGGCCGGCGGGAGGCGCCGCAGGCGCCCGGCGGGCCCACGACCCACCCACCAGCCAGACCCGCCCACCGCCAGACCCGCCCACCGCCAGACCCACCCAGCAGCCAGGCCGCGCCACGCGCGCGGGCACGGGTCAGCGCAGCTCGCGCTCCGGGTGGGCGTCGATGAGCTGGTCGCAGACGGCGTCCATCACCCGGCCGAGGGCCATCAGGTCCTCGTGGGGGACGAGGTCGACGAGGGACTGGCGGACGGTCTCGACGTGGCTCGGGGCGGCGGCGCGCAGGACGTCGTACCCGTCGTCGGTGAGCAGGCAGACGACGCCGCGGCCGTCGTCGGGGGAGCCGGCGCGGCGGACCAGGCCGGCTGCCTCCATCCGCTTCACGGTGTGGGTGACCCGGCTCCGGCTGTGCGCCAGCGACGCCGCGAGGCGGGCCATGCGCAGCTGGCCGTCGGCCTCGGAGAGCCGGACGAGGATCTCGTACTCGACCGCGGACAGGCCGTGGTCGCGGCGGAGGTCCTCGTCGATCCGGTCGAGGAGGAGGGTGGTGCCCAGCAGGAACGAGCGCCACGCCCGCTGCTGGTCCTGGTCGAGCCACCGTGGCTCGTGGCGGGTGGCCACGGCGGCGGGATGCTCGTCAGTCACCGCCTCAGTCTAGGACGAGGCCGCCCCCGAATCCGGTGAGGCCGGGCCGTCAGAGGTCGTGGCGCATGAGCACCCGCGGGTGCCCGGCCAGCACCGACGTGGTGTCGGTGACGTAGCGGAAGCCGGCCGCCTCGAAGTTCGCCCGGAGCCCGGCGTAGGCCATCGTCAGGTCGACCTTCGCGCCGTTGTTGTCCAGCGGGTAGGCCTCCACGGCGGGTGCGCCCTGGGTGCGGGCGTGCTCGACGGCGCCGGCGATGAGGGTGTGGGAGATCCCACGGCCGCGGTGGCCGGGGCGGACCCGGATGCACCACAGCGACCACACGGGCAGGTCGTCGACGTGGGGGATCTTCCGGTTGCGCGCGAAGGAGGTCGCCGAGCGCGGCGCGAGCGCCGCCCAGCCGACCGGCTCGTCACCGTCGTAGGCGAGGACGCCGAGCGAGCCCTCCTCGAGCAGCCTCGCGACGTACTCACCCCGCGCCGGGCCGCGCAGCTCGTTGTTCAGCCTCGACGGGATGCGGTAGCTGAGGCACCAGCAGACGTTGGCGTCCGGCCGCTTCGGCCCGACCAGGGTCCGGACGTCATCGAAATCGGCGGCGGGCCGCACCTCGATGCTCATGCACCGAAGGTACGACCCGCCGCCGACAAGCAGGCTCGTCGAGCGTCAGGACAGGCGCTCGAGGATGAGCGCCATGCCCTGACCGCCGCCGACGCACATGGTGATCAGGCCGGTGCTCTTGTCGTGCCAGTCGAGCGAGTTGAGCATCGTGTTCTGCAGGCGGGCGCCGGTCATGCCGAAGGGGTGGCCCACGGCGATCGAACCGCCGTTGACGTTGAGCTTCTCCATCGGGATGCCGAGGTCCTCGGCGGAGGGCAGCACCTGCGCGGCGAAGGCCTCGTTGATCTCGACCAGGTCGATGTCGTCGATGGTCATGCCGGCGTGCTTGAGGGCGTTGCGGGTCGCCTCGACCGGGCCGAGGCCCATGATCTCGGGGGAGAGGCCGGAGACGCCGGTCGACACGATCCGGGCGAGCGGGGTCAGGCCCAGCTCGGCGGCCTTGGTGTCGGACATGATCACGACGGCGGCGGCACCGTCGTTGAGCGGGCAGCAGTTGCCGGCGGTGACCACGCCGTCGGGGCGGAAGACCGGCTGGAGCTGGGAGAGGGCCTCGTAGGTGACCCCGGCGCGCGGGCCGTCGTCCTTCGTCACGACGGTGCCGTCGGCGAGGGTGACGGGGGTGATCTCCCGCTCCCAGAAGCCGTCGGCGATGGCCTTCTCGGCCAGGTTCTGCGAGCGGACGCCGAACTGATCGAGGTCCTCGCGCTCGAGGCCGCGCATGCGGGCGACGTTCTCGGCGGTCTGGCCCATGGCGATGTAGATGTCGGGGAGCAGGCCGTCCTCGCGCGGGTCGTGCCAGTCCTGGCCGCCCTTGGCGTACTCCTCGGTGCGCGCCTGGGCGTCGGCGAAGAGCGGGTTCTTGGTGTTCGGGATGTGGTCCGAGGTGCCGAACTGGAAGCGCGAGACGGTCTCGACGCCAGCGGAGATGAAGACGTCGCCCTCGCCGGCCTTGATCGCGTGGAAGGCCATCCGGGTGGTCTGCACCGACGAGGAGCAGTAGCGGGTGACCGTGGCGCCGGGGATCTCGTAGCCCATGAGCGTGGTGACGATGCGAGCCATGTTGTTGCCGGCCTCGCCGCCGGGCAGGCCGCAGCCGAGGTAGAAGTCGTCGACGTCGTTGGGGTCGAGCGCGGGGACCTTGTCGAGCGCGGCCTTCGCGATGAACGCGGTGAGGTCGTCGGGGCGGAACTCCTTGAGCGAGCCCTTGTTCGCCCGCCCGATCGGCGTACGGGCGGCGGAAACGATGACGGCCTCGGGCATGGGCACTCCTCGGTGAGCGGTGAGAGTCGAACCCGCACAGACTAGTGCGGGCCAGGTAGAACAGGTTGCAGTCGTGGCGGACGCCACACTACGCGGTGACGCTGGGTGGTCGCCGTCCGCGGCACCGACGCGCGCGTGGAAGCATGCGGGGCGTGCGGCACCGCTACGAATGCCCCCTCCGCTGGGCTGACCTGGACCTGCTGGGCCACGTGAACAACGTGAAGTACCTCGACTACCTGCAGGAGGCGCGCTCGGCGCTGCTGCGCAGCTGCCTCAAGGCGGCCGGGGTCGAGCGGCACGGGGACGCCTACGTCGTGGTCCGCCACGAGGTGACCTTCCGGGCGCCGCTGATGTTCCGCAAGGAGACGGTCTCGATCGAGTCGTGGGTCAGCGAGCTCCGCGCGGCGAGCTTCACCCTCGACCACGAGATCTTCGACGAGGACGAGGCCGGCAACCGCACGGTCTACCTCCGGGCGCGGACCGTGCTCGCCCCGTTCCTCCAGGCCGAGGCCAAGCCGCGACGGCTCACGCCCCAGGAGCGCGAGGCGCTGGCGCCGTACGCCGAGGTCGACCCCGACCGCGCGCCGGCCGGCCCGGTGCGCGTCGAGGTGCCGCACGACCACGCGACGCACTTCCCGCTGCAGGTGCGCTTCTCGGACGTCGACATCTACCGGCACGTGAACAACGTGAAGTACGTGGAGTACTTCCAGGAGGCGCGCATCGCGATGATGCGACGCCTCAAGGGCGCGCTCGAGGAGTTCCCGCGGCTGATGGTCGTGGTGGCGCAGACGAACCTCGAGTACGTCACGCCGATGGTCCTGCGCAGCACGCCCTACGACTGCTGGTCGACGGTGACCGAGTTCGGCACGAAGTCGATGACGGTCGACGCCGAGATCACCTCCGACGGCGAGGCCGGGCGTGTGGTGCACTCGCGGGCGCGGGTCGTGCTGGTGTTCTTCGACCTGGAGACCCAGCGCTCGATCACCCCGCCGCCGGGCTACCGCGAGGCCGTCCTCGCCGCGCTCGGCGGTCCGCTGGCCGACGGCTGAGGCTCACCAGCCGGCCGGCAGCCCGGTGAAGTCCGGCTCCCGGCCCTCCGCGAAGGCGGTGAGGGCCTCGAGGTTCGCCGGACCGCCCATGAGCTCGGCGAAGGCGGCGTTCTCGCGGTCCCGGGCGGCGCGGACCGCCTCCCGGTGCGGCTCGGTCATCGTGCGCTTCACCGCGACCAGCGACGAGATCGGCCGTCGGGCCAGCAGCGTCGCGTGCTCGCGGGCGACGGCCATCAGCTCCTCCGGCGGGCAGACCCGTCGGACCAGGCCCATCTCCCGAGCCTCCTCGGCGGAGACCCACTCGGCCGAGAGCAGCATCCACGCCGCGTCCTGGCGGCCGACCAGCGCCGGGAAGAGGTACGACGACGCGGCCTCGGGCGCGACCCCGAGGGACGTGAACGGGCACTTCAGGCGGGCGTCGTCCGCCATGAAGGCGAGGTCGGCGTAGCCGAGGATCGTTGCGCCGATGCCGAGGCCGATGCCGTTGACGGCGACCACGAGCGGCTTCGGGAAGTCGACCAGGGCGTCGACGAGCCCGATGAAGCCGTGCTTGCCGCGCTCGAACGCCGGGTCGGTGGCCATCTGGTGCATCTCGAGCAGGTCGGTCCCGGCGCTGAACGCCCGGCCGGCGCCGGTCAGGAGCACCACCGCGACCGAGGGGTCCTCGGCTGCCTCGAGCAGCGCGTCCGCCGTGGCGTCGTACAGGGCCTCGTTGAAGGCGTTGAGGGCGTCCGGCCGGTTCAGCACCAGCGTGCGCACTCGGTCCTCGTCGGACACGATCAGGGTCATGGGACCAGAGTAGAACGTGTTCTATGTCGCGTCACCGGCATCGACCGGCGCGGCGGGCTCGGGCTCGCCGAGCACCGATCGCAGCCGGCGCAGCCCGCGGTGGCGGGCGACCCGGACCGAGACCGCCGACATGCCCAGGGCGGTCGCGGTCGTCGCCACGTCGAGGTCGAGCACCTCGAGGCAGGCGATGACGTCGCGCTCGCGCGGCGGCAGGGCGGCGAGGGCCTGGCGCACCCACTCGTCGGCGATGAGGCTGCCCTCCGGCCCCGCGACGGCCTCCTCGGTGCCGGCGCCGATCAGCTCCAGCCCGCGGGAACGGGTGCCGGAGCGTCGCCACGCGTTCGCGCCGTGGTTGCGGGCGATGCCGAAGAGCCAGCCGCCGAAGTCGGCGGTGTCCCCGTGGAAGTCGGCGATCCGCTCCGCGGCGACCATCCAGGTGGCGGCGGCGAGGTCCTCGGCCGACTCGGTCCCCGCGACGGAGCGGGCCTCGAGCCAGAGGAGCAGACGGCCGGCGTGGGCGCGGTAGAGGTCGCGCCAGGCCAGCGCGTCACCGCGCTTCGCTGCGGCGACGCAGTCGTCGTCGGCGCGCACTGCCGTGTTCCACCCCTGCCTGTCCGTCACGTCCTGACGTGACGTCCGGACCTGCGTCCATTGTCCACTGCCGGTCCAGTATCCAGCAGCGATTCGCGGGGGTGTCCTTACCTGCCGTGACCGTTTCCGGCGCCGTGGCCGCGGGGGTTGCGGTGCTGCGGGCCCTTCTTCTTGCCACGCGGACCGGCGTCGCGGTCGCGGTGGCCCGTCGTGCCACGTGGACCGGCGTCGCGGCCCCGGTCGCCGGCGCGGGGGCCCTTGCCCGGCCCGTGGCCCGGCGTACCGGTCAGGCCCGGGGGACCACCGTTGCCGTGCTTCTCCCAGCCGGTCTTCCGGCCCTTGTCGGCCCCCTTGCGGGCACCCGGCAGGTCACCGGACTTGCGCGCCTGCTCGGCTGCGCGATCGACGCCGCGGCCGGTGCCGTCGGTGTCGGAAGTCGTGCCCGGCAGCCCCGGGGACAGGGGGCTGCCGGGCGTGGTGGACACGTCGGGTTGTGGGGTTCCGACGTTTCCGTGACTCGGCGGTCCGGAGGGCTCCTGCTGGGCGGGGCTGTCGGCGGGGGACAGTGGGATGTCGCCGCCGTGTGGGATTTCAGCTGCCCAGGTCGCCGCCGCGATCACGGCCACGGAGGCCGTCGCGACGATCATGCGGAGTCCAGCCGACCGAGCCGTCCGTGGGGCGACCGGCTGCGAGCTCGCTCCGAGCTCGGCCAGGACGCCGAGGAACACCGGACCGGGCTCGAGCGTCGGCGCTGCGACGCGGAGCCGTTGGGTCCGGTGGTTGCTCATGTCTCGTCTCTGCTTCGTGGTGCTGCGTGGTGCTGCGTGGTGCTGCGTCGTACGGGGTGATGCGGGTGGTGCCCGGACAGTCCCACCCCCAGAAGGGGACTGGCCTTCACGGGGTACATGTAGCCAGCGGCGCCGGGTGTTACATCGACTCGGAAACTTTCTCGCGGCTCACCTGCTGGCGCAGCCGCTTGAGTGCCCGGTGGTGCGCCACGCGTACGGCGACGGCGCTGATCCCCAGCGCGGTCGCGGTCGTCGCGACGTCCATGTCGAGCACCTCGCGGCAGGTGACCACGTCACGTTCGCGCTCGGGCAGGGTCGCCAGCAGCTGGCGTGCCCAGCCGACGTCGGTGGAGCCAGACTCGGGGCCCGGCACCGGCTGCCCGGCGGTGTCGTCGAGCGCGATCCGCTCCCGGCGAGCTGCGTGCCGGTGGGCGTTGGCGGAGAGGTTGCGGGCGATGCCGAACAGCCAGCCGGCGAACTCGTCGGAGGTGCCGTGGAAGCCGGCGACCTTCTCGGCGGCGACCAGCCAGGCGCCGGAGGCGATGTCCTCGGGACCCTCGTCGCCGCAGGGGCGCCCGCGCAGCCAGACGACGAGCCGGGAGGCGTGCGCCCGGTAGAGCTCACGCCACGCATCAGGATCGCCCCGCTTGGCCGCGGCGACGACGTCGTCGTCCGTCGTCACCGGGCCCGGTCCACCAGCGCTTCCTGCGGCCGGGGGGAGCGGCGGGCGCCGCTGTCGCTGTCGGGGCTGGGAGCAGTGCGGTCACCCGGCCGGCCGCCGAGCGGCGGCACGTCCGGGACGGGGAGACCCGGAAGTCCCGGCAGTGAGGGCACGGCCGGGACGTCGGGAAGCTGGGGCAGGGTCGGGAGCTCGGGCAGCTCGCCGCGACCGGGTGGGTCGCCCGGAGAGGGCACGGACGACGGGGGACCGGGGCGACCGGAGGGGCGCCCACGGTCCGGGTCGGGCGTCGCACGCCCGGACCCGGTGCCCTGCGGCACGGTCGGGTCCGCGGGGTCCGCCGGCTCGGCGCCGCCGGTGGGCGGGGCGGGCTCGGTCGGGGACGGCGTGCGCGCCTCGTCGGGTTGTGGGTCGGCCGGCTGGTGCGTGACGCGCTCCTCGGGGCGGAACGGAGACTCCGTCCCGGGCAGGGCACCCGCTGCCCACGAGGTCGCACCGACCGCGATCGCACCCCCCAGCACAATCGCGGCCCGTGCACCAGCCGACCGACCCGGTCGCGCAGCAGGAGCGGTCGAGCTCGCACTCAACTGCGCCAGCTGCGCGAGCAGCACCGGATCCGGATCGGCTGGACGCACCTCGGCGCGCAGCGTCTCGATCCAGTCCGGACGGGTCATGGCATCTCTCTCGAGCTGTGCCGCCGGGCCGGTCCGGCCGCGACGGGAGGGCGTGCCCTCATGAGATACCTGTCGCGCGGTCCGCCGTGCGTTACATCCCCGCCGAAAAGAATTTCCGCCCGGTCATCCCGCCTGAGCGGGGCGAGGGTCAGCCGGGGGTGTTGACCATGAAGTTCGCGGCGTGGGTGACGTACTCCCAGAACCGCGCGTCCTGCTCCGGTGTCAGCTCGACGCTGTCCAGGCCGGCGCGGAAGTGGTGCAGCCAGCGGTCGCGCGCCTCGCTGTCGACGGCGAAGGGGGCGTGCCGCATCCGCAGCCGGGGGTGGCCGCGGTGCTGCGAGTACGTCGTGGGGCCGCCCCAGTACTGCACCAGGAAGTGCAGGAAGCGCTCCTCGGCGGGGCCGAGGTCCTCCTCCGGGTACATGGGACGCAGCACCTCGTCCTGGGCCACGCCCTCGTAGAAGCGGGCGACGATGCGGCGGAAGGTCTCGAACCCGCCGATCTCCTCGTAGAAGGTCTGCTCCTGCTCCACGTCGCCCATCATCCCTCGCTGCTGGTCGCGGGCCGCGCGGCAGGGGTGTCGGTGTCGACCTCGCGACCGCGGGCCTCGGCCTCCTGCGCGCGCCGGTCCTCGCGGTGCCACACCACGCGCTGCGCGAACGGGATCTCGATGCCCTCGTGGTCGAAGCGCGACTTGATCCGCTGGCGCAGGGCGCGGGCGACGGCCCACTGCTCGAGCGGGGCGGTCTTCACCATCACCCGGAGGGTGACCGAGTCGGCCGCGAGCATCTCCACGCCGGTGACCTCGGGCTCCTCGATGATCACCTTGGCGAAGTCCTCGTCCTCGCGCAGGCTGTGGGCGACCTCGCGCAGCACCTCCTGCACACGGGTCAGGTCCTCGCCGTACCCGACGCCGACGTCGACGACCGCGCGCGACCAGTTCTGGCTCATGTTGCCCACGCGCATGATCTCGCCGTTGGGCACGTACCAGACCGTGCCGTTGACGTCGCGCAGCCGGGTCATCCGCAGGGTGACCGCCTCGACGGTGCCGCTGGCCTCGCCCACGTCGACGACGTCGCCCACGCCGTACTGGTCCTCGATGAAGACGAAGATGCCGGCCAGGAAGTCCTTGACCAGCGACTGGGCGCCGAAACCGAGGGCGAGGCCCAGGATGCCGGCGCTGGCGATGATCGGTGCGATGTCGACGCCGAGCTCGCTGAGCGCCATCGTGCCGATGACCGCGGTGAGGATGAAGGTGATGATGCTCTTGAGCAGCCCGGCCATGGTGGCGGCGCGCTGCTTGCGGCGGGCGGTGACGGCGGACTCGACCCGCTCCGGGAGCACGCCGCGCTCGGCGCGGCGGGCGATCCGGTCGACGAGGCGGTGCAGGACCCAGCGCAGCACGATGCCGAGCAGGATGATCGCCAGGATCGCCAGCGGCTTGCCGATCAGGACGTCGGACCACTGGGCGAGGCGCCGGTTGTCGGTGAGGTCCCAGACCAGCTCGCAGACCTGCTCGCCCTCGGCGCAGGGGTCGGTCTCTGCCGCGACGGTGAGGAGGGAGGCAAGCATCCCGACAGTCTCGCAAACGGCTGGGCGGGACGGATGAGGGCCACCACCTGCCCCGTCAGGAGCAGGTGTCGATATCCTCCTCCCGTGACCAGCACTGTTGTTCGACGCCTCCTCGCCCTGTGCTCCCTCCTCGGGGTGAGCGCTTCGCTCGTCGTGGCCGGTGCGAGCGCGGCCACCGCCGACACTCCTGAGCCCCGTCCGGGCAGCTGGGAGGCGAAGCCGGACGTGGACCTGCTCCAGGCGTTCCTGGTGCTCGGCGGCATCCCGCTGCTGGTCTTCGTGGTCATCACGCTCCTCTACGTCGCCCCGGCGCTGGCCAAGGGCGAGGACCTGCGGCCCAGCGCGCTGGAGCCCGAGGCGCAGTGGCTCGGCGGCCCGCGCAAGGCGCCGGGCGAGCTGGCCGCCCCGGACTCGGCCGACTCCAAGGCCGGCGGCGCCGGCGGCAGCTGGTAGTCGCCATGCCCGCCAAGGCCCTCTCCGCAGCCGAGCAGGCGAAGCTCGACGTCACGATCCGAGCCGCGGAGCAGGCCTGCCGCGCCGAGATCTCCGTCTACATCGGCGACGTGGCGGGTGACCCCCGCGAGTTCGCGACCAGCCTCCACAACACCCTGGTGCTGCCCGCGCGCAGCGTGCTGGTGATGGTCGACCCCGCCCGCCGCCTCGTCGAGATCGTCACGGGCGGCCACGTCCGCGAGCGCCTCACCGACGAGGAGTCCCGCCAGGCCGTCGCCGCCATGACCGAGCGCTTCGCCGCCGGCGACCTCGCCGGCGGCCTCGACCGCGGCATCCAGCTCCTCGGCGAGCTCGCCAGGGACTGACCTCGGCGCCTCGTCGCCCGGGGCGATAGTCCCTGACGAAAAGCACCGTCGTACGGCGTGTCCCGGTGCTTTTCGTCAGGGACTATCCCGTCGCTGCCCCCTGCCCCGCCCACCCCTCGGACGGTTCCCGTCCGTCTCCGGCTGGGGTAGTCCCGGGTCAAGAGCACCCTGGGACGGCGTGTCGCGGTGCTTTTCACCCGGGACTATCCCGCCGAGCGAGTCGCTGACTGTCGGCGATGTATCGCCTCCGCGACCGGTGGGTACGACGACGGCCCGGCACCGTGGCGGTGCCGGGCCGTCGTGTCGACGGGTCCTGTCGACGTCGTTCCGTGGAGGGGCCGGGATCAGCCGCGGTGGTGGGCGGCGTCGGCGGCCTGCGCGGCGAGGGCGCGGGCGACGTCGGCGCGGCCCTCACGGACGTAGCGGACGGCGCCGGGGTTGACCGTGT
Source organism: Nocardioides sp. J54 (assembly GCF_000519005.1). GTDB lineage: Bacteria > Actinomycetota > Actinomycetes > Propionibacteriales > Nocardioidaceae > Nocardioides. The sequence continues at coordinate 82,027 of NZ_KI912530.1, read as the reverse complement.
CGGCGTGCTCGGCCAGCCAGCCGTCGACGGCGTCGAGCGTCTCCCGGGTGGCGACCAGGCGCGGGAAGATGAACTCCAGCGCGACCGAGGCCTTGTGGGCGCCGAGGCGGTCCCAGGCGCCGGCGACCTCGGCGAGGTAGCTGGCGACGTAGGGCGCGAGCACCTCCTCCTGGCCGGTCTGCCAGAAGGCGAGGACCACGCTGCGCTGGGTCTCGTTCGGCGTGGCCGGGTCGAGCACGGCCTGGCGCCACGCCCGCTCCTTGGCCTCCGCGGTGGGCATCGCTGCGCGGGCGGCCGCCGACTTCTCCTGGCCCGAGATGGTGTTGTCGGAGGCGAGCTCGGCGTCGATGCGCGCGTCGTCGGCGCGGCCGACCCGGGCGAGCGCGGTCAGCAGGCCCCAGCGCAGGTCCTGGTCGACGGCGAGGCCGTCGAGGACCAGCGAGCCGTCGAGGAGTGCCTCGAGCTCGGCGATCGCGTCGTCGCTGCGGGCAGCCGAGGCCCAGGCGCGCGCGAAGGTGAGCTGGTGGTCGGTGCCGGGCTCGGCCGAGGCGAGGAGGGCGCGCAGGCCCTTCTCCCAGCGCAGCGCGAGCTCGTCGCGGGTGGCGGGGTCGCTGTAGAGGGCGACCGCCTGCGCGGCGTACACCGGGATCCGGCTGACGCCCCAGGCGTCGGTCTCGCTGCCGATGTTGCCGAGCACCAGCTCGACGTACTCGGTGGCGGAGAGCTCGGCGTCGCGGGTCATGTCCCACGCGGCGCTCCAGACCAGCGCGCGAGCCAGCGAGTCGTCGAGGTCGGACAGGCGCGCGACCGCGGTGGCGCGGGAGCGCTCGTCGAGGCGGATCTTGGCGAAGGCCAGGTCCTCGTCGTTGAGCAGCAGGAGCTCCGGCTGGGCCTTGCCGACCAGCTCGGGCAGCTCGGTGCGCTCGCCCTCGACGTCGACCTCGACGTAGTCGGTGCGGACGAGGCGGCCCTCGACGGTGTCGTAGAAGCCGATGCCGAGCCGGTGGCGGCGCAGCGTCGGGTGGTCCGCCGGCGCCGTCTGCAGCACCGAGAACGAGCCGTAGGTGCCCTGCTCGGTGAGCTCGAAGGCGGGGGAGAGGGTGTTGGTGCCCGCCGTCTGCAGCCACTCCTGCGCCCAGCCGCTCAGCTCGCGGCCCGACGCCTTCTCCAGCGCGGTGAGCAGGTCGGTGAACTCGGTGTTCGAGAACTCGTGGTCCGTGAAGTACTGCCGCAGCCCGGCGAGGAAGGGCTCGAGCCCGACCCACGCGACCAGCTGCTTGAGCACCGCCGCGCCCTTGGCGTAGGTGATCATGTCGAAGTTGACCTCGACCGCGTGCAGGTCGACGTTGTCAGCCGCGATCGGGTGCGTCGAGGGCAGCGAGTCCGCGCGGTAGCCGGTCTGCTTGCGGGCGTTGGTGAAGCCCGTCCACGCGTCCGTGTACGACGTCGCGTTGGCCTCGGCGTGGTAGCAGGCCCACTCGGCGAACGACTCGTTGAGCCACAGGTCGTCCCACCACTTCATGGTGACGAGGTCGCCGAACCACATGTGGGCCATCTCGTGCAGGATCACCGAGGCGCGGAACTCGTAGAACGAGCGCGGCTGCCGGGAGCGGGGGAGGTACTCGTCGCGCAGGGTCACGCAGCCGGCGTTCTCCATCGCGCCCATGTTGTACTCCGGCACGTAGAGCTGGTCGTACTTCACGAACGGGTAGGGGTAGCCGAAGGCGTCCTCGAAGAACTCGAAGCCCTGCCTGGTGAGCGTGACGATCTCGTCGCGGTCGCGCTCGAGGTACTCCTTGAGCGACTGGCGGCAGTAGTGGCCCAGCGGGATGGTGCCGTGCTTGCCCTCGTAGGTGTCCTGCACCTCGTAGTAGTCACCGGCGACGATCGCGGTGATGTAGGTCGACATCGGCTTGGTCGCCGGGAAGTTCCACACGGCGAGCTCGTCGCCCTGGCCGTTGGTGGTGCCGAGCGGGGACGGCTGCGGGGTGGTCGCGTTGGAGACGACCTTCCAGTGCGCGGGGGCGGTCACGTTGAAGGTGAACGGCGCCTTGAGGTCGGGCTGCTCGAAGGTCGTGAACACGCGGCGGGCGTCGGGGACCTCGAACTGCGAGTAGAGGTAGACCTTGCCGTCGGCCGGGTCCACGAAGTGGTGCAGGCCCTCGCCGGTGTGCGAGTAGATGCAGTCGGCCTTCACGACGAGCACGTTCTCGGCCTGCAGGTCCGACAGCGCGATGCGGCTGTCGGCGTACACCTCGGCCGGGTCGAGCGCCACGCCGTTGAGCGTGACCTCGCGGACCGTGGCGTCCACCAGGTCGGCGAAGGTCGTGGCGCCGGGCTGGCGGCAGGTGAAGGTCAGCGTCGTGGTGGAGCCGAAGGTCTCGACGCCGGCGCGGGTCGCGTCGCTGAGGTCGAGGTCGATGACGTACGAGGTCACGTCGACGAGCGCGGCGCGGGTGGCCGCCTCGTCGCGGGTGAGGTTGGTGCCGGGCATGCCTGACATCCTCGCACCCGGCCCCGCATTGTCTGACAACGGGCAGCGAGCTGCCGGCTGGCCCGTTGTCGCTCCGCTCGGGCGCCAGCCAGGCAGCCGACCCGAAGGGCGGCGAATCACAACGATGTAACTTTCGAAGTCAACGCGACACGCCGGTGATCAGTGTGTTTTTCGGGGTTTTTGTTGCGTTCTGTGGCAGTTGTGTCGGAAGGTGTTCCGCATGCGCAGCCGGGGAATGGTCATGCGCTGGGGCATCTCTGTCGCCGCCAGCGCCTTGTTCGCGACACTCGTCGTCGTCGACGCACTCCCCAGGGCGGTGGTCCCGCTCCAGCAATCGGCAGCGACCACCTACCTCTGCAGTGGTTATGCCGCGTGCAAGTCCGCCGGCTACTCCGACGCGGGCTACGGCGCGGTGAGCGGGAAGATGTACTGGCGGATGTACTCCGGCCACAACTGCACCAACTACGCGGCGTACCGCGTCATCAAGAACGGCGGCCCGGCCACCCGGCCCTGGACCGGCGGCGGCAACGCCAGCGAGTGGGGCCTGCAGATGAAGAGCATCACCGACCAGGTGCCCAACGTGGGCGCCATCGCGTGGTGGGGCCGCTACCAGAACGGCAGCGGGTCCGCCGGTCACGTCGCGTACGTCGAGAAGGTGGTCTCCTCCACCGAGATCATCATCTCCGAGGACAGCTGGGGCGGCACCTTCCACTGGCGCCGCATCACCAAGTCCAGCGGCCGCTGGCCGAGCGGGTTCATCCACTTCACCGACAAGAGCCTCAAGGGCAAGAAGGCGCCGGTGGTCTCCGGCACCGCCGCCGTGGGCAGCAAGCTCACCGCGACCAACGGCAACTGGACCACCCCGCCGGGCAGCTACTCCCGTGAGTGGTTCGTCGGGGGCGAGGCCACCGGCGTCACCACCAAGACCTACGTGCCGAAGCCGGCCGACCGTGGCAAGAAGATCGTCTTCCGGGTCGAGGCGCACAAGTCCGGCTACACCTCCGCCGTCCAGGAGTCCGCGCCGACGGCAGCCGTCGTCCCGGGCACCATCAACCTCGTCGAGACCCCGACGGTCGAGGGCACGCCCTTCGTCGACGAGGTGCTGCAGGCGAACCCCGGAACGTGGAGCCCGGCGCCCAAGAACATGGCGTGGCGCTGGTTCGCCGACGGCAAGCGCCTCCCCGACGCCGCCGAGCAGGCACTCCCGCTCACCCGGGACCTGCTGGGCAAGGAGATCAGCGTCGTCGCCGTCGCCCGCCTCGGTGGCTACACCGCCGCCAGTGCGCCCCAGGTGGTCGCCGGCAAGGTCGTCATCGGCGCGATCGAGCTCACCCGCCCGTTCGCCGTCCTCGGCAAGCGCAAGGTGGGGGAGACCCTGACCGTCCGCCCCGGCACCTTCGAGCCCGCCGACGCGGTCCCGACCTACCAGTGGCTGCGAGACGGCATCCCGATCAAGGGCGCGGTCGGGGAGACCTACCGCCTCGTCGGCAAGGACGCCGGGAAGTCGGTCTCGGTCCAGGTCAACATCGGCCGCAAGAACTACGCGGCGCGCAGCGAGGTCTCGACCACGCCGGGCATCGTCAAGAGCCCGCCGACGCTGCGGGTCACCACCGCGTCGCGCAAGGGCAAGGCGATCGTCCGCGCCCGCGTCGTCGCCACCGGCGTCACGCCCGTCACCGGCCGGGTCCAGATCAGGATCGGGCAGTGGTCCCGCAACATCACCCTCGTCGACGGGGAGGCCGTGGTGCAGGTGAAGCGCCCGCTCGGCGTGCGCCCGGTCACGGTCCGCTACCTCGGCAGCACCGTCGTCCCGGCGACCTACGCCAAGACCACGGTCAAGGTCGTCAGGTGACGCCGTCCCGGCGGGACGGCCCGCCGGGACGGAATGTCCAGACCAGTTCCGGGGTTGGGCTGGCATGACGACTGCCACGCCCGACCGCGCCGACATCTGGTTCGACCCGCTCTGCCCGTTCGCCTGGATCACGTCCCGGTGGATCCTCGAGGTCGAGCAGGTCCGTGACATCGAGGTGCACTGGCACGTAATGTCGCTGGCGTACCTCAACAAGGGCCGCGACCTCCCGGACGAGTACCGCGAGCTGCTCGCCCCGGCCTGGGGCCCGGTCCGGGTGCTGCTCGCCGCGCAGGAGCGGTACGGCGACAAGGTGCTCCGCCCGATGTACGACGCCTTCGGCCAGCGGATCCACCTCGAGGGCCGCCGGCTGCACGAGGAGCCCGACGCCGGGCGTGCCCTCATCGCCGAGGTGCTCGCCGAGACCGGCCTCGACGCCGACCTGGTCGATGCCGCCGACGACCCCTCCTGGGACGAGGCCGTCGCCCGCTCCCACCACGAGGGCATGGACGCCGTCGGCGACGACGTCGGCACGCCCACGATCCACGTCAACGGCACCGCCTTCTTCGGCCCGGTCCTGACGAAGATCCCGCGCGGCGAGGAGGCCGGCCAGCTGTGGGACGGCACCGTCGCGGTCGCTGCGTACCCCTACTTCTTCGAGCTCAAGCGCACCCGGACCGGCGACCTCGACTTTTCCTGACGGCGCGAGCGCGTCGCCTGTCGACGGAAGCCGCACGGGCGCTCGCTGCGCTCGGCCCGCGGGCATCCGTCGACGCGGCTGGCGCCGCGGGCGCCGCGCTGCCGCGCCCGCGGTTGGCTCGGGGAGGACCTGCCTCCGCCTGGCGGCAGGCCTCGCCCCGCGGTCCGAGCGTCGCTCCGGTGGTTGAGGTGCGAGGCGCCCCGGCGCCGAGCCTCGAAACCTCCGGGCCCGTCATTCCGGGGCTGTGCTTTCCTCGCGCCCGCGCCGGGTGCGCGGCCCCGGCGCCGGGTCAATAGGATTCGACCATGACGCATGTCCTCTCCGCTGTCGCCTGGCCCTACGCGAACGGGCCGCGCCACATCGGCCACGTGGCCGGTTTCGGCGTGCCCTCCGACGTGTTCAGCCGGTACCAGCGGATGGCGGGCAACGACGTCCTCATGGTCTCCGGCTCCGACGAGCACGGCACGCCGATCCTGATCGCGGCCGACGAGGCGGGGATGACCCCGCAGGAGCTCGCCGACAAGAACCACCGGCTCATCATCGAGGACCTCGTCGGGCTCGGCGTCAGCTACGACCTCTACACCCGCACCACCACGCGCAACCACCACGCGGTCGTGCAGGAGCTGTTCCTGGGCGTCTACGAGAACGGCTACTTCGTCGAGCAGACGACCTACGGCGCCATCTCCCCGTCGACCGGGCGCACCCTGCCCGACCGCTACATCGAGGGCACCTGCCCGATCTGCGGGTACGACGGCGCGCGCGGTGACCAGTGCGACAACTGCGGCAACCAGCTGGACCCGCACGACCTCGTCGACCCGCGCTCGAAGATCAACGGCGAGACGCCGGAGTTCATCGAGACCCAGCACTTCTTCCTCGACCTGCCGGCGCTCGCCGAGGCGCTCACCGAGTGGCTCGACGGCCGCGAGGCGACCGGGCTGTGGCGGCCCAACGTCATCCGCTTCTCGAAGAACATCCTCGAGGAGATCCGCCCGCGGGCGATGACCCGCGACATCGACTGGGGCATCGCCGTCCCCCTCGACGGCTGGCGCGAGAACCCCACCAAGAAGCTCTACGTCTGGTTCGACGCCGTCATCGGCTACCTCTCGGCGTCGATCGAGTGGGCCCGCCGCAGCGGCAACCCCGACGCGTGGCGCGAGTGGTGGAACGACCCGGAGGCCCTGTCGTACTACTTCATGGGCAAGGACAACATCACCTTCCACTCCCAGATCTGGCCCGCCGAGCTGCTGGCCTACGCCGGCCGCGGGTCGAAGGGCGGCGAGCCGCGGGAGTACGGCGTGCTCAACCTGCCGACCGAGGTCGTGTCCAGCGAGTTCCTGACGATGGAGGGCAGGAAGTTCTCCTCGTCGAAGAAGGTCGTCATCTACGTGCGCGACCTGCTGGCCCGCTACCAGCCCGACGCCTTCCGCTACTTCGTCGCCGCCGCCGGCCCGGAGAACCAGGACTCCGACTTCACGTGGGCCGAGTTCGTCCGTCGTACCAACGACGAGCTGGTCGCCGGCTGGGGCAACCTGGTCAACCGCACCGCCAACCTGATCGCCAGGAACTTCGGCGAGATCCCGCCGGCCGGCGAGCTCACCGCCGAGGATCAGGCCGTCCTCGACGCGACCGAGGCCGCCTTCGGCGTCGTCGGCGACCTCATCGGCCGCCACCGCCAGAAGCAGGCCATCGGCGAGGCGATGCGGGCGGTCGCCGAGGTGAACAAGTACGTCTCCGACACCGAGCCGTGGAAGATCAAGGAGGACCGCGAGCGCCTCGGCACGGTCCTGCACGTCATGGCGCAGTGCGTGGCCGACCTCAACGTGGTGCTCAGCCCGTTCCTGCCGTTCTCGGCCAACGAGGTCGACAAGGCGTTCGGCGGGGCCGGCGCGGTCGCGCCGATGCCGCGGATCGAGGAGGTCACCGACCTCGACGACCCGTCGCGGTCCTACCCCGTGATCACCGGCGACTACACCGCCGTGCCCGCCTGGGGCCGGCAGCCGGTCGAGGTGGGCCGGCCGGTCGCCAAGCCGACGCCGGTCTTCACCAAGCTCGACGCCTCGGTGGTCGACGAGGAGCTCGCCCGGCTGGGCGGCTGATGCTCGGCCCGCTCGCCGACCTCGGCACCCGGAAGTTCTGGCGGGCCGCCGGCCGACCGGTCGACCTGGCCGGCGAGCACGCCTGGCTGCGGGCCCCGAGCAGCGCCGGACCGGTCGTCCGGGACCGCTGGCTGGCGGCCGAGGCCGAGCGGCACGGCGGGTACGTCGACGAGGCGACCCCCGGTGCCGGGCTGCTGGCCTCGATGGCCGAGCTCGACGGACCCGGCTTCCGGGCCGCCGACCTGCTGCCGCAGGTGCGCGCCTTCTACGAGCACACCTCGGACTGGCACGTCGAGGTGTGGAGCGCGTGGGCGCCGTGGGCGTGGCCGGCGGGCGAGCTCGTCTCGCGCCTCTTCGGCAAGCGGGTCGAGCAGCTCGCGCTCCCGACGCGCCCGCTCGACGTCGCCCACGGCATGGACTCCCGCGTCGCTGTCATCCGCGACGGCGCCGGCGGCCAGGTCGCGGCCGGCTGGCTGCGCACGCTGCGCGCCACGGGGGAGTTCGTCTTCAGCGGCTGCTACTCCACGCGTGCCCTGCCCGGCGCCGACCGGCCCTCGGTGCACGTCGCCTTCCCGCTCGAGTCCGGCAACGTCCAGGTCTTCCTGCGCCCGGAGGTCCAGCCCGACGGCTCCCTCCGCCTCGAGTCGCCGCCGGGCGGGTTCGGTGCCGACGGCGCCTACGTGGTCGTCGCCGACGGCGGCCGGACCCACGCCTCCCGTGCGCCGGTCCACGAGAGCTTCCACGTCCACGTCGACGACCACGGGGTGCTGCGCACCGACCACGTGCTGCGGATGTGGGGCGCCACCGCGATGCGCCTGCACTACAAGCTGGAGCCGAAAACCGGTTGAGGGCCCGCCCGCGCCCGGGCGACGATCTGGCATGGCTCCGACGGCACCGGCTCCCACGGACCCCGCCGGCAGTGCGTACGACGTGTGGTTCACCACCGACGCGGACACCTTCCTCGCCCGCGCCGGGGAGGAGCTGGCCCGGGACCCCGTGACCGCCACCGTGGTCGCCTCCATGGCCCGGCGCTGCGCCCGCCACGGGCTTCCCCCGGGAGTGCCTGACGCGTGGTTCGCGGTCGTGTCCGGTGCGGACGGCTCGGTCGCCGGGCTCGCGATGCGCACCGCGCCGTTCGAGCCGTGGCCGCCGTACCTCCTCGCGATGCCGGACGCCGCGGCCACCGCGCTGGCGCGGGCGGTGCTGGACCGCGGCGCCGACGTCGCCGGCGTCGGCGGCCTGCGCCCGGCCGCCGACGTGTTCGCCGCAGCCGTCGCCGACGCGACCGGGCGCCACGTCGAGGTGCACCTGCACAACCGGCTCTTCGAGCTGCGCACCCTCGTCGACCCCCGTCCCGTCCCCGGGCGGCTGCGCGACGTGCGTCCCGACGAGGCGGACCTGGCGCTGGGGTGGATCCGGCAGTTCCTCCGCGACGCCGACGCCCAGGCCGGCCGCGCGGCCGGGCACCTCACGGAGGCGACGGCCTTCTCCCTCGACGACGTGCAGCGGCGCATCGGCGACGGCGTGCTGTGGTTCTGGGTCGACGAGGACGACCGCCCGGTGCACCTGACGGGTGCGAATCCGCCCGCGCACGGCGTCAGCCGCATCGGCCCGGTCTACACGCCTGCTGTGGACCGCGGCCGGGGTTGGGGCGGCGCCGCCGTCGCCGAGGTGTGCCGCCGGCTCGCCGACCGCGGCGACCGGGTCACCTTGTTCACCGACCAGGCCAACCCGACGTCCAACAAGCTCTACCGGGCCCTGGGCTTCGAGCCGGTCGTCGACACCGTCCAGCTCGCCATCACCTGACCACTACCGTGGCGGGCATGGCCCTGCACCCCCAGGCCCGGCGCGCCGTGGAGGCGTCCGCCGGCGAGATGCCCGTGACCGACCCCGACTACGACATCGCGGCCGCGCGTCAGCAGGACCGGGCCGAGGCGGCGAAGCTGGAGAAGGTCCCGGTCGCCGAGGTGCGCGACGTGGACGCCGGCGGTGTGCCGGCCCGCCTCTACCTGCCGGAGGGGTACGACGCGGTGGTCGTGCACGCGCACGGCGGCGGCTTCGTCCTCAACGACGTGCAGGTCCACGACGCGGCGGTGCGCCGCTTCGCGACGATCGCCCGGGTCGCCGTGCTGAGCGTCGACTACCGCCGCCCGCCCGAGCACCGGTTCCCGGCGGCGCCGGACGACCTGTCCGCCGCGATCGGGTGGCTGGACACCCAGCCCGGGCTCGCCGACCTGCCGACCTTCTCCCACGGCGACAGCGCGGGCGGCAACCTCGCCCTCGTCGCCGCGCTGCGCCACCCGGGCCGGTTCACCGGCGTCGCGCTGATCTACCCGTTCCTCGACCCGGCGGCGTCCTTCGACTCCTACCGCACCGCCGCCGAGGGCTTCGACCCTGCCGAGGCCGCCTGGTTCTGGGAGCAGTACGCCGCCTCGCCGGCGGACCTGACCGACCCGGACCTCGCGCCGCTGCTGTCCGGGAAGCTCCACACCCTGCCGCCGACGCTGGTCACGACCGCCGAGCACGACCCGCTGCGCGACGAGGGCGAGCACCTCGTCCACCTGCTGGCCGAGGCCGGGGTCGAGGTCGTCGGCACCCGCTACCTCGGCCAGGTCCACGGCTACTGGCGGCACGTGACGGTCTTCGACGCCGCGGAGCCCGCCATGAGGCAGGTCGCCGGGTGGATGCGGATGCTCGTCGAGCGGGCCCGCGGCGAGTCCCCGCGGCCCTAGCCCGGCTCAGTCCGCTCAGCCCGGGTGGACGACCTCGAGCGTCCCGTCCTCGCGCTGCCACAGCCCAGCGACGTGGAGGCGGCGCAGCCCGCCGACCCGGTCCCAGGCGTGGTAGACGAGGCGCAGCGACTTGCCGGTGACGATCGCCGACGCCCCGCCCGGCCCGGGGTGACCGGTCGTGGCCGTCGACAGCAGCGGCAGGCCCTGGTTCTGCCGTACGCACGGCCCCTGCGGGCCGGCGCAGATCGCGTAGCCGGTGGCGTAGTCGGCCCGCTCCCACGAGCTGCCGGAGTAGAAGAGGTAGGTCACCCCGCGGAACTGCACCATCGACGGGTTCTCGATGGTGTCGCCCTCCCATCGCTCGGAGAGGGTGAGCAGCTCGCGGGTTTCGGAGCCCTCGGCGAAACCGGTGCCGTCGCGGTTGAGCTGGCGGATGAACAACCCCGCGGGGCGCCGGTTCACCACACCGGAGAACTTCCACAGCAACCACGGGACCCCGGTCTCGTCGACGAACACGTCGGGGTCGATCACGCCGAGCTGGGCCTGGCCGTAGCAGAGCGGCTCACCGACCGGCCGGAACGGGCCGGCGGGGGAGGGGCCGCGGGAGAGCCCGATGCAGTTGTGCCGCTCGCCGCCGCTGGTGCCGGCCGGGGCGGCGTACGCCGCTGTCCAGCCGTTGCCCACCTTGTCGACGCCCGGCGCCCACAGGCTCTTGCCGCGACCGCGCGAGCGCACCCAGCCGGCCGGCTGCAGCGGGTCGACCGCCCGGCCTGCCCCGTCGGTGAGCGGGGTCCACGTCACCAGGTCGCGCGAGACCAGGGTCGGCAGCCGCAGGCCGGCGGTGTTGGTGGCGTAGGCGTACCAGCGGCCGTTCGCGCGCACCACGTCCGGGTCGGCGAAGTAGCCGCGGTAGGCGACCCCGGCGCGCCACTGCTCGCTGCCGCCGGCGACGACCACCGGCGCCGGCCGACGCTGCTGCGGCAGCTGCTGGGCCAGCCGCTCGGCGAGCTTCGCGAGGTCCTGCATCTCGCCGACGAGCAGGTCCTCCGGGAGCTCGGTCGGCACCTCCGTCGGCTCCGGGATGAGGGGAGCGTCCGACGACGTCGGCGCTGTGCTCGGGCCTGCCTGCGGCGTGCCGTCGCCGTCGCTGCTGCAGCCGGCGAGCGCGACCGCCACGGCCAGCGCGCCGGCGGCGAGCACCCGGACCCGTCGACCAGTCGTCATGCTTTCCCTCCCTCCCGAGCGGACAACATAGACTCTCCGCGCCATGACTGAGCCTGCCGCGCGCCCTGCCGAGACCGTCGCCGAGGCCGAGGACGCGCTGCTGTCCCGGTGGCCGGAGACCCGGCTCGAGCCCTCCCTGGACCGGATCCAGGCGTTCACCGAGCTGCTGGGTGACCCGCAGCGCGCCTACCGGTCGATCCACCTGACCGGCACCAACGGCAAGACGTCGACCTCCCGGATGATCGACGGCCTGCTGCGCGCCCTCGACCTGCGCACCGGCCGGTTCACCAGCCCGCACGTCGAGCGGATGGCCGAGCGGATCAGCATCGACGGCGAGCCCCTGGACGACGAGGCCTTCGTCCGCGCCTTCAACGACGTGGCGCCGTACACGCACCTCGTCGACGAGTCCGAGGCCCATCCGCTCAGCTTCTTCGAGACCGTCGTCGGCATGGCCTACGCCGCGTTCGCCGACGCGCCCGTCGACGTCGCCGTCGTCGAGGTCGGCATGGGCGGCTCCTGGGACGCCACCAACGTGATCGACGCCGACGTCGCGGTGGTCACCCCGATCGCGGTCGACCATGCCAACTACCTCGGCGGCACCGCCGCCGCGATCGCCCGCGAGAAGGCCGGCATCATCAAGCCCGGCTCGGTCGCCGTGCTGGCCCAGCAGAGCGCCGAGGTCGCACCCGTCCTGCTCGAGCGGATCGCCGAGGTCGGCGCGACCGTCGCCCGCGAGGGCCTCGAGTTCGGGGTCGTGACCCGCGCGGCCGCCGTCGGCGGCCAGGTCGTCACCCTCCAGGGCCTGCGCGGCCGGTACGACGACGTCTTCCTCCCGCTCTACGGCGCCCACCAGGCGCAGAACGCCGCCACCGCCCTCGCTGCCGTCGAGGCCTTCGTCGGCGGCGACGAGCCGCTCGGCGACGACGTGGTGCGCGGGGCGTTCGCCGAGATGACCTCGCCGGGCCGGCTCGAGGTCGTGCGCCGCAGCCCCACCATCGTGCTCGACGCCGCGCACAACCCGCACGGCGCCGAGGCCACGGCCGCCGCGCTCGACGACTCCTTCCAGTTCGACCCGCTCGTCGGCGTGGTCGGGGTCATGGGTGACAAGGACGCCGAGGGCCTGCTCGCGGCGTTCGAGCCCCACCTGGCCCACGTCGTGGTGACCCAGAACTCCACCGCCCGTGCCATGCCCGCCGACCAGCTGGCCGAGACCGCCCGGGAGGTGTTCGGCGAGGACCGGGTCAGCGTCGTGCCCCGGCTCGCGGACGCCATCGACGAGGCCGCCGCGCGTGCGGAGGCAGCCGGCTCGGACGCGCTCAGCTCCGGGGCGGTGCTGGTCACCGGTTCCGTCGTCACCGTGGGCGAGGCCCGCGCGCTCCTGGGAGGTCGCAAGTGAGCCAGCAGGACCAGCAGCCGGACCCTGCCGCAGATCCCGCCGTGGACCCTGCCGTGGACCCGGCCCTGGACCCGGCCCTGGACCCGGAGCGCACCGAGTCGCCGCGGCGCAGCATGTGCGCCGCCGTGCTCACCCTCGAGGCGATCGCCGTCGGGCTGTCCACGCCGGTGATGATCACCCTCTCCGACGTCGACCCGGCGCTCGCGCTGTCGCTCGGCCTGGGCCTGGCCCTGCTGTGCGTGCTGGTCGCCGGGGCGCTGCGCCGTCCCCAGGCCTACCTGCTCGGGCACCTGCTCCAGCCGGCCGCGATCGCCCTGGGCCTGCTGGCCCCGCTGATGTACTTCGTCGGCGGCGTGTTCGCCGTGCTCTGGATCACCGCCTGGCGCCTCGGCGCCAAGATCGAGCGGGAGCGGGCGGAGGCCTTCGCGGAGTACGACCGGCGCCGGGAATCGGGCGAGTGACGACCGCTCGGTAGAGTGGCGGGGTGCCTGTGATCATCGACAAGCTCCTCCGCATCGGGGAGGGCAAGATCCTCCGCCAGCTCGAGGGGATCGCCAAGGCGGTCAACGCCATCGAGGACGACTTCAAGGCGATGTCCGACGCCGAGCTGCAGGGCATGACGGACGAGTTCCGCAAGCGCCTCGAGGACGGCGAGACGCTCGACGACATCATGCCCGAGGCGTTCGCGACGGTCCGCGAGGCCGCGCGCCGCGTGCTCGGCCAGCGCCACTTCGACGTGCAGGTCATGGGCGGCGCCGCGCTGCACATGGGCAACATCGCCGAGATGAAGACCGGTGAGGGCAAGACCCTCGTCTCGACGCTCCCGGCGTACCTCAACGCCCTCGAGGGCAAGGGCGTCCACGTCGTCACCGTCAACGACTACCTGGCCAAGTTCCAGTCCGAGATGATGGGCCGCGTCCACCACTTCCTCGGCCTGTCCGTCGGCGTGATCCTGCCGAGCATGCGCCCGGCCGAGCGCCGTGCGGCGTACGCGTGCGACATCACCTACGGCACGAACAACGAGCTGGGCTTCGACTACCTGCGCGACAACATGGCCTCCTCGCTGGAGGAGTGCGTGCAGCGCGGCCACAACTTCGCCATCGTCGACGAGGTCGACTCGATCCTCATCGACGAGGCCCGGACCCCGCTGATCATCAGCGGCCCGACCCAGGACGAGGTGAAGTGGTACGCCGAGTTCGCCAAGATCGCGCAGAAGCTCACCCGCGACGTCGACTACGAGGTCGACGAGAAGAAGCGGACGATCTCGGTCCTCGAGGCGGGCATCACCAAGGTCGAGGACCACCTCGGCATCGAGAACCTCTACGAGTCGGCGAACACTCCGCTGATCTCGTTCCTGCACAACTCCATCAAGGCCAAGGAGCTGTTCCGGAACGACAAGGAGTACGTCGTCATGGAGGGCGAGGTGCTCATCGTCGACGAGCACACCGGCCGCATGCTGGCCGGCCGCCGCTACAACGACGGCCTCCACCAGGCCATCGAGGCCAAGGAGGGCGTGAAGGTCCGCGAGGAGTACCAGACCCTCGCCACCATCACCCTGCAGAACTACTTCCGCCTCTACGAGAAGCTCTCCGGCATGACCGGTACGGCGCTCACCGAGGCGTCGGAGTTCGACAAGATCTACAACCTCGGCGTGGTCCCGATCCCGACCAACAAGCCGATGCTCCGCAAGGACCAGCCCGACCTCGTCTACCGCACCGAGGAGGCGAAGTACGAGGCCGTCGCCGAGGACATCGCCGAGCGGCACGCCAAGGGCCAGCCGATCCTCGTCGGCACGGTGTCGGTCGAGAAGTCGGAGTACCTCTCCAACCTGCTCAAGAAGCGCGGCATCCCGCACTCGGTCCTCAACGCGAAGGTCCACGCCGAGGAGGCGAAGATCGTCGCGCTCGCCGGTCACAAGGGCGCGGTCACCGTCGCGACCAACATGGCCGGTCGAGGCACCGACATCATGCTCGGTGGCTCCTACGAGTTCCTCGCCGACCAGGAGCTGCGCAAGCAGGGCCTCGAGCCGACCGGCGAGACCGCGGAGGAGTACGACGCCGCGTGGCCGGCCATGGTCGAGCGGTTCAAGGACCAGGTCTCGCGCGAGCACGACGAGGTCAAGGAGCTCGGCGGCCTCTACGTGATCGGCACCGAGCGCCACGAGTCCCGCCGCATCGACAACCAGCTCCGCGGTCGTTCCGGTCGCCAGGGCGACCCGGGCGAGAGCCGCTTCTACCTGTCCCTCCAGGACGAGCTGATGCGGCTGTTCAAGTCCGACTGGGTCGACCGGGTGCTGCTGCTGCTCAAGATCCCGGACGACGTCCCGATCGAGAACAAGCGGGTCACGAACGCGATCGCCAACGCGCAGAGCCAGGTCGAGTCGCAGAACTTCGAGTCCCGCAAGAACGTCCTCAAGTACGACGACGTCATGGACCGCCAGCGCAAGGTGATCTACGCCGAGCGTCGTGAGGTCCTCGAGGGCGTCGACCTCGAGGAGCAGATCCGCGGGTTCATCGACGACGTCGTCGCCGGCTACGTCAACGGCGCGCTCGACGAGTTCTCCGAGGAGTGGGACCTCGAGCAGCTGTGGACCGACCTCAAGCAGTTCTGGCCGGTCTCGATCTCGTGGAAGGACCTGGTCGAGGACGCCGGCTCGCAGGCCGCGCTGGAGAAGCGGGACCTGATCGAGGCGCTCAAGGCCGACGCCCACGCGGCCTACGACCGTCGCGAGGAGGAGGTCGGCGAGGAGGCCGCCCGCGAGCTCGAGCGCCGCGTGCTGCTCTCCGTGCTCGACCGCAAGTGGCGCGAGCACCTCTACGAGATGGACTACCTCCGCGAGGGCATCTACCTCCGCGCGTACTCGCAGCGCGACCCGCTGGTCGAGTACCAGCGCGAGGGCTACGACATGTTCGCCGCGATGATGGACGGCATCAAGGAGGAAACCGTCGGCTTCCTCTTCAACCTGGAGGTCCAGGTCGAGGAGGAAGAGGAGGAGTTCCACTACCACGCCGACGGCAGCCGTCACGCCGGTCCGATGCACGAGGGCGCGTTCGCCGAGCCCCCGGTCGGCGTCGTCCAGGGTGGCGTCAGCCTCGACAAGATCGCCGGTGAGCTCGACGGCGGCGCGGCGCGGCCGAAGGTCCGCGCCAAGGGACTCGACACCCCGAAGCAGCCGCAGAACCTCGCCTACTCGGCGCCCGACGAGACCGGGCACGAGGAGGTCCGCGGCGGCGGCACCGTGACCAACGCGGGCGACGAGTACGCCGACGTGGGCCGCAACGCGCTGTGCCCCTGCGGCTCCGGCAAGAAGTTCAAGCGGTGCCACGGCGCCCCCGGCGGTCCCACCGGGACCACCGCGCGGGTCAGCTGAGCCGCCGGCGCACCTGCAGGACGCGACGACGCCCCCTCCCGGGTCCGGGAGGGGGCGTCGTGCGTCCGGGACGCGGGTGGCGCCGGACGGACTAGACGAGTGCTAGTTGAGCGCCATCCGCGGCTCGCCGTTCAGCAGGCCGTTGGCGGAGCGGACGCAGGTGCCGCCGCGGGGCGACCCGCCGTTCCACGCCTGGCGGACGCAGCTGCGCACGGCGAGCTGGCCCCAGTAGTTCGGGTGCAGCGACTCCTGGATGTAGTAGGGGCTGCTCCCGATGGTGGTGACCGTGCGGATCTGGTTGACCCACTCGGTGCGGTCGACCGCACCCGGCGAGGTCCAGCCCGCGATGCCGACCTCCTCGTAGAGGCCGACGCCGCTCTCGCACAGCCGGCGGCCGTTGAGCGCGCGGGCCAGGTCCAGCACCTTCGCGTTGGTGACGCCGGCCTGGCTGATCGCGCTGGTGACGGTGCCGTTGATCTTCGGCAGCGCGGTGTTGTTGGCCCAGTCGGCGTCGGCGTTCCAGAAGCCGCACCCGCCGGTGCTCTGCCGCGTGTAGCCGCTCTGGCTGTAGCGCAGGCCCGAGCCGGTGGGGATCGGCGAGGGGTAGGTCTGCACGAGCATCGTCCACTGTCCGTCGGCGTAGCCGGCGTTGCGCATCGCGGTGCGGACGTTGAGCAGGGCGTTCGCGATCCGGGTGCGGACGGTGGTGACGTTGCTCGTGGTGAAGTTGCTGGTCACGCTGCTGTCGTCGTAGCAGTAGTCCTTCCACCACGACGGCGACAGCAGGAAGTCCTGGACGCACTGCTGGACGATGCCGGCGAAGTTGAAGTCGTTGCCGCCGATCGAGACGACCACCATCCGCACGTTGTGGGTGGTGGCGAAGGTCTGCAGGGCGCGGGCCTGGCCCACGCCCTGGCTGCCGCTGTAGAAGTCGAGGCCGGGCTTGAACTCCGAGCCGGTCGCGGTGGCGGCCTTCGCCCCGGAGCAGGCCAGGTTGAGGCTGTTCACCCCGCCGCCGATGTGGATCTCGGCGCTGCGCGAGCGGTGGCAGCGGTTGATCGCCTCGCCGGTCCCGCTCGCGTTGTCGTAGTAGGCCGTCGGGCCGAGGGCGTCGGCGCGGGCGCTGCTGCTGTTGGACGAGCCGGCCCAGCGGCCGGCCTCGCCGGAGATGTAGGAGTCGCCGACGGAGACGACCCACGGGCTGCCGACCCCGGGTCCGTCGGCGTGGGCGGGGGACGCGGTGAGCGGGGCGACGAGCGTCGCGCCGAGGGCGGCCAGCGAGGCCACGAGTGCACGGATCATGGACGGACAGTAGTGACGCAGGTCACACGTGAACAAGAGTCGCGTTCGTCCGACGCGGCAGCCCGGCCGTCGGGGCGGGCGGTCAGGAGAAGTCGAGGGCCGTGCAGACCCAGCGCTGCCCGGTGCGCTCGAAGCGGGCAGCGAGGGCCCGGGACCGCTCGCCGTGGCGGACGTGGATGCCGCACTCGACGACGCGGTCGGTGACGAAGCAGGCGTGCACGCTGTGCACCTTCGGCCGCACCGCCTGCACCTGCGCCAGCCCGGGCTGGTGGCCGCCTGCGCGCGCGACGAGGTGGGCGCGCAGTCGGAGGTCGGCGTACACATCCGGGGTGGTCCACCGCACGAGCTGGGACACCGGGCGGTCGCCGCCGACGATCTCGACGACGGCCTGCGCGAAGCGGTGCGTCCACTCCTCGATCGTGCGGCGCAGCCGGCGGTCGATCGACACCACGGCGGCACCCGGGCGGCGGGGCGGGGCGGCGACCGGCGGTGCCTGGCGGGGGAGCAGGGCGAGCGCGAGGGTGCCCTGGGTCGCCGCGACCGGCACGGCCTCGCGGTGGCCGAGGGCGGAAGGTGCTGCCGTCATCGTGGTCTCCTGTCAGCGTTCACTCGGTGGGAGCCGGAGCTGCTGCCCCGGGTGGATGACGTCGGGGTCGACGCCGATGGTGGAGGCGTTGCGCGCGTGCAGCCGCTGCCAGTACGACGCCACGTCGGCCGCCGTCGCGGCGGGGCCGAGGACGCGGGCGGAGATCGACCACAGGCTGTCGCCGGGACGGACCCGGACGGTGTGGCCGGCGTGGTCGGCGTGGTCGGCGTGGTCGGCGGCCCGAGGGGTGTGGCGGGGCTGGTCCGTTCCGTTCGCGCGGTCGGGCAGCGGCAGGCCGGCCAGGCCGGGCGCCGGCACGTCGCCGCCGCCCGCGGTCGCCGGTGCCGCGGTGACGGCGACGCCGGCGACCCCGCACAGGGCGAGCAGGGCGGTCCGGACGGGTCCGACCCGACGCCCGCCGGGGCCGGTGCCGCCCGGGGCGCGCAGCAGGCTCCACGCGACGTCCGTGGCACTCGTCCAGAGCAGGAGGCTTGCAACGACCGCGGCGGCGCCGCAGGCGGCGACCACCAGGTCGGCGAACTCGGCGTCGGAGGGCTCCCGGAGCGGACGCGCCGCCGCGGGGCCGACGAGCGCGAGCGCCGCCGTCACCGCGGCCGTCACCGCCAGCCACAGCGCCGCCGCCCGCTGCCGGACGCTCGTCGTCGCACCACGCATCCCGAGGACCTTTGCGTTTGCTTGCGTTTGCGTCAGCATGCGCCTGATTGGCCGGCTTCGTCAATCAGTCTTCCACAGCCTGCGGCGGCCAGCTCGCCGACGGCGTGCGAGGGTGGCCCCATGGGCTGGGAGGACGAGCTGTTCGCGCTCTTCGACGACCTCGAGGACCAGGCCAGCGCCCTCCACGCCGCCGAGCGGAGCGCCGAGGTCGCCGACCGCGCCCGTGCGGAGTACCAGCAGGTCACCCTCGCCAGCCGGCTGATGGCGAGCGCGGGGACCTCCGTCACGCTCGGGATCACCGGGGCCGGCCGCGTCGCCGGCACGCTGGAGCGGGTCGCTGACGGCTGGCTGCTGCTCTCCGCCGGCGACCACGACTGGGTGGTCGCCACCGGCGCGGTCGCGACCGTCGAGGGTGCGTCCGTGCGCTCCGTCCCCGAGGTCGCCTGGTCGCCGCTGACCCGGCTCGGGCTCGGCTCGGCGCTGCGCCGGATCGCCGAGGCGGGGGAGGAGTGCGTCCTTCACCTGCGCGACGGCACCCGTCACGAGGGCGTGCTGCGCCGCGTCGGCGCGGACTTCTGCGAGCTCGTCGAGGGCGAGGAGCGGCGTACCGTCCTGGTCGCCTTCACGGCGCTGGCCGCCGCGCAGTCGCGAACCTGGTGACGGTTTCTCGCGCTTGTCGACCGTTGCAACGGCCGACAAGCGCAGGAATCCCCGGCTGAGCGGGGATTCCTGCAGTCGTCAGGTCGCGTCGACGTCGAACGGCGGGAGCTCGCCCTCCGCCAGCGGCTCGTGGTGGACGACGTCGGCCGGGTCCTCGCGGATGACGTCCTCGAGCTCGTCGAGCTCGGCCATCGCCTCGGCGATGTGCTTGCGGACGATCGCGCGGGGGTCGAGGTCGGTCAGCTCGAGGTCGGCGTACTCCGGGCCGAGCTCGGCGCGCAGCTCGTCGCGGGCGTTCGTCGCGAACCGGCGCAGCTGGCGCAGGAAGCGGCCCGCCTGCTGGGCGAGCTCGGGCAGCTTGTCCGGGCCGAACACCAGCACGGCGAGGAAGGCGATGACCACCAGCTCGCCGAAGCCGATCCCGAACATCGCGCGTGCCCGTCCCGTCTCGCCTGCGTCGCCTGAGCTGCCCGTGTCGCCTGGTCGGCCCGGGTCAGAACTTGCTGGTGGGGGTCAGGCCGAGCTGCAGGCCGGCCAGGCCGCGGGTGCGGCCGTCGAGGCGGTCGGCGATCGCGGTCAGCGCGGACGCGGAGGCGGAGGTCGGGTCGGACTCGACGATCGGCTTGCCGGCGTCGCCGCCCTCGCGCAGCGACACGTCGAGGGGGACGCGACCGAGCAGCGGCACGTCGTACCCGAAGCGCTGGGACAGCGTCTCGGCGACGCGCTCGCCGCCGCCCGCGCCGAAGATCTCCAGCTTGTGGTCCTTGCCCTCCGCCGTGCAGTGCGGGCAGGGGAGGTAGCTCATGTTCTCGACGACGCCGACGACCCGCTGGTGCATCATCGAGGCCATCGTCCCGGCGCGCTCGGCGACCTCGGCGGCGGCCTCCTGCGGCGTGGTCACCACGACCACCTCGGCGCCCGGCAGGTGCTGGCCGAGCGAGATCGCGACGTCGCCGGTGCCCGGCGGCAGGTCGAGCAGCAGGACGTCGAGGTCACCCCAGTAGACGTCGGCGAGCATCTGCACCAGGGCCCGGTCCAGCATCGGGCCGCGCCAGGCGACGACCTGGTCGCGGCGCGGCTTGAGCATGCCGATCGAGATGACCGAGACGCCGGACGCCGTCGGGACCGGCATGATCAGGTCCTCGACCTGGGTCGGGCGCGAGTCGGCGACGCCGAGCATGGCGGGCACCGAGTGGCCGTAGATGTCGGCGTCGACCACGCCGACCTTGCGGCCGGCGCGGGCCAGGGCGAGCGCGAGGTTGACGGTCACCGACGACTTGCCGACGCCGCCCTTGCCGGACGCGATGGCGAACACCTTGGTCAGCGAGCCGGGCTGGGCGAACGGGATCTCGCGCTGGGCCTGGCCGCCACGCAGGGTCTCGTGGAGGCCCTGGCGCTGCTCGGCGCTCATCACGCCCAGCTCGACCTCGACGCCGGTCACGCCGGGCACGGCGGAGACGGCTGCGGTGACGTCGCGGGTGATCGTGTCCTTGAGCGGGCAGCCGGCCACCGTCAGCAGCGCTTTGACGCTGACGACCGAGCCGCCGTCGCCCGGCGCGATGTCGACGGAGTCGACCATGCCGAGCTCGGTGATGGGCCGCTTGATCTCCGGGTCGTTGACCCGGCTCAGGGCCGTCATGACCTGCTCGACGGACGGGGACTGCTGCACGCTGCTCACGTCGGCCGAGTCTAGGTCGTGGGCGGCTGCGCGCGGTCGTCGGCGTCCTCGTGAGACGCCGCACGGTCCCCGGCGCGTTCCTCGGCCCTCTCGTCGAGCTCGGCGAGCAGGGAGCGCAGCTCGGAGCGCAGGTAGTCGCGGGTGGCCACCTCGCCCATCGCCATGCGCAGCGACGCGACCTCGCGGGCGAGGAACTCCATGTCGGCGTGCGCCCGCGCGTCGGCCTGCCGGTCCTGCTCGGCGATCACCCGGTCGCGCGCCTCCTGGCGGTTCTGGGCGAGCAGGATCAGCGGGGCGGCGTACGACGCCTGCAGGCTCAGCATCAGCGTCAGGAAGATGAAGGCGTACTTGTCGAAGCGCAGGCCCTCGGGGGCCATCGTGTTCCACACGATCCACAGCGCCACGAAGAGCGTCATGTAGATGAGGAAGCGTGCGGTGCCCATGAACCGGGCGAACTGCTCGGCGAAGACGCCGAAGGTGTCCTCGCGCTCGGGGCGCCGCCGGAACCACGGGCGGCGCTCCTCCCTCGGCGTGTCCAGCCGCTCGCGGCTGCGGTGGGTGTCGCTCATCGGGGCCCCCTCGCCCGGGCCCGGTCGCGCCAGTTGGCCGGCAGCATGTGGTCGAGCAGGTCGTCGACGGTGACCGCGCCGATCAGGCGGCCGTTCTCGTCGACCACGGGCGCGGCGACCAGGTTGTACGTCGCCAGGTGCGCCGCGACCTCGTCGATGCTCGCCTCCGCGCGCAGCGGCTCGAGGGAGTCGTCGAGGGCGCCCGCGACGAGCGTGGACGGGGGCTCGCGCAGCAGCCGCTGGATGTGCGCCACGCCGACGAGCTTGCCGGTGGGGGTCTCCAGCGGCGGGCGGCAGACGTAGACCAGCGCCGCCAGCGCGGGCGTCAGGTCGGGGTTGCGCACGTGCGCGAGGGCGTCGGCGATCGTCGCGTCCGGGCCGAGGATCACCGGCTCCGGCGTCATCATGCCGCCGGCGGTGTCCTCGACGTAGGACATCAGCCGGCGCACGTCCTCCGCCTCCTCGGGCTCCATCAGCTCGAGCAGGATCTCGGCGGTCTCCGGCGGCAGGTCCCGCACCAGGTCGGCGGCGTCGTCGGCCGACATCTCCTCGAGGACGTCGGCCGCACGCTCGGAGTCGAGCCGCTTGAGGATCTCGACCTGGTCCTTGTCAGGCATCTCCTCGAGGACGTCGGCGAGGCGCTCGTCGTCGAGCGCGAGCGCCACGGCGGTCCGTCGGTCCGGCGGCAGGTCGTGGAGGATGTTGGCGGCGTCGGCCGGGCGCATCTCGTTGAGCGCGGCGATCAGGTGGGTCGCGCCCTGCGCCTCGTCGGTGCGGGTCAGGCCGATCACGTCGCGCCACTCGACCACGTGGGTCTGGCCGCGACGGCGGAAGCCCTTCGACGGCTCCCGCACGGCGACCCGGCTGAGCACCCAGTCCCGGTTGCGGGCCGGCTCCATCGCCACGTCGTACACGGTGCCGGTGATGCCGGAGTCCTTGATCGTCACCTGGCGGTCGAGCATCTGCCCGATGACGAGGGTCTCGGTGGAGCGCTGCTCGAAGCGGCGCATGTTCAGCAGGCCGGTCGTGTAGACGTGGCCGCTGTCGATGTTGGTCACCCGTGTCATCGGCACGAAGATCCGGCGCCGGCCGAAGACCTCGGCCACCATCCCGAGCACGCGCGGCTGCGTCCCCTCGGTGCGCATGGCGACGACGAGGTCGCGGACCTTCCCGACCTGGTCGCCCTGGGGGTCGAAGATCGGGAGTCCGACCAGCCTGGCCGCGAACACGCGGGAGGGGGTGGAGCTCACGTCGGACAACGCTACCGTCGGAGTGGGCCAACTCCGGGCTGCCGCCCCGGCAGAGGGTCTACCCTTGCCGCATGGGTGCACGGATGACGGCGTGGGCGGGCCTCGCGGCCGCCGCCACGCTGCTGCTGGCGGGTTGCGGGTCGGACGACAGCGGCACTGCCGACGACTCCACGTCGCCCAGCGCGACCGAGTCGTCGAGCGACGCCGCCTCGGAGTCCCCGGTGGCCGAGCAGGTCCCCGCCGGCACCCCCGAGTGCGCCGACGTCTGGTCGGCCGGCGCGACGTTGCCGCGCGGCTACAAGGGCTGCGCGCAGGACGGTGCGCTGGTCAAGCCGGACCGCCTCGGCTGCTCGTCGGGCCAGGCGCTGGTGCGGTACGACGACCGGTTCTGGGCCGTTCGCGGCGGCCGGATCGCCGGTGGCGAGACTCCGCTGGCGGACTCGGAGGAGTACACCGAGCAGGTCGCCATCTGCCGGGGATGACGGTCCCACCAGTCACAGTGAGTTAGGGTGGCGGGCGTGGGAGGGCCCGGTCCGGCCCTTCGGGCAGCCATGGAGTTGCCATCCCGGTACCCGAACGGACCATCGGAGGTTGCTGAGTCGTGCGTCGCCTGCTCCCGGTGCTTGTCGCCGTCATGCTGTTCCTGCCGCTCAGCCAGGTGGTGCCGTCCTCAGCCAGTCCGCTCGTCGCGGACAGCCCGGCCGTCGCTGACAGCCCGGCCGTCGCCGACACGGCGCCGCCGGTGCTGGCGAAGGCGAAGAAGGGCAAGTACGACTGCTGGCTGAAGACGCGCACCTGCGCCTTCTCCGGCGGCGTGACGTTCAACTCCGCCACCGGCACCAAGGCTGCCAAGCAAAAGATCGTCAACAAGATCCTCGGTGCGATCCGGAAGACGCCGGCCGGCGAAGAGATCCGGATCATGTCCTGGAACATCATGTCGGACACCGCGGCCACCGAGCTGCTCCGCGCGCAGCACCGCGGGGTGCGCGTGATAGTGCTGATGGACAACACCAACCTCACGCAGGTCGCCAACCCCAGCTTCAAGCGCCTCCGCTCCGGCCTTGCCGCCTTCAACAAGAAGCACAACGTCCGCAAGGACAAGCGCAGCTACGCCAAGACCTGCCAGGGCGCGTGCCGCCGGGGCAACACCGCGTCCTCGCACGCCAAGTTCTTCCTGTTCTCCGCAGTCGGCAAGACCAAGCACGTGCTGATCCAGGGCTCGGCCAACCTGACGCAGGCCTCGGCCAACAACCAGTGGAACGACATCTACACCTACGTCAACCGCAAGGGCGTCTACGACTTCGCCCGGCGCATCCACATGCAGATGTGGCAGGACAGGAACGTCGCGCCCACCTGGGAGGGCTACCGCTCCGCCAACTTCGACCTCTACTTCGCGCCGCGGATCAAGGACAAGGTCAACACCACGACACCCAACGACCCGCTGCTCGGCACGCTCAACAAGGTCAAGTGCAGCGGCGCCGTGAACACCTCCAGCGGGCGCACCGTCATCCGCTCCGCGCCCGACGTGATGCGCGGCGCGTGGGCCGACAAGGTCGCCACCCGGCTGCGGAACCTGTGGCGCGCCGGATGCGACGTCAAGATCGGCTACACCGTGCTGGGCGTCAGCACCCGCAAGATCCTGCTCAACAAGGGTGGCAAGCGTGGCCCCGTCCCGATGAAGCACCTGGTCTCCGACGTCAACGGCGACAAGGTCTTCGACAAGTACTTCCACCTCAAGGCGTGGACGGTCAACGGTGTGATCGGTGACGACAAGCGCGCCTACTGGACGATGAACGGCTCGTCCAACATCTCCGCGCTGTCGAAGGTCTCCGACGAGAACATCGGCATCTTCCGGATGAAGGCCGTGACGATGAAGTACCAGCGCCACATCGAGTACTGGTTCAAGAACCCGCCGCGCAGCCGCCCGGTCGTGCCGAGCCTGGTCCCGAAGAACCTCGACCCCTACGCCAACATGGAGATGGACTGAGGTGGCCGAGCTGACCTCGCGGGCCGCGGGAGCGGCCCGCTGGGTCCTCGCGCGGGGTGGCCGGACCCGCGTCACCGGGGTCGACGACTCCGGGCTCCAGCTCGTCGTGCACGGCGAGGACCGCGTGGTCGACGTCCTCTTCGACGGCCGCCGGATCTGGTCGTTCTGGCTGCTGCGTGACACCGAGCGCGTCGAGGGACACCTCGTCCACCGCACGGTCGAGTGGCCCGAGCGGATGCGCCGCTACCTCAAGGGCGGCACCGAGCTCGTCGTCCGCGAGCACGTCGCCGGCACCGACCTCTTCCACGGCGAGCACCAGTTCGGCGAGGAGCCGGGCCGGGTGCGCTTCGTGAACTCCCAGGGCCTCGAGATCAGCCTCGACAAGTCGGGGCGGTTCAGCCCCACCTTCGGCGGGCGCAGCGAGGAGCACCTGCGGCCGCTGCTCGACGCGATGGACACGGTCATCGCGATGCTGCGCGAGCTCGGCGTCGAGGCGTTCCCGGCCTACGGCACGCTGCTCGGAGCCGTCCGCGAGGGCCAGTTCCTCGGCCACGACTCCGACGCCGACCTCGGCTACGTCTCGCGCCACAGCACCCCGGTCGACGTGATCACCGAGTCCTACCACCTGCAGCGCGCCGTCATCGAGCGCGGCTTCTCGACCTACCGCTACAGCGGCGCGGCCTTCCGGATCGACGTGCGCGAGAGCGACGGCTCGGTGCGCGGGCTGGACCTGTTCGGCGGTTTCATGGACGGTGGCCGGCTCTACCTGATGGGCGAGGTCGGCATGCCGTACGACGAGTCGTGGCTCTTCCCGCTGACCACCTGCACCCTCGCCGGCCGGGAGTACCCCGCCCCCGCGAAGCCCGAGAAGCTCCTCGAGGCGATGTACGGGCCGTCCTGGAAGGTGCCGGACCCGGCCTTCAAGTTCGAGACGCCGAGGTCGACGACGCGTCGCCTCAACGACTGGTTCCGCGGCATGACCGTCTACCGCCGCGAGTGGGAGCGCCGCCTCGTCGGCGCCGGCGGCAAGGCCCCGCGGGGCGCCCCGTCGGGCCTCGCGAGGACCGTGCTCGACCAGGTCCCTGCTGACGCGCAGGTGCTCGACGTGGGCGCCGGCCTCGGCCGCGACGCCTTCTGGCTGGCCAGCCAGGGCCGCGAGGTCGTCGCCTACGACTACGTCCCGCGCGGCAGCAGGGGAGCGGTGGCCTCGGCCGGCAAGCGCGGCTTCGACCTGACCTCGCGCCCGCTCAACCTCACCGACTTCCGCTCGGTGCTCTCCGAGGGTGCCCGCGTCGCGCGGGAGCCGCGGGAGCCGGGCAAGCGCGTCATCCTCGCCCGCCACGTGCTCGACGCGACCAACCGCACCGGTCGGGAGGGCCTCGTGCGCTTCGCGTCGATGGCGCTGCGCGGCGGCGGCACGCTCTATGCTGACACCTGGACGGGACGCGGTGAGCCGCCGTTCGGGGTCCGTCCGGTCGAGGTCGACCACCTGCGAGCGCTCCTCGAGCAGCACGGGGGAACGATCCTCTCCGCGGAGGACGTCACCGACGGTGACGCCCCGAACCAGGTCCGACGATGGGTGGTGCAGTGGGCATGACGAAGCAGGCCGAGCTCAAGGAGCTCCAGGCGCGGGTCGCCGAGCTCGAGGCCTCCATCGCGGAGCTGCGCCGTCACCACCTGCGCCTCGCCGAGCTGACCGACCTCGTCCAGGAGCTGCTGCTGCCGGTGGCCGCGCGGGACGAGGAGCGGATCGCCGCGGCGATCGACAAGTTCCAGCAGGGTCTCTGAGCGAGGCGTGCGCTGATGGCACGTCGGGTCTTCATCCACATCGGGCTGCCCAAGACGGCGACCAGCTACCTCCAGACCATCCTGTGGTCCTCGCGTGACCAGCTGCGCGCCGACGGCCTGCTGCTGCCCGGCCGTGAGCGCCGCGACCACCTCTGGGCGAGCCGCGTGGTGCGCGGCAGCGACGGCATCGCGCGCCGCGCCGAGCACGAGCGCACCTCGTGGGAGCGCCTGCGTGCCGAGCTCGCCGACTGGGACGGCGACGGGCTGGTCAGCCACGAGTTCTTCGCAGCTGCGAGCAGCGAGCAGGCCGTCGGGATGGTCGAGGCGCTCGCGCCGGCACAGGTGGAGGTCGTGGTCACCGCCCGCGAGCCGCTGGGCCTGTTCACGGCCAGCTGGCAGGAGAGCCTGAAGAACCGGTCGACCACGCCGATGGCGGACTACTCCCGCGCGGAGTCACCGAACCCCGGCGCGATCTGGAACTGGCGCACCCTCGACCTCCGCCTGGTCCTCGAGCGCTGGTCGGCCGCCGTGCCGCACGACCGGATCCACGTGCTTCCGCTCGACCGCACCGCGCCGCGCGACGAGATCTGGCACCGCTTCGGCGGTCTGCTCGGGCTCCCGACGGCCGACTACGACCTGTCGCAGTCCTTCCCGAACGAGTCGATGGGCGTGGTCGAGGCCGAGCTCCTGCGCCGGGTCAACGCCCACCTCGACTCCTTCGACAAGGCCTTCGACCGCGGGGTCTACATCCGCACCTTCCTCGCCGACGAGCGCCTCGTGCCGCGCAAGGGCGAGAAGTTCTGGCCCTACCCCGACCAGGTCGAGGAGTGCCGCCGGCGCTCGCTCGCCGCGATCGACTACCTGCGTGAGCACGGGGTCGACGTCGTCGGCGACGTCGACCACCTGCGGGTCCCCGACGAGCTGCCCGAGCGTCGTACGCCGGACTCGGTGACCGACGCCGAGGTTGCGGCTGCGGCCACGGAGCTGGTCGCCGTGCTGCTCGGCGACGTGCGCGAGCTGCGCAACGCCGCCCGCCGCGGGGGAGCGGAGGCTGCCCCCGGCCTGGCGGACCGGCTCAGGAAGCGCCTTGGACGGTGGCGGTCGCCCAGACGTAGTGGTGGTCGCTGACCCGTCGCGCCACCGTCGACTTGTCGTTGACGAAGCCGCTGAACGAGACGTCGGGCGTCGCGACGATCCAGTCGACCGGCATCTGGCCCGGCGGGCGGCAGCCGCCCGCGGTCGACCCGCCCACGGCTGCGACCATGCCGGTCGGCGGCAGCACGCGGCAGAAGAAGGCCTCGCGGTCGTTCATGTCGCCGGTCAGGAAGATCGGGATGCCCTCGGCCTTGAGCCGGTTCACCGTCGCGACCGCCGTGTTGTGGCCGGCGGCCCGGCTGGCGGCGTGCGGCCCACCGCCGGCGGAGGCGTGCATGTTCAGGAAGTAGAACTCGAGGTTCGTCTTCTTGTGGCGCAGCCGGACGATGGGCTGCATCCGGGTGCCGTGCATGAACTTGATGTAGAACGCGTCGCCCGAGACCAGCTCGAAGACGGCCGGGTCCCAGATCACCGAGTTGTCAGGGTCCGAACCGGCCGGCCAGGCCTGGAAGCCCAGGCTCGAGGTCAGCCCGGACAGCTGGCCGGACTTCACCTCCTGCAGGCCGACCACCGAGACGCCCGAGCTGCGGATGTAGGCGGCCGCCTGCGGGGTGCGCCAGCCGGAGCCGGGCCACGACGACCGCGCGCCGCCGTCGGTGTGCTTGCTCGCCAGCACGTTGAAGGTGGCGATGCCGAAGGAGACCTCGTGGATCTTCGTGACCTGCGACTCCGCTGCGACGCGCAGGTCCTCGAGGTCGCTGGCCCGCTCGTCCTGCTTCTTCGGCTTCGCCTTCGTGCGGGGGACGCTGGCCGCCTCGTCGCTCAACGGCTCGATCAGCTCGCCGCTGACCTCGCGGTCCTCGGCGTCGTGCCGGGCGCGGGAGGTGTCGACGGCGCGCGCGATGTCCGCACGGGCCTGGACCGGGTCGGACGCGGCCTCCGGCTCGTCGCCCCACAGGAAGGCGAGGCCGAGGAGGAGGGCGCTGAGGACCACCACGGCGACCACCGGGACGAGGTCCGACCGCGCCGCGCGCCGGCGCGCAGCAGAGTGGTCGGGCATGGCGGGTATCGTACCCGAGGCTCCGCCTGATCGCGGGGTCGACGAGACCCCGCACGAGCACGACGACGGCCCCGACGAGGCCACGACAGGAGGAGGATCGCGGTGACGGGCACGCGGTCCTTCCGCTCCGACATCCAGGGCCTGCGCGCCCTCGCCGTCGGGCTGGTCATCCTCGCCCACGCGGGCTTCCGCACCGCCTCCGGCGGGTTCGTCGGCGTCGACGTCTTCTTCGTGATCTCCGGCTTCCTCATCATCGGCCTGCTGGTGCGCGAGGCGGGCGACACCGGGCGGATCTCGATCCTCGACTTCTACGCCCGTCGGGCGCGGCGGGTGATCCCGGCCGCGACGGTGGTGCTCGTCGTGACCGCCGTCGCCGCGGCGTACGTCCTGCCGCTGGTGCGCAGCACCGAGGTCATCAAGGACTCGGTGTGGGCAGCCTTCTTCGGCGCCAACATCCGGTTCAGCCTCGTCGAGACCGACTACTTCGCCCAGGGCGAGCCGCCCTCCCCGGTCCAGCACTACTGGTCGCTGTCGGTCGAGGAGCAGTTCTACATCGCGATCCCGCTCCTGCTGCTCCTCGTCGCCCTGTGGGTACGACGCCGCGCCGGTGACGCCGCGGGCGCGAGCCGCACACGCCTGGTGCGCCGGACGGTGTTCGTCGTGCTGGGGGCGGTGACCCTCGCCTCGCTCGTGTGGTCGGTCGTCGTGACCGCGAACGACCCGACCGCCGCCTACTTCTCGACCCCCGCCCGCGCGTGGGAGCTCGGCCTCGGCGGGCTCGCGGCGACCCTGGTGTGGGGCCGCGCGCCGCGGCTGGGCCGGTGGCCCACCGAGGCGCTGTTCGCGGTCGGCCTGGTGCTCGTGGCGTGGGCGACGCTCCGCTTCGACGAGCAGACCGCGATGCCCGGCACCGCCGCGCTGGTCCCGGTGCTGGGAGCGGTGCTCATGCTGGTCGCGGGCAGCACGACGGGCGCGTCGTCGACGTACCTCTTCCGGTTGTTCTCGATCGCGCCGGCGCGCGTCGTGGGTGACTGGTCCTACTCGCTCTACCTGTGGCACTTCCCGGTGCTGCGCCTGGCCCAGGAGTACTGGGAGGAGCCCCGGCTCTCGAAGCCGCACCTGCTCGTCGCGCTGGTCGTGATCTTCGCGCTCAGCGCCGCGAGCTACTACCTCGTGGAGCAGCCGTTCCGCCAGGGCGTGCGCTGGCGCCCGCGGATGCGGGCGATCACGCTCTACCCGGTCAGCCTCGTCCTGGTCGTCGCGACCGCGCTGGGCTCGCAGGCGTGGGTGGACGCCCGGCTCGCCGACCTGGCCGACA
Source organism: Nocardioides sp. J54 (assembly GCF_000519005.1). Taxonomy (GTDB): domain Bacteria; phylum Actinomycetota; class Actinomycetes; order Propionibacteriales; family Nocardioidaceae; genus Nocardioides. The sequence continues at coordinate 52,198 of NZ_KI912530.1, read as the reverse complement.
ACCCCGGCATCTCCGTCAGCGACTACGGCCGCGACGACCTGAGCCGCGACCCGGCCGTCGCGCTGGTCGAGGCGTCGGTGCTCGCCGCCGAGGAGGACCGGCCGGTGCCCGGCGGGGTCAGGCCGGAGCTGGGGGCGGTGCGCGAGTCCGTCGCGCCGCTGGGGGAGTGCGACTACCGAACCGGGACCCGGGAGCTGTGCCCCTTCGGCGACCCGGACGCGGAGCGCACCATCGTGGTGATGGGTGACTCGCACGCGCGCCACTGGAGCCCCGCGCTCACCGCGATCGGCGAGGAGCACGGCTACGCGGTCTACGCCTTCGTCTACAGCGGCTGCCCGGCCACCACCGTCACCCGACGCGTGGGCGGCGAGGAGTGGACCGAGTGCGCGGAGTTCAAGCAGTGGGCGCTCGAGCAGGTGCGTGAGCTCGAGCCCGACCTCGTCGTGGTCGCCAACAACGCCTACCGGACCCCGCAGATGCAGGCCGAGCAGGTCGACGGCCTGCGCGAGCAGCTCGAGCTGCTGCGCCCGCTGGCCGGGCGGGTCGCGATGATCGGCAACAGCCCGCGCCTGCCCGCGGCGCCGGGCACCTGCCTGACCGCGCGCGGCGCCAGCCTGGGTGACTGCCTCCAGCGGCCGATGCCCGCGGTCGGTCGGCTCCAGGTCGAGTTCGGCGAGACCGTCGAGGACCTCGGCATGACCTGGGTCGACGCGCGCCGCTGGTTCTGCGCCGACGGCCGCTGCCCGGCCGTGATCGGGCGCACCGTGCCGCTGCGGGACCGCGAGCACGTCACCGTCGAGTACGCCACGCGGCTGGCCGGCCCGCTCGCGGCTGCCCTCGGCATCCGCTGACGAGCCGACCCGCTCCCGAGCGGAGCTTCCGGGCCGGTTCCGGCACGAGTCCTCACGTCCTCGACGGCCCTGCCGATGAGGACCGGTCCGGCATTTTCTGCCTTTCTCGGGCCGGTCGAATTACATCGTTGTGATTATCCGAATTACAGCTCTGTAGTTAATCGGAATGAGTTGCCGCATTTCCCGGTGACTGGTGAGATTCGTGTGACTGTTGTTTCGGGATTGTCTTTATGAGGGGAATTCATCCACATGCGGGAGCAGACAAGCGCCCACCGGCGCCGGTTCGTCCGGGCACGCCGCCTCGTCGCCGGGGCGGCCGCGGCGACCACGCTCCTGGCCCTCGCCCCCGGCGCGGTGCCGGCCGGCGGTGACCCGGTGCGCCTGGCGGCGAAGAAGACCTGCGCGGCCAACCGCGCCTTCCAGGTCGTGCAGGCCAACGTGAAGGCCGGGATGACCAAGGCCCAGACGAAGGCCGACCTGAAGAAGGTCTTCAAGGACCAGCCCGACTTCGTCACCCTCAACGAGGTCGCCGGACGGGCCGACTCACTGCTGGCCCCGGCCGGCTACGGGATCTGGCGCACGCCCGGTCGCTACACCGGGGCCAACCCGGTCGTGTGGCGCACCGACCGCTGGAACCCGGTGGCGAAGGGGACGATCTACGTCACCAACGTCGGCGGCAAGACCAAGAACCAGACCACCGAGCTCGGCCTCCGGTACGCCAACTGGGTGACCGTCCGCTCGGCCGACGGGTGCCAGACGCTGTCGGTCGTCTCCTACCACGTCGCGCCGAAGACCCAGCCGATCGGCAACCTGCTGATCCCGTCCGTCGAGAAGCTCGGCGGCCTCGCCACGCACCTCGCGACCGAGGGGCCGGTGATCCTCGGTGGCGACATGAACCAGCACATCAAGGGTCCGCTGTACCCGCGCGACCTGCTGACGTCGTACCAGATGACCCCGACGTGGGACCTGACCGGCAAGGTGCTCGTCACCCACGGCAAGGCGACGATCGACCACATCTTCGTGCGCAACGCCTCGCAGTTCACCGTGGCCAAGCAGGTCACCCGTGACCTCAACTCCGACCACCACGCCGTCGTCGCCGACCTCGTGCTCAAGCCCGGCGTCACCGTTGCGCGACCGTCGATGAGCTTCATCCGCGGCCACGTCGTCAACATCCCGGACTCCCCGATCTCCGCCGGGCGGCGTGCCGTCACGACGCGGGTCCTCAAGGCCGTCCGGCAGGCCCCGGCCGGGTCGACCATCCTCCTCGCGACCGCCCGCCTCGACGGGCCCGGCATGCGCAACGCCCTGGTGGCTGCCCACCAGCGCGGGGTGAAGGTGCGGGTCGTCTCCTGGAGTGCGAAGGCCACCACGCAGGAGCAGCTGCTGCAGAAGGCGATCGGCGGGACGAAGGGCAAGCCGTCGTTCATGATCCGGCGCAGCTACTCGAAGGCTGCCGGCCTGCCCGCCACCGCCGTGCTGTTCACCAGCTCGGCCGGGGTGAAGCTGCTCGGCATCCAGGTCGACCAGCCGCTCAACGGCGCGATGAACAGCCGTGAGGCCCGCGGGGAGTTCACGGTCGAGCGGGCGGACTTCGTCCGGATCCGGGACGGGATCCGGGTCCAGTTCAAGTAGCCCGGGTCCGGTAGACATGGGGGCGTGACGAAGGTATTCCTCCACATCGGGCTGCAGAAGACGGGCACCTCCTACCTGCAGAACGTGTGCTGGTCCTCCGAGCCGGAGCTGCGCGACCAGGGCGTCACCATGACGCCGCCGGGCCGGCTGCAGACCTTCTGGCTCGCCCTCGACGTCCGTGGCCGGATCGACCCGCATGACTCACCCCGGGTGGGTCGCTCGGTCGAGATGCTCCCCGGGCAGCTCGCCGAGGTCGGGACCGCCAGCGCCCTGGTCAGCCACGAGACCCTCGGCTCGGCCTCGCCGCGCCAGGTCCGCCGGCTGCTCGAGGCGTGCGCCGGGCACGAGGTGCACGTGGTGGTCACAGCGCGCGACATCGCCCGCCAGGTCCCCTCGCTGTGGCAGGAGGGGCTCAAGGTCGGTCGTGAGGACACCCTGGAGGAGTACGTCGCGGCGTTGCGCTCCGCCGGGAAGCGGACCGGCAACGTGTGGCGCCGCCTCGACCTGGCCGGCGTGCTGCGCCGGTGGGCGGCGGAGGTGCCGGCCGAACGGATCCACGTCGTGACGGTCCCCGGCCCCGGCGGCCCGCGCGAGGCCCTGCTCGAGCGGTACTGCTCGGTGCTCGGCGTCGACCCTGCCGCCCTGGACCCGGCCAAGGCCGGTCCGGGCAACCCGGGGCTGGGCGAGGCGGAGGCCGAGCTGCTGCGCCGGGTGAACGCGCAGGTCCCGCAGCGCTACCGGCGCCGGGTCCCCTACGGCGAGGTGGGCAAGCGCTGGCTCGCCATGGGCATCCTGGCCCGCGGCGGCTCCGCACCGATCCGCCTCGGCCGCGCCCACGAGGAGTGGTGCCGCGAGATCGCCCGGGAGTCGATCGACGTGCTCGCCGAGCTCGGCTGCGACGTGGTCGGCGACCCGGCCGACCTGGTGCCCGACCCGTCCGTCTTCGCCGACAGCTCCGGCCCGTCGGACACCGAGGTGCTGGCGGTCGCGACGCGCGCGCTGGGCGAGGTGGTCGAGGAGCGCTGCGAGCAGCGGCTCCAGGTGCGCAGCGGCGAGCCTGCCGGCGGCGTACGCGCGGCCGCGGCCGCCCGCCTCCGACGCTGGGCCGGACGGGTGCGGCGCCCCCGCGGGGACGCCTGACCGCTCGCCCGGAGCCCACCTCCCGGGGGTCCGGTGACATCGCTCACAGGTCCCGGTCTCGTCCCCTGTTCGAGGGGGTGGGAGAACCCTACTCGCGGGTACAGTGCGAACGCCGCTAGCACCAGCGAAAGGGAAGCGATGCCGAAGCTCTGTCAGACCGAGGGTCTCTCCGAGGTCCAGTCCGAGATCCTCAAGGCCGTCCGGGTCTTCGTGGACGAGCAGATCATCCCGGTAGCCCAGGAGCTCGAGCACTCCGACACCTACCCGCAGGAGATCATCGACGGGCTCAAGGAGCTCGGCGTCTTCGGCCTGACCATCCCCGAGGAGTTCGGCGGCCTGGGCGAGTCCCTGCTGACCTACGCGCTGGTGGTCGAGGAGATCGCCCGCGGCTGGATGAGCGTCTCCGGCGTCATCAACACCCACTTCATCGTGGCCTACCTGCTGATGCAGCACGGCACCGAGGAGCAGAAGCAGAAGTACCTGCCCCGGATGGCCGCCGGCGAGGTGCGCGGAGCGTTCTCCATGTCGGAGCCGGGCCTGGGCTCGGACGTGTCCGCGGTCTCGACCAAGGCCTCGAGGCTCGACGACGGGTCGTACTCGATCACGGGCCAGAAGATGTGGCTGACCAACGGCGCCACCTCCACCCTGGTCGCGCTGCTGACCAAGACCGACGAGGGCGCCGACTCGGTCTACAAGAACATGACCACCTTCCTGGTCGAGAAGGAAGCCGGCTTCGGCGAGACCGCCCAGGGCGTCACCGTGCCGGGCAAGATCGAGAAGATGGGCTACAAGGGCGTCGAGACGACCGAGCTCATCCTCGAGGACCACCGCATCGGCGCCGACCAGATCCTCGGTGGCGAGCCGGGCAAGGGCTTCTTCCAGATGATGGACGGGGTCGAGGTCGGCCGCGTCAACGTCGCGGCCCGCGCCTGCGGCCTGGCCTGGCGTGGCTTCGAGCTCGGTATCTCCTACGCCCAGCAGCGCAAGACCTTCGGCAAGCCGATCGCCGACCACCAGGCGGTGCTCTTCCGCATCGCCGAGATGGCGACCAAGGTCGAGGTCGCGCACAACATGATGGTGCGCGCCGCCCGCCTCAAGGACACCGGACAGCGCATGGACGTCGAGGCCGGCATGGCCAAGATGGTCGCCTCCGAGTACGCCAACGAGGTCGTCGAGGACTCCTTCCGGATCCACGGCGGCTACGGCTACTCCAAGGAGTACGAGATCGAGCGGCTGATGCGCGAGGTCAAGTTCATGCTCATCGGTGAAGGCACCTCCGACATCCAGAAGATGATCATCGGCCGCAGCCTGCTCAAGGACTACCGCCTCTGACCTGCCGAGCCTGCCGCTCCTCGAGGCCCGCCCCGACCACCGCGGTCGCGGCGGGCCTCGGTGCGTCGGTGGGCAGCCGGTGCTCGGTAGTGTCGCCGCGTGATCGCGACCGTCAGCACCGTCAAGGACACGCTCGCCAACGTCCAGCGCTTCGTGCGCGGCAACCTCGCCGGGGGAGTCGACCACATGGTCGTCCTGCTCGACGCCCCCGCCCCCGAGGTCGAGGCGTGGCTCGCCGACCAGGAGCACGTCACCCACGTGGTCGCCGACGAGGCCTGGTGGGGGGACCGGCCGGCCGACCTGAACGACCGGCAGCGGATCTCGGCCAACCTGGTCAAGGCGGTGCTCACCGTCGTCCCCGGCGTCGACTGGCTCTTCCACGTCGACGCCGACGAGATCTGCCAGATCGACCGCGCCGCGATCGACGCCGTCCCCGCGTCGTACGACGCCGTGCGGCTCGCGCCGCTGGAGGCGGTCAGCCGCCCGCAGTGGGACGCCAGCCCGACCTGGTTCAAGCGGCTGCTCGACGAGCCGGACCTCCAGCTGCTGGAGGTGCTCGGGGTCATCGGCAAGCCCGCGAACGGGCACTACTTCCACGGCCACGTCGAGGGCAAGACCGCCACCCGGCCGCGGCTCGACCGCTGGCTGACCATCCACCGCACCGTCGACGAGCAGCGCGAGGAGGTGCCGCACTTCACCGCGCCCGGGCTGAACGTGCTGCACTACGAGTCCTACTCGGGCGAGGACTTCGTGCGGAAGTGGAGCGCGATGCTGGCTGCGGGACCGCAGATCAGCCTCCGGCCGGTGCGCGAGCGGACCAAGGCCGCCGTGCAGGCGCTGGTCGGCAAGCCGCTCACCCCCGAGCTGCGCGAGCGCTACCTGATGCGGATCTTCGAGGCGACCACGCAGGACGACTTCGACACCCTGCGCGAGCTCGGCCTGCTGGTCGAGGTCGACCCCGACCGTGGCACCCACGTCCCGCAGCCGCTGGAGAGCCGCGACCAGCTCGCCGCCGCGCTCGCCGGGCTGGCCGGGCAGCCCAAGGACCTCTTCGGGGTCTGCAAGCCCGCCGGCCCGGTGGGCGAGGCCCTCTCACGCCTTGGAGCCGGTGACGGCAAGAAGACGTGGTGGCGGAAGAATGGGCGATCGTGACCAAGACGAACCCCGGGAACTTCTTCGAGGACTTCACCGTCGGCCAGCGCATCGTCCACGCGACGCCGCGCACCGTGACCGAGGGTGACCGTGCCGTGTACGGCTCGCTCTACCCGACCCGGTTCGCCGTGCCGTCGTCGGCGACCTTCGCCGCCTCGGTCGGCCTCGACCCCCACCCGGTCGAGGAGTTGGTCGCGTTCCACATCGCCTTCGGCAAGACCGTCCCGGACATCTCGCTGAACGCGGTCGCCAACCTCGGCTACGCCGAGTGCCGCTTCCACCAGCCGGTCGTCCCCGGTGACACGCTCTCCACGACGTCCGAGGTGATCGGCCTCAAGCAGAACTCCAACGGCAGGAGCGGCGTGGTCTACGTGCGCTCCACCGCCACCAACCAGCGCGGCGAGGTCGCCCTGGAGTGGGCCCGCTGGGTGATGGTCCACAAGCGCGACGTCGACGCCCCGGCGCCGGAGACCGTCGTCCCCGAGCTCGCCCCGGCCGTCGCCGCCGCCGACCTCGTGCTCCCGTCCGGCCTCGACTTCTCCGGCTACGACTTCGCCGCGGCCGGCGAGCCGCACCGCTTCGACGACTACGAGGTCGGCGAGAAGATCGACCACGTCGACGGCGTCACGCTGACCGACTCCGAGCACCAGCAGGCCACCCGGCTGTGGCAGAACACCGCCAAGGTGCACTTCAACGTCGAGGCCCGTCCCGACGGCAACCGGCTCATCTACGGCGGTCACGTCATCTCGATGGCCCGTGCCCTGTCCTTCAACGGCCTGGCCAACGCCCAGCTGGTCGCGGCGATCAACGCCGGTGCGCACACCTCGCCCGCGTTCGCCGGCGACACCGTCTACGCCTGGTCCGAGGTGCTGGACAAGGCCGAGACGACCCACCCGAGCGTCGGTGCGCTGCGCCTGCGCCTGGTGGCGACCAAGGGCCGCGACGAGTCGATGACGCTGCGCGGCGAGGACGGGAAGTACGCCGCCGGCGTGCTCCTCGACCTCGACTACTGGGCATTCATCCCCCGCTGACGGGGCCGACCCGCACGTCGCTGATCGTGTAGGTCACCTCGTCGTCGGTGGCCTTCGCGATCTGGTCGATCGCGACGGTCGTGGGGTGGTCCTGGCCGTCGGGCCAGGTCACCTCGGCCTCGTGGACCTTCGGGTCGTTCGCGCGGTCGATGATGTCGTTGATGGTCAACCGGACGAACTCCGGTGCCTGCTTGCCCCGGCCCGGCTTCTCCAGCCGCGTCGCCGAGGCGACCTCGCCGTCGGCGACCGTCACCTCGACCGGGCCGGTGAGCGGGCAGAAGCACACCACCTCGAGGCGGTAGGTGTAGTCGGTCGGTGCGAACGCCGGCCACTGCTGCGTGTCCGGTGCGTCGCTCGTCGTACCGGTCGTGGTGCCCGCAGCCGGACGCTCCGCCGGGTCCGACGCCGTGTCGTCGCCCCCTCCGCAGGCGGTCGCGCCGAGGGCCAGCGTGGTCGCGAGCAGGGGCAGGGCGAGGCGTCGGATCTGCATGGGCTTCATGATGCCTGTGACGGCCCCCGGACCCGCACGGTTCCCCCCGGGGACGGGCGGTCGGCGGGTAAAAAGTGAAACGTGTTCTCATTCCTTGGTCATGTCGCGTGACCCGGGTCACAGGCTGTCGTTAGTTTGATAGAGGTCTCGTCGAGACTTTCGATCCCGGCAGTGCTCCCCGAAGGGTTTTGGGTCTTGTCTCTGGTACGTCTCGCGCGTCTGGTCGGCGCGTCGCTGCTCGTCCTGCTCCTCGCCGCCTGCGGCTCCCGGCTCGACCCGAACACGGTCGCCCAGGCCGGCGGCGGCTCCAACGGCTCCGGCGGCAACGGTGTCGTCGACGGTGAGTTCGTCGACGGCGGCGCCGCCGGTGACCCCGCTGCGGGCGGCGACGTCGGGGCCGGCGGTGACGCCGGCACCGGCGACTCCGGCGCGGGCTCCGGCTCCGGCTCCGGATCGGGCTCGGGCTCGGGCTCGGGCGGCGACAGCGGTGGCTCGGGCGGCTCCGGCGGCTCCGGCGGCGGGGGCGGTGGCTCGGCCACCGGCGGCGTCAAGGCTGCCTCGTGCGACGGCTTCAAGAACCAGACCGGCATCACCGACAAGACGATCACCCTCGCGAACATCTCCGACATCTCCGGCCCGGTGCCCGGCATCTTCGAGTCGGCCCAGCAGGCGACCCGCGCCTACATCGAGTACTTCAACTCGACGAGCAGCATCTGCGGCCGCAAGCTGTCCCTGGTCAACCTCGACAGCCGCGCCGACGCCGGCGCGGACCAGCAGGCCTACGTCAAGGCCTGCGAGTCGGCCTTCGCCGCCGTCGGTTCGCAGTCCGCGTTCGACTCCGGCGGTGCCGGCACCGCGCAGTCCTGCGGCCTGCCGGACATCCGGTCGGCGATCGTGAGCCCGGAGCGCCAGAACTGCAAGACCTGCTTCGCGGCGTACGCCATCTCCACCCACCTGATCCCGATGGCCGGGGCGAAGTGGTTCGCCCAGAAGTACCCCGCGGCGGTCAAGAAGGCCGCGGTCCTCTACGTCAACGCCGGTGCCGCGCCGGTCAACGCCAAGTCGCTCGCCGCGGCCTACGGCAAGGGCGCGGGCTGGAACTTCGTCTACGAGCAGGGCATCGACGTCGCGGAGTTCAACTACGCGCCGTACGTGCAGCAGATGAAGGACAAGGGCGTCAAGGCGGTCACCTACATGGGCGCCTACCAGATGACGGTCAAGCTGCAGCAGGCCATGCAGCAGCAGGGCTTCAAGCCCGACTTCTTCTTCCAGGACCCGACCATCTACGACAAGCGCTACCTCGACCAGGCCGGGGGCGTCGCCGAGGGCACCTACGTCTGGTCGGCCAACGACTTCTTCGAGAACACCAGGAACGCCGAGGTCCAGCTCTACCTGCGCTGGCTGCAGCAGGTGAAGCCCGGCGCCATCCCGAACTACTACGGCCTCTACGCCTGGTCGGCGACGCGGCTCTTCGTCGAGAAGTCCATCGCGCTGGGCGGCAAGCTGACCCGTGCCTCGCTGGTGGACTCGCTCAGCAAGACCAGCGGCTGGACCGGCAACGGGGCGCACACCGCGATGGCGGTCGGCAGCGCGCAGACGCCCGGGTGCGTGAAGATCACCCAGGTCAAGGGCGGTCGGTGGAGCCAGGTCTCGCCCGGCAACTACATGTGCGGGCCGGTTCAGAACTCCGGCGTCGGCGGCTGAGGAGTCTGACCGATGGGTTCCCTGTTCGCCTTCACCCTGCTCGGCCTCTTCACCGGGGCGGCGTACGCGATCGTCGCCAGCGGCCTGGTGCTGACCTACGCCACCACGCGCGTGTTCAACATCGCGCACGGCGCCTTCGGCATGGTGCTCGCGTTCACCTTCTGGGACTTCACCCAGCGGCAGGGCCTGCCGACCCTGCTCTCGCTGTTCCTCGTCCTGGGCGTGGTCGCGCCCGCGATCGGCTGGTTCATCCAGCGGTTCGTGACCCGCGGGCTGGGGGAGGGCCCGGTGTCGGTCGCCCTCGTGGTCACCGTCGGCCTGCTCGTCGGCCTCATCGGCGTCGCGCAGTACATCTGGCCGCCCGAGCCGCGGGTGCTGCTGCCGTTCTACGCCGAGACCGGGTGGAAGCTCGGTGACACCTACATCACCGCGCACCAGGTCGTCACCATCATCTGCTCGATCGTGGTGGCGGGCGGGCTCTACGTTCTGCTCAACCGCACCCGCACCGGCACCGCGATGCGGGCCTCGGTCGACAACCCCGAGCTGCTGCGCCTGTTCGGCGGCAAGCCGGACACCGTCGCTGCGATCGCCTGGGCGATCGGCATGTCGCTGGCCGCGCTGGGCGGCATCCTGCTCACCCCGGCCGTCGGCCTCGACTACTACGCGCTCACCCTGCTGGTCATCAACGCCTACGCAGCCGCCATGCTCGGCCGGCTCAAGAGCCTCCCGCTGACCTTCGCCGGCGCGATGGGCCTGGGCATCCTCGAGGCGTGGGCCGTCGCCTACCTGCCGACCGACGGCTTCTGGTCGACCATCCGCCCGGTCATCCCGGCGCTCTTCCTGTTCGCCGTCGTCGTGGCGATGCCGCAGACGCAGCTGCGCATCGGGCAGGTCAAGGGCATCGTCGCCGCACCCGTGCCGAACCTGCGCAAGAGCCTGGGCTCCGGCGCCGTCCTGCTGGGGTTCGCCTTCCTGCTGATCGCCGTCGTCTCGCGCGCCGACGTGCTGCTCATCGGCATCGCCGCGACGTACGCCATGGTCATGCTCTCCCTGGTCCTGCTGACCGGGTACGGCGGCCACGTCTCGCTCGCGCAGTTCACCTTCGCCGGCGTGGGTGCCCTCGCCTACGCCAAGCTCGACCAGCCGAACCTCGTCGGCCTCGCCCTCTCGGCACTGGTCGCCGCGGGCGTCGGTGCGCTGGTCGCGCTCCCGGTGCTGCGCCTGACCGGGCTCTACCTGGCCCTGTCGACGATGGCGTTCGCCGTGCTGATGGACAAGATGATCTTCCAGGCCGACTACGCCTTCAAGTTCAACGGGACGCTCGCCACCGAGCGGCTGTCGATCCTCGGCGTGCAGATCGGCAGCGACACCTCCTACGTCTGGTTCATGGTCCTCGCGTTCGTGGTGATGGGCCTGTTCCTGCTGTGGCTGCGGCGCGGTCCGCTGGGCCGGATCCTCATCGCGTCCCGTGACAGCCCGTCCGGCTGCGGCACGCTGGGCCTGGACCTGCGCTGGTTCCGCGTCGGCCTGTTCTCGCTGTCGGCCGGCATGGCCGGGGTCGCCGGTGCCCTCTTCGCGGGCCTGCGCGGCACCGTCGGTGCGGCGGACTTCCTCTACTTCCAGTCGCTGCTGGTGCTGCTGCTCGCCGTCGTCTTCGGCGTCACCTCGGTGACCGGCGCACTGCTCGGCGGCACCGCCCTGATGCTGCTGCCGGTGTGGCAGTCGTCGTCGCCGGAGCTCGCCGGGCTGCTCTTCGCCGTCCTCGGGTTCGGCGCGGTGCTCCTCGGCCGCGACCCCAACGGCATCGCCAACCACCTCTTCCGGCTCGGACGCCTCGGCAGCTCCCGCGTCCTGCCCGGCTGGGAGGCGAAGCTGCGTGAGCGGATGGAGGGCCTGCTGAAGCCCAGCCGGCCCGAACCGGCACACTCCATCGACACGGTCATCGAGACGATGATCGACGAGCCCAAGGGGGTGGCCTGAGATGGCGCTGCTCGAGGTCGACGACGTCGTCGTGAAGTTCGGCGGTGTGACCGCGGTCAACCGCGCGACCTTCACCGCGGACAGCGGACAGATCACCGGCCTGATCGGGCCGAACGGTGCCGGGAAGACCACCTGCTTCAACGTGATCACCGGCCTGCAGAAGCCGACGTCGGGGCGGGTCCGCTACCGCGACCGCGACGTCACCCGCTGGCCGGTCCACAAGCGCGCGAAGCACGGCATCGGCCGGACCTTCCAGCGGCTCGAGGCCTTCGGCTCGCTCACGGTGCGCGACAACGTCCGCGTCGCCCGCGACATCCGCGGCGGTCCGCTGGCCTGGGCCCGCACCGCCGTCCCGGCGGCCCGGGCGACGAGCAAGGGCAACCTCGAGATCGACATCCTGCTCGACCGGGTCGGCATCCGTGAGTACGCCGACGAGCGCGCCGACGCCATCCCGACCGGTACGGCGCGCCTGCTCGAGCTCGCCCGTGCGCTCGCCTGCGACCCGCACCTGCTCCTGCTCGACGAGCCGTCCTCGGGCCTGGACGAGACCGAGACCGACGCCTTCGGGGAGCTGCTGAAGGACCTCGCCCGGCAGGGCGTCGCGATCCTCATGGTCGAGCACGACATGGACCTGGTGATGGCCGTCTGCGACGACATCCACGTCCTCGACTTCGGCCAGATCATCGCGTCCGGTCCGCCGGCCGCGATCCGCAACGACCCGGCGGTGCAGCGCGCCTACCTCGGTTACGCCGACGGCGACGACCACACCGCCGAGCTCGACCTGACCGCGATCGTGGAGCCGGAGGTCCAGTCGTGAGCGTGCCGATCCTCGACGTCGTCGACCTCCACGCCGCCTACGGGCGGATCGAGGTCCTGCGCGGCGTCGACCTCAAGGTCCCGAAGGGCGCGGTGATGGCGCTGCTCGGCCCGAACGGTGCCGGCAAGTCCACCCTGGTCAAGGTCATCAGCGGCCAGAAGCAGCCCACCTCCGGCGACATCCACCTGGCCGGCGTGCACGTGCGCCCCGGCTCGCGGGGCACCGGTCCGGAGGACCTCGCCCGGGTCGGGCTGTGCACGGTGCCGGAGGGACGCTCGGTGTTCCCGAACCTCACCGTCGAGGAGAACCTCCGCCTGATGTCGTACGCCGGCGTGCCGGCCGGCGCCATCATGGAGACCGCCTACGCCTACTTCCCGCGCCTGCACGAGCGGCGCCACCAGCTCGCCGGCACCATGTCCGGCGGCGAGCAGCAGATGCTGGCCATGTCGCGGGCGCTGGCCTCCGACCCGGCGCTGCTGCTCCTCGACGAGCTCTCGATGGGCCTCGCGCCGCTCATCGTCGAGGAGCTCTACGACACCGTGGCGCGCATCGCCGAGTCCGGTGTCTCCATCCTCTGCATCGAGCAGTTCGCCCGCACCGCGCTGCGGGTCTCCGACTACGCGGCCGTCATGTCCGGCGGCCGCATCGTGGCCACGGGTGAGCCCGGGGAGGTCCTCGACACCATGGCCGACGTCATCCTGGGAGGGGCAGCATGACCCGCACCGCACCCCGGCCGTCCCGGCAGCCGCGCCGCCGGGCACGGCTGCTCGTCACCGGCGGCATCCTTGTCTCGACCTTGCCCCTCACCAGCGGCACGCTGAGCGGGACGCCCGCGCAGGCGGCCGACGAGCGGGAGGTGTCGTACGGCGGCTACACGGCCACGGCGTGGTCGAGCCCGGTCCGCGTCGAGGTCTTCGAGCCTGCACTGCCGATCCCGACCGACGCCGGCATCGCCCAGCTGGAGCTGCTCATGGGCTACAGCAAGGTGAAGGCCGACTCGGGGGAGTGGAGCGGGCGGTCCAGCCTGTTCTGGCCCGGCGACCCGGTCGGCGAGGGCCTGAAGACCTTCGCCGAGCAGCTCGGCCTCCCGGAGACCCCGCTCACCGCCAACGGCTACCAGTTCCAGGTGAACTCCCGCTACCCCAGCGACACCCCGACCGCGAAGGACGCGACGATCCCCGGCGCGATCCAGCAGACCACGTCGGGTGAGCACACCGCGATCGCCGAGACCGGGTTCTCGCCCGACGGCGCGGTGCTCGGTCCCGACACCGAGGAGGACGGCAAGGCCGGCGCCGCCAACCCGCTCAGCGGCCTCACCGAGGGCCTCCAGGGCCTGCTCGGCGGCCTGACCGGCCAGAAGAAGGCGGCGGCCGCACCGCTCAACCCGCTCGGCGCCCTCGTCGACGTCGACGGCTACGTGTCGGTCAGCAAGATGGACGCCACCAAGGGGCCGGTCACCGCCGTCTCCCGCTCCCTGCTCGGCGAGGTGCGCCTCCTCGGCGGCCTGGTGACCCTCGGCGGCGTCGAGACCGTCGCCCGCGCCACCACCGACGGCGCGAAGGGCAAGGCCACCGGCAAGGCGGTCTGGGGCAAGATGTCCATCGCCGGCCAGGAGTTCGGCATCGGGCCCGACGGCGCGATCGTCAGCGGCAAGACCATGCCGATCCCCGGGCTGCAGGACCTGCCGGCCAAGGCGCTCGAGCAGCTCGGCATCACCTTCGAGGTCCCGAAGCCCGGCCGCACCGTCGACGGCGACGCCGCCCAGAGCGCCTACGACGGCCTCCGGATCACCATCGACCTCAAGCTGCTGGCCCCGCTGCTCAAGGCGCTGCCGTTCAACGTCCTCGCCGAGCTGATCCCGGCCGAGGCCGGCCCGGTCAAGGGCGTCGTGTCCGGCCTGTCGACGCTGTCGCCGCGGATCGTGGTCACCATCGGCGCCGCCCGGGCCAGCGTCGACACCGTGCCCGCGATCGAGGCGGCACCGATCCCGCCGGTCACCGGGGGCGGCCAGGCGCCGCCCGCGTCCGGCGAGGCGCCGTCCGGCGGTGCCCCGGCGGCCGGCTCGGTCGGCGTACCCCCGGCTGCGGGTGCGCCCGCGCCGACCGGTGCGACCCCGGCTGCACCCTCCGACGCCCCGGTCACCGACCTCGTCGACGCGGCCCCGGCCAGCGCGGGCCTGCCGGAGCTGTTCTCCATCCCCGGGATGCTGCTGCTCGTCGCGTTCGCCGTCGCGGCCGTCGCGGGCAGCTGGTTCCGGCGCCTCGGCGCCGCCGCGCTGGGTGCCGGCGCCCCCTGTGCCCACGGCCTCGAAACCGGCCTCCCCGACCTCAGAAAGGCCTGAGCCATGACCGTCTCGTCCTCCACCACCGGTGCGGCCCCCGCCAGCGGTGCGCGCACCGGCACGCTCGGCGCCCTGCCGCGGGCCGGGCAGTCCCGCTCGGGCGTCGCCCCGCTGAAGAACGACAACGCGGCGCTGCTCCAGGTCGTGCTGTTCTGGGTCGGCGCGATCCTGCTGCCGCTCGGCCTCGTGGTCATCGTGCTCGGCTGGTACGGCGCCGCGAACACGCCCTACCAGTACGACCAGCTGTCCTACCTCGTCTCCGGCGGCCTGCTCGGGCTCGGGCTCACCTTCTGCGGCGGCTTCCTCTACTTCGGGGCGTGGCTGGCGCGGATCGCCGCGGACGGGCGCGAGTCGTCCAGGCGGCTGGCCGACACCCTGCTCCTGCTCGCCGAGGTGAGTTCGAGCAGCAGCGCCACCGACGTGCACGGCGCCGACCTTGGCGCGGTGCCGGTGACCGCCGGCGGCGGCTCGGTCGTGCACCGCCGCGACTGCTCGCTCATCTCCCACCGCGACGACCTGGCCCCCGTCGGTGACGGCGGCGCGCACCTCACCGTGTGCCGCCTGTGCCGGCCCACGCTGCGCGGCTGAGTCCAGCCACGTGGAGCTCTCGACCACCGCACTCCCCACGGCGCTGAGCGCCAAGGGCACCCGGCTCAACCGTCGTGGTCGCGAGACCAGGCAGCTGCTGCTGCGCGAGGCCGTCCACTGCCTGGCCGAGGGCGGCCCCGACGCGGTCAGCGCCAACGCGGTCGCCCGGCGCGCGGGCGCCACCTGGGGGACCATCCAGCACCAGTTCGGCGACGCCGACGGACTGTGGGCCGCGGTGCTGGACCACATCGCCGGGCAGACCGGCCTCAGCGGCCTTCCGGTGCCGAACCAGCCGACCGTCGCCGGGCGGGTGGAGGCGGTCGTCGACCTGATGTGGTTCGCGGTGCAGCAGCCCAGCGCGCTGGCGTTCTACCAGCTGCGGGCCAACCTGCCGCACCGCCGCGAGCAGCTCGAGCAGGCCTACCCGCGCACGGCCCGCGCCATCGCCCGGTGGGACGAGGAGTGGGCCGCCCTGTGCGAGCGGTCGTTCGCGGGCCTGGGCATCGAGGCGGACAAGCTGATGCGCGTGCGGCACCTGCTGCCGGGCGCGCTGCGCGGCCTGTACGTCGAGGGCGACCTCGGCGGCTACGTCGACGTGGACGAGGGTCGTCGGGGCCTCAGGGACGCGCTGACGTCGTACCTGCGGGGGTGACGTCGGCGCTCGCCGCGGCGAACCACCGGGCCAGCGGCAGCAGCGCCAGCACGAGCAGCATCGGCACGACGAACCCCAGGCGCAGCTGGTCCTGGCCGACCACGCCGGTGAGCACGGCGCCGAGCAGCCCGCCGACGTAGTTGAACTGGTTGAAGCGGGCGATCACCGCGTCCACGCGCTCGACCGACCCGCCGGCGATCCGGCCCGCTGCAGAGAAGCTCAGCGGGGCGACCACCGAGATGCCGGTGCCGACGACGGTGAACCCGATGACCGCGACCGGCCAGGTCGGGGCGAGGGTCACCACGAGGAGCCCGACGCACGCCACGAGCGCCCCGACCCGCAGGACCGCGACGGCGCCGTACCGCTCGACGAGGTGGTCGCCGGCCAGGCGCACCAGCAGGCTCGCGACCAGGTAGGGCAGCGTCGCCAGCGCGACCCAGCGCGAGGGTGCGTCGAGCACCTCGTCGACGTAGACCGCGCCCCAGGTCTGCGAGGCGGTGTCGACCATGTAGAAGACGACCATGCCGAGGCCGACCAGCAGGATCGGGCGCCACGGGACACCGGGCAGGTCCGCCTCGGGGGCGTGGTCGGCGGCGGCGCTGGCGGCGCGGGGCAGGAAGCCGGCGGTCGCGGCCAGGAGCCCGACCACGCCGACCAGGGCGGTCCACCCCAGCGGGAGCCCGGCGGTGGCGAGAGTCGTCGCCGCGCCGAGCAGGCCGCCGAAGGTCCAGCCGCCGTGGAAGCTCGGCAGGATAGGGCGGCCCCAGGCGCGCTCGATGGCGACCGCCTGCATGTTCGTCGAGGCGTCCACGACACCCAGCGCGACGCCGTACACGCCGACGCCGAGGAGGAACACCGGCCACGCCGGAGCAGCCAGCATCACCGCCGCACCGGTGCCGATGAGCACCAGCCCGGCGCGCAGGAGGCGGGCGCTGGACGTGCGCGGCGCCAGCCGCTCCGCCACCACCGAGCCGGCGCCGGCGAGCAGCACGATCGCGAGCAGCACGGCCGAGACGCCGAGCTCACCGAGGTCCCAGCGGTCCTTGATGTCCGGCAGGCGCGTGGTGAGGCCGATGAACACGAAGCCCTGGGTCGCAAAGGCAGCGGCGACGGCCAGGCGGCGGCGGGCGAGCGGCGTCCCGGCGACAGGCATGCCGGGATCCTGCCACGCACCGGGCCGGTGCGCCGGTGACTGGCAGGATGGGGCCATGGCCGACACCGTGACCCTCGTCCGCCACGGCGCCACCGAGTGGAGCCTGTCCGGCCGGCACACCTCCGCCACCGACCTGCCGCTCCTGCCCGAGGGCGAGCGCGGCGCGAAGGAGGTCGCGGCCCGGCTTGCGGCGTCGGCCTTCGCCGAGGTGCTCACCAGCCCGCGTCAGCGGGCCCGACGGACCGCCGAGCTGGCCGGCTTCCCCGACGCCGAGGTCGTGCCGGACCTCGTGGAGTGGTCCTACGGCGACTACGAGGGACGCACCACCGCCGAGATCCGCGAGGACGTGCCCGGCTGGTCGATCTGGACCCACCCCGCACCGGGCGGCGAGACCGCCAACGAGGTGGCCGCGCGCTGCGACCGGGTGGTGGAGCGGGTCCGTGCCGCGTCCGGCCCGGTCCTCGTCTTCGCGCACGGCCACGTGCTGCGGGCACTGACGGCGCGCTGGCTCGGCCTGCCGGCCTCGGAGGGCCGGCTGTTCCGGCTCGACACCTCCACGGTGTCGGTGCTCGGGCACGAGCGGGAGACCCCCGTCCTGCTGCGCTGGAACTCCTAGCGGTCGCGGCACGCGGCTGCGGTACTTGACGAACCCGTCCGTGCGCAGCACGGTTGCGGACATGTCGAGCGAGCAGTCGGGCGGCGACGTGCGGGTCGAGTGCCCGCGCTGCCCTGCGCCGGTCGCGGAGGTCGGGGACGGCCAGTGGTCCTGCCCCGAGCACGGGGTCGTCGCCCCCCTCTGGCGGCCCGCCGCCGCGTCGTACGACGCCTTCGCCGCCCACCTGCAGCGGCTGGTCGCGTTCCCGACCTACCTGCCGTGGCCGCTCGGCCCGGGCTGGACCGTCAGCGACTTCGCGGCCGTCGCCACCAAGGGCGGGGAGGCGCGCGCGACGATGACCTGCGTGTCCGGGGCCAGCCAGCTCGACGGCCCGGTCGACGTGATGGTCGTCAGCGAGGAGCCGGGCACCGGCTTCGGCGCGCGCGTCGCGGGGCTGGCCGGCGACGGCACTGGGCGGCTCGACCCCGGCCACGAGGTCGGTGAGGGGCCTGCCCCGGTGCGGGTGCGCGTCGACCAGCGGCCGGTCGGGCTGTGGCCGGTGTCGGTCAGCGCGATGCCGGGGGAGTGGGACCGCTCCGTGCTCGCCGGGGAGGCTGGCGGGCGCTGGCTGTGGCTCGTGCTGCGGCCGGCGTCGGCGATCCTGCTGCTGCGCGATGACTGGATCCTGCGCGACGTGTCCGCCACCGGACCGGGCCTGGTCGCGCTGCCCTTCGGCGGCGCCGCACCGCCCTGGTGAGCTCGCGGAGGGTGACGACGCTCACCGCGTCGACGGATCGTTGTCAGACAATCTGCGGCACTAACCTCGTCTGGTGACGATCGACCTCCACACCCACTCGCGCGTCAGCGACGGCACCGCGTCCCCACGCGACCTCGTGCACGCTGCCGCGGCCGCGGGGCTGCAGGTCGTCGCCATCACCGACCACGACACCACCCTCGGGTGGGACGAGGCCGCCGCCGCGGCCGTCGAGGCCGGCGTCGCGCTGGTCCGCGGCATCGAGGTGAGCACCCGCTTCCGCGGTGCCGGTGTGCACCTGCTCGCCTACCTGCCCGACGCCGGCGACGCGGCGCTCCAGGAGGAGCTGTCCCGCATCGTCCGCGGCCGCGAGGACCGCGTGCCCACGATGCTCGCCCGCCTGCGCGAGCTCGGCATCCCGGCCACCGAGGAGGCGCTGGCCGCCTCCGCCGGCGACAGCGAGGTCACCGGACGGCCCCACGTGGCCGACCTGCTCGTGCGCCTCGGCGTCGTGCGCGACCGCGACCAGGCCTTCGCGGAGTACCTCGCCGACGGCGGACCGGCCTTCGTGGACCGCTACGCGCCCGAGCTGCCCGCGATGCTGTCCGTCGTACGCGCGGCCGGCGGGGTGCCCGTCCTCGCGCACCCGTGGGGCCGCGGCTCGGCGCACGTGCTCGACGAGCGGGCCATCGCCGGGCTCCGGGACCAGGGCCTGGCCGGGATCGAGGTCGACCACCTCGACCACGACCCGGGGACCCGCGACCGGCTGCGCGCCATCGCGCAGCGGCTCGACCTGGTCGTCACCGGCTCCAGCGACCACCACGGCACCGGCAAGACCGGGCACGACCTCGGCTGCGAGACCACCGCACCGGACCAGCTGGCGCGCATCCTCGACCTCGCCGCGTCCCTCGGCTCACCCACCACTCTCATCGGAAAGGCAGAACTGACGTGATCGAGCACGTGCTGCTCGTCGAGGTCTTCGTGACCCTCTTCGTCATCATGGACCCGGTCGGCACCGTCCCGATCTTCCTGTCGCTCACCGCCGGTCGCGCCCCCGCGACGGCCCGGCGCGCGGCGTGGCAGGCGGTCGCGGTGTCCTTCCTGGTCATCACGATGTTCGCCTTCTTCGGCCAGAAGATCCTCGACTACCTGCACATCTCGCTGCCCGCGCTGCAGTGCGCCGGTGGCCTCCTGCTGCTGCTCATCGCGCTCGAGCTGCTGACCGGCAAGGAGGAGGAGTACGCCGCCAGCGGCGACGCCAACATCGCGATGGTCCCGCTCGGCACCCCGCTGCTCGCCGGGCCCGGCGCGATCGTCGCCGTCATGCTCTTCGTCAAGCAGATCGACGACTGGGGCAGCGGCCTGTCGGTCGCCATCGGCATCGTCCTCGTCCACATCGCCCTGTGGGCCGCGATGCGCTACTCGCTGCCGATCCTGCGCCTGATCCGCGAGAGCGGCGTCCTGCTCGTCACCCGCATCGCCGGCCTCCTGCTCTCCGCCATCGCCGTCCAGCTCGTCGCCGACGCCGTCCGCGCCTTCATCGCCGGCGAGGGCTGACCGCCCCTCCCCGCGCCACCCCACTCGTCGAGACGTCACTTCTGGCTCGTTGAGTGGTCAGTTGTGGCAGGTCGAGACGTCACTTCCGGCTGGTCGACTGGTCAGATGAGGCCCGTTGAGTGGTCACGTCGCGCCGACGTACGCGCCTGACCACTCGACGGGCCGTTGGTGACGCTTCAACACGTCACAGGTGACCACTCAACCCGCCACAGGTGACCACTCAACCCGCCCCAAGTGACGTCTCGACGAGCCAGAAGTGACGTCTCGACGGGTTACTTGCGGCCGAGGGACTGCAGGCCCTGGAGGGCGGAGCGGGGGACGAGGCGGGTGACGCCGACGATCGCCTTGTAGCGCTTGGAGGGGATCGAGATCGCGCGGCCGCGGTCGAAGTCGGCCAGCGCCTCGCGGACGAGCTGGTCCGGGTCGAGCCAGAGGGGCCGCGGGGCGGAGGAGTCGCGGTCGACACCGAGCCGCTCGTGGAACTCGGTGCGCACGAAGCCGGGGCACAGCGCCATCACGGTGACCCCCTCGCGGCGGTACTCGGCGTGCGCCCACTGGCTGAACGAGTTCACCCACGCCTTGGCGGCGCTGTAGGTGCCGCGGGGGAGGTACGCCGCGACGCTGGAGACGTTGATGACGCCGCCGTGGTGCCGCTCGACCATCCCGCCGAGGGCGGCGTGGGTCAGCCGCAGCACGGCCCGCACGAGCACGTCCTGCTGGGCCTGCTCGACGTCGACCGGGTTGTCGAGGAAGCGTTCCTTGAGCCCGAAGCCGGCGTTGTTGACCAGCAGGTCGACCGGCCGGCCGCGGTCGGCGAGGCGGGCCTCGACCGTCGCGAGCTGCCCGGGGTCGGTGAGGTCCGCCGACAGGGTCTCGGCCTCGACGCCGTACGTCGAGCGCAGCTCCTTCGCGACCGCCTCCAGCCGGGCGGAGTCGCGGGCGACGAGGACCACGTCGTGGCCGCGGCCGGCGAGCTGGCGGGCGAACTCGAGTCCGATGCCGGCGGTGGCGCCGGTGACGAGTGCGGTCGGCATGGGCCCAAGTCAACACCACACCGGAGTTCGGAGGCGTCCGCCCGCGGCAGCGCGGCGTCCGGCATGATGTCCTCGATGAACGCGAAGGCTCCCGGCACCACCATCCTGGCTGTCGCCAACCAGAAGGGCGGCGTCGCCAAGACGACGTCCGTGGCGTCGATCGGTGCGGCGCTCGCCGAGCGCGACCAGTCGGTCCTGCTGGTCGACCTCGACCCGCAGGCGTGCCTGACCTTCTCGCTGGGCATCGACCCCGAGGACCTGGAGCTGTCGGTCCACCACGTGCTCACCAAGGGCACCGCGGTCGACGAGGTGATCATCTCCACCGATGACGGCGTCGACCTGCTGCCGGCGACCATCGAGCTCGCCCGCGCCGAGGCCGACCTGCTCACCCGCACCGGCCGCGAGCACGTCCTGCGCGGGGTCATGGAGGACCTGGCCGCGGCCGGCACCCACTACGACTGGGTGCTGCTCGACTGCCCGCCGTCGCTCGGCGTGCTGACCGTCGCCGCACTCACCGCCGCCACCGGCGTGCTGGTCCCGCTGCAGTGCGAGACGCTGTCGCACCGCGGCGTCGGCCAGCTGCTCGACACCGTCCACGACGTACGACGCTTCACCAACCGCGACCTCGAGGTCTGGGGCGTGCTGCCGACCCTGTACGACGGCCGGACCAACCACGCACGCGCGGTGCTCGACACGATCTCCGAGACCTACGACCTCGAGGTCGTCGAGCCGCCGATCCCGAAGACCATCAAGTTCGCCGAGGCGCCGGCTGCCGGACGCTCGATCCTCGCGACGAGCCGCTCCAGCAAGGGCGCGCAGGCCTACCGCGAGGTCGCCGGCACCCTCCTCGCCCGGGCGGCCCGCTGACCGATGGGTGCACACCGGGCCCCGCGGCAGGGGCGGCACAAGGCGCCGGTCGCCGGCAAGCGCAGGGCCAGCAGGACCCGCCCGCGCTACGGCCGGATCACCGCGTTCGGTGCTGCCCTGTCCGTGACCGCCGTGGCGGTCGCCGGTGGGCTCGGCCTGCTGCCGGCCGGCGGTGACCGCTCCGACGCGGCCGCTTCCGTCGCCCAGCCGCAGCAGGCGGGGCCGGCCGTCGCGGGCACCTCCGCGCGCTCGGAGGAGACCCGCAAGCCGACGCCGAGCCGCGCGCTCGTCGACGTCGACGGCACCCGCGTCGCCGCGGTGTCCGGGACGACCAGCCTGCCGCCGGACTCCGGCGAGGGCCGCCGCATCGTGTTCAGCGAGGGCCAGCAGCGGGTGTGGCTGGTCGACGACGCCGGCAAGGTCGTGCGCACCTACCTCGTCTCGGGCAGCCTGACCGACAACCTCTTCGAGGGCACCTACGAGGTGTTCTCCCGCAGCCGCCACGCGATCGGCATCGACGACTCCGGGACGATGGAGTACTTCGTGCGGTTCACCCACGGCACCGGCGGCGCGGCGATCGGCTTCCACACGATCCCGGTCGACGACGGGAAGCCGGTGCAGACCCGCGCCGAGCTCGGCACACCGCAGTCGCACGGCTGCATCCGCCAGGCGCGCCGCGACGCGATCGCGCTCTGGGACTTCGCCCCGGTCGGTACGACGGTCGTCGTCACCGCCTGACCCTGACCTGACCCGGCAGACCCGGCACCCGGAAACACACGACCGCCCGGGGCCGGAGCCCCAGGCGGTCAGCTGTTCGTGGTCCCGGAGGACCGGAGGTCAGGCCGAGGCCGACTGCGTCTCCGCGGAGCCGCCCTGCTCCTGACCACCCTGGGCCTGCTGCTGGGCCTGCTGCTGGCCGCCCTGGCCGCCACCGCTGCTGCGGCGACGACGGCGACGGTTGCGGCTGGCGCCGGCGGGTCGCTCGGAGCCGCCGTCCTTCGCCTCGGTCGTGCCGCTGCCCTCGGTCGAACCCTCGACCGGCTGGCCGCCGCGGGTGCGGGTCCGGGTGCGCGTCCGGTTGCGGTTGCGCTCGCCGCCGGAGCGACGCTCGCGGTCACCGGAACGCTCGCCACGGTCTCCACGGTCACCGCGGTCGCCACGGGGAGCCGGCGGGGCCGGGGGAGCGATGCGCCCCTTCGTGCCCGGCGCGATGCCCTGGTCGTGGTAGAGGTGCTCGGAGGTGGAGTAGGTCTCGACCGGCTCGTCGAACGGCAGGTCCAGCGCCTTGTTGATCATCTTCCAGCGGTGCACGTCGGTCGCGTCGACCAGCGTGATCGCGATGCCCGACGCGCCGGCGCGGCCGGTGCGGCCGATCCGGTGGACGTAGGTCTTGTCGTCCTCGGGGCAGGTGTAGTTGATGACGTGGCTGACGCCGGCGACGTCGATGCCGCGGGCCGCGACGTCGGTCGCGACGAGGACCTGGATCTTGTCCTCGCGGAACTTCGTCAGCGCCTTCTCGCGCGCCACCTGCGCCATGTCGCCGTGCAGCGGGCTGGCCTTGAAGCCACGCTCGACGAGGTCGTCGGCGACGCGCTGGGCCTGGCGCTTGGTGCGGGTGAAGATGACGACCTTGCCGGCGTCCTCGGCCTGCAGCACCCGGCCGATGATCTCCGGCTTGTCGAGGTCGTGGGCGAGGTAGATGAACTGCGCGGTGGCGGGCACCGTCGCGTTCTCGTACGACGACTCGGCGCGGATGTTCATCGGGTGGCGCATGTGGATGCGGGCCAGCGCGACGATCGCCGAGGGCATGGTGGCCGAGAACAGCATGGTCTGGCGGGTCTCGGGGGTGAGCCGGAGCAGCTTCTCCACGTCGGGGAGAAAGCCGAGGTCCAGCATCTCGTCGGCCTCGTCGAGCACGAGGGCGTGCACGTGGGAGAGGTCGAGGACGCGGCGGTTCGCGAGGTCGATCAGGCGGCCGGGGGTGCCGACCACGATGTCCACGCCCGTCTCGAGGGCCTCGATCTGCGGCTCGTAGCCCACGCCGCCGTACACCGTCAGCACGCGCAGGCCGCGGTCGGCCGAGGCGAGGTGGAGGTCGCTGGAGACCTGGAGCGCGAGCTCGCGGGTCGGGGCCACGATGAGCGCCTGCGGCTTGCCCTCGGGGATCTCGGCGTAGTCGGGGTCGGTCGGCGCGATGCTGCGCTGGATGACCGGGATGCCGAAGGCGAGGGTCTTGCCGGTGCCCGTGCGGGCCTGGCCGATGAGGTCGGTGCCCATGAGCGCCACGGAGAGGGTCATCTCCTGGATGGCGAACGGGTGGGTGATCCCGGCGCGGTCGAGCGCGTCGCAGATCTGCGGCATCACACCGAGGTCGCGGAAGGTGGGCTTCACGGCCGGGTCCGTGGTCTCCACGGTCTCGGCGGGCTCGGTGGACGCAGCGGTGATGTCGTTGGAAGTCAGTGTTCTGTTCGCTTTCGTGAGTGTCGTCGGCCGGGGTGGCAGGCGCCAGAGTCAAAGCGGCCGATTCACACTCAGCCGCGCACATACGTGGGCGGGTGCCCGGGCGGTGCCGGTCCGGATCGGGGGATCGGACTGGCTCTCGCCGACCTCCAGTGTACTTGTAGCCTGCTCCCATGGCTGAATCTGCCGACGCGACGCTGTCCTCCGCCGACGCCGACCCGGCCTACCGCGAGGCCGTCGTCGACCTGCTCGGGGTCATCGCGTACGGCGAGATCTCCGCCTTCGAGCGCCTTGCCGAGGACGCCAAGCTGGCGCCCACGCTGGCCGACAAGGTCGACCTCGCGACGATGGCGAGCACCGAGCTCACCAAGGTGCACGCGCTGTCCGACCGGATCCGCGAGCTCGGCGCCGACCCGTTCGTGGCGATGGAGCCCTTCCGCGAGCCGCTCGACGAGTTCCACCGCCACACCGCCCCCGCCGACTGGTACGAGGGCCTCGTCAAGGCCTACGTCGGCGACGGGCTGGCCAACGACTTCTACCGCGAGATCGCGGCCTACCTCGACCCGGCCACCCGCGACCTGGTCATCACCTCGATGGAGACCGGCACCCACGCCGCGTTCGTCGTCGACCGGGTGCGCGCGGCCATCGCCGAGGACCACCGCCTGCACGGCCGGCTCGCCCTGTGGGGGCGCCGGCTGATGGGGGAGGCGCTCACCCAGGCCCAGCGGGTCGCCGCCGACCGCGACGCGCTCACCGCGCTGCTCTCCGGCGGGGTCGACCGCCCCGGCCTCGACCTGGCCGCGATGGGCCGGATGTTCACCCGGCTCACCGAGCGGCACATGGAGCGGATGGGCGAGCTCGGCCTCGACGCCTGAGCCCGGCTCCTTCCCCGGTCAGCCCTGGCTGCCCGCCCCGGCCGGCTCTGCCTGCTCCGCGTGCTCGACCGGCTCCGGCGTCCAGCCCGGCGGGCCGAAGAGGTAGCCCGCCCGCTCGCGCCAGGACCGGGCCCTCCGCACGTCGCGGGTGATCTGCGCGTAGTCGCCGTACTGCAGCGTGAGGAGGTTGTAGGTCTCGACCTTCTTCGTCAGTCCGTACGTCGGCCGGTGCAGCTCGGGCTGGAAGGAGCCGAACAGCCGGTCCCAGATGATGAGGATCCCGCCGTAGTTCTTGTCGAGGTACTCCGGGTCCGAGCCGTGGTGCACCCGGTGGTGCGACGGGGTGTTGAACACGAACTCGATCGGCCGCGGCAGCTTCCCGATCGTCTCGGTGTGCACGAAGAACTGGTAGATCAGGTTGAAGCCGAACGCGACGTAGATCGTCCACGGGGCGAAGCCCAGGAACGGCAGCGGCAGCCAGAAGAAGAACTCGAACCAGGGGTTCCACTTCTGCCGCAGCGCGGTGCCGAAGTTCATGTACTCGCTGGAGTGGTGGGCCTGGTGGCCCGCCCAGCCGATGTTGACCCGGTGCACGAACCGGTGCGAGCCGTAGTAGCCGAGGTCGACGGCGAGGATCACCGCCGGCCAGTACCACCACGCGTCGGTGGGCAGCTCGAGGGGCGCGAGGTGGACGAAGACCAGCGAGTAGACGACGAACGAGCCGATCTTGAAGGCCAGCGTGAAGAAGAGCGAGATGGCGCCCATCGAGATCGACGTCCGGGCGTCACGGCGTTCGTAGCCGGTCGGCTCGCGGCCGCTGACCGGGTCGTCGTGGTCCAGCCACTTCAGGGCGGCCAGCTCGATGGCGATGGTGAGGAAGAAGAACGGCACCGCGTAGGTGACCGGGTTCTTCATCGGGTCGAGCAGGTCGTGCACAGCAGCTCCTCGCAGGGGTGACTCGTCGGAAAGTTACCCCGCCGGTGAACGCGCGGTGGTCGCTTCCCGGACGCGGGCCCCGGGAGCACTAGGCTGGCGTGCGACGTTCCCCGCACCGGAAGGCACAAGAGAAGTGGCAGCCATCGAAGCCGTCGGCGCCCGCGAGATCCTCGACTCGCGCGGCAACCCCACTGTCGAGGTGGAGGTCCTCCTCGACGACGGATCCTTCGCGCGGGCGGCGGTGCCCAGCGGCGCCTCCACCGGCGCCTTCGAGGCGGTCGAGCTGCGTGACGGCGGCGACCGGTACGCCGGCAAGGGCGTGCAGCAGGCCGTCACCGGCGTGATCCAGGCCCTCGGCCCGGCCATCGAGGGCCTCGACGCCGCCGACCAGCGGCTCATCGACCAGACCATGCTCGAGGCCGACGGCACCCCCAACAAGGGCAAGGTCGGCGCGAACGCGATCCTCGGTGTCTCGCTCGCCGTGGCGCGTGCCGCCGCCGACTCCGCGGACCTCCCGCTCTACCGGTACGTCGGCGGCCCGAACGCCCACCTGCTGCCGGTCCCGATGATGAACATCCTCAACGGTGGCGCCCACGCGGACTCCAACGTCGACATCCAGGAGTTCATGATCGCCCCGATCGGCGCGCCGACCTTCCGCGAGGCGTTGCGGATGGGCGCGGAGGTCTACCACGCGCTGAAGTCGGTGCTGAAGGCCAAGGGCCTCTCCACCGGCCTGGGCGACGAGGGCGGCTTCGCGCCGAACCTCGAGTCCAACCGCGCGGCGCTGGACCTGATCGCCGAGGCGATCGACAAGGCCGGCTACACGCTGGGCTCCGACGTCGCGCTCGCGCTCGACGTGGCCGCCACCGAGTTCTACGCCGACGGCGCCTACACCTTCGAGGGCCAGTCCCGCACGGCCGCCGAGATGACCGCCTACTACGCCGAGCTCGTCGGCGCGTACCCGATCGTCTCCATCGAGGACCCCCTCAACGAGGAGGACTGGGACGGCTGGCGGACCATCACCGAGGAGCTCGGCGACAAGACCCAGCTCGTCGGCGACGACCTGTTCGTCACCAACGTGGAGCGCCTGCAGCGCGGCATCGCGGGCGGCCAGGCCAACGCGATGCTGGTCAAGGTCAACCAGATCGGCTCGCTCACCGAGACCCTCGACGCCGTCGACCTGGCCCACCGTGCGGGCTACCGCAACATGATGAGCCACCGCTCGGGCGAGACCGAGGACACCACGATCGCCGACCTCGCGGTGGCGACCAACTGCGGCCAGATCAAGACCGGCGCCCCGGCCCGCTCCGACCGCGTCGCGAAGTACAACCAGCTGCTGCGCATCGAGGACGAGCTCGGCGACGCCGCGCGCTACGCCGGCGCCGCGGCCTTCCCGCGCTACCAGGGCTGACCCGGAGCCAGCCGTGGCCGACGAGCGCCGAACGTCCCGCAAGCCGGGCCGCCCCGCATCGGGGCGGTCCGGTCCGCGGTACGCCGAGCGCCTCAAGGCCCAGCGCAAGCAGGCCGCCCGCGACCGGCAGGCCGCGCTCGTCCGCGCCCGCGCCGAGCACCAGCGCCGCTCCCGGCTCACCGGCCGGGCGGCGATCCTGGTGCTCGTGCTCGCCGTGCTGGCGGTCTCCTACGCGTCCTCGCTGCGGGCCTACCTGCAGCAGCGCGAGGAGATCGACCAGCTCCAGGCGCAGATCGACGAGCGCAAGGAGAACATCGCCGAGCTCAAGCGCGAGAAAGAGCGCTGGCAGGACCCGGCGTACGTCGGCCAGCAGGCCCGCGCCCGCTTCGGGTACGTGCCGCGCGGCGAGACGCCGTTCGTCGCCATCGGGCCCGACGGCAAGCCGATCGACGCCTCCGCCGAGCTCAGCGACCCCTCGCGGCTGGACGACCCCGACGAGCGGGCGTGGTACGAGGACGCCTGGGACTCGGTGAAGGTCGCCGGCAACCCGCCCACGAGGGTGCCCGCCCCGAAGAACGAGATCCGGGCGCCCAAGGAAGACCTGGAGGACCCGTCAGAGTGACCGAGCGCGAGAAGGACGAGGCGGTGATGGCCGCCCAGCTCGGTCGACCCGTGCGCGGGGTGCACGACATCGGGCACCGCTGCCCGTGCGGCAACCCGGACGTGGTGACCACGGAGCCCCGGCTGCCCGACGGCACCCCGTTCCCGACGACCTACTACCTGACCTGCCCCCGCGCGAACGCCCGCATCGGAACCCTCGAGGCCGAGGGCGTGATGAAGGAGATGCAGGACCGGCTGGGCACCGACGCCGAGCTCGCCGCGGCGTACCAGCAGGCCCACGAGGCCTACCTCGCCGACCGCGCCGCCGTCGCCCGCGCCGGCGGCTTCGACGTGCCCGAGATCGAGGGCATCTCCGCCGGCGGCATGCCCAACCGCGTGAAGTGCCTGCACGTGCTCGCCGCGCACGCCCTCGCGGCCGGCCCGGGCGTGAACCCCCTCGGCGACGAGGTCCTCGAGCTGCTCGGCGACTGGTGGGCCAAGGGCCCGTGCGTGACGGTCGACGAGGCCGTCGCCGCCGACTGATGAGCCGCTGATGGGCGAGCCGATCGCCGCGATCGACTGCGGCACCAACACCATCAAGCTCCTCGTCGGCGACCCCGCCGGCGATCCCGACGGGGTGCGCCGCGAGGCACGGATGATCCGCCTCGGCCAGGGCGTCGACGCGACCGGCGTGCTCGCGCCCGAGGCGCTCGACCGCGCGTTCGCCGCGATCGACGAGTACGCCGCGATCATCCGCGACGCCGGGGCCACGAAGGTCCGCTTCTGCGCCACCTCCGCCACCCGCGACGCGGGCAACGCCGCCGAGTTCACCGAGGGCGTCCTCGCCCGGCTCGGCGTCGCGCCCGAGGTGCTCTCCGGCGAGGAGGAGGCACGGCTCGCCTTCGACGGGGCCGTCCGCGGCATCGGTCCCGACCTCGCCGGACCGGTGCTCGTGGTCGACGTCGGTGGTGGCTCCACCGAGCTCATCCTCGGCGACCCCGCCACGGGGCCGAGCGCCGCGCACTCGATGGACGTCGGCTCGGTGCGGCTGCACGAGCGCCACGTGCGGCACGACCCGATCGACGTGGTGGAGATCGCCAACGTCGTCAGCGACGTCGAGGCCGCGCTGGCCGCCTGCCCGGTCGACCCGGCCGCCGCCGCGACGGTCGTCGCGGTCGCCGGCACGAGCACCACCATCGCCGCCGGCGTGCTCGACCTGCCCGCCTACGACCGCGACGCCATCCACGGCCAGGAGCTCGCCGTCGCCGACGTGCAGCGCCTCGTCGGCCGGCTGCTCGGCATGAGCGTCGCCCAGCGGCGCGCCCTCGGCTGGATGCACCCCGGCCGCGCCGACGTGATCGACGCCGGCGCGCTCATCGTCTCGCGGGTGCTCGGCGAGGTCGCCGTGCCGACGATCCGGGTCGCCGAGACCGACATCCTCGACGGGATCGCCTGGTCGCTGCGGTGAGCGACCCCGGCGAGGCGATGGCGCGGCTGGACGCGCGCGTCGTCCGCTGCCGGAAGTGCCCCCGCCTCGTCGCCTGGCGCGAGCTGGTCGCCCGCGAGAAGCGGGCCGCGTTCGCCGACGAGGAGTACTGGGGCCGCCCCGTCCCCGGCTTCGGCCCGGTCGACGCGCGGATCCTCGTGATCGGCCTCGCTCCCGCCGCCCACGGCGCCAACCGCACCGGCCGGATGTTCACCGGCGACCAGTCGGGGGACTGGCTGGTCGCCTCCTTCCACCGTGTCGGCCTCGCCAACCAGCCGACCAGCACCAGCATCGACGACGGCCTCGAGCTGCACGGCCTGCGGATGACCGCCCCCGTGCGGTGCGCCCCGCCGGCCAACAAGCCGACGCCCCAGGAGCGGGAGAGCTGCGCCGGCTGGCTCGACCGCGAGCTGGCGATCCTGGCGCCGTCGGTGCGCGTCGTCGTCGCCCTCGGCGCGATCGGCTGGAACGCCTCCCTCCACGCGCTCGGCCGGGCCGGCTGGACCGTGCCCCGCCCGCGCCCGAAGTTCGGCCACGGCGCCGAGGTGGCGCTGGCACCGGCCTCCCGTCGTACCCGCCGCAGCGAGGTGACGCTGCTCGGCTGCTTCCACCCCAGCCAGCACAACACCTTCACCGGCCGGCTCACCGCGCCGATGACCGACGAGGTGTTCCGCCGTGCCCGGGAGCTCGCCGGCGACTGAGGCTGGGATGATGGCCCGGTGAGCAACGACCTGTACGCCGTCACCGTCATCGGCCACGACCGGCCGGGCATCATCGCCGAGACCACCGCGGGCCTCGCCGGGCTGGGCCTCAACATCGAGGACTCGACGATGACCCTCCTGCGCGGGCACTTCGCGATGATGCTGCTGTGCCGCGGCGCCGTCGCGGCCTCCGACGTCGAGGGTTCCCTCGCGCCGCTCGCCGCCGGCGGGGACCTGGACGTGTCGGTCCGCCCGGTCGTGGACGAGGTCGCCCCGGGCTCCGGCGGCACCTCGTGGGTGCTGACCGTCCACGGCGGCGACCGTCCCGGCATCGTCTCCGAGGTCGTCGGCCAGGTCGCCCAGGCCGGCGGCAACATCACCGACCTCACCACCCGCCTCTCCGGCGACCTCTACCTGCTCGTCGCCGAGATCGCGCTGCCCGAGGGCGCCGACGCCACCGGCGTCGAGGCCGCGATCCGTGCCGCCGCGGAGCGGGTCGGCGTGACCGCCACGCTGCGCCCGGTGGAGGCCGACGAGCTGTGAGCAGCGAACGTGTCGCGGCCTGGACCGAGGCCGAGCTCGGCGTCGAGGGCCGTGTCCTCGACGTCGTGACGGCCCCCGCCGGTGTCCTCTCCGAGCGCGGCGCCGACGTCGACCCCACCGCGGCCGACATGGTCCAGCTCGCCGCCGACCTCGTCGCCACCATGCGCGTCAGCCCCGGCTGCGTCGGCCTCGCCGCCAACCAGGTCGGGGTCGGCGTACGGATGTTCTGCGTCGACGTCACCGAGCACCCCAAGACCCGCACCCACCACGGCACCTTCGTCCTCTGCAACGCCGAGGTCGTCGCGTCCAGCCGCAACGAGAAGGCCCGCGAGGGCTGCATGAGCGTCCCCGACTTCACCGGCGACGTGAAGCGCGCCTCCCGCCTCACCGTCCGTGGCCAGCTGCCGCTGACCGGCGAGGAGGTCGAGCTCTCCACCGACGCCTTCGAGGCCCGCGCCCTCCAGCACGAGATCGACCACACCGACGGCTTCCTCTTCCTCGACCGCGTCGCCGGCGCCCACGCGATCTACCCCCGCCAGACCTACCTGTGAACACCTGACACGGCCCCGGCCGTCGCCCGCCCCCGTATCCCAACTGGCAGAGGAAGCCGCCTTAAAAGCGGCGAGTTCCGGGTTCGAGTCCCGGCGGGGGCACCCCTGGATTGATTTGCGCGAGCGTGTCGCCTGTCGAGGGCGGCGCGCAGGCACTCGCAAGTTCGGCCCGCACTTGCCCTCGACGCGCCTCCGGCGCGGGCGCCACGCTGCCGCGCACGCGGTTGGCTCCGGTGGATGGCACAGTCCGCCTGGCGGCAGGCCCTGGGTTCGCTTCGCCGGACTTCCGGTGGTTGAGGTGCGAGGCGCCCCGGCGCCGAGCCTCGAAACCTCCGGGCCCCACGAGGCGGGCTGTGCCCGGCACAGTCCGGTGAACCGGGGCGGGTGGTTTCGAGGCTCGGCCGCGGGCGGCCTCGCACCTCAACCACCGGCGGGGGC
>NZ_KI912530.1:0-20449 GCF_000519005.1 Nocardioides sp. J54 | reverse complement strand
TCGGCCGCGGGCGGCCTCGCACCTCAACCACCGGCGGGGGCTGGCCTCGCACCTCAACCAACAGTGTTGATTCTGCCCAGAGCAGAAGTCCCCGGCGACCGCGCGGAAGCGGGTGGAGGCCGACCTACGATGAAGCATGGCCGACGACACCGGGACCGACACCGAACCCCTCTGGCGGGACCTGCTGGGGCGCGAGCTCAGGCGGGCGCGGCGCGAGCGGGGCTGGACGCTGACGGAGACCGCGGAGCGGGCGGGGATCTCGCCGCAGTACCTCTCCGAGATCGAGCGCGGGCTCAAGGAGCCGAGCAGCGAGATGATCGCCGCGGTGACCGGCGCGCTGGGCAGCTCGCTGCTGGAGATCACCTCCGCCGTCGTCGGTGAGCTGTATGACGTGGGGCCGGTCCGCCCGCTGCGGCCGGTCGGCGGCGCGAGCGCTCTGGCGCTCGTCGCCTGACCGACCGGTCGGCCACGGCCCGCGCCGCGGGTCAGGCGAGCGCCGGGCGCTCGGCGATCACCTGGTCGACCAGGCCGTACTCCCGCGCGGCCTCGGCCGTGAACACGCGGTCGTGGTCGGTGTCGGCGCGCAGCGTCGCGACGTCCTGGCCGGTGTGCCGCGACAGCACCTGCTCGATCTCTGACCGGACCCGGACCACCTCGTCGGCCTGGAGGATGAGGTCCGGGATCGGGCCGCGACCCTGCGCGGCCGGCTGGTGCAGCACCACCCGCGCGTGGGGCAGCGCCGAGCGCTTGCCCGGGGCACCGGCGGCCAGCAGCACGGCGCCCACCGCGACGGCCTGGCCCACGCAGGTCGTGGCCACCTGCGGCCGCACGTACTGCATCGTGTCGAGGACCGCGAGCATCGCGCTCGGGTCGCCTCCCTCGCAGTTGACGTAGAGCTGGATGTCGCGGTCGGGGTTGTCGGCCTCGAGGAAGAGCAGCTGCGCGACGAGCGCGTTCGCCACGCCGGCGTCGATCGCGGTGCCGAGGTAGACGACCCGCTCGGTCAGCAGGTGGGAGTAGACGTCCATGATCCGCTCGCCGCGCGGGTGCTGGGCGATGACGTTGGGGATCGTGTAGCTGCTCATCGCGCCGCTCCTGCCACGAAGGTGCCGAGGCCGACAGAGCGTCGTACCGGCGGGGCGACGGTGTCGAAGGAGGTGACCACCTCGTCGACGAAGCCGTACTCCAGGGCCTCGCTCGCGGTGTACCAGCGGTCGCGCAGCGAGTCCTCGAAGACCCGCTCCACCGGCTGGCCGGTGTCCTCGGCGATCAGCCCGAGCACGGTGTCGCGCATGTGCCGCAGGTCCTCGGCCTGCAGCTCGACGTCCGCCGCGGTGCCGCCGATGCCGGCGGAGCCCTGGTGCATGAGGATCCGCGAGTGGGGCAGGGCCCGCCGCTTCCCCCGTGTTCCCGCCGAGAGCAGGAACTGCCCGGCGCTGCACGCGATGCCGAGCGCGAGCGTCGAGACGTCGCACGGCACCAGGCGCATCACGTCGCGGATCGCGAGCATCGCCGGGACCGACCCGCCGGGGGAGTGGATCCACAGCGCGACGTCGGCGGAGGGGTCTTCGGTCGCGAGGTCGACGAGCTGGGTCGCGATCACGACGCCGTTGTCGTCGTCCAGGGCGCCGTCGAGGACGACCACCCGCTGCTGCAGGAGCTCGCGCCGGCGCCTGTCGTCGAAGAGTCGGGGGCTGTTGTCGTTGCTCATGGCGCCACCCTGCGTCGCGACGGGGGCCCGGACCAGCGGGTTCTGCCCACGGCGGACGCCCGCTGCCGACAGCGGACGGACCACCCCGCTTGACCTCAGGTCCACCTGGACCGACACAGTTGTCCCATGCACCGACACCACCGCGAGGACGCGCACGACCACTCGCTCGAGGGGCTCCGCGAGGCACTCACCGCCGGATTCTGGGACGAGCGCTACTCCGGCAGCGAGCGGGTCTGGAGCGGCCGGCCCAACCAGCGCCTCGTCGAGCAGGTCGCCGACCTCACGCCCGGCACCGCGCTCGACGTCGCGTGCGGCGAGGGCGCGGACGCGATCTGGCTGGCGAAGCAGGGCTGGAAGGTCACCGCCGTCGACGTCTCGCAGGTCGCGCTGTCCCGCGTCGCGACCCACGCCGAGGACGAGGGCGTCGCCGACCGCGTGCGGATCGGCTTCTACGACGCGCTCGACGACCCGCGCCCGGCTGGCCGCCGCACGTTCGACCTGGTGACGGTGAGCTTCCTGCACGTGCCGGTCGAGGACTTCGACGACGTCTACCGCGGCGTCGCGGCGGCCGTCCGCCCCGGCGGACGCCTCCTGGTCACCGCCCACCACCCGCACGACGTCGAGAGCGGCGCCCGCCACGACCACGGCCCCGGGCTGCTGTTCGAGCCGGAGCGCGTGTTGACGACGCTCGGCGTCGACCAGCCCGGCTCGCCGTGGGAGGTGGAGGTCGCCGACACCGCCGAGCGGGTGCAGGAGACCGCCGACGGCCCGCTGCACGTCCGCGACACCGTGGTCCGGCTGCGCCGCCGCGCGAGGTGAGCCAGTGACGCAGGTCACGTCCGTGCAGTATGTTGCCGGACGTGCTCCCTGCAACACGTTCTAGTCGGTTGCGCCGTGCGGTCGTGCTCGCGGCCACGCTGGTCCTGGCCACCGTCGGTGCGCTCACCCTGCCGGCCCCGACCGCATCGGCCGACGAGGAGCCGCCGCAGCTGCGCCGCGAGGGCCGCTGGCTCGTCGACCAGCACGGCCGGGTCGTCATCGTCCACGGGTTCAACCTCGTGTGGAAGCTCGACCCCTACGTCCCGCCGGCCACCGCCGAGGGCTTCACCGCCGCGGACGCCGACTGGCTCGCCGAGCACGGCTTCAACGCGGTCCGCCTCGGCACCCTGTGGGCCGGGATCACGCCCACCGCACCAGGCGCGGGCGACCCGTCGTACCGCCAGGGCTGGCAGCGGGTCATGGACCTGCTCGCCGACCGCGGCATCTGGATGCAGCTCGACATGCACCAGGACCAGTTCCATGAGGTGTACGGCGGCGAGGGCGTCCCCGACTGGGCGCTGCGCCGTCCCGCGCTGCTCTCGCTGCTGCCGCCGATCAACCTGCCCTTCCCCATGGGCTACTGGACCCCGGAGAACTCCCTCGTCTTCGACGAGTTCTGGGCCAACAAGCACAAGGGCGTCGACCACTGGGCCGCCGCGTGGCGCATCGCCGCCGACTGGTGGAAGGACCAGCCCTACCTCATGGGCTACGACCTGATGAACGAGCCGTGGATGGGCCTGGAGTGGCTCACCTGCTTCACCAACGGCTGCCGGCAGAGCTACACGAAGGAGCTGCAGCCGGCCTACGAGAAGGCGACCCGCGCCATCCGCGAGGTCGACCCCGACAACGTCGTGTGGTGGGAGCCGCAGCAGCTCGCCGCCGGCCGCCAGGTGCCCACGTTCCTCGAGCCGATGCCGGGGGAGGACCAGCTCGGCTACTCCTGGCACAACTACTGCCAGGACGTCTTCCTCGAGTCCCAGGGCCTCCCGCTCGGCAACGTCGAGAACTGTTGGAAGTTCAGCCAGGAGCGCACCACCACCGCTCTGGCCCAGGCCGAGCGGATGCACGCCGTACCGCTGCTCAGCGAGTGGGGCGCCACCGACAACGTCCGCGCCGTCGAGATCGACGCCGCCGTCGCCGACCGCAACCTGATGGGCTGGACGCACTGGGCCTACAAGCAGTGGCAGGACCCGACGACCGCCGACGAGGCCCAGGGCCTCTTCCACGACGACGCCGATCTCGGCTCGGTCAAGGCCGACAAGCTGCGGGTCCTGGTCCGCACCTACGCCCAGGCCACCGCCGGCACCCCGCTCGCCATGGACTTCGACACCGCGACCGGCGAGTTCACCTACCGCTACCGCTCGAACGGCATCGACGCCCCCACCGAGATCTTCGTCAGCCCGTTGCACTACCCCGACGGGCACGACGTCCAGGTCACCGGCGGCCAGTGGCAGCCCGGCACCTCCGGACGCATCGAGGTGCGCCCCGACACGCCCGGCCAGGAGGTCACGGTCCGCGTCACCCGACGTTGACCAGCCTTCGATCGGGTAGGTGACACGGGAACGAACCGGTCACGTCAGGCGTTCCACCAGCATCGGGCCCCTAGACTGGAGCCCAGACGACTCGCAGACCTGCGGAGGAGATCATGCAGAGCAACAACCCGGTGTTCCGGCGCTCCGAGGAGTTCAACCGGAGCGGAGCAGGCGCATACCAGGGGTTCGGCCAGCCGCAGTACAACCAGTACGGCCAGCCCGGCCAGCCCCAGCCCTACGGCGGGTACGGCGAGCCCGGCCAGCCCACGCCCACCCCGGCCCCCACCCGCGGCACCGGCCGGATGACCATCGACTCGGTCGTCCAGACGACCGCGATCACCCTCGGCATCACGATCCTCGCCGCCGCGGTGACCTGGTTCCTCACCCCTGACATCGACAGCACCGAGGCCATCGCCACGCTGTCGACCTTCATGATCATCGGTGCGGGTGCCGCGTTCATCCTGTCGCTGGTCAACTCGTTCAAGCGGGTGGTCAGCCCGGCGCTGGTGATGGCGTTCGCCGTGGCCGAGGGTGTCGCCCTCGGTGCGCTGAGCAAGTTCTACGACGCCGCCTTCGGCGCCGACTCCGGCTCGTACGGCGGCATCGTCGTGCAGGCCGTCGTCGGTACCTTCGCCGCGTTCGCCGGCACCCTGGCTGCCTACAAGTTCTTCGACATCCAGGTCGGCAACAAGTTCCGCACCTTCGTCATCGCGGCGATGTTCGGCATGGTGGCCCTCAGCCTCATGGAGGTCGTCCTCGGCCTCTTCGGCAGCCAGCTCGGCCTCTTCGGCTTCGGCGGCCTCGGCCTCGTGTTCGCCATCGGCGGCCTCGTCCTCGGTGTCTTCATGCTGATCCTGGACTTCGACTTCATCGAGCAGGGCGTCCGCAACGGCATCCCGGAGCGCGAGTCCTGGCGTGCCTCGTTCGCGCTGCTCGTGAGCCTGGTCTGGATCTACACCAACCTGCTCCGCATCCTCGCGATCCTCCAGCAGGACTGACCTGGTCCGCGCGAGCGCGTCGCCCAGTCGAGGGCGAGGGGGACCCTCCGGGCCCGCCCTCGCCCTCGACGCGTCTTGGGCGCCGGCGTCGGAGCACGAACGGCCCCGGCCCACCTCGGTGGGACCGGGCGCGTCGGCATTTCGCACGAGGGCGCCGGCGCCGCAGGCACCTGACCGAGCCACACCCAGCACGAACGACATCCCAGACCAGCGCCCGGTGAGGGTCCGGTGGGGCGCCGGAGGTGCCGGACGGCGGTTCTCCCGGCCGGCAAGTCGGGGTGCGGTCGGCGTCGGTCGGCAGACCGCCTGACGTAGCGGGGTGGACGCCGGCCGCGGCGCGCTCTGCAGCCGGTCGGGAGGGGCCGCCGGGAGGCGCCGCAGGCGCCTGACCGGCCCGAGCGTTCACGCCGGCGAGCAACACCCACCACCCACCACGAACGACATCCCCACCCAGCCCCCGGTGAGGGTCCGGTGGGGCGCCGGAGGTGCCGGACGGGCGGTCCTCCCGGCCGGCAAGTCGGGTCGCGGTCGGCCTCGGTCGGCAGATCGGCTGGCGTAGTGGGGTGGACGCCGGCCGCGTCGCGCTCTGCAGCCGGTCGGGAGGGGCCGCCGGGAGGCGCCGCAGGCGCCCCACCGGGCCCGAAGCAGCCAGACCAGCCCCCACCACAGCCAGTAGCCAGACCAGCCACCCACCACAGCCAGCAGCCAGACCAGCCAACAGGCCAGCCAAGGGCGGCCGGCCCGACTCACTCCACCGCCGTGGCCTCCGCGTCCTCCGGAGCCTCACCGGGCACGTGCTGGCGACTGCGGCGGTGCCGCAGCTCGACCCACAGGCCGCGCACGCCGGCACGGCGGCCGGCGACCTCGGTGCCGTCGAGCTCGGTGCCCGGCTCGTTGACGGCCTGGACGGCGGCACGGGTGATCGGCAGGACGCCCTCGCCGCGGAAGGCCTCGAGGCCGACCTCCTCCTCGGGCACCTGCTCCAGGGCGGCGAGGAGGGAGGGGACCAGGACGCGGGCCAGCGCCCGGTAGCCCTCCTCCGACGGGTGGAACTGGTCCGGACCGAAGAGCAGCGCGGGCGCGGCGGCGAACTCCGGTCCGAGGATGTCGCCGAGCGACACGGTCCGGCCGCCCTCCTCGATGACCGCGATCGTCTGGGCGGCGGCGAGGCGCCGCGACCAGGCCCGGGCGACCTGCCGCAGCGGAGGGGCGATCGGCTGGACCGTGCCGAGGTCGGGGCAGGTGCCCACGACGACCTCGGAGCCGGCGGACATCAGCCGGCGCACGCCCTCGGCGAGGTAGCGCACGGAGTGCGACGGGCGCATCGTGTGCGTGACGTCGTTGCCGCCGATGAGCACGATCGTGACGTCGGGCTCGATGGGCAGCGCCCGGTCGACCTGGGCGGCGAGGTCGGACGACTTGGCGCCGACGACGCAGAACGCGCGCAGGTAGACGCGGCGGTCGGCGTGCTCGGCGATCGCCGACGCGATGAGCGCGCCCGGGGTGTCCTCGACCCGCTCGACGCCGTACCCGGCGGCGCTGGAGTCGCCCAGCAGCGCGATCTTGATCGCCGGTCCCGGACGGCCCCGGCCGTACCAGCCGGTGGCGTCCGGCGGCGGATCCTCGCGGGCCGGACCGATGGTCTTCCTCGCCAGCCTGGCCTCCGCGGTGAGCACCCCGTAGAGGCCGGCTCCGAGCGCGGACAGCCCGCCGCCGCCGTAGAGGGCAGCAGCAGCCAGCTTTCGTGCAGCGGACGCCTTGCTCACGCGCACAGCCTACGAACTGCCCGATACGGTGAGCGCATGGAGTACGTGGAGTCCCTGCTGGAGCTCATCGGCGACACCCCGCTGGTGCGGCTCAACCGTTCGCTCGACCTTCCCGCCGACGGACCGTTGGTGCTGGCCAAGGTGGAGTACCTCAACCCCGGCGGGTCCGTGAAGGACCGCATCGCGACGCGGATGATCGAGGCCGCCGAGGAGTCCGGCGCGCTGCAGCCCGGCGGGACGATCGTCGAGCCCACGTCGGGCAACACCGGCGTGGGGCTGGCGATGGTGGCCCAGCAGAAGGGCTACCAGTGCATCTTCGTGTGCCCCGACAAGGTCAGCGAGGACAAGCGCAACGTGCTGCGGGCGTACGGCGCCGAGGTGGTCGTCTGCCCGACGGCCGTCCCGCCGGAGCACCCCGACTCCTACTACAACGTCAGCGACCGGCTCGCCTCGCAGCCGGGTGCCTGGAAGCCCGACCAGTACTCCAACCCGCACAACCCGCGCTCGCACTACGAGGAGACCGGCCCCGAGATCTGGCGCCAGACCGACGGCCGGATCACCCACTTCGTCGCCGGCGTCGGCACGGGCGGCACGATCTCCGGCATCGGCCGCTACCTCAAGGAGCAGAACGCCGCGGTCCAGGTGGTCGGCGCCGACCCCGCCGGCTCGGTCTACTCCGGCGGCACCGGTCGGCCGTACCTCGTCGAGGGCGTCGGCGAGGACTTCTGGCCCGAGACCTACGACCGCGAGATCGCGGACCGCATCATCGAGGTCTCCGACGCCGACTCGTTCGCCTTCACCCGCCGACTCGCCCGCGAGGAGGCGCTGCTCGTCGGCGGCTCGTCCGGCATGGCCGCGTTCGCCGCGCGCCAGCTGGCCGGCGAGCTCGCCGCAGAGGGCAAGAACGACGCGGTGATCGTCGTGCTGCTGCCCGACTCCGGTCGCGGCTACCTCAGCAAGGTCTTCAACGACGACTGGCTGGCGCAGTACGGCTTCAGCACCGGCCAGCCGCAGCCGGCGCGCACCATCGGCGAGGTGCTGCAGACCAAGACCGCCGGCATCCCGGCGCTGGTGCACACCCACCCGAACGAGACGATCGCCGAGGCTGTCGGCATCCTGCAGGAGTACGGCGTCTCGCAGATGCCCGTGGTCCGCGCGGAGCCGCCGATCGTGGCCGCCGAGGTGGCCGGCTCGGTGTCCGAGCGAGCACTGCTCGACGCGCTGTTCACCGGCAAGGCCCGGCTCAGCGACCCGGTCGAGGAGCACATGTCGCCGGCGCTGCCGACGATCGGCTCGACCGAGGACGCCACCGCCGCGGTGCCGCTGCTGGAGTCGGCCGACGCGGTCCTGGTCCACGAGGACGGCAAGCCGGTCGGCGTGCTCACCCGGCACGACCTGCTGGCGTTCCTCGCGCGTGGCTGACCTCCCGGTCCTCCCGACCGGGATCCGGGCTGCGGAGCCGCGCGACGTCCCCGACGTCCTGCGGCTGGTCCGCGCGCTGGCGGAGTACGAGCGCGAGCCGGACGCGGTCGAGACCACCGAGGAGGACCTGCACCGCTGGGTGTTCGGCGACGACCCGGTGGCCAGCGTCCTCGTCGCCGAGTCCGCCGGCGAGGTGGTCGGGATGGCGCTGTGGTTCCGCACCTTCTCCACCTGGACCGGCACGCCGGGGCTCTACCTGGAGGACCTGTTCGTCGACCCGGCGGCGCGGGGGAGCGGCCTGGGCAAGGCGCTGCTGGCCGCGCTCGCCCGGATCGCGGTGCACCGCGGCTACCGTCGCGTCGAGTGGGCCGTGCTCGACTGGAACACCCCGTCGATCGAGTTCTACGAGGCGCTCGGCGCCGGTCCGATGAGCGAGTGGTCGACCTACCGGCTCACCGGCGACGCGCTGACCGCCCTCGCCACTTACTGACCGGCGCCCGGCTGAGGGGCCCGGTAGTACCGGCAGGTGTGGTGGGGCGCGAACCCCAGCGCCTCCCAGAACGCCGTGCCATCGGCGTTGGCCGTCTCCACGTGCAGCCACGCCGTCAACGCTCCCTGCTCGGCGCCCCAGTCGAGCAGCTCGGCCAGCACCGCGGAGGCGAGGCCGCGCCGGCGGTGCCCGGGGTCGACGGTGAGGTCGTGGATGGCGAGCCAGTCGCCGTCGACGTGCGCCCGGCCCTCGGCCAGCGGGTCGCACCCGCTGCCGGCGCTCGCCACCGCGCGTGCGCCCGTCACGGAGAGCTCGACGTCGTGCCGCTGCCGGCCGAGGGTACGACGCACGCGGGACACCGACGCGAGCCGGAGCTCGGCCTCGCCGTACCCCAGGTCGCGCCAGCCCAGCGCGTGCAGCTGGTCCTCGACGTCGGACCCGGCCTCCACCTGGGCGAGCGGCTCGCGCGAGCGGGCCTCGTAGAACGCGACGACCTCCGCCGCGGCGTCGGCGACGGGTCGGCCCGGGTCGCCGATGGCGAGGCAGGAGTTGGCGCGCTTGCGCAGCCGGGTGCCGTCGTCGGGCTGGGAGCGCAGCTCCCACTCGCCGAGGGCTACCCGCTCCGTCCCCGGCCACAGCGCGGCGGTGCGGCCCTCGACCTCGCGGGTGCTGACCCGCAGCCGGGAGGCGGGCCGCGGCGGCACCGGCTTGCCGGAGACGATGTCGGCCAGCGCGATCGTGACCGCCGGACCTTCCTCGGGCTGGACGACGCAGGCGCCTTCGCTCCACGACAGGCAGGTGCCGAGCAGGTCGGTGAACGCCGGGCCGCCGGTCGGTCCGGTCTCGCCGCGCAGCAGCCGACGCACGACCACCCGCTGGCCGACGACGTGCGGCCCCAGTCGGTGTTGTCCAGTGTTTGGGGCGGGTCCGTGCACGTCGCTCACGCCGGGGATACTAGGCTGGGCTCCGACACGAAAGTGTTTCGTGTCGGCCCGCAGGCCCTCACTTCAGTCCTGGTCCAGGAGGAACCCGATGACCTACGTCATCTCGCAGCCGTGCGTCGACGTCAAGGACCGCGCGTGCGTCGACGAGTGTCCCGTCGACTGCATCTACGAGGGCAAGCGGATGCTCTACATCCACCCCGACGAGTGCGTCGACTGTGGCGCCTGCGAGCCGGTCTGCCCGGTCGAGGCGATCTTCTACGAGGACGACGTCCCGGAGGAGTGGAAGGACTACTACGACGCGAACGTGAAGTTCTTCGACGACCTCGGCTCGCCCGGTGGTGCCGCGAAGATGGGCGAGATCGACAAGGACGCCGAGTTCGTCGCTGCGCTCCCGCCGCAGAACCAGGACCACTGAGCTCCCGTTGATCACGTTGGGAGCCGTTTCGGGCCGGCTGCCCGACTTCCCCTGGGACAAGCTCACCAGCTTCGCCGAGACCGCCCGGGCGCACCCGGAGGGGATCGTCGACCTGTCGATCGGCACGCCGGTCGACGCGACGCCCGAGGTCGCGCGCCGCGCCCTCGCCGACGCCGTCGACGCCCCGGGCTACCCCACGACCGTGGGGCTGCCCGAGGTGCGGCAGGCCGTCGTCGACTGGCTCGCGGGTGTCCACGGGGTCACCGGGCTGGACACCGACCAGGTGCTCCCGCTGATCGGCTCCAAGGAGTTCATCGCCACGCTGCCGTCGTACCTCGGCCTCGGCCCGGGCGACGTGATCGGCTACCCGGCGCTGGCCTACCCGACCTACGAGGTC
The DNA here is from genome assembly GCF_000519005.1 of Nocardioides sp. J54. GTDB lineage: Bacteria > Actinomycetota > Actinomycetes > Propionibacteriales > Nocardioidaceae > Nocardioides. The sequence continues at coordinate 9,955 of NZ_KI912530.1, read as the reverse complement.
GGCGCCGCGCTGGTGGGGGCGAAGGCGGTCGCGACCGACTCGCTGACCGCCTTCGGCCCCGAGACGCCGGCGCTGCTGTGGATCAACTCGCCGTCGAACCCGACGGGTCGCGTGCTCCCGCCCGAGCACCTCAGGAAGGTCGTCGACTGGTGTCGTGAGCGCGGCGTCCTGCTCGTCTCCGACGAGTGCTACCTCGACTGCGTGTGGGAGGGCGAGGCGCTCTCCGTGCTGCACCCCGACATCTGCGGCGGGTCGGCCGACGGGATCCTCGTGGTCCACTCGACGTCGAAGCGCTCCAACCTCGCCGGCTACCGCTGCGGCTTCGTCGCCGGCGACCGCGCGGTCGTCGCCGAGCTGCTCGCGGTGCGCAAGAACCTCGGGATGATGATGCCGACCCCGGCGCAGCGCGCCATGGTCGCGGTGCTCGGCGACGAGGCCCACGTCAAGGAGCAGCACGAGCGCTACCGCGCCCGCCGCACGAAGCTCCGCGCGGCCCTCGAGGGTGCCGGCTACACGATCGAGCACTCCGAGGCCGCGCTCTACCTCTGGACCACGAAGGGACCGGACGGCCCCGACAGCTGGGCGCTGGTCTCCGAGCTCGCCGCGCAGGGGATCCTGGTGGCGCCGGGCGCCTTCTACGGCGCTGCCGGCAACCACCACGTGCGGATCGCCCTGACGGCGAGCGACGAGCGGATCGATGCCGCCGTCGCCCGCCTGTCCGGGCAGGCCTAGCGCACCCGCACCTTCGCCCGCGCCTGCGACGCCTTGAGGCCGGTCGCGCCGCGGTAGGCGACGCCATAGGTGTGCGCGCCCTTCGTGCGCCGCGGCAGGGTGATCGTCGCTGCGCCGCGGACCAGGCGCACCTTCCCCAGCACCCGGCCGCGCTCACGGACCACGACGGTCCCGCCCGGGGCCGGGACGCCGGCGGCAGTGACCCGGACCTTCAGGCGCACCGCGCGCCCCGGCAGCACGCGTGCGCTCGCCCGCGTCCGCGTCGCCGCCTTCGCGACCCGACCGGTGAGGGCCTCACCCTGCCAGTCGCTGTGGTCCGGTGCGGACGCCGTGACGACGAGCCCGACGCGGTGCCCGGCGTCGGCGGGCCGGAGCCGGTACGTCGTACCGGTGGCGCCGGCGATCGGCTTCCCGTCGCGGGTCCACTGGTGGCGCAGGGTCGCGCCGGGCTGGACGGTCGAGCCGCCCCACAACGGCTTGACCTCCTGCCCGACCTTCGCCGCGGCCGGCAGCCGGAAGCCGGGACCGTCCACCTGCACCAGGGGCGGCAGCACCCGCCGCCAGTCGCTCGCGAAGCCCGCACGCGGGGCGTACCCCGGCTTCGACGGGATGGCGATGTAGCGGACCTCCGCCCCGGCGTCCTCCGCGGTCGTCGTGTACGACGCCCCGGTGGCCCCCGGGATCGGGGCGCCGTCGCGGTACCACTGGTAGTGGACCTCGTCCGGCGTCGGGGTGATCTCGAGCGGGTCGGCGGTCAGGGTGTCGCCGACGTGGATGTCCCCGGCAGGGCTGAAGGTCGGCTGGGTGGGCACGTGCCAGGGCTGGTCCTTGACCTGCCAGGAGAGGGTGCGTTCGGTGGTGCGGCCGACGCGGTCGGTGGCGACGATCGTGAAGCTCCGGGTGGTCCCGGTGTCGAGCGCGGCCCCGACGGGGAGGTCGCCGGTGCAGGACGCGACGCCGGAGCCGGCGTCGGCGCAGGAGTAGTCGACGGTGGTGGTGCCGGGGTCGACGGACCCGCCGTCGAGGGCGGCGAGGTTCGGGCCGAGGGTGATGGTCGGGGCGGCCGTGTCGACCCCGACCTCGAGCTGCCGCTCGGCCTCGTTGCCGTCGCGGTCCCACGCCTCGACGGTCAGCGTGGTGCGACCGGGGTTCTCGACCTGGATGCTGGCCGAGGTGGCCACGATCGAGCCGGACCGGCTGGTCGCTCCGGTGAGGGTCCAGCGCCCGCCGCCGACGCCGGAGGACCCGACGTCGGTGAGCTTGACCGCGAGCGTGACCGCGCCGGTGGACCACCCGTCCACGAGCGGCTGGTCGGGCGTGATCGCGATCGTCGGCGGGTCGAGGTCGAGGTCGCCGTCGCCCGGCGGCGGGGCCGCGAGGCCGGGTGCCGTCGGGGTGATCGCGGCGAGCAGCGCGAGGGCGCTGGCCGCCGAGGGGATGAGCAGGCGTTTCATCGATGTCCTTCCGTGAACCCGCCGCCGGGTGCGGCGTCGTCACCTGCTCTGCTGCAGCGAGGGGCCCGAACGGTTCGGCCTCAGGCCAGCGACGTCCGACACAGCTCGTCGACCACGTCGGCCGGCACCTGGTTCACCAGGCGCACCCGGCCGTCGCCCGCACGGCTGAGCCGTCCGTCGGGTGCGACCGACCAGGCGCCGCGCTCGGCCGCCAGGTCGGCGGAGGCGTCGAGGAAGGCGGCCGCCGCGGCCAGGTCCCACCACGTGTCCAGGCCCTCGGCGACCTGGCCCAGGCCGGCGCCGGCGAGCGCCGGGGGCGTGCCCTGCGGGACGGCGTCGGCCGGCACCAGCGTCAGCGGTGGAGCGACGCCGTCGTCGGACAGCACCTCCCGCAGGGCCGACGGGTCGGCCGCCGCGTTCCACTCCACCGCCCCCGCCACGGCCGGGCCGGAGCGGCTGGCGGCCATCACGTGCACCGCACGGAGCCGCGCGTACTCGTCGGGGTGCGCCGCACGCAGGGCCGCGACGTTGGTGAGCGGACCGAGCGCGACCAGCTCGAGGCGGGGGTAGGAGGACGTGAGGGCGGCGACCAGCCGCTCCGCCGGCACCGGTGCCTGCGGCAGCGGGGCGCCGCCCGTGAGGCCGAAGCCGCCGGCCGCCTGCCGGCGCCACGGCGCGGGGAACGCCCGCCCGTCCGGCCCGGCGTCGTCACGCCCGCACGCGGTGGTCACGGGCGCGACGCCGACCAGGGCGAGCAGGGCGCCCAGGACCCGGCGTCCGTCGGCGCACCCGACGAGCCCCGTCGTGGCGATCGTGAAGCCGACGACCTCCACCTCGGGGTGCCGCACCAGCACGGCGATCGCGGCCAGGTCGTCGCGGCCGAGGTCGGTGTCGACGACCACCGGGCGCGGGTCGCGCTTCACCGGGACGGCCGACAGCCCCCCGGGGCCGCCGTCGTCGTCGTACGGCGCGGTGCAGGCGGTCAGCGCCACGAGACCGGCGAGCAGGACGGCCGCGGCGCGGCGCCTCATGGCGCCAGCGCCAGCTGGAGCACGACACCGACGCCGGCGCCGAGCAGGCCAGCGGCGGCGAGCCAGCGGCGCAGCGGTGCCCGACGGGGGACGGTGGTGGCGGCGAGCAGCAGGGTGAGCCCGACCAGGTAGAGGTCGTGCGCGCCGGCGACACCGGGGGAGACGACCAGCCGGGCCCAGTAGTCCTGGTAGTCGTTCGGCGCCGCGAGCAGCCACGCGTCGGGGAAGCCGTTCGGGTCGGCGGTGGCAGGTGCGACGCCGACGTAGAACGGCTGGACCTGCACCGGGGTCAGGAAGGTGGCCGGCCGGCTGCTCCACGCCCAGTAGACGGCACCGACGACGAACCAGAGGACGAGCAGCAGCAACCACGCCGCCGGCCGGCTGCGCACCACCCGCACCAGGGCAAGGCCGAGGGCGACGGCGAAGGCCGCGAGCAGGACCGGCTGCAGCAGCTCGGGCAGGGTGTAGACCGCGTGCTCGGTGCGGCCGGGCTCGTCACCGAGGCGTAGCCCGCCGGTGGCCCCGAGTGCGATGCGGGCCGCGAGGACGACCGCGGCCGCCAGCAGGACCAGCACGCCTCCGCCCAGCAAGCGCGCCACGGCACGGCTGGTCTCCTGGACCGGGGCGGCCTCGGCCAGCGGGACGAGCCCTCGGGCCCCGGCGCCCACGACGGCGACGGCGATGCCGAGCCACAGCGGGGTGAGCGCGGCCAGGTAGCCCTGGTACTCGGCGGTCGCCCAGCCGTCGTTCGTGGTCGTCAGCATCCACGCCGACGCGGCGATGCCGAGCCACGGTGCCGGGTGGCGGACCAGGCGCAGCGCCTCGATCCGCGCGAGGGCGAGGACGGCCCGGCGTCCGGGCGGTGCGGGGGAGGTGAGGGTGGTCAACGTCGCCTCCTGGGGAGGGTGAGCCCGAGAACGGCGGCAACGGCTGCGCAGTGCAGCCAGGGGTGGTGGAGCCAGGGGAGGAGAAGCCCTGCGTCCTCCGGCGGTACGACGAAGGTGGCCGCGCCCCACGCGAGGGTGACGGCGCTGCCGAGGGTCACGCCGGACGGTCCCGGCAGCAGCAGCGCGAGCGCGACGCCGGTCGCGGTGAGCGCGACGACGGGGCCGGTCGGCCACCCGGTCGAGTCGACGAGGTCTCCGGCCGCGGTGGGCAGCACCCACAGGGCGAGGGCGAGGGGGAGGACGAGCCACAGCCGGTGGGCGTGGCGGTGCAGCCGGCCGGTCGGGCTGGCGGCGAGCAGGTCGGCGGCCGGGTCGTGCAGCGCGGCGACGACCGTGCCGGCGAGCAGCGCCTCGAGCAACCCGGGCGGTGCGGACGTGAAGCCGTCGACGAGCAGCCGCGCGGTCGCGAGTCCGACGACCGCGACGGCGGCGCCGAGCAGCGGCGCCGTGGGCAGGGCACGGGCGGTGGGTCGCACCCACGCGGGTGCGAGGGCGGCCGCGGTCACCGGTGCGTCCCGCGGGCGAGCAGCAGGTAGCCGTCGTCGAGGGTCGGGTCGACCAGCCCGGCAGCGGGCGGCGGCTCGCCGAGGTGGCGCCAGGCGCCCTCGGCGGTCTGCCAGCTGCGGAACGCGTCGGGATCCTGGCGGTCGTCCTCCCACACCCGGCCGCGGGCCAGCTCGGCGAGGTCGCCGGGTGTGCCGTCGAAGACGACCATGCCGGCGAGCAGCACGACCACGCGGTGGCACAGGGCAGCGACCTCGCTGGTGTCGTGCGTCGACATCAGCACCGTCGGTGCCGCGGACAGCAGCGAGCGCAGCCGGAGCCGCTGCTCGGGGTCGAGGCCGGATGCCGGCTCGTCGAGCACCAGCAGGTCGGGGCGGCCGACCATCGCCGCGGCGAGCGCCACCCGCTGCCGCATGCCGCCGGAGAGCTTGCGGATCTTCTTGTGCATCACGTCGGCCAGGTCGACCTCCTCCAGCACGCGGCGCACCTCGTCGCGGCGCCGACCCGGGTCGGTGAGCTCCTTGAGCACGGCGACGTAGTCGACGAGGTCGAAGGGGGTGAAGCCGGGGTAGAGGCCCGGGTCCTGGGGCAGGTAGCCCAGCCGCCGGCGGATCTCGACCCGCTCGTCGTGGTGCGACGGGTCGAGGCCGAGCAGGGACAGGGAGCCGGAGTCGGGCGCCAGGACGGTCGCCGCCATCCGCAGCACCGTGCTCTTCCCGGCGCCGTTGGGTCCGAGCAGCCCGACGACGCCGCCGGAGACCTCGAGGTCGACGCCGTCGACGGCGACGGTGCCGCGGTAGCGCTTGGTCAGGCCGGTGCCGACGACCCCGGCGGTGCGGTCGACGCGCGTGCTCATCACAGTGCCCTCCGGTAGACGACGGCCTCGCGGCGCGCGAGGCTCACGGCGGCCGCCGCGACGGCGACGGCCAGCGCGACCGCCTGGGTGGACGAGGCCGCAACCAGCTCGGCCGTGGCGGACAGGTCGAAGCCGGGCCGGTCGCTGCCGGCGCTGGCGACGGTGAGGACGGCCAGGGTCCACAGCGCCGCCAGGGTGGTGGCGACCGCCAGCGGGTCGAGGCGCGTGGTGCCGGCGGCGAAGGTCGTGCCCGCCAGCGCGGCGCCCGGCAGCAGCCACGCGGTCGTCAGGCCTGCCGGGACGGAGCCGCCGAGCCCACCCACCGCGACGAAGCCGGCGAGCGCGCAGGGCACGGCCACCGCGCACACGACGAGGGCACGCAGGGCGACCAGGCGCAGCCCGGCAACCGGCGCGGCGAGGCTCATCTCGCCGGCCGGGTCGTGGCCGGCGCGGAAGGCGACGACGACGCCGGCCATCGGCGCCAGCGGTGCGAGGAGCAGCAGGAGCAGCAGGCCGCCGCGGCCCGACACGGTGGAGAGCACGACGGGGGCGACGCCGACGACCGCCGCGGCGAGCAGCGTCGCCCGCGCCAGGGCAGGGGCGCCGACCACGAGCCGGAGCCGGTCGCTGCCGGGCAGCCGGCGCAGCCGCGAGGGCCGGTCCACGTCCGCGGTGAGGCGCTCCCACGCCGCGTCCAGCGCGGTGGGCCGCGCCTGGGCGGACACGGTCGCCAGCCGGGCGCGGCACGAGGCGCACGCGAGCAGGTGGGTCTCGGCGGACGCCGTACGGGCCAGGTCGCCGGCGGCGCGCAGGTAGGTGTCGATGTCGTCGGTGTCCAGGTGCCACTCGGTCACAGCAGGGCCTCCCTCAGCTGGAGCCGCGCACGGCTCATCCGGCTCTTGACGGTGCCGCTCGGGATGCCGAGCAGCCGGGCCGCCTCGGTGGTGCTCAGCCCGTCGATGACGGTCGCGCGGACGACGGCCTGCAGCTCGGGGGAGAGCCGCTGCAGCGCCTGGCCCACGTCGGTGTGCTCCAGCCGCAGCAGCACCATCTCCTCCGCGGAGGAGAGGTCCTCCTGGCGCACCCGGGTCAGCTTCTCCAGCACCGACTTCCGCGGCCGGACCCGGTGCAGCAGGGTGCGCACGGCGATGCCCCACAACCACGCCGCGACCTCGCCCTCGCCCCGGTAGCGCCGCGGCTTCTGCCAGACCGTCAGGAAGGTGTCGTTGACGACGTCGGCGACCACGGCGGGGTCACCGCACCGTTGCGCCACACGCGCCGCGAGCCACGGCTGGTGCCGGGTGAAGAGCGTGTGCAGCGCCCCGCGGTCGCCCTCGGCGATCGCGGACAGGAGCGCACGGTCGTCGCGCTCGTCGGGGTGTTCTGCCAGCACGTCAACACTGTTCCAGCGAGGACGCCGAACGGTTCACGCATCGCGAAAAAAGTGGTGCGCGGTCACCTGAAGACGTCGATGTGGACGTGGTCGCGGTGCTCCAGGATCGCCCGGTCGCCCGACGAGCGCGGCGGGTCGTAGTCGCGCCAGCCCTCCCGGCCCGCGGTCCAGATCCGGTCGTCGAAGATCACCGTGCGGATCTGCAGGCGTGCCGCGTTCGCGACGGCCCAGTGCGCCATCGCCCAGCCCCTGGTCTTGTTGGCCGGGCTGATCGGGCGCACGAAGGCGTCGATGGCGCGCCCGTCGTAGTGCGCCGAGCCCTCCATGTGCCCGGAGCTGACGCCGCCGGGGGCGTAGCCGCCCAGGGAGAGCCGGCCGAAGCGCTCCAGCAGCTCCTTGCGGACCTTCTCCGCCCGCGGGGTCAGCCCGCTCGGCGTCAGGTCGGCGTCCGCGGTCGGCGCGCCGCCGTCGAGGTCGCAGCTGAACGTCGCGGGGGAGTGGCCCGCCAGCGCCGACGCGAGCGCCCGCCCGTCGGCCTCGTGGTCGGCGTACGCGTTCGGGAACGCCGAGCGCTGCACGCGCTGCGCGGCGACCGTGATCTCCATGCTCTCGTAGCCGTCGACCTTCTCGAGCGCGTCGTAGAACGCGTTGGTCGAGTAGACGGGGTCGAGGACCTGCTCCGGCGAGCCCCAGCCCTGCGAGGGCCGCTGCTGGAACAGGCCGAGCGAGTCGCGGTCGCCGTAGTCGATGTTGGCGAGCTTGGACTCCTGGTAGGCCGTCGCCAGCGCGATCGACGCCGCCCGCGCGGGCAGCCCGCGGCGTACGGCGATCGCCGTGATCAGCGACGCGTTCTCCGCCTGCTCGCCCGACACCTCCACCGTGTGCCCGCCGACGGTGACCGTGCAGTCGCCGCTCGGCCCGCCCACGATGGAGTCGGTCGCCCGCAGCACGGCGATGCCGACGACCGCCACGGTCGCCACGACCGCGACGCCACCGACCAGCGCCGTTGCTCTCGCCCTCACACCCTCAGTGTCCGGAACAGGACAAGGAGGGCCTCAGTTCGCGTGCAGCGCCGCGTTGAGGGCGATGCCCTCGCCTTGCCGCGGCACGGCCTCGATCGCGCCGGAGACCGAGTTGCGTCGGAAGAGGACGTTGCTGGCGCCGGAGAGCTCACGGGCCTTCACCACGCGCGCGTCCTTGCCCGGCTCGAGCACGGTGACCTTGGTGCCGGCCGTCACGTAGCAACCCGCCTCCACGACGCAGTCGTCGCCCAGCGAGATGCCGATGCCGGCGTTCGCGCCGAGCAGGCAGCGCTGGCCGATCGAGATGACCTCCTTGCCACCGCCCGACAGCGTGCCCATGATCGAGGCGCCGCCGCCCACGTCCGAGCCGTCGCCCACGACGACGCCCGCCGAGATCCGGCCCTCGACCATCGACGTGCCGAGCGTGCCGGCGTTGAAGTTCACGAAGCCCTCGTGCATGACCGTCGTGCCCTCGGCCAGGTGCGCCCCGAGCCGGACGCGGTCCGCGTCGGCGATCCGGACACCCGCCGGGATGACGTAGTCCACCAGGCGCGGGAACTTGTCCACGCCGTACACCGTGACGTGCTGGCCCGCCGCCTGCAGGCGCGCCCGGGTCAGCTCGAAGCCCTCGACCGCACACGGACCCGCCGAGGTCCACACCACGTTGGTGAGCAGGCCGAAGATGCCGTCGAGGCTCTGCCCGTGCGGCTGCACCAGGCGGTGCGACAGCAGGTGGAGCCGCAGCCACACTTCCACCGTGCTCACCGGCGCCGCGGCCAGGTCCGCGACCTCGACCAGGTTGACCTTGCGGGTCACCCCCCGCGCCTCGTCCGCGCCCTCGAGCGCGGTCAGCTCGGCCGGCGCCACCGCGTCCGCGGGCTTTTCGCCCAGCTGCGGAGCAGGGAACCAGGTGTCGAGGACGGTCTCGCCGTCGGCGGCGTACGTGGTCAGGCCGAAGCCCCAGGCAGCAGTCACGTGAGGAGAGTCTAGGGCCGCCGGGGAGAGGGGGAGAGGGGGTGTCCGTGGGGCGTGACGTTCATCTGGCCTCGTGGTTGGTGTCGGCGGCCGCGCACCGTAGCCGACCGGCCCCCGCCGTGTTGTCTGGCGCGAGCGTGTCGCCTGTCGAGGTTCGCGCGCAGGCGCTCGCTGCGCTCGGCCCGCACTTGCCCTCGACGCGCCTCCGGCGCGGGCGCCACGCTGCCGCGCGCGCAGTTGGCTTCGGTAGGTGGCACAGTCCGTCTGGCGGCAAGCCTGGGGTTCGCGACGACGTCTAGCTCCCGGTGGTTGAGGTGCGAGGCCGCCCGCGGCCGAGCCTCGAAACCTCCGGGCCTTGATGGCGGGCTGTGGTGGGCACAGCCGGGTGCATCGGTGCCACTGGTTTCGAGGCTCGGCGCTGGGGCGCCTCGCACCTCAACCAGCGGCGGGAGGTCGGCGCGGGGCGCCTCGCACCTCAGCCAGCGGCCAGTCCTAGGTCGCCGGACATACCTGTGACCCCGCCGTCAGGCGGGGTGTGGGGCGGGGGAGCTAGTAGTCGTCGGGGTCGAGGGGGCGCGGGGTGTCCAGGACTTTCGTGCCCGCCGGACCGACGAGGAAGTGCCGCCCGTTCGGTGACATCCAGAGGTAGTGGCCGGGCTGCACCGTCACGTAGCGCCAAAGCGAGAAGGTCTTGGCCCGGTGGTGGCGTCGGCAGAGCGGGACGAGGTTGCACGGGCACGTCGGGCCGCCGCGAGCATGCTCGATCGTGTGGTCGAGGTCGCAACGGCTCGCCCTGACGGTGCAGCCGGGGAAGCGGCAGGTGTGGTCGCGCAGCTGGACCCGTTGGCGGTGGCGGTCGGGGATCTCGTAGGAGTCGACGGGGATGCAGTCGGCCAGGTCGATGACGGGGCGGACGATGACGGTGGTGCGGGGTGCCTGGAGCCACTCCCTGACCTGGCTGGCGAGGACCGGGGTGCCGGTCTCCTCGCAGCGGGCGACGGGGTTGTCGCCGGTGAGGGTGGTGTCGGTGACGTGGACGTT
>NZ_JAER01000017.1 GCF_000519005.1 Nocardioides sp. J54 | reverse complement strand
GCAGCGTGGCGCCCGCGCCGAAGGCGCGTCGAGGGCAAGTGCGGGCCGAGCTTGCGAGGCCTGCGCGCAGCCCTCGACAGGCGACACGCTCGCGCAATCAAGCACAGCTAGCGCAGCGCGGGCAGCACGTGGTGCTCGAGCATCGGGGCGAGGTCGTCGAGGCCGGCGGGGTCGAGGGGGGTCCAGCGGAGCTCGGCGATCTCGGCGGCCGCGACCGGGTCGCCGGCACTGGTCGCGGTGAAGACCGTGGAGACCAGCCGGTGGCCGGGCTCGTTGGCGGCGTCGGAGACGTACTCACCGAGCAGCTCGACGTCGGCGAGCTCGAGGCCGACCTCCTCGCGGGCCTCGCGGACCGCGGCGTCGCGGGCGTCCTCGCCCGGCTCGAGCTTGCCGCCGACGAGCATGAACCGCGAGGTGCCGCGCTTGCGGACGGTCAGCACCGCGCCGTCGCGGACCAGGGCGACCGCGGCGACGACGATGGTCGGGGCGTCGGGGCTGGTGGGGGCGGGCACGAGGCCCAGTCTCTCGCGCCGGGCGACCGCGCCCGCGATCAGGCCCGGGACTGCTCGCCGCCGAGCCGCCGGCGGCGTACGACGACCAGGCCACCCGCGCCGGCCACGAGGACGCCGCCGAGGACGAGGATGCCGAGGCTGCCGTCCCAGCCGCCGGAGCCCTCCGCCTGCTCGCGGGCGATGGCGGTCGCGGTGGGACCGGACGTCGGGCCGACCTCGAAGTGGATCTCGCCGGTCACCTCGTGCCCGTCGGAGGAGACCACCTCGTAGGCGATCACGTAGTCCCCGTCAGGTCCGGCCCAGAGGTTCTGCCGGACCTCCGCACCGTACACGGAGGGCGCGCCGTTGGTCACGTCGCCCTCGGGTCCGGTCACGGTGACCTCGCGCACCTTGCGCACCGGTCCGCTGAGGGTGAGCACTGCCCGCGACGGCAGCTCCTCGACGACGCCGGAGTCGGCGGGGTCGGAGAGGACCAGGTCGTCGTGGGCGGCTGCCGGTGGCGCCGGCACCCACGCCGCGAGCGCGGCGAGCAGCGCGACCACCAGGGCCAGGATCGCCGGGCGCCGCGGGGCGTGGTCGAGGGGGTGGTCGAGGGGATGGGTCAGGGGGTCGAGGTAGCGCATGGCTGGGGCTCCGTCATCGGGGTGGGGGTGGCGAGCCGTCGGTCGACGCGGTCGAGGACCGCGGTCACGCCGGCAGCGAGGGGGTGGTGGTCGTCGGCGCCGGACGCGCGCAGGGCCCGGCGCAGCGACGCGGTGGCCCACCGGGCAAGGTCGTCGGGGACGCCCGCCGCGGCCAGGGCGGCAACGGCGGCATCGAGCTCGCGGCCGACCAGGCCGGCGACGTCCTCGCCGGTGTCGCGCCCGGCGAGCAGCGACACCGCGGTGGGTACGCCGTTGGCCGCATCCAGCCCGGTGGGCTTGCCCATCCGGTCCGGGTCCCCCAGCACGTCGAGCAGGTCGTCGAGGTGCTGGAAGGCCATGCCGAAGTGGAGCGCGAACCGGCCGAGGGCACGGACCCGCCCGGGCGGTGCGCCGGCGATCAGGGCGCCGGCCTCGGCGCTGGCCCGGAAGAGCTCTGCGGTCTTGAGCGAGACGTACTCCGCGTGCGCGGCGATCGAGGGGGCGGCGACGAGGTCCGGCTCGAGGAGCTGTCCGGTGGCCATGCAGGCGAGCGCCCGGGCCCACGTGGCTGCCACCCCGGCGTCCGCGGCGGCGGCGACCCCGCGGGCCAGCAGCAGGTCGCCGACGACGATCGCCTGCTCGGCGCCGACGGACGCGACGACGGAGGGCCGCCCGCGGCGCAGCGGTGAGCCGTCGATGATGTCGTCGTGCACCAGCGTCGCCAGGTGCAGCAGCTCGATCGCGGTGGCCCCCGCGACGAACCGCTCGGCGAGGTCGTCGTCGACGCCGCCGGCAGCCGCCGCGCTCCGCAGGAGGAGGTCGGGGCGCAGCAACTTGCCCGGGCGCATGGCGTCGGCGACGACCCGGTCGAGGGACGCGGCGCCGCAGCCCGCCGGCGCGCGCAGCCGCTCGCGCACGCGGTCGAGCAGGAGCGCGGGGTCCATCACGGCACCGTCGACCCCACTGCTCGCCCGGCACCGACGCCGACGAGGTCGAGCAGCAGGTCCCGCACGCCCTGCGCGGCGACCCGGTCGCCCAGCACGCCGGGCTGGTCGCAGATCACCATCGGCCCCTCCTCGTCGCGCGCGGGGAGCCGGCCGTGCGTGCCGCGCACCGGTGCAGGGTCGAGCGGGACGACCTTCATGGAGTACCGCAGCCCGGCGGCCTTGCGGGCCAGGGTGAGCGCGGCCCGGGCCTTGACCAGCCGGTCGTCCGGGTCGAAGAAGAGCTCGGCGGGGTCGTAGCCCGGCTTGCGGTGGATCTCGACGCCGCGGGCGAAGTCCGGCGCGCGGGCGTCGTCCTCCCAGTAGTAGTAGGTGAACCAGGCTGTCGGCTCCGCGACGAGCACCAGCTCGCCGGCCCGCTCGTGGTCGAGGCCGTACGCCGCCTGGCCGGACCGGTCGAGCACCTCCGCGACGCCGGGCAGGTCTGTGCAGATCTCCCGCACCCGCTCGAGGTCGGCAGGATCCGCGACGTAGACGTGCGCGACCTGGTGGTCGGCGACGGCGAACGCCCGCGAGGCCCACGGGTCGAGGTACTCCATCCCGTCCTGCGTGTAGACCTCCAGCAGGTGCGCGGCCCGCAGGGCGCGGTTGACGTCGACGGGGGTGTCGGCCCGGGTGATGCCGTACTCGGACAGCACGACGACGCGGGCTCCGAGCAGCTCGGCGTCCATGAGCAGCGGCGAGAGCGCGGTGTCGACGTCCCGCGCGGCCTTCCTCGCCTGCGGGGAGTCCGGTCCGTAGCGCTGGAGGTCGTAGTCGAGGTGCGGCAGGTAGGCCAGGGTCAGGTCGGCCCGCGGCAGCAACCGGCGGGTCGCGCCGACGATCCACTCGGTGGAGCGGATCGAGGCGGTCGGCCCCCAGTACTGGAACAGCGGGAACGGGCCGAGCTCGTCGACCAGCTCGTCGTGCAGCCCGACCGGGCGCGTGTAGCAGTCCGGCGCCTTCTTGCCGTCGGCGTAGTAGATCGGCCGCGGGGTGACGGTCCAGTCGGTCGACGCGCCCATGGCGTACCACCAGCACACGTTCGCCACGGTGTAGTCGGGCACGTGCCGGCGCACCGTCTCCCACACCTTCTCCCCCGCGACCAGGCGGTTGTGCTGGCGCCAGAGGTAGACCTCGCCGAGGTCGCGGAAGTACCAGCCGTTGCCCACGATGCCGTGCTCCGACGGCGGCAGGCCGGTCAGGAAGGTCGACTGGACCGAGCAGGTGACGGCCGGCAGGACCGGGTCGAGCGGTGCGGACGAGCCCCGCTCGGCCAGGCGCCGCAGCCGCGGCATGTGCTGGAGCAGGTCGGGGGTGAGGCCGACGAGGTCGACGACGAGCAGCTGGTCCATGGGGTCCTCCGGGTGGGTGGGTGCTCAGCAGGGGGTGAGGCCGAGGCCGACGACCTCGCGGTGGACCCAGCCCAGCTCCGCGGCCATGCCCTCCGCGAGCGCGGCGTCGCCGTCGGGCTGGCCGCCGGGGAGCACCGACCAGGTGTAGGTCTCGACCTCGAGGTGGTGGACCCGGGCGCGGGGACCACCGACCAGCGCGGCCAGCGAGGCGGACAGGTCGTCGCGGCTGTTGCGCAGCGGCGGGGTCGGGTCCGCGTGCACCGGGACGTGGAAGTGCACCCGCCACGGGGTGCCGGTGCGCAGCGCCCGCCGGCCGTCGAGCGCCTCGGGCAGGTCGTCGCGACCGACCAGCCGCGCACCCGCCTGCTGCCGGACCTGGTGCAGGAAGCGGTCCTCGGCGTACGACGACAGGGCGGTGCGCGCCGCGACGTCGGCCGGGTCGTCGACGACCAGCGCGGCGGCCGGCTGGGCCTTCACGACGCGCAGGCCGGCCTGGTCGAGGCTGGCCAGGGCGTCCTCGGCCGACTCGAACCCGACGGCGAGGTGGCACAGGTCGAGGCACACGCCGACCCAGTCGCGGTCCACGGCACCGAGCCGGGCCACGGCCTCGGCGGTGGTCTCGATGACGCAGCCCGGCTCCGGCTCGAGGCCGACCCGGACGGTGCGCCCGGTCTCCCCGGCGAGCGCGGCCAGGCCCTCGGCCAGCTCGGCGAGGTGGTCCTCCGCCGCGTGCTGCCGGTCGGCCAGCCAGGGCGCGTGCCAGCCGAGCGGGAGCGAGGAGATCGAGCCCTGCGCGACGTCGTCGGGCAGCAGCCCGGCGAGCACGCGCGCCGCGGCGAGGGTGTGGTCGAGGCGGTCCCGCTCGCTCCACGTCGGGTGGTAGACCGCCTTCTTCACGACCTCGCCCTGGAAGTCGGCGTACGGGAAGGCGTTGAGGGTGACCACCTCGACCCCGTGGTGGTCGAGGATCTTGCGGAGGCGCTGCAGCTCGGCCGGGTCGGCGGCGAGGCGGTGCGCGGCGACCGCGGGCAGCCACATGCCCAGCCCGACCCGGTCGACGCCGAGCCGCCGGCGCAGCTGCTCGCCGAAGGTCGTCGCCTGGGCCGCGATGCCGTCGATGTCCTGCGCCGGCAGCACGTTGGTGCCGTAGGCGAGGTGGACGAGCGAACCGTCGGGGTGCTGGTACCTCATGCGTCGGCCCTCGGCCCGCGGAGCACGGAGTTGCCCTGGAAGGTCTGGGCGAGGTCCGGCTCCGCGTCGACCTGGTCGAGGAGGAGCCGGCCGCTCTGCCCGAAGAACTCGACGGGGTTGCGCCACAGCACGCGGTCCACGTCGTCCTCGCTGAACCCGGCCTCGAGCATCGCCTGCCCGGTCTTCGCGGTCTTGAGCGGGTCGCTGCGGCCCCAGTCGGCGGCGGAGTTGACCAGCACCCGCTCCAGCCCGCGCTCCTGGAGGATCCGCACCATGCGGTGCTCGTCCATCTTGGTGTCGGGGTAGATCGAGAAGCCCATCCAGCAACCGCTGTCGGCCACGGCGCCGACCGTCATCTCGTTGAGGTGGTCCACGACGACGCGGTGCGCGCCGATGCCGGAGGCCTCCACGAGCTCGAGGGTCCGCCGGGTGCCGGCCTCCTTGTCGCGGTGCGGTGTGTGCACCAACGCGGGGAGCTCGAACTCGACGGCGAGCTCGAGCTGGCGCACGAACGCCTTCTCCTCCTCGGTGGTCATCGAGTCGAAGCCGATCTCGCCCACCGCGACCACGCCGTCCTTCGCGAGGTAGCGCGGCAGCACGTCGAGCACCTCGGTGCAGCGCGGGTCGTTCGCCTCCTTGGGGTTGAGCGCGATCGTGCAGTGGTGCACGATCCCGAACTGCGCGGCCCGGAACCGCTCCCAGCCGACGAGCGCGTCGAAGTAGTCGACGAAGGACGCGACGTGGGTGCGGGGCTGGCCGAGCCAGAACGCCGGCTCCACCAGCGCGCGTACGCCGGCCGCGTGCATCCGCTCGTAGTCGTCGGTCGTGCGCGACGTCATGTGGATGTGGGGATCGAAGATGCGCATCTCAGCCCTCCTGGCCGGTGGTGGTGTCGGTGCGGGCGAGCAGGGACGTGGCGTCCTCCGGCACCGGCCGTCCCGCCGCCCGTCGTTCGTCGGCGTAGCGCCGGACCATCGCGACGAGCTCGGCGTCGGCGCGGGTGTCGAGGTCGGCCACCTCGGCGAGGGGAACCCCGACGAACAGGCACTTGAGCACGCCGTGGCGCCACTCGTGGTCGGAGAGGGTGCGGGCGTGCGGGCCCATCGCCGCCGCGACGAGGCGGACGTCGTTGGTCCGCAGCGCGTCGAGCAGCACCTCGCGCCCGTCGACCTGCCCGTCGAGCACGGACAGGGCCAGCAGCACCGCCCGCTTCTCGTCGGCGTCGCCGTAGCGGTAGAGCTGCTCCAGCTCGGCGCCGACCTCCTCGGGGCCGAGCGCCGCGGCGGCCCGCACCACGAGCTCGACCCGGACGGCGTCCTCGATCCGCGGACCGCCCTCGCCGAGGTCGCCCCGGGCCGTGCGCCGGGCCGCGGCGGGGAAGACCCGGCCGAGGGTGCGCGGGTCGGCCGCGACCCGGGCGGCCATCTCGTCGAGGGCGGCGACGGCGGCGGGCGGCAGGGCCGAGCGCAGCCGGTCGGCGGGGACCAGGAGCGGGGTGGACGTCATCGGGCTCCTCCTGCCGGGGTGGTGGCGCCGAGCCGGTCGAGCGAGGCGCGCAGGGCGGACATGGTCGACGCGGCCACGGCGGGGGCCGCGTGCGAGTGGCGGGGCAGCTCGACGCAGGCCAGGCCGGCGTACCCGACCTCGACGAGGGCGGCGAGCACGGCGTCGAGGTCGAGCTCGCCGTGGCCGAGCTCGAGGTGCTCGTGGACGTCGCGCACCATGTCGTCGACCTGCACGTTGGCCAGCAGCGGCCCGGCACGGCGCACCGTGTCGGCCGGCGGGCGGGGCTCGTTGCAGACCAGGTGGCCGAGGTCGAGGGTGACCCGCAGGTGCTCGGGCGCGCCGAGGCGTTGCCGGAGCTCGAGCACGTCGTCGAGGGTGGCGAGGAACATGCCGGGCTCGGGCTCGACGCAGAGCACGACACCGAGCGCGGCGGCCGCGTCGACCACCGGGCCGAGGCCGTCGAGGACGCGGCGCCACAGCTCCGCCGCACCGACGCCGGCGGGCGCCGTGCCCGACCAGCACGACACCGCCTCCGAGCCGAGCTCGGCGGCGATACGGACCGCACG
The DNA here is from genome assembly GCF_000519005.1 of Nocardioides sp. J54. Taxonomy (GTDB): domain Bacteria; phylum Actinomycetota; class Actinomycetes; order Propionibacteriales; family Nocardioidaceae; genus Nocardioides. Next base: position 93,559 of record NZ_JAER01000017.1, on the reverse strand, counting down.
CAGCAGCAGGTCGGTACGACGCTCCCGGCCCTCGTCGCTGACCAGCGTCGGCTCGTGCTTGTGCCAGGGGTCGAGCACGTAGCGCGAGCCGGTCTCCACGACCGAGGCGAGGTCGTGCACCTCGAGGCAGCGGCGGGCGTGCGCGACCTGGCCGGGCAGGTCACCGAAGGGGTCGAGGTGCGGCTGGTCGAGGGTCAGGCCGACCCCCTCGTAGCCGAGCCCGGCCACGACGGCGCAGGCGTCGGCGAGCCGGTGGCCGGCGAAGCCGTTGAGGCCGTAGCCGAGGCGCACGCTCACGTCGGGCTCACCACCCGGGCGAGCCGGCGCAGCAGCGGGCCGGCACCGGCGACCGTGGCCGCGGGGAGGACGCGGCCACGGCCGGCCAGGCAGGCCGCCTGCAGGAGGGTGAGCCCGCCGATGCCCGTGCCGGTCGCGGCACGGACCCGGCCCGCGTCGTCCGGGGTGGCCGCCGCACGGGCCTGGGCGGTGCCGACCCGGGCGGCGTAGAGCAGCGCGAAAGCGGTGGCCGCCCAGCGGTGGGCGGCGGGCACGGCGGGGTCGCGCCGGACCGCGGTCCACGCGATCGCTGCGGCGGCGCCGGTCGCGGCCATCGCTGCGACGGCGGAGGTACGGCGGGTGCCGTGCACCTCGCCGCGGCTGAGCAGCGTGACACCGGCGGTGTGGACGGCGACAGCGGCGGCGGGGGCGGCGGCAGCGGCCGGTGAGGTCGCCGCGCCGAGCAGCACGTCGAGGCCGCGGGTCGAGGCCATCACAGCCGGACCGGCGGGCGAGTCCTTGGCCACCACGTCGTAGGCCGCGACGAGAACGGCGAGCGGGACGCTCAGCCGCAGCGCGCGGCGACCGCCCGCGGCGGCCGTCAGGGCCACCCCGGCGGCGCCGAGGCCCACCGCGACGCCGAGGGCCGTGCCGGCACCCACGCGTCCGGAGGGGATGACCCGCTCGGGCCGCTCGACCGCGTCGACCTCGCGGTCCGCCCAGTCGTTGAGTGCCATGCCGGACCAGTAGAGGCAGACCGAGCCCAGCGGCATGAGCGCTGCCGTCGTACCCCCTGCCCCCGCCCAGGCGGCACCGGACCACGCGTCACCGGGCACCGTCAGCGCCGCCGGTGCCCGCACCAGCTCGGTGAGGTCGCGCACGGCGGGGGCCCCGGTCATGCGGCCAGCTCCCGGCGCCAGGCGACCAGGGTGTGCCACTGCTCGGCGAGGCGGTGCTCGCTCGCGCCGACGGGGTCCTTGAAGAAGAACGCGAGCTCGGGCAGCGGGCCGGACCGGCCGGCGGCGTGCGCGGCCGAGACGAGCCGGACGAGGTCGAGCACGAGTGGCGCGGCGAGCGCCGAGTCGCAGCCCTGCCAGGTGAACTGCAGCGTCATCCGGGCGCCGAGGAAGCCGTCGAAGCGGACGTGGTCCCACGCCGTCTTCCACTCGCCGAGGTCCTCGACCTGGTCGATGTGCATCGGTCCCGGCACGGCGTGCCCGACGATGGCGTCGAGCCCGCTGCGCTTCGTGGCGGTCTTGCTGCGGGCAGCCTCGGGGTCGGCGAGGGTCGCGCCGTCGCCGCCGCCGAGCAGGTTGACCGACGTCCACGACTGCAGCGCCAGCGCCCGGGTGGCGAACATCGGCGCGAGCGCGGACTTCACCAGCGTCTCCCCGGTCTTGCCGTCGCACCCGGCGTACGGCAGGCCGCTGCGCGCCGCGGCGTCGACGACGACCGGCAGGCGCAGGCACGGGCTCGGGGTGAAGGAGACGTACGGCGCGCCGGCGCGGAACGCGGCGAGGGCGTAGACCGCGGTGACCGGCAGCGCGTGGTCGACGGCGGTGACCGCGTCGGGGTCGTCGACGGGCGGTTGGGTGCTGGCGACGTCGACCACCACGACCCGGTCCAGCTGGTGCTTGTGCGCGAACGCGGTGATGTCGCCGGCGAGGCGCTCGACCGCCACGGCGACGGGCTCCTCCCCCACGACGTACCCCGGCCGCACCTCGGCGTCGACGGTGGCGAGGTCGGCCGCGACGGCTCCGAGGACCCCGGCGGGCAGGACCCCGGCGCTGACCAGCGCCTCCGCCTTCTTCGCCATCGACCCGGAGCCGAGCTCGTGCCCGCCGAAGAAGAGGTCCGCGATCCCGACGAGGCCGTCGGGTGCGAGCTCGGGCAGCTCGGTGACCAGGCCGGTGGTCGGCACGAGGCCGTGGCTGACGCCGAGCGCGCCGACGACAGCGGTCGTCGCCACCGAGCCGCCCGCGCCGACGAACCACACGCCGGTGCCGCCACCACGCCGGTCGCGGACGTCGGTGCCGCGCTCGTGGTCAGGGTTGGGGGTGTTCTGCATGGGTCACCTTGCTGCTCGGGTGGTGCGACGCACCACGGGGGTCGGCCGGGACCGGCCGGGGATCGCGGCGTCGAGGGCGCCGGCGGGAAGTCGGTAGAGCGCGGCGAGGGCGGCGCGCTGGGCGGCGGGCGGCACCTTGCGCCCGGCCTCCCAGCTGCGGACCGCGGACGTCGAGCGGCCGCAGTGGCGCGCGACGTCGCGCTGGGTGAGCCCGCTCCAGGCACGCAGGTCGCGCAGCACCTGCGGCAGGTCGCCCGGCCGCCAGGCGGCGGGGCGCAGGCCGAGCGGCGGGGTGGTCGCGAACCAGGCGCTCACCGTGGCGACGTCGGTGCCGAGCACCTCGGCGAGCCGGCGCTGGTGGGCCAGGCGGGGCGCGCGGCCGCGCTCCCACGCTCCGACGAGGTGCCGCGAGACGCCGAGGTGGTCGGCGAGGCGGGCCTGGGTGAGGCCGCGCCGGGCGCGGGCCCGCTGCAGCGGCCCGCTGTGCCTGCTGCGCCGCGGCTGGTGCGCGGCGAGCAGAGCGCGGAGCTCGCGCGGCGTGACGCTGCCGGCGGGGGCGCCGATCAGGGAGGCCAGCCGCGGCAGCAGCTCGAGCGGCATGCCGGCGCGGCCGGCCTCCCAGTTGAAGACGGTGGCCACCGGCACGCCCAGCCCGGCGGCGACGTGCGCCGCGGTCCAGCCGCGCCGGTGGCGCAGGGTGCGCAGCCCGGTGGCCCGCACCCGGGTGCCGGGGCGGGGCGGTGGGCGGTGCGCGTCGAAGAAGGCCACCACGGCGGCCCGGTCGGTGGCCAGGACGCCGGCCAGGGCGGCGATGACGTCCGGCCCGGGGAGCCGCTCGCCCCGCTCCCACCGCAGCACGGTGGCGGTGTGCACGCCGAGCGCGGCCGCCACCTCCCGCGGGGTGAGCCGGAGCTCGCCACGGCGCGCCCGCAGGTCCAGCGGTACGCCGGACCGCGGGCCACGCACCTGACCGCCCTGGCTCACCGCGGCCTCACGAGGAGGTCGAGAACGCCGCGTCGAACGCCGCGCTCGGCGGGTCGAAGGCGAGCCGGCGGACGAACTCGAGCGCCTCGGGCGCCCCGACGAGCCGGTCCATGCCGGCGTCCTCCCACTCGACGGAGATCGGGCCGTCGTACCCGATGGTGTTGAGCATCCGGAAGGACGCCTCCCACGGGACGTCACCGTGCCCGGTGGAGACGAAGTCCCAGCCGCGGCGCGGGTCCGCCCACGGCAGGTGCGAGCCCATGCGGCCGTTGCGGCCGTTGCCGACCTGGCGCTTCGCGTCCTTGCAGTCGACGTGGTAGATCCGGTCCTTGAAGTCCCACAGGAAGCCCACCGGGTCGAGGTCCTGCCACACGAAGTGCGACGGGTCCCAGTTGAGCCCGAAGGCCTCCCGGTGGCCGATCGCCTCGAGGGTCTGGACGGTGGTCCAGTAGTCGTAGGCGATCTCCGAGGGGTGCACCTCGTGGGCGAAGCGGACGCCGACCTCGTCGAAGACGTCGAGGATGGGGTTCCAGCGGTCGGCGAAGTCGCGGTAGCCCGCGGCGACCATCTCCTCGGTGGCCGGCGGGAACATCGCGACGTACTTCCAGATCGCCGAGCCGGTGAACCCGACGACGGTGCTCACGCCCAGGCGCTGGGCGGCGCGGGCGGTCATCTTCATCTCCTCGGCCGCACGCTGCCGCACGCCCTCGGGGTCCCCGTCGCCCCAGATCCGCTCGGACAGGATCCCGTGGTGGCGCTCGTCGATCGGGTCGTCGCAGACGGCCTGCCCGGTGAGGTGGTTGGAGATGGTCCACGTCTTGAGGTCGTACTTCTCGAGCAGGTCGAGCTTCTCCTGGACGTAGGCGTCGTCCTCGGCTGCTCGCCACACGTCGAGGTGGTCACCCCAGCAGGCGATCTCGAGGCCGTCGTACCCCCACCCGGAGGCGAGTCTGCAGACGTCCTCGAAGGGCAGGTCGGCCCACTGGCCGGTGAAGAGGGTGATCGGGCGTGCCATTGCGTGCTCCTTTGTCGGTGCTGTTCGTCCAGCTGGTCGTCCAGCGGCGGACGTCGGTGGGTCCTACGGGTGGTCCTGGGTCGGCCTGGTGGCCGGTGCGAGCCGGTGCCGGGGCGGAGCGCACAGCCCCGGCACCGGCGCGCGGGGAGCGGAGCCTCGCGGTCCCGCTCCCCCGTCCGGGACGGGGAGCCGGCCACCGGCCGTCACGCAGGGCCGAACCTGCGTGCGGTCGGCTGCCGCACCGAGCGGTACGGCGTGGCCGGGCATCCCCATCCGAACGTCCTCCTCTCCTCTGCCGGCGCCCTAGAGCTGGGCCTTCAGGCGGCGGGCGAGGTCCTTGAGCGCGGCCTTCGCCTTGGCGTTGCGCACGCCGTTGGCGAGGGTCTGCACCCGGGTGAGGGACCGGACGGCCTGGCGGTCCTGGCCGCGCCGGTCAGCCCGCTGGGCGGTGGCCAGTGCGCTCTTGAGCTGGCCGGCCAGTCGGGCACCCACCTTGTTCTCCCGGTCGAGCCGGTTCACCAGCTGCTTGCCGTTGGCGTAGGAGGCGACCACCGTGAAGGTGACCGTCTTCTTGCGCTGGTTGCCAGCAGCGTCGACGACCGTGACCACGAGGCGGTGCTTGCCGGTGCGGAGCACCATCGCGTCGATCCGCGGGCGGAGGCCGACGGCCTTGCCGTCCAGGCGGATCTTGCGGGTGGCGACGCTCGAGGCCGGCTCGGTGATGGTGATCCGGGCGTTCTTGACCGCGGCGGGGCTCAGTCGCGCCCCGTTCTTGATCCCGGTCACCTTCACCTGCGGCGCGGTGCGGTCGATCTTGACCGTCAGGGTCTTGATCGGCGACACGTTGCCGTCCTCGTCACGGGCACGGGCCTGGACCCGGGTGACCTTCTGCTTGGTCACCTTCACCGGGGCGGTGTAGGTGGTCCAGGGGCCGTTGTCGATGCGGTACTCCACGACCAGGTCGCCGACCCCGCCGCTCCCGGCGACGCTGACGGTGACCGGGCCCTTGAACCAGCCGCGGCGGCCGTCCGGCACCGCCGGGGACGTGGTGATGGTGACCGACGGGGTGGTGCCGGCGCCGACCTCGACGGTGGAGGTGCCCTCCGCCGAGACGTTGCCCGCCACGTCGACCGCGCGGTAGCGCACGACGTGGGTCCCACTGTCGAAGGACAGCGGCGAGGAGTAGGTCGACCACTCCGTGTCGCCGTCCACCTGGTACTCGATCCGGTCGAGACCGGACGTCGCGTCGGTGGCGGTCAGGGTGAGGGTCTTCGGCTTGTCGCCACCCTCCTCCGCCGTCACGGCCGGAGCGACCGTGTCGACCTTGACCGTCTCGGACTTGACCTCCTCGACGTTGCCTGCGGCGTCCGTCGCCCGGAACTCGACCAGGACCTCGCCCTCACCGGGCACCTCGACGGCGTCGGTGTACTCGGTCCAGTCGCCACCGGCGATGCGGTACTCGACCAGCTCCACGCCCGACCCGTCGGGGCCGTCCGTGGCCGCCAGGGTGAACGAGGGACGGCTGGTGTGCCAGCCGGCCTCCCCGTCCGCGTCCGGCAGGGTGATGGTCGTCGTCGGCGCGGTGGTGTCGGCCGGCTGCTCGCCGTCCGGACCACAGGCCTCCGGACCCACGGCGAACCAGTCGAAGCTGGCCGTGATGCCGGCTCCGTCGTTGGTGTTCGCCGCCGCCAGCAGGCCGACCCGCGGGTCGTCGATGCCGGTCAGGTCGTAACCGCCGGGCATCTCCGTCCAGGTCTCACCATCGGTGCTGTACGAACCGATGACCTGCTCGCCGTCCTCGCTGGTGAGGCGCAGCCAGACAGTGCTCGGGAACTCCTCGCCGAGCGACGGGGTGTTGGTCTCTGCTGCGGTGCCGTCGAGCTCCTTCGCGGTCTGGATGATGTTGGACGCAGAGTTCGGCTCGCCGCTGCGACCCTGGAACACGTGCTTGATGTAGTTGTCGTCGTCGCCGTAGATCAGCAGGCCCGCGGACTGGTAGGACCGGTTGATCGGGGCGCTGACCTTGGTGGTGACCACGAACGGTCCGTCGGGAAGGTCGGTGAGGACCAGGTCCCGGGCGTTGTTCGTGTTCTGGTAGAGGTCGGTGGCCTCGAGCGGGATGCTCAGCTCGCCACCGGCCACCTCGAGGTTGCCGCTCGGTCGGACGACGTCCCAGTCCCCGCCCAGCGTGTTGCCGTCGAAGGTGTCGACGAAGCACGACGGGGCGCACGGCTCGGCCGTGTCGTCGGGGGTGATGGTGAAGTAGTCGAACTCCGCGGTGATCCCGACGGAGCCCGCCTGGTTGCCCAGCGCGAGCAGGCCCACCTTCGGGCTGCTGATGCCGGACAGGTCACGCACTCCCGTGACCTCGGTCCAGGTCGCACCGTCGCTGCTGTACGACGCCGTGACCTCGTTCCCGTCGGTGCTGGTCATCCGCAGCCACACGGTGTCCGGGAAGTCCGCACCCAGGTTGGGCGTGTTCGTCTCGGTCGCCGTGGCGCCGACCTCCTTGGCGAACTGGACCACGTTGTTCGCCTTGTTGGCGGTGTTGGACCGGCCGGAGTAGACGAGCTTCAGGTAGTTGTCGTCGTCCCCGTAGACCACGAGTCCGCCCTGCTGGTAGGCCCGGTCGGCCGGCAGCGTGAGCTTCGTCGTCACCTCGAAGGCACCGGCCGGCAGGTCCTGCAGCACGATGTTCGGGGTGGTGTTGGTCCCCTGGTAGATGTCCGTCGCCGTGATCGGGATGTTCAGCGACCCGTCCACCACCGTGAGCGACTGGTCGACGCGGACGCTGCGGTTCCAGCGGTCCGTGTCGAGGGCGTTGCCCAGGAAGTCGTCGGAGCGGCCGCTGAAGCAGGTGTCCGACCCGGCGGTGGCGGTGACCTCGAGGGTCTTCGTGGTGGCAGCCCCGCGGGCGTCGGTCGCGGTCAGCGAGACGACGTACTTGCCGGGCGTGGTGAAGGTGTGGCTCGGGTTCTCCTCGGTGGAGGTCTCCGAGTCACCGAAGCTCCACTCGTAGGTGACCGGGTCGTCGCCGTCCGGGTCCTCGACCTCGCTGGTGAACTGCACGGGCAGCGGGGCCGGGCCACGGTCGGTGCTGGCGCTGATCGACACCACCGGCGGCTGGTTGTCGGTGATGCCGCGACCCTCGAACTGGATCCAGTTGACGTTCGCGCCACCCGACGTCGCCACGAAGTACAGCGGCTCGCCGTCCTCCGAGGCACCGGTGAAGTCGGTCGAGACCTCCTGGAAGGCCTGCGCCCCACCGGTGTTCGGGACCTCGATGGTGCCGATCGTCTCGCCGGTCGGCGAGCCCTGCCGGATGGCGAAGGCAGCACCGTCGGTGTTCGAGGCGACCCGCAGGGTCGCGCCGGTGATCCCGGTCAGGTTCATGACGTCCCAGCCGAACCAGTCACCGGTCTCCACGCCGGTGACCATCTGGCCGCCACCCGTGTCGCTGGTGGCCTGGGTCGCCACGCCCGGGGTGCCGCCCGGCTCCTCGCCGGTGCGCCCGGTCTCGTCGAAGAACTCGGCCTCCTTGTGCTTGGTGTGCACCACGACGCCGTCGACACCCATGAGCGGACCGGCCGCCCCGTTGCCGTCGTCGGTGTAGGTGGCCTTGATCGTGCCGAAGATGTTGGCGCCGACGTGGCCGGCGTCGCCCGGCAGCGGGAAGGTGCCGCTGCAGCCGTGGTACTGCTCGTAGTCGTGCGAGTGCTCGTCGTGGCCGAGGCCCGGCTGCACGACGACGCGCTCGCAGTCGATCTCGCCGTCCTCCGGGTCGGTGACCTCGACCTCGTACGCGATGTGGTCACCGAAGTCGAAGAACCCGCCGTTGAGGGGCAGGACGAGCTTCACCGTCGGGGCGGTGTTGCCCGAGACGATGTCGATGTTCGTCGTGCCCGTGCGGCCACCCTCGTCGGTCACCGTGAGCCGGGCGGTGTAGTTGCCCGGGTCGGTGTAGGTGTGGCTGCCGGTCGGGTCGGTCGAGTCGGCCTCACCGTCGCCGTCGAAGTCCCAGGCGTAGGTCAGCCCGGTCGAGTCGCCGGTGTCGGGGTCGAACGAGGCGGTCCCGTCGAACTGGACGGTCAGCGGCGCCGGACCCGAGGTGCGGTCCGTCGTCGCGCGGGCGACCGGGGCACGGTTGCCCTCGACGTAGTCGATCCGGTAGACGCCGGAGTCGGTGTTGTTGCCGTTGAAGCCGCTGCCCCACTCGATCATGTAGAGCGCACCGTCCGGCCCGAACTGCAGGGCGTGCGGACGCACCATGGGCAGGCTGGGGAGGAAGCGGTTCAGGTCGGTGTAGCTGCTCCCGTCCCCGTTCATCTGCACGGTGAACAGCCGGCTGTTGTTCCAGTCGGCCCAGATCGCCTTGCGGTCGAAGTACTCCGGCCACTTGCGGTCGGAGACCAGGTCGGGGTCGTAGGCGTAGGTGCCCGAGGTCATCGGCGCACCGCTGGCCCCGATCTCCGGGGTGCCGGTGATCGACGGGTTGTTGCTCTGCCACATCACCGCCGGCTTGGCGGGCGGAAGCTGGGTCAGGCCGGTGTTGTTGGGCGAGTCGTTGACGGGGTTGTCGCAGTCGAAGGCCGCGCCCGCCGTGCTGCTGGCGAAGTTGTAGTCGTTGTACGGGGTGTTGTCACCCACGCAGTACGGCCAGCCGTAGTTGCCGGGCTCGTCGAGGATGTTCCACTCCACGCGACCGTTGGGACCCCGCGTGGCGCTGGTCGTTCCGGCGTCCGGGCCGTAGTCGGCGACGAGGATGTTGTTGTTCTGCTCGTCGAGGCCGATCCGGAACGGGTTGCGGAAGCCCATCGCGTAGATCTCGGGCCGCGTCTTGTTGTCGGTGTCCTCGTCCTCGTCGAAGAGGTTGCCCTCGGGGATCGAGTAGCCCCCGTCCGGCAGCGGCGTGATCCGCAGGACCTTGCCGTTGAGGGTGTTCGTGTTGCCGGACGTGCGCTGGGCGTCCCAGGCCTCACGGCCCGGGCGCTCGTCGATCGGCGTGTAGCCGCTCGAGTCGAACGGGTTGGTGTTGTCACCCGTCGCCAGGTAGAGGTTGCCGTCCTTGTCGAACTCCAGCGACCCACCGGCGTGGCAGCACTGGTCGCGCTGCGTCGGCACGTCGAGGATCGTCGTCGCGGTGTCCAGCTGGAGCGTGTTGCCGTCCATCGTGAACCGCGAGATCCGGTCGATGGCCGCGGCCCCGGCCGGCGAGTAGTAGAGGTAGACCCAGTTGTTCGAGGCGAAGTCCGGGTCGAGCGCGATGCCGAGCAGGCCGAACTCCTGGCCGGTGTAGACCGGGATCGTGCCCGCGGTCACCACCGAGCCGTTCGGCAGGATGATCCGCACGGCACCGTTGCGGTCGATGTAGAACACCCGACCGTCGTCGGCGATGTCGAGCTCCATCGGGTTCGACGTGTTCTCGTCGAGCGCGACCTTCTCGAAGCTGGGCTCGAGGGTGGCCTTGCAGTCGGAGGGCACGACGCCGGCAGCGGACTGGATGCCGCCGAGCAGGTGCTGCAGGAAGGTCTCGTCGGTGAAGGACTCCTCGGTGTGGCCCATGCCGGTGTACCAGCTGCGGCCGCCGTCGTAGTCCTGGCACCAGGCGATCGGGTGCTCCACACCCATCGCGCCGCCGCCGGGGCTGTACGTCGACTCGTCCATCGAGGCGAGGACGTGCACCTTCCCGCGGGGGTTCGTCTGGAAGTTGTACCACTCGTCGACACGCTCCCAGAGCGGCGCGATGCCGGCGGTGGAGGCGTGTGCGGGGTCCTCGACCTTGACGGTCGCGGTCGGGGTGCCCGGCGGGTGGTTGGCGAAGTAGGAGCCGACCAGCTCGCCGTACCAGGGCCAGGAGTACTCGGTGTCGGACGCGGCGTGGATGCCTGCGTAACCGCCACCGGCCTGGATGTAGCGCTCGAACGCGCCCTGCTGGGCGGTGTTGAGCACGTCGCCGGTGGTCGAGAGGAAGATGACGACCTCGTACTGCTCGAGGTTCTCGTCGGTGAAGACGGTGCTGTCCTCGGTCGCGGTGACGTTGAAGCCGTGCTCGAGCCCGAGCTGCTGGATCGCCGCGACGCCCTCGTCGATGCTGCTGTGCCGGAACGCGGCGGTCTTGGAGAAGACGAGCGCGTCGAACTCGTCGGCCTCCGCGGCGGCGGCTGCGGCCTTGTCGGCCGTCCACGGCACGGCGTTGCTCGGCGGCGCCGCCTCCTTCAGGGCCGACGTGCCCTGCGCAGGTGCCGCGGCCCGGTCGGCGACCGGTGCCGCTGCGGCGGGTCCGGCGAGGGCTGCCGCGCCCAGGGGCAACGACACGATCATGGCGACGGTCGCGCCCAGCGTCGTGCGCGAGCCTCTCCGTAGCCGCGTGATGACGTTCTTCATCACGTATCCCTTCGTTTGACGGATGTGCGCTCCATCGGTTCCGGGGCGGTCCCCGGGCGTTCGGCCCTGGTGTGGTGCTGGTCGGTGCTGGTCGGTCTGGGTCGAGCTGGTCGAGGGGTGGTCGGGTCGGTGTCGGTCGGGTCGGTTCCTTCTCCTGGTCTCTCTGGTTGGTCGGGTCGGTCGGGTCAGCGGACGCCGAGCAGGTGCTCCATCGCCAGCTGGTCGAGGGCCTCCATCGCGACGCTGCGCGCGCTCATGGCCTCGAGGTCGTAATGGGCGTCGCGCAGGTCGGCGAGCGCCTCGCCGGGCGCGAGGGTCGGGGTGCTGAGCTCGTCGACGAGCGCAGCGTCGAGCGCGGCCCGCACGTCGGGGTCGGCACGGAACGCGGACGCCCGCTCCCGGAGGATGAGGTAGTTGCGCATGCACGCCCGCGCCGACTCCCACACGCCGTCGACGGCCTCGGCGCGCGGCGGCTTGAAGTCGAAGTGCACGAAGCCGTCGTACGGCGCCGTGCCGGCGCCACCGAGGAGGGTGTCGACCGTCCAGAACGCCCCGCGCAGGTTGCCGGCACCGAAGCGCAGGTCCTGGTCGAAGCGCGGCCCGTGCTGGCCGTTGAGGTCGATGTGGAAGAGCTTGCCGTGCCACATCGCCTGGGCGATGCCGTGCGCGAAGTTGAGCCCCGCCATCTCCTCGTGGCCGACCTCGGGGTTGAGGCCGACCATCTCCGGGTGCTCGAGCTCGGAGATCAGCGCGAGGGCGTGGCCGATGGTCGGCAGCAGGATGTCGCCGCGCGGCTCGTTGGGCTTGGGCTCGAGCGCGAAGCGCAGCTGGTAGCCCTGCTCCTTCACGTAGGCGCAGACCAGGTTGAGCGACTCGGCCATCCGGTCGAGCGCGGCCGGGATGCTCTTGCTCGCGCCGTGCTCGGCGCCCTCGCGACCGCCCCACATCACGAAGGTCTCGGCGCCCAGCGACGCGGCCAGGTCGATGTTGCGCAGCACCTTCGCGGTCGCGTAGCGCCGCACGGTGCGGTCGTTGGCGGTGAGCCCGCCCTCCTTGAAGACCGGGTGGCCGAACAGGTTGGTGGTCACCATCTCGCAGCGCAGGCCGGTGTCGCTCAGCGCCTGCTCGAACTTCTTCAGCGTCACGTCGCGCGACGCGTCGTCGGGCAGCAGGTCGTCGTCGTGGAAGGTGACCGCGGCCGCGCCGAGCTCGGCGAGCTTGTAGGTGCTCTCGATCGGGTCGAGGGGCGGGCGGCTGGCCGGCCCGAAGACGTCGACCCCTTCCCACCCCACGGTCCACAGACCGAAGGAGAACTTGTCCTCGGGGACGGGCTGGTACGGGTCGTTGGTCATGCGGGGATCTCCTGCCAGGTTCGGTTCGTCGCGCTGGTCTCGACGGCGTCGAGGACGCGCTGGATCTGCAGGCCGTCGGCGAAGGTGGGCGTCGGCTCGACGCCGTTCGCGATGGCGGTCACCAGGTCGACGGCCTGGTGGGTGAAGCCGTGCTCGTAGCCGAGGCCGTGGCCGGGGGGCCACCACGCCGCGACCCACGGATGGGTCGCCTCGGTGACGAGGATCCGGCGGAAGCCGGCCTCCTCGTCGGGCAGCGTCGCGTCGAAGAAGTGCAGGACGTTCATGTCCTCGAAGTCGAACGCGAGGCTGCCGAGCGAGCCGTTCACCTCGATCCGGATCGCGTTCTTGCGTCCGGTCGCAAATCGGGTGGCCTCGAACACGCCGGCCGCCCCGCTGCTGAAGCGGGCCAGGAACAGGGCTGCGTCGTCGACGGTGACCTCGCCGCGCTCCGTCGAGGCCGTGCCCGACAGGCCGGCGTGCTCGGTGGCCAGCGGACGCTCCTTGACGAAGGTCTCGAGGTGGCCGGAGACCTCGGCGATGGTGTCGCCGGTGATGTGCTGGGTGAGGTCGATGATGTGGGCGCCGATGTCGCCGAGCGACCCGGACCCGGCGCGCTCGCGCTGCAGCCGCCAGGACAGCGGCGCCTCGGGGTCGGCGATCCAGTCCTGGAGGTACTGGGCGCGGACGTGGCGGATGGTGCCGAGGCGGCCGTCGGCCACGAGCTGGCGGGCGAGCGCGATCGCCGGGACCCGGCGGTAGGTGAACCCGACCATGGCGCGCACGCCGCGCTCCGCGGCGGCCGCGGCGGCCTTCGCCATCTCCTCCGCCTCCGCGACCGAGTTCGCCAGCGGCTTCTCGCACAGGACGTGCTTGCCGGCCTCCAGCGCCGCGATCGCGATCTCGGCGTGGGAGTCGCCCGGCGTGCAGATGTCGACGAGGTCGACGTCCTCGCGTCGTACGAGCTCACGCCAGTCGGTGACGTGGTCCTCCCAGCCGAGCCGCTCGGCCGCGGCAGCGGTGCGGGCGGCGTCGCGCCCGCCGAGGACCCGCATCACGGGGACCAGGGGGAGGTCGAAGAACCGGGGTGCGGACCGCCACGCCTGGGAGTGGGCGGCACCCATGAAGGAGTGACCGACCATGCCGACGTTGATGCGGGCGACGGCCTGGTCGCTGGGGCTGGGGGTGGCGTTGGCCATGGTTCACCTGACTTTCTGGAGGTGCCCGCCCCGGGTCGCGCGCCGCGCGACCCGGGGAGAGCTCGTCGGATCAGGACTCGAAGGCGGTCGGCAGGTACTTGTCGACGTTCTCGGCCGTGACGACCGGGGCGTAGAGCTGGACCAGGCGCGGGACCTCGACCTCGACGAGGTCGTCGACCGACCGGTCCTGGGCGAGCAGGCGGGCCAGCTTGAGGCCGTCCGCGCCCTGGGTCGACGGGTAGATGACGGTCGCCTTGAGGACGCCCTCACCGGACTTGATCGCCTCCATGGCGTTCTTCGACCCGGCACCGCCGATCATCACGAACTCGTCGCGGCCGGCGTTGTCGATGGCCGCGAGGACGCCGACACCCTGGTCGTCGTCGTGGTTCCAGAGGTAGTCGATCTTCGGAGCGGCCTGGAGCAGGTTGGTGGCCGCCTCCTCGCCACCCTGGACGGTGAAGTCCGCGGCGACGCGGTTGTCGACGTCGAGGCCGCACTCCTTGAGCGCGTCCTTGAACCCGCGGCTGCGGTCCTGGGTGAGCGGCAGCGAGTCGATGCCGGCGATCTCGGCGACGATCGCGTCCTTGTTGCCGCCGGCCTGCTCGCAGATGTACTCGCCGGCGGAGACGCCCATGCCGTAGTTGTCACCGAGCACGGTGACGCGCGCGGCGTTGGGGTCGTTGAACTCGCGGTCGACGTTGATGACCGGGATGCCGGCCTCCATCGCCTCGAGCGCGATCGGGGTGAGCGCGGCACCGTCGAAGGGCAGCAGCACGATCGCGTCGACCTTGTCGTTGATGAAGGTCTCGATCTGCTGGATCTGCACCTGCGGGTCGTTGGTGCCCTCGGCGACGATCAGCTCGACGTCCTCGTAGTTGTCGGCGACCGTCCGGGTCGACTCGGTGATCGACGCCATCCAGCCGTGGTCGGCGGCCGGGGCGGAGAAGCCGATGCGGACGGTGTCGCCGGCCTCGTCGTTCGAGCCCTCCTCGGCCTGGGACGTGCCGCCCCCGAGGTTCTCGTTCGCGTCGTCGGGCTCGTTGCTGGTGCAGGCGCTGAGGCCGACGACGGCGACCACGGCGAGTGCTGCCATGAGCTTCTTGCGTGCGGTGGACATCTTCAGGGACATGCGGTGCTCCTCGGGTGGTGGTGCATGACGGTTCGGACGGATGGTTCAGCTGCTGCTCTTCCGAGACGCCAACCACTGCTGGAGCAGGACGGCGGCGACGATGATCACGCCCTTGAGCAGGGACTGCTCGGAGTTGTCCCTGTTGTTGAGCGTGAAGACATTGGTCAGGGTCGTGAAGATGAGGACCCCGAGGACGGTGCCGGTGATGGTGCCCCGTCCCCCGGCCAGGAGGGTGCCGCCGATCACGACCGCGGCGATGGCGTCGAGCTCGAGCAACATGCCGTGCGTCGACGAGCCGGTCGTCGTACGGGCGATGATCAGCAGCGCGCCGATGGCCGAGCAGACCCCGACCAGGACGTACAGCAGCACGGTGTGGCGCCGGACGTTGATGCCGGCGAGCCGCGCGGCCTCGGGGTTGCCGCCGACGGCGAAGGTGCGCCGGCCGAAGGTGGTGCGGTTGAGCAGCACCCAGCCGACGACGGCGACGGCGGCGAACACCCAGATGGACATGTCGATGCCCAGCGGCTTGGCGGTGAAGAAGTCGAAGAAGCCAGGGACGTCGGTCGCGATCTGCGTCTTCTTCTGGGAGATGATCTCCGCCAGTCCGCGGGCGGAGACCAGCATCGCCAGGGTGGCGATGAAGGCCACGACCTTGCCGTAGGCGATGAGTATCCCGTTGACCAGCCCGCACCCGGCGCCGACGGCGATCGCGGTGAAGACCATCAGGCTCCAGTGCACGTCGACGGCCATCTCCCGCGTCGCGAGCGTGGTCGCCCAGACTGACGACAGGGCGAGGATCGCGCCGACGGACAGGTCGATGCCGCCGCCGGTGATGACGAAGGTCATCCCGATCGCGACGACGCCGATGACGGTGGACAGGCGCAGGATCGTCAACAGGTTGTCGCTGCTGGCGAAGCGCTCGCCGGCCGTGACCATGCCGACGACGCACAGCAGTGCCAGCGCGATCAGCAGGCCGAGCATGCGGAAGAAGCCGACCTCCGCCAGCCAGGCGGTGCCGCCGGCGGAGCCCTTGTGGGCGCCCTCGGCCTCCATCCCCTGGGTGGAGTCGGTGGTGGGGACGACCGGCAACGCGCGGCTGGTCCCCTCGGCCTCGGCCGACTTCCCGAGATCGACGGGCGAGGTGTCGGTCGGCCCCGTGACGGGGCTCGTGCTCTGGTCGCTCATGCGGGGGTTCCTTCCATGACCAGGTCGAGGACCCGGGACTCGTCGATGTCGTGGGATGCGCTCTCGTGGACGACCCGGCCCTCGCGGACGACGAGCACCCGGTCCGACAACCCGAGCACCTCCTCGACCTCGCTGGACACGACCACGACGGCGACCCCGGAGTCGGCCAGCGAGCGGATGAGCTTGTAGATCTCGGCGCGGGCACCGACGTCGACGCCGCGGCTCGGCTCGTCGAGCAGCAGCACCCGGCAACCGCGCAGCAGCCAGCGGGCCACGACGACCTTCTGCTGGTTGCCGCCGGACAACGTCCGCACGTGGCGCGAGATGTTGCGCGGGCGTACGTCGAGGGAGTCGACCAGCTCGGTGGCCCTCGCCCTCTCCCGGGCCCGCTGGATGAAGCCCGCCCGCTGGAAGCGCTTCATCGAGGAGGCGGAGATGTTGGCGAAGACCGGCTGGTCGAGCAGCAGGCCCTGGCTCTTGCGCTCCTCGGGGGCGAGGCCCAGGCCGGCCTGGACGGCGGCGTGGACGGCACCGCGGCGCAGGCGCTTGCCGTCGACGGTGACCGTGCCGGTGCTGGCCCTGCGGGCGCCGTAGACGGTCTCGAGGATCTCGGTGCGCCCGGAGCCGACCAGCCCGGCCAGCCCGACGATCTCGCCGGCCCGCACGTCGAAGCTGACGTCGTGGAACACACCGGCCAGGGACAGGTCCCGCACCTCGAGCACGGCGGGGGCCTCGGCGTCGGGGCCGTCCCCGCGCGGCGGGAAGACGTACTCGATCGAGCGGCCGGTCATCAGCCGGATCAGGTCCGCGGTCGGGGTGGTGGCGGCGGGCAGGCCGGTCGCGACGGTGGAGCCGTCCTTGAGGACGGTGATCCGGTCGCCGATCTCGCGGATCTCCTCGAGTCGGTGGGAGATGTAGACGATCGCGACGCCCTGCTCGGTCAGCGCGCGGATGACCCGGAAGAGGTTCTCGACCTCGCCGGCGTCGAGCACCGCGGACGGCTCGTCGAGGATGAGCAGGTCGACGTCGTGCGAGAGCGCGCGGGCCATGCTGACCACCTGCTGCCCCGCCGGTGAGAGGTCGCCGACCAGCTGGGTCGGGCTCAGCTCGCCGTGGCCGAGCCGGGCGAGGATGCCCTGCGCCCGCTCGTTGGTCGCGGACCGGCGGGAGAACCCGACGGTCGAGATCTCGTGGCCGAGGAAGATGTTCTCCGCGACGGTGAGGCCGGGCACGAGGTCGAGCTCCTGGTAGATCGTCGCGACGCCGGCGTCGATCGCGGCCTGCGGGTGGCCGAAGTGCACCTCGCGGCCCTTCCACCAGATCGTCCCCTCGTCGGGCTGGTACGACGCCGAGAGGATCTTGATCAGCGTCGACTTGCCCGCACCGTTCTGCCCGAGCAGGCAGTGCACCTCGCCCGCGGCGACCTCGAGGTCGATGCCGTCGAGGGCGCGGACCGACGAGAACTGCTTCACGATGCCCGTCATCCGCAGCAGGGGCGTGCCTGCGTCCTGGGTGGTGCTCACTGTGCTTCTCCTGTCGCCGGTCGGCGGGGCACTCGGGTCGGGTCGGCGAAGACCGACTCGAGGGAGGCGGTGGCGCCGCCGCGCACCGCGGCCCCGAAGCCGAGCGTCGACAGCTCGACGCGGGTGCCACCGGCACCGGGGGCGACGACGCGGTCGCGGAGCTCGCGCTCGATCGCGGGCCGCATGTGGTGGCCGACCGCGGCGTAGTAGCCGGTCAGCACGATCGTGGTCGGGTTGAGGGCGTTGGCGAGGATCGAGGCCCCGACGCCGACCCAGGAGCCGACCTCGTCGAGCGCGTCGAGGGTGCGGGTGTCGGCCAGGTCGGCGCGGCGGTTGATCTCGGCGAGCCGGGCGTCGATGTCCATCCCCGGGTTGCGGATCGGGTCGTCCGGGTCTGCGGCGAGCTCGATGAGGGCGCGCAGGCCACTGACGGTCTCCCAGCAGCCCTGGCGCCCGCACCCGCACTGGCGACCGCGGGGGTCGACGATCATGTGGCCGAACTCGCCGGCGTACCCGTGGCTGCCGCGGAGCAGCCGGCCGCCGGTCACGATGCCGCCACCGACACCGATCTCGCCGTGCAGGACGAGGATGTCCTGCCGGGACGGGTCGCCCGGGGTGACCTCGGCGGCGGCGGCCAGGTTGCCCTCGTTGTCGACGACGACCGGGTACGAGCCGTCGAGCTCGTCGCGCAGGATCGTCCCGACCGGCACGTCGTACCAGCCGAGGTTGGGGCCGTGGGTGAGCACGTCGCGGGTCTGGTCGTAGAGGCCGGCGACCCCGACGGTGAGCCCGACCGGCGCCGCGCCGCGCGACTCGAGGCCGCCGACCGTCTCCTGCACGAGGTCGACGAGGCGCTCGATCACCCGGCCGGCGCCCAGCGAGCGGGCGTCCAGGCCGATCTTGCGCTCCTCCACGATCTGGCCGCGCAGGTCGAGCGCCATCGTCGAGACGTGGTTGACGTTGATCTCTGCGCCGATGCCGCACACGGCGCGGCCGTCGAGCTCGACGGCGGTGCTGGGCCGGCCGACCGCGTTCTGCACGAGCGGGCCGTCGCTGGCCAGGCCGCGCTCGATCAGCTCGGTGATCAGGGTGGAGACGGTGGAGCGGGTCATGCCCAGCTCGACGGCGAGGGCCGCGCGGGAGCGGGCGCCGTGGTCGCGGAGGTGCCGGAGGACGAGCCCGAGGTTGGACCGACGCACGTCGGGGTTCCCCAGGCTGTGGCCCGCGGTGTGGCTCAAGGTCGACACCACGTCTCCTCTCCGGACAGGCTCGCGCCGAGGGCGCGCTCGATCGGCGCGTCGGCAGGGCTGCGCCGACGTCAGAAATGGGGGTGGCCAGGGGCACGTGCGCCCGAGAGGACCCGCACGTCGCTACAGGTGCCCCGGTGTGACGACCGTCACTGGTTTGTTGGGGCGCCGCCCAAACTAAGCCGGTTCAACAAGGCCTAGCAAGAGCCTGGCGCTGACGAACCGGGACGATTTCCCGAGTTATGACGAATCGAGAATCAAATCTGACGATATTCGTCACAAGTTCGTCATCGGGCGCTGCGTCCGCCGGCAATCCAGGCCTCCACGGCCTCGGAGCCGGCGCCGACCAGGACGGCGTGGTCGCCCACCTCGCTCAGCACGATGTCGAGGTCCTCGGCCAGCCGGGCGGGCGCGAGCCGGTAGACCGTGGTGCGCAGGTCGCCCAGCAGCTGCGCCCCCAGCGCGGCCACCGGTCCGCCCAGCACCACCCGGAGCGGGTCGGCGTGCGCGACGACCCCTGCGAGCACCTTGCCCAGCCGCTGGCCCAGGTCCCGGGCGAGCTGGACGACGACCGGGTCGCCGGTCCGGCCGGCCGCGACGAGGTCGGCGAGGTCGAGGGCGCCGTTGCGGGAGAGCGCGTCGGCGAGCACCTGCGACCGGCCGCGGTGGGCCTGCTCGGTCGCCTGGGCGACCAGCGCGGACGCGCTGACGAACGCGTCGAGGCACCCGGTCAGGCCGCACACGCACGCCGGCCCGAACTCCTCGACCCGCAGGTGCCCGACCTCGCCGGCGTGCCCGGACCCACCGGTGCTCAACCGCCCGCCGGACATGGTGGCGAGCGTGACGCTGCCGCCCAGCCGGACGGCCACGAAGTCGTCGATGCCGCGGGCCGCACCGGCGCGCCGCTCACCGAGCGCCATCGCCCGCGCCGCGGGTACGGCGGCAGCCGGCGTGGCGTCGTACCGCTCGGCGAGGGGGCCGGCGAGATCGACGTAGGCGACGGGCGCGGTGCCGGCAGCTGCCACGCCGATCGCGGCCGGCCGCCGGTCGCGGAGGACCTGGTCGACGGCCCGCAGCACGGTGGCGGTCATCGACGCCTGGTCGTCACCGAGGTCCTGCACGTCGATGCTGACGCCGCTCTCGATCGTCAGGTGCCCGTCCAGCGCCGCCACACGGACCCGCCGCTCGGCCAGCGACAGCGCGAGGAACACGCGGTCGGCCGGCGCCGGCATCGCCACGGTCACCGACCGCCGCCCGCCCGAGCTGGCCGCGAGCGGCCCGTCCCGGACGTCCCCCGCCTCGGCGAGCGCACGCAGCGGTGACGCGAGCGTCGTGCGCGGCACGCCCAGCTGCTGGGCGAGCTGGGTCCGCGTCAGCGGCCCGTGGTCCCGCAGCCGCCGCAGCACCTCGCCGTCGAGCTCACCGGTCACGCGGGTCAAGATCTCACACCGCGCGGCCCCGCCGGACGGTCAACCCGCTCCGTCAGTGTGTGGTCACGCGCTCCTGCGTGCGGCCGCGGTCAGGGCGATGTCGACGATCATGTCCTCCTGGCCCCCGACGAGGCCGCGGCGGCCGCACTCCATGAGGATGTCGCGGACGTCGACGCCGTACTGCTCGGCAGCACGCTCGGCGTGGCGGAGGAAGGACGAGTAGACGCCGGCGTACCCCAGGGTCAGGGTCTCGCGGTCGACCCGGACCGGCCGGTCCTGCAGCGGGCGGACGATGTCGTCGGCGGCGTCCTGGAGCTTGAACAGGTCGCAACGGTGCTCGAACCCGGACAGGTCGGCCACGGCGACGAACGCCTCCAGCGGGCAGTTGCCCGCCCCGGCGCCGTGCCCGGCAAGGGACGCGTCCACGCGACGCACGCCGTTCTGGACCGCGACCACGGAGTTGGCCACCGACAGCGACAGGTTCTCGTGGGCGTGGATGCCGATCTCGGTGGCAGGGTCGAGGACGTCGCGGTAGGCACGGACCCGGGCCACGACGTCGTCCATGGTGAGCCGGCCCCCGGAGTCGGTGACGTAGACGCAGTGCGCACCGTAGGACTCCATCAGCCCCGCCTGCTTCGCCAGGTCCTCCGGCGCGGCCATGTGGGAGAGCATGAGGAAGCCCGACACGTCCATGCCGAGCTCGCGCGCTGCCTCGATGTGCTGGGCCGAGACGTCGGCCTCCGTGCAGTGCGTCGCGACCCGCACCGACCGGACGCCGAGGTCGTAGGCCCGCTTGAGCTCGTGGATGGTGCCCACCCCGGGGAGCAGCAGCGTCGTCAACCGGGCGCGCTCCAGGACCGAGGCGGCAGCCTCGATCCACTCCCAGTCGGTGTGCGAGCCGGGACCGTAGTTGACCGACGAACCTGCGAGGCCGTCACCGTGGGCCACCTCGATGGCGTCGACCCCGGCCTCGTCGAGGGCAGAGACGATCCGCTTGACGTCCTCGGGGCTGATCCGGTGGCGTACGGCGTGCATGCCGTCGCGCAGCGTGACGTCCTGGATGAAGATGGGCGTGCTCACAGGGCGCTCTCCTTGGCAGCTGCGATCCGTTCGGCCACCTGCAGGGCGGCCGACGTCATGATGTCGAGGTTGCCGGCGTAGGCCGGGAGGTAGTGGGCGGCACCCTCGACCTCGAGGAACACCGACACCTGGTGGGTCGGGCGTTGCCCGCCGGGGGCGAGCAGGTTCTCGACCGGCTGGTCGGAGGGGATCTCGGCGATCTGGACCGCCTGCTTGAGCCGGTAGCCGGGCACGTAGGCCGCCACCTCGGCCGCCATCTTCTCCACGCTGCGCCGGATCTCGTCGTGGGTGGCCGGGTCAGGCGCGCTGACCAGCGCGAAGACGGTGTCCCGCATGATCAGCGGGGGCTCGGCAGGGTTGAGGATGATGATCGCCTTGCCCCGGCGCGCGCCGCCGACCTCGACGATGGCGGCCGAGGTGGTCTCGGTGAACTCGTCGATGTTGGCGCGGGTGCCGGGTCCGGCGGACTTCGACGCGATCGAGGCGACGATCTCGGCGTACTCGACGGGGACGACCCGGCTGATGGCGGCCACGACCGGGATGGTCGCCTGCCCACCGCAGGTCACCATGTTGAGGTTGGGCGCGTCGAGGTGCTCCTCGAGGTTGACCGCCGGGACGACGTAGGGCCCGATCGCGGCCGGCGTCAGGTCGACCAGGCGCTTGCCGAGGGGCTGCAGCCGGGCGGCGTTCACCTCGTGCGCCTTGGCGGAGGTGGCGTCGAAGACGATCTCGATCTCGTCGAAGCCGGGCAGAGACACCAGGCCCTCGACGCCCTCGTGGGTGGTCGCGAAGCCGAAGCGCTGCGCCCGCGCCAGCCCGTCGGAGGCCGGGTCGATGCCGACCATCGCGCCCATCTCCAGGTGCTCGCTGGTGCGCACCACCTTGATCATCAGGTCGGTCCCGATGTTGCCCGAGCCGATGATCGCCACCTTGGTCCTGCTCATGCCTGTGCTCCTTCGCTGATGGTCACCGAGACCGCGCCGAGGCCGGTCAGCTCTGCCGTGACGTGGTTGCCCGCGACGACCGGGCGCATCGGCCCGAGCGCGCCGGAGAGGACCACGTCGCCGGCACGCAGCGGCTGCCCCAGCTCGGCAGCAGTACGCGCGAGCCACACGACCGCCTCGACCGGGTCACCCAGGCAGGCCGCGCCGTTCCCCGTGGAGACCAGCTCACCGTCGATGGTCATGGACATCTGGACCTCGACCGGTGTCACCTGCGCCAGCGTCCGCCGCTCGGGGCCGAGCACGAAGGCGCCGGCCGACGCGTTGTCGGCCACGGTGTCGGCGAAGCTGATGTCCCACCCCTCGATCCGGCTGCCGCAGACCTCGAGGGCTGCGACGACGTACGCCGTGGCGTCCCGGACCTGCGTGGCGTCGAGGCTGCCGTCGGCCAGGTCCGCGCCGAGCACGAAGGCGATCTCCGCCTCGATCCGCGGCTGCGACACCCGGTCCACGGGGATGGTGTCGCCACCGACGTGGGCCATGTCGTCGAACAGGACCCCGAAGTCGGGCCGGTCGACCCCGAGCTGCTGCTGGACCGCGGGCGAGGTCAGCCCGATCTTGCGCCCGACGACGCGGGCGCCGCCGGCGAGGCGGCGACTGGTCAGCAGCTGCTGCACCGCGTACGCCGCGGCCACGTCGTCGCGGCCGATGAGGTCGCGCACGGGTGCGCACGGCACGCCGGACTCCGCGGCGCCGGCGAGCCGGTCCGCGGCGGCGGCGATCGCCGCGTCGCTGGAGATGGAGGTCTGCGTCATGGCTCCACTGTGGGGCGCACCGGGACCGGCCCACCAGCGAAATGTCTCACTGAGCGATACGTTTGATCCATGGAGGCGAACACGAACCGCGACACGGTGCTGGGCAAGGCGGTCACGATCCTGCGGGCGTTCCGGATCGAGGACCAGGCGCTGTCCCTGGCCGAGCTGGTCCGCCGCACCGGGCTGCACAAGGCGACGACCCATCGTCTGGCCGGGGAGCTGGTCGCCAACCGCCTGCTCGATCGCGTCGACGGCGGGTACCGCCTCTCGGGCGGCCTCTTCGAGCTCGGCATTCGGGCGTCGTTCGAGCGCAGCCTGCTCGAGGTGTCGATGCCCTTCCTGCAGGACCTCTACGAACGCACCCACGAGACCGTCCACCTCGCCGTGCGGGAGGGACACGAGGTCGTCTACATCGCCAAGATCGGCGGTCACCGCCAGGCGCGCTCCCCGTCGCGCACCGGCGGTCGGATGCCCCTGCACTGCACGGCCATCGGCAAGGCACTGCTCGCCCACGGCGACCCGGCGCTGCGACGGGAGGTCCTGGCCGGACCCCTCGAGCGACGCACCCCGCACACGATCGTGGCGCCGGGGCTGCTGCGGCGCCAGCTCACCCAGGTCGCGTCCACGGGCGTCGCCTTCGAGTACGAGGAGTCCGCCGTGGGCATCAACTGCGTCGCCACACCGGTGCTCGGCGCCCGCGACGAGGTCCTGGCAGCGATCAGCATCACCGGCCCGACGGGTCGGTTCCGGCCCGAGAACCACGTCGTACCGGTCCGCTCGGCCAGTGCCGCCCTCTCCGCGACGTTGCGCCGCACGGACCGGCAGCGTCGGGAGCGCTGATCCTGCCTCTCCCGGTGGTCGCGGCCGGCCGGCGGTCCCCACGAACGGGAGAGCCGCCGGCTGGCGAGGCGGGGTGACCAGGATGAACGGACCGTACGGACCTGCTGGACGGCGTGCCTGCGGGGCGGGCCCGCGGGCCGTCGATCCTCCCTCGAGGCGCCGTCGAGGCGCCGGCGAGGCGCCGGCGAGGGGCGTCACCCGCGTGCGGTTGACCCGCGCTTCCCGCGGGCACGCTGACGACGTGCCCCGCAACCCAGCTGCCACCCGACAATCACTCGCCTCGGGCGTCGCGACGGTCCTGCTCGCCTGCAGCGCCGTCTTGGGAGGGGTCTGGTTCGCCGCCACGGCCGACATCGTCCGCGTGAACGTCATCGACGCGCGGTTGGCCTACGACGTCGGCTACAACGGCGAGGTCACCCAGCGCGAGGGGCTCTGGGAGCCGCGGGGCCTGGACTTCGCGGAGCTGATGTACGTCCCGTTCGGCGCGACGGCGCTGGCCCTCTTCGCGTTCCCGCTGGCCGTGGTCACCCGCCGCGCGCTGGGCGACCCGGCCGCCGTCCGCTACGCCCTGGGTACGACGCTGGTGGCCTCCCTCCCGGGTTTCGTGTGGCTCTCCCTCGACTGGGTGCCGCTCGACGCGCAGGCCGACATCGTCAAGGAGGTCGCCCGCGTGTCGGACCTGTGGATGCCGGTGCTGATCGCGCTCGCCGGCGCCGGGTTCCTCACCGCCTGGTGGCGGACCTGCCCCGGACCGGCTGCTGGCGTCGACGACCGACTCGACGACCGGCTCGACGCCTGACTCGACGAGTGACGGGGCTGACCTACTCGCGGCCGGACCCTGCGGAGGGCCTCTGGCACCGCCGCGGCTGGGCCGGACACTCATGACACGCCCGAACCAGTCACATCTTCTGACCCATGACCCGACCTGTCACCCGAAAAATGCACGTAGCCCCGGGTCATCCCCGGGGCTACTCACGTGCGCGAGGGGGGAGTTGAACCCCCACGTCCTTTCGGACACACGGACCTGAACCGTGCGCGTCTGCCTATTCCGCCACTCGCGCGCTGCCGACCGTGATGCAGGTTGGTACGGCCGGGCAAGGCTATCCCAGCCGACCCGTGCAACCCAAAACCGGGGGGCCGCGGACGAGGTCCCGGGTCCGCGAGGGGGCCACCGATACGATCGAGTGGCCCGTGTCCGGGGTACCGGGCCGCACGAGCACGCACCGACCCGGGCCCGTGCCCGGACACATGCCCGCAACGACGCAGGAGAGGAGGCCGCCCGTGGGGGGACTGCAGCGGTTCGAGCAGCGACTGGAGCAGGCGATCTCCGGTGTCTTCGCCCGCACCTTCCGCAGCGCCGTGCAGCCGGTCGAGATCGCCGCCGCGCTCCAGCGCGAGCTGGACAACAAGGCGCAGGTGCTGTCCCGGCAGCGTCGGCTGGTGCCGAACAGCTTCGTCGTCGAGCTCTCCACCGGCGACCTGGAGCGGCTGGCGCCGTACGACTCCACGCTGGCCAGCGAGCTGACCGACCAGCTCACCGAGCACGCGGAGCTGCAGTCCTACGTCTTCCCCGGCCCGATCCGGATCGTCTTCGAGTCCGCGGAGGACCTGACCACCGGCCGGTTCCGGGTGCGCAGCCAGGCCGAGGCGGCGGTGACTGGGCACTCCCGGCGCTCCACCAACGGCCAGCGCACCCGCGCGGTCCTCGAGGTCAACGGCACGCAGCACCCGCTGCAGGCGCCGGGCCTGGTCGTGGGCCGCGGCAGCGAGGCGGACATCCGGATCAACGACCCCGGCGTCAGCCGCCGGCACGCGGAGTTCCTCCTGACCGCGCCCTCGGGCTCCGCGCCCGACGCGCCGGTGCACGTCGAGGTGCACGACATGGGCTCGACCAACGGCATCCGCGTCGACGGGCAGAAGGTCGCGCGGGCGACACTGCGCGACGGCTCACGGGTGCAGGTCGGCCACACCTCCCTGGTCCTGCGGTTGCTCGAGGAGCGCTGATTGTCCGAGCTGACCCTCTTCCTGGTGAGGATCGCGTACCTCGCGATCCTCTGGATCTTCGTGCTCTCGGCGATCTCGGTCATCCGCTCCGACATGTTCGGGGCGCGCGTGCCGACCGCGGCCGCGCCGGGCAAGCAGCCGCGCGCGCCGAAGCCGCCCCCGGCCCCGCGCCGCGGCCAGCCCAGCCACGTCGCGGTCGTGCAGGGCGTCAACACCGGCGCCACCGCTGACCTCGCGAACGCGCCGGTGCTCATCGGCCGCGGCAACGACGCGGCGATCCGGCTCGACGACGACTACGTCTCCACCCGCCACGCGCGGATCGTCTCCTCCGGCGGCCAGTGGTACGTCGAGGACCTCGGCTCCACCAACGGCACCTACCTCGGCAGCCAGCGGATCACGCAGCCGGTGCCCATCGGCCTCGGCTCCCAGGTCCGGGTCGGCAAGACCATCCTGGAGCTGAGGAAGTGATGGCCCCCAACCCCGACGGCAGCCCGCTCGACGACTCCGCACCGGACACGGTGGAGAACCCGGAGGCCCCCGAGCGGCCGGTCCCCGAGCCCACCTCCGAGGTGCCGCAGGTCTTCGAGCAGGACACCGTGGACGCCCCGGCCCGGCCGCCGCGCCCGCAGCTCACCCTCGACTTCTACGCCGTCTCCGACGTCGGCCGGGTCCGCAAGGACAACCAGGACTCCGGGTACGCCGGGCCGTGGCTGCTGTCGGTCTGCGACGGCGTCGGCGGCGCGGCCCGCGGCGACATCGCCTCGGGCACGGCCGTCAACGAGCTGCGCCAGCTCGACGAGCCGCCGGGCTCGGCCGACGTCCTCGACCGCGTCAACGACGGCCTCCACGAGGCGCACGTCGCGATCGGGCACCAGGTCGACCAGGACCCCTCCCTCAACGGCACGAGCACGACGGCCACGGTCGCGCTGTTCGACGGCAGCCGGCTGGCGCTCGGCCACGTGGGCGACTCGCGGGCCTACCTGCTGCGCGACGGCGAGCTCTCCCAGCTGACCAACGACCACACCTTCGTGCAGAGCCTGATCGACGAGGGCCGGATCACCGAGGTGGAGGCGCGGGTCCACCCGCACCGCAACCTCATCCTCAAGGCGCTCGACGGGCTGCACGACGTGGAGCCCGACCTGTTCGCCCTCGAGCTCGTGCCGGGCGACCGGCTGTTCCTGTGCAGCGACGGCGCGTGCGGCGTCCTCGACGACGCCCGGATGACCGAGATCCTCAAGGACGGGTCCCCGGAGTTCTGCGCGATCGAGATGGTCCGCGCCAGCCTCGAGGCCGGCAGCTCCGACAACGTCACGTGCGTCGTCGCCGACGTCACCGAGGCCGCGCCCGACGCCGGGGCGCGCGATCCGATGGTCGTCGGCGCCGCCGCGGACCTGCGCCAGCGCCGGCCCCGCGCGCTCTTCCGCGGCCACCGCTCCGGGGACACCGGGGAGCTCGAGCCGGTCGCGGCGGAGATCCCCGAGGGCATCGACTACGCCATCCACGCCGACCCGCCGGTCGACCCGGAGGCGATGCGCTACGCCCCGCAGGCGCCGCCGCGATTCATCTGGCCCCGCCGCCTGCTGGCCCTCGCGGTGCTGGTCGGCCTCGCCTGGATGGTGGTCGGCACGGCGTACTGGTGGAGCCAGCGGCAGTACTACGTCGGCGAGGACGACGGCGTCGTGGTGATCTACCGCGGCGTCGAGGTTCCCGGCCTGTCCTCGGTCCACGAGGTCTCAGACATCGAGGTCGCGGACCTGCCCGACGGCCTGGCCCGCACGATCCAGGACGGCATCGCCGCCGACGACTACGCCTCGGCCCGCGAGAAGGTCCAGCAGATCGCCGGCCGCGTCGGCGACCGCGACGAGGACGACGCGGCCGAGGACGAGGACGAGGGACTCTCCGACCCGCTCCCGGCCAGCCCGACCGACCAGACCAGCTCCGACCCGACGTCGCCGGCCGACTCCTCCGGGAGCGCCAGCGACTTCGCCCCGGTGGAGTGATGGCGACCAACTCCTCCACCCTGATGGGCTTCGTCCACCGACGCCGGCGTGGCGCCGAGCTGTTCCTGCTCGTCCTCGCGCTCGTCGTCGGCATCGGCGCCTACGCCGCCGTCGGCCTGGGCGTGGACGGCGAGGTGCCCACCAACCTCATCGGGTACGGCGGCTGGCTGGCCGTGCTGACCGTTGCCGCGCACGTCGTGGTCCGCTTCGTCGCGCCGTACGCCGACCCCGTGCTGCTGCCCGTCGTCGCGGCCCTCAACGGCCTCGGCCTGGCGGTCATCCACCGCCTCGACCTCGCCAAGGACACCGGGCTGGCCAGCCAGCAGCTGACCTGGATGACGCTCGGCGTGATCCTCTTCGTCGCGACGCTGGTGTTCCTGCCCGACCACCGCCTGCTGGCGCGGTTCACCTACACCTCGGGCCTCGCGGCGATCGTGCTGCTGATCCTGCCGATGCTCCCGGGGCTGGGCACGCAGATCAACGGTGCGCGGATCTGGATCGCGGTCGGTCCGTTCAGCTTCCAGCCCGGCGAGCTCGCCAAGGTGCTGCTGGTCATCACCTTCGCCGGCTACCTCGTCGTGCACCGCGACGCGCTGGCGCTGGCCGGGCGCCGCGTGGTCTTCATCGACCTGCCGCGCGGGCGCGACCTCGGCCCGATCCTGATGATGTGGGTGGTCAGCCTCGGCATCCTCGTGCTGCAGCGCGACCTCGGCTCGAGCCTGCTGTTCTTCGGCCTCTTCCTCGTCATGCTCTACGTCGCGACCGAGCGGCCCGGGTGGCTGGTCGTCGGCGGCCTGCTCTTCTTCGGCGGCGCGGCCGTCGCGTTCCGCCTGTTCTCCCACGTCCAGAAGCGCGTCGACATCTGGCTCGACCCGTTCGCCGACCCCGACGGCAGCGGCTACCAGCTGGTCCAGGCCCTCTACGGCTTCGGGTGGGGCGGCATGATCGGCCGCGGCTTCGGCGAGGGCATGCCCGAGCGGGTGCCGTACGCCGAGTCCGACTTCATCCTCGCCGCGATCGGCGAGGAGCTCGGCCTCACCGCGGTGATGGCGGTGCTGCTGCTCTACGGCCTCGTCGTCGAGCGGGCGCTGCGCGCGGCCCTGATCTCCCGTGACGGCTTCGGCAAGCTCGTCGCCACCGGCCTGGCCGCGGTCCTCGCGCTGCAGGTGTTCGTCGTCATCGGCGGCGTGACCCGGCTGATCCCGCTGACCGGCCTCACCACGCCCTTCCTGTCGTACGGCGGCTCCTCGCTCGTCGCGAACTGGGTGATCGTGGCGATCCTGCTGCGCATCTCCGACCAGGCCCGCCGCCCGCTGCCCGACCTCACCGAGGACGAGGACGCCGACGAGCAGGCCACCCAGGTCGTGAAGGTGGTGCCTCAGTGAACAAGCCGATCCGCACCGTCTCCATCTTCTGCATGTTCTTGTTCCTCGCCCTGATGGCGAACGTGACCTACCTGCAGTTCTGGCGCTCCGAGGACCTCAACACCGACCCGCGCAACGCCCGGGTCGCCGCGGCGGCGTTCAGCCGCGAGCGCGGGCTGATCCTCGTCGGCGAGGACGCCATCGCCCGCAGCGAACCGGTCGACGACCGCTACAAGTACCTCCGCGTCTACCCGCAGAAGCAGCTCTACGCGCCGATCACCGGCTACCTGCAGCTCGGCAGCCAGACCGGCCTCGAGCGCAGCCAGAACAAGGTGCTCTCCGGCGAGGACCCGCGGTTGTTCGTCAACCGCCTCGTCGACCTGCTCAAGGGCGACACCAACCAGGGTGGCAACGTGTCGCTGACCCTGGACCCGCGGGCCCAGCGCGCGGCCTTCACGTCGCTGCGCGACACGGTCGGGCCCGAGGGCGAGGGCGCCGTGGTGGCGATCCAGCCGAAGACCGGGCGGATCCTCGCCATGGTCTCCTTCCCGTCGTACGACCCCAACGAGCTGGCCTCGCACGACCGCGAGGTCCGCGAGCGTGCGTACGAGCGCCTCGACGGCAGCGAGCACCAGCCGCTCCTCAACCGTGCGATCCAGACCCGGCTCTTCCCCGGCTCGACGTTCAAGGTCGTCACCGCCGCGGCGGCGATCGAGGAGGGCGTCTACGACCAGGACGACCAGGTCCCCTCGGGCGCGACCTGGCAGGCGCCGGGCACGACCGGCGAGCAGAACGTCATCGACAACGAGGGCCGCACGGGGTGCAGCCCGGAGCGGATCTCCTTCGCCACCGCGATGGAGGACTCCTGCAACACGGCCTTCGCCAAGATGGCCGTCGAGGTCGGCCCGGAGAAGCTGCGGGAGACCGCCGAGGCGTTCGGCTTCAACAGCGACTACCTCCTCGACCTCGGCCCGCAGGCGCGCTCGGTGTTCCCCGAGGACGTGGTCGACGTCATCGACGGCGAGGAGCAGGAGCCGCGCGAGCTGAACGGCGCCGAGACCGCCCGGTCCGGCTTCGGCCAGTTCTCGGTGCAGGCCACGCCGCTGCAGATGGCGATGGTCGCCTCCGCGATCGCCAACCGCGGCGCGCTGATGCGGCCCTACCTCGTCGACCAGGTGCAGACCGCCAGCTTCGACGTCCTGGAGACCACCGAGCCCGAGAAGCTGCGCGACGCGATCTCCCCGCAGACCGCCGCGCAGCTGACCGACCTGCTGGTCTCGACCGTCGACAACGGCACCGCCTCCCCCGCCGCCATCGACGGCGTCAGCGTCGCCGGCAAGACCGGCACGGCGCAGCGCGGCATCGAGGGCAAGGCGCCCTACGGGTGGTTCATCTCCTTCGCCCCGGCGCAGAACGCCGAGGTCGCGGTGGCGGTCATGATCCAGGAGGCACCCGGCAAGCAGATCGCGGGCGGCCAGCTCGGCGGCCCGATCGCGAAGGCAGTCATGGAAGCGGTGTTGCAGTGAGTCAGTACGCCGACCGGGCCCGTCGCTACCACCTCGACTCCGTGATCGCCACCGGCGGCATGGGCGTCGTGTGGCGCGGCACGGACACCCGGCTCGACCGACCCGTCGCGGTCAAGGTCCTCAAGGCGGAGTACGCCGACGACCCGCTGTTCCGCACCCGCTTCGAGGGCGAGGCCCGCAGCGCCGCCGCCCTGCACCACCCCGGGATCGCCGGCGTCTACGACTACGGCGCCGACGACACCGGCGAGCTGCCGCCGTACCTGGTGATGGAGCTGGTCGACGGACAGCCCCTGTCGACGCTGCTCGCGACCGCCCGCTCCAACGGCCGGGTCATCGACACCGCCGTCGTGCAGGACCTGCTCGCGCAGGCCGCCGACGCGCTGGGGGTCGCCCACCGCGCCGGCATCGTGCACCGCGACGTGAAGCCCGCGAACCTGCTGGTCACGCCCGACCGCCGGGTGAAGATCACCGACTTCGGCATCGCCCGCGCGGCCGACGCCGCGGCGCTGACCCGGACCGGCTCGGTCATGGGCACGCCGCAGTACCTCAGCCCCGAGCAGGCCCGCGGCAACCCCTCGACGCCCGCCTCCGACGTCTACTCGCTGGGCGTCGTGGCGTTCGAGTGCCTGACCGGGCGACGCCCGTTCGAGGCCGAGACGCCCGTCGCGACGGCGCTCGCCCACCTGCAGCAGCCGGTGCCCGAGCTGCCCGACAGCGTGCCCGCGCCGCTGGCCGCGGTCGTGCGACGTGCGCTGGCCAAGGACCCGGCCGAGCGCTTCCCCGACGGCACGGCGTTCGGTGCCGCGCTCCGCGACCCGTCCTCGGCCTCGGCCGCCGCCGCGGCCGCCGGGCCCGCCACGCCGGCCGAGGGCGCCACCCAGGTGCTCCCCGCCACCGGGGTGCTGCCGCCGACCCCCGCCGGACCCGCGACGCCGATGGAGCGGCTCGACTCGCCCTCGCCGTACGCCGGCGAGGAGGAGAAGGAGCAGCGCAGGTCCCCGTGGCCGATCGCGGCCGCGGTGATCCTGCTCGTGGTGGCGGCCGTGGTCGCCGCGATCCTGCTGCTCGGTGGTGACGACGAGGACCCGGTCGCCGACGACCCGACCTCGGAGCCCACGACGGAGGCGACGACCGAGGAGACGACGACAGAAGCGGCGACCGTGGAGTTCGACGCCGACGACTACGTCTGCTCCCAGGACTACCGCGTCGCCCAGTCCGACCTCGACGAGCTGGGGCTGCGGACCTCGGTCGAGCGGTTCAGCACGCCCAACGACGGCAGCTGCCCGGCCGACAGCGTCGCGGAGTTCTCCCGCTCCGGCACCCTGACCGAGGGCGCCCGCGTGGTCATCTACTACTGGGGCCCGGTCGAGCAGGAGGAGGAGCCGACGCCCACCCCGGAGCCGACGCCCACGGAGACGACCGAGGCACCGACGACGCCCACGGAGACGACCGAGGCACCGACCACCGAGCCGACCGATCCGCTGACCGACCTGGGGGAGGACGGATGAGCCAGCCACCCGAGAACGGCACCGGAGGCCCCGTCGTCGGGGGCCGCTACCAGCTCGCCGAGCTCCTCGGCCGCGGCGGCATGGCCGAGGTCCGCAAGGGCACCGACACGCGGCTCGGCCGCGTCGTCGCGGTCAAGCGCCTGCGCACCGACCTCGCCAGCGACCCCACCTTCCAGGCCCGCTTCCGCCGGGAGGCCCAGTCCTCGGCGTCGCTGAACCACCCGGCCATCGTCGCGGTCTACGACACCGGCGAGGAGCGCACGCCCCAGCCCGACGGCAGCGACGAGGTCGTGCCCTACATCGTCATGGAGTACGTCGCCGGGCGGACCCTGCGTGACATCCTCCGCGAGGGCCGCAAGATCCTGCCCGAGCGGGCCCTGGAGATCACCAGCGGCGTGCTGTCGGCGCTCGACTACAGCCACCGCGCGGGGATCATCCACCGCGACATCAAGCCCGGCAACGTGATGCTCACGCCGGCCGGCGACGTCAAGGTGATGGACTTCGGCATCGCGCGGGCGATGAGCGACGCGCAGTCGTCGATGACCCAGACCGCGGCCGTGGTCGGCACCGCGCAGTACCTCTCGCCCGAGCAGGCCCGCGGCGAGACCGTCGACTCCCGCTCCGACGTCTACTCCGCCGGCTGCCTGCTCTACGAGCTGCTCACCGGCCGGCCGCCGTTCGTCGGCGACTCCCCGGTCGCCGTCGCCTACCAGCACGTCCGCGAGCCCGCCGTACCCCCGTCGCGGCACGAGGACGACCTCACCCCCGAGATCGACGCGATCGTGATGAAGGCGCTCGCGAAGCGGGTCGAGGACCGCTACCAGTCCGCGGCGCAGATGCGCGCCGACATCGAGCGCTACCTCGCCGGTCGCCCGGTCCAGGCCACCGTCCCCGACGTGCCCACCGGCCCGGTCCCCGCACCCGTGCCCGTCGCGGCGCACGACCCGCAGGAGACGGCGATCCGCCCGGCGGTGCCGCCCGTGCAGGACGACCGCCGCAGCCGGGTCGGGCTGTGGGTGCTGCTCGCCGTGCTGCTGCTCGCCCTCTTCGGCACGGCGTACGCCGTGTGGCCCAAGCTCTTCGACGACACCCCGACCGACGTCGCGGTCCCAGGCGTCGTCGGCAAGGAGGTCGACGCCGCCCGCAGCGACATCGGCGACGTCGGCCTCGAGAGCGACCACAGCGCGGTCGCGTGCAGCGACGACTACGACGCGGGTGTGGTGGTCAAGCAGGACCCGGAGAGCGGCGACTACATCGCGCCCACCGGCACCGTCTACCTCACCATCTCCAGCGGCCCGTGCGACTTCCCGATGCCGGCCGTGACCTCCTCGCGCCGCGCCCAGGCGATCAACACGCTCACCGACGCGGGCATCCCGCGGGAGAACATCAGCTTCGAGGAGTGCGACGCCGACGACCCGAAGGGCACCGTCGTCGAGCAGAACCCGATCCCGGGCACGCCGGTCGGCACCGACACCGAGGTCACCCTCTGCGTCTCCGACGGCCCGACGAAGGTCCCCGACGTCGTGGGCAAGACCCGCGCACAGGCGGAGAAGCTGATCCGCGACGCGGGGTTCAACCCGATCGTGCGCAACGCCGACGCCTCCGACGACAGCCAGCCGAAGGGCCGGATCACCGAGCAGCTCCCGGCGGCGGGCGAGGCCCGCAACCAGGGCGACGACGTGATCATCTTCGTCTCGGTCTACGAGGAGCCCGAGACGCCGGTCGACACCGACGGCGACGGACTCTCCGACGAGGACGAGGAGAAGGCCGGCACCGACGCGAACAACCCCGACACCGACGGCGACGGCATCAACGACGGCCAGGAGGTCGCCGACGGCACCGACCCGACCAACCCGCTCGACCCGGGCCCGGGTGGTGGCGGGACGCCCGACCCGGGTGGCCCGGGTGGCGGCGGCGGTGGTGACAGCGTCGGGCGCACGGTCCCGCTGACCGTCCGCTGAGGCTGTCCGGCTCGGTCAGTCGCGCAGCGGGCGTGCGTACTGCACGTCCAGCACGCCGTCGTACGCCGGCGCGCTGACGATGTCGCGGGTCTCCAGGGACCAGCCGATGCCGATCTGGCTGTTGGCGGAGTCGGTGCGGTAGCCGGAGACCAGGTCGTCGCCGTCGATGGCGTCGAGCAGGGCCGTCTGGTCGCCGACGGCCTCGATGACGAACGGCTGGGAGTAGGGCACGCCCTGCAGCTGCACGACCGGGCCGCGGCACTTGATGCCGGTCGTGGAGATGATCCGCTGCCCGGCGATGGTGACCGCGGTGGCGCCGCCGGCCCACAGGGCGTTGACGACCGCCTGGATGTCCTGCTGGTGGACGACGAACCGGTTGAGCTTGATCCGCTCCTCGGGCTCGACGTTCTTGTTGAGCTCGATCGCCTCGTCGACGAGCTCGTCGGGCGCGTCCTGCATGGTGATCCGCAGCCCCGGACCCTGCCGGGGGGTGAGCCCGGCCGGGTCGCGCAGCTCGGCCGCCTCGGCGCGCGCGAGGTTGACCCCGCGGTCGCTGACCCGGGCGCCGAGCCGGTCCACCTCCGCGGTCAGCTCGTTGAGGCGGTCCTCGACGTCCTGGAAGTCGTTGGCCTCGGCTTCCACGAGACCGGCCAGGTCGGTGTAGCGTCCGGGCCGGAGGTCGGTCCCGTCGCTGTTCGCCGCGGACACGGCGAGCAGGCTGCCGCTCAGCAGCGCGACGACCGGCGTCCCCACCCGCCAGGCCAGCGACCTGCCGGTCCGGTGGCCGGGCGGCGCGCCCGCGTGCGTACCCGTCATACTGACAGTGTCCACCACACCCCTGACCGCACCACCCCAACCCCGGCCGGCGCTGACCAAGGGCCGGCCGGAACGACGAGGAGCCCCGACGTGGCCAAGCTGCCCCGCCTGTCGAAGAACAAGGACGGAGACGTCTTCGCCGACCCCGAGCGCGGCCCGGTGATGACTGCGCGCTTCGCCGTCGCGCTGGTGCTGATCCTCGGCGGCGTCGGCTGGATCCTGTACTACTACTTCGGCATCCGCCCGACCGACGGCTTCGGCAGCCTCAACTCCGAGGGCAAGCCGAACCAGCCGGGTGGCCCCTCCTTCTTCGCCGACCTCGAGGGCAAGAACTACCTGATCGGGTTCATCGCGCTCTTCCTCGGCCTGGCGATCTCCGCGCACCCCAAGACCCCGCTCGGCCGCGGCCGCGGCGTCGTGGTCGGCATGCTCGGCTGCTTCATCATCGGCCTGGTCTGGATCTGCATCTTCTACATCTTCCTGACCGGCAACGACCCGAAGGACATCCCGATCTTCAACGACCTGGGCCAGAAGAACCTCTTCGTCGGCATCGGGTTCATGGCGGTCGGCTTCACCTTCGCCACGCGCTGGGAGTAGGCAGCCCGCACCCAGCACAACACAGCACGACGCGGCGCCGGTGGTCTCCACCGGCGCCGCGGTCGTTTTCCACCTGCGGTCGTTTTCCACAGGGTTCTCCCCAGCTGGGGAGAACTACACCGGTGTGATTCATCCACATCGGTGGAAAAGGCTGGGGATGACTCGTACGGCGGGTCCCTGCTCAGGCGGTGTACGTCGCCATCCGCAACACGGTCAGGCCCACCAGCACCAGCGCGACGGCCGCGAGGCCGACGCCCTGGACCAGCCCGCGCCGTTCCCGGGGCGCGTAGGCCAGGACCACTGCGACCACCCCGCCGCCGATGAACCCGCCGAGGTGGCCCTGCCAGGAGATACCCGGAAGCAGGCTGATGATGACCCCCAGGAGGAGGGTCGATCCCAGGCTCGAGGTGTCGGCACCCACCTTGCGGGCCACGACGAGGTGCGCGGCCAGCAGGCCGAAGAGCGCGCCGGAGGCGCCGACGGCCGAGCCGCCGGACAGCCACATCACCGCGACACCCCCGCTGATGCCGGCGAGCAGGTAGAGCGCGAGGAAGCGCACCCAGCCGAAGACGCGCTCCAGCTGCGGGCCGAGCTGCCACAGCGCGAGGGCGTTCATCGCGATGTGCCACACGTGCACGTGGGTGACGACGTGGGTCAGCAGGCGCCACACGCCGCCGTCGGCCACGCCGGGGTACCACCGGGTGTCGCCGATGCCGGTGCACGTCGCGGCGGACTGGATGCCGGGGTAGCCCAGGCCGGGGTCGCTGATGATGCCGCACCACCCGCCGGTGCGCATCGCGAGCCAGTTGAGCAGGACGCTGTCCTCGCCGCCGGTCGCGGTGATCGCGACCCAGGCCACGGCGATGACGGCGAGCAGCACGGTGGTGACCCGGCCGGGTGTGCGGTTGACGACGCCGCCGTACGCGCCGGTGGCCTGGCGCTGCGTCTTGCGCCCCTCGGCGACGCAGGAGGGGCACTGGAAGCCCACGGCTGCGTCGTTCATGCAGTCGGGGCAGATCGGGCGCTCGCAGCGCTGGCAGCGCACCCAGGTCTCGCGGTCGGGGTGCCGGTAGCAGGTCGGCACCCCGACCGGAGGCGTGCTCATGGTGCTGTGCTGGTCCTTGGTGCTGGTCTCGGGTGGTCCGGGCTCAGCCCTTGATCTCGACCGTCTCGATGACGACCGGCTCGACCGGCTTGTCGTTGCGGCCGGTCTGGACGCCGGCGATCGCGTCGACGACGTCGCGGCTGGCCTGGTCGGCGACCTCGCCGAAGATCGTGTGCTTGAAGTTCAGCCACGTGGTCGCGCCGACGGTGATGAAGAACTGCGAGCCGTTGGTGCCCGGGCCGGCGTTGGCCATCGCGAGCAGGTAGGGCTTGTCGAAGGTGAGCTCGGGGTGCGGCTCGTCCTTGAACTGGTAGCCCGGGCCGCCGGTGCCGATGCCGTCGGGGCAGCCACCCTGGATCATGAAGCCGGGGATGACCCGGTGGAACGTCAGGCCGTCGTAGAACGGGCCGGAGCCGGTGGAGCCGCCGCGGCGGTCCGGCGTGTACGGGCCGTCGGGCGAGACCTCGACGGGGTTGCCGGTGGCGAGACCGACGAAGCTCTTGACCGTCAGCGGCGCGTGGTTGGGGAACAGGTTGAGCGTGATGTCGCCCTTGTTCGTCTTCAGGACGGCCTGGTCTGCCATGGGGTAAGCCTCGTCTCAGATCGATGTCGTGCGCGCCGGTCGGCCGACCGGCAACGCAGTCGATCCTACGAGCACTGCCACGGCTTGCGTCCGTGGACCATGCTGGTGCGGAAGCGGTCCGGTTGCCGTCTGGGCAGCCGGCCGGTCGACCCAGGAGGGTGAGTGATGAAGGTGCTGAAGAAGCTGGTGCTGGTGGGCCTCGTCGGCGCGGCCGTGGCCGCCGTCGCGAAGAAGCTGCAGGGCGGCGGCTCGTCGTCGCAGTGGCAGTCGGCGGACCCGTCGGCCTGAGCGGTCCCGGACCGGTCAGGTCCGCACGAGCTCCGGGTGGTCGGCGCGCAGGCGCTCGACCACCCGGCGCTCGACCCAGAAGATGAGGCCGGGGACGAGCCCGGCGACCAGGAGCAGCAGCAGCTGGGGCATGGACCAGCGCGCCTTCTGGCTCAGCAGGAACGCCACGACGACGTAGACCATGTAGATCCAGCCGTGGATGATCCAGATCGGGGTGAGGTCGTCGCCGAGCTGCTGCAGCGCGGTGCCGTCCTCGAGGAGGTACTTGGCCACCGAGCTGAGCGCGCCGACCACGAGGAGGACGCCTACCACGAGCGCGAGCACGCGGTAGGTGGGGAAGAGCCTGGTCACGGCTTCGAGGGTACGACGGCGTCGTCCGCCGGGTCGGCGCCGGGCCCGTCCGCTGCCCGCTCGGTGGTGGCGTCGCGCACATGGCGCCACCAGAGGAAGATCGCGAAGGCGGCGAAGACCCACCACTCGATGGCGTAGAGGATGTTGCGCAGGCCGGTGAACCGGCTCGCCGGCGGCAGCTGGTCCAGCGTCGCGGCCGCCACCCCCGCCGAGGCGTCGGCGGCCAGCGGCTCCTGCGCGACGACGTAGGCGCCGTACAGGTCCTGGCCCTCGAGCAGCTGGACCAGGTCGGCGACCCGCAGGCTCGGCACCACCCGGTCGTCGGCCTCGTCGTCCGCGGCGTCACCGCCGCGTGCGGCCTCGGTCGGCTGCAGCCAGCCGGTGAGGTCGACCGTGCCGGTCGGCGGCGCGGGGAGGTCGTCGAGCGAGGCGTCCGCGGGCACCCACCCGCGCACGACGGGCACGGCGGGCTGGTCCGGCTCGCCGACGCTGAGCGGGGTGACCAGCCACCGCCCGTCCTCGCCGTC
The DNA here is from genome assembly GCF_000519005.1 of Nocardioides sp. J54. GTDB lineage: Bacteria > Actinomycetota > Actinomycetes > Propionibacteriales > Nocardioidaceae > Nocardioides. The sequence continues at coordinate 55,464 of NZ_JAER01000017.1, read as the reverse complement.
GGCGCCGTCGCGGCCGGAGACCAGCACGGTGCCGGCGTCGAGGAAGGTGCCGCTGACCTCGACGGGCCGGCCCAGGCCAGCGCGCGGGAACGGGTCGTCGGGGCCGATGACGTCGGTGATCGGGACCGGGGCGACCTCGGTCAGGTCCTCCTGCTCCGCAGCCCGGCGCTCCTGCCAGGCGTCGAACTGCCACACGCCCATCCCGGCGGCGAACCCGACGCACACGAGGGCGAGGAGGTGGGCGCCCCACAACCGAACGCTCCACCACCGCAGCACCTCCTCAGGGTACGAGGGGCCGTGGCCGCCCTCCTCGCCGGCCCGGCCGTCGCCCGCCTCACACGACTGGTCTGACCACTTGACCACCGGACCTGAGCCGCCTACCGTCATCGTCATGGCACTGCGACCCGTGACCCGACGCTCCGTGGCCGACCAGGTGTTCGACCAGGTGCTCGACGACGTCCTCGACGGCGAGCTCGCCGTCGGCGAGCCCCTGCCCAGCGAGCGCCGGCTGGCGGAGGTGCTCGGCATCTCCCGACCGGCCGTTCGCGAGGCGCTGCAGCGCATCGCCCAGACCGGGCTGGTGGAGGTGCGGCACGGCGGGGCGACCACCGTGCGCGACTTCCGCCGCGCCGCCGGCCTCGACCTGCTCCCGCGGCTCCTCGTCCGCAGCGGGCGGCTCGACGCGGCGGTCGCCCGCAGCGTCCTGGAGGCCCGTGCCGAGGTCGGCCCCGGCATCGCCGCCCTGGCCGCCGAGCGCGGCGGGCCCGGCCTCGCCGCAGATCTCGACCGCGTGGTGACCGACCTCGAGGCGGCCCAGGACGCGGTGCGCTGGCAGGAGCTGGCCCTGGACTACTGGGACCTGCTCGTCGACGGCGCCGACTCCCTCGTCTTCCGGCTGATGTTCAACAGCCTGCGCGCCGCCTACGAGCCGGTCCTGCCCGCGCTCTCCGCGGTGCTGGCCGCCGAGGTGGGCCAGGTCGAGCCCTACCGGCTCCTGGCCGCGGCGATCCGCAGCGGCGACGCCGCCACCGCCCGGGCCGCCGCGACCCGCGTGCTCGCGCCGACCGCCGAGGCGCTGCTGGCGGCCCTTGACGCGGTGGGGGACGCGGCGGAGAACGACCGGTGAGCCCCCGCGAGGCGCACGCCGCCCGCCGCCTGGCGGAGGACGAGGCGCGCCTGGCCGGGAAGCTGGACGGGAAGCTGGACGGGAAGTACGTCGGCGACCGAGCTGCCGGGCGTCGTACGAATCTGTCGATGGGCGAGGTGCTCGCCGAGTTCTGGCGCCACCCCAGCCCGTGGCTGCTCGGGACCTGCCTGGCCGCCGCCGTCACCGGTCGGGTGCTCGCCGGGCCCGGGTCGTGGTGGGAGCTGGCCGTCCCGCTCGGCCTGGTCGCGGTGCTGCCGGTCGTGGAGTGGGTGGTCCACGTGTTCATCCTGCACTGGAAGCCGCGCCGGCTCGGACCGGTGACCCTGGACCCGCTGCTGGCGCGCAAGCACCGCGCGCACCACGCGAACCCGCGCGAGATCCCGCTCGTGTTCATCCCCTGGCAGGCCCAGCTGTGGCTGGCGCCGGCGTGGACCGCGCTGGCGTGGCTGGTGATGCCGACGACCTCGGCGATGTTCACGCTGCTGGTCGCGGTCTACACGATCAAGTCCGGCTACGAGTGGACGCACTACCTGCTGCACAGCGACTACCGGCCGAGGTCGGCGTGGTACCGCAAGGTCTGGCGCAACCACCGGCTGCACCACTACAAGAGCGAGCACTACTGGTTCACCGTCACCACGGCGGGGACGGCCGACCGGTTGTTCGGCACGGCGCCGGACCCGGGCACGGTGCCGACCTCGCCGACCGTGCAGCGGTTGCACGACCTGGACCTCTGACCGGCTGACCGGCCGACCAGCCGGTCCCGGGGTTCGCGGAGTTCAGCCCAGGGAGCGGCAGACCGCGAAGGGCAGCTGGCGGGCCTTCGTCAGCTCGGCCGCACCGCGCGGGTCGCGCAGGGTGTAGCCGAGCCGGCCGCTGGAGGGATCCGCGACGCCGCGGTCCATGACCGTGCCGAAGTCCGGGTCGGTCCGCGGCATCACGTCGGCGAGCCGGACCCGGTCGAAGGCGTCGCCACGGTCCGGGCCGAGCTGGACGGTGACGAGCTCGGCGCCGAGGGCGACGGACCACGCCTCGAGCTCGTCGATGGCCCGCAGCGCGGCCTTCGGGGCCTTGGCGAGGCTGGCCTCCATGCCGTCGCCGAAGACGTCGTCGAAGTCGCGGCAGGACCGGTCGACGAAGGTCGAGATCGCCTCGCGGCCGGTCAGCGCCGCCATCTCCGGCACGGCGCCCCACGACTGGTCGCCCGCGGGCGGCCGCGCGGAGGTGACGAGGTGGCGGTCGGCATCGACGACGGCACCCCGGAGCGGGCCGACACCGGCCCGGACGGCGCGCTGCACCGCGCGCATGGGCACCGAGTCGTGGAACGCGAGCGCCCAGCCGGACTGCTCGCCCTCCCAGCTCGCCTCCCAGGCGACGTCGTCGCGGCTGAAGCCGAAGTCGGCCCGCAGCTGCTCGTCGACGTCGCGCAGCAGCCCGAGCGAGAGCGTCGCGGTCCGCCCGGCGCGGCGCCAGAAGGTCTCGCGCTCCTCCGGCGGGCTGGCGCTGTCGAGGGAGCCGAAGCCGAGCACGAGGCGGAGCTGGTCGAAGTCGGTGACGGTGAGGGAGGTGGCGCCGGCCGGCACCAGTGAGAGCACGGCGGCGGACGGCTCCAGCGAGGCGTCGTACTCGCGCACGACTGCCTGCGGCGCCGTGTCGTCCTGGTAGACCGGCTCCGGGTCGTCGCTGCAGGCGGCGAGGCCTGTCACCAACGTCGCGCAGACCAGCGCTCCCAGCCACGTGCGGCCGGCCCGGGCTCCCTTCACGGCGCTGAGTCTGCCACGAGCCGGCGCGGGATCAGCCCTTCGTCGCGAGGGTGAGCGCGAAGTCACCGGCGTCGTCGGTCCACGCCTGCGCCACCCCCAGGCCCGCCGCCTCGAGCTCGGCGGCGAGCCGCTCGGGCCGGAACTTGGTGGAGATCTCGACCCGGAGCTCCTCCCCCATCGCGAGGTCGAGCTCGAGCCCGGCGCCGGGCAGGCGGACCCGCTGCGGCACCTCGGCGCGCAGGCGCAGGTCCATCCGCTCCATGTGCGGGTCCCAGAACGGGACGTAGGAGAAGGCCGACTGGTCGAAGTCGGCGCCGAGCTCGCGGTTGACCACGGTCAGCGCGTTGCGGATGAACGCTTCGGTGACGCCGGCGGAGTCGTCGTAGGCGGCGATCAGCCGGTCGGCGCTCTTGACCAGGTCGGTGCCGAGCAGGAACGAGTCGCCCGGCTCGAGCAGGTCGGCGAGCGCGCCGAGGAACGCCGCGCGCTCCTCGCGGTAGAGGTTGCCGATCGTGCCACCGAGGAACGCGACCATCCGGCGCCCGCCGCTGGGCAGGTGACCGAGGTGGAGGGTGAAGTCACCGACCAGGCCGACCACCTCGACGCCGGGGTACGCCGCCGCGATCCGCGCCGCCGCTTCCCTGAGCGTGCCCTCGGAGACGTCGACGGGGGTGAACCGGGTGAGCTGGCCCTTCGCGGTGAACGCGTCGAGCAGCAGCCGGGTCTTCTCGCTGGTGCCGCTGCCCAGCTCGACCAGCGTGGTCGCCCCGCTGGCGGCGGCGATGTCGGCGGCGTGCTGCTCGAGGATCGAGCGCTCGGCGAGGAAGGGGTAGTACTCCGGCAGCCGGGTGATCTGGTCGAACAGCGCGGACCCGCGGTCGTCGTACAGCCAGCGGGGCGGGAGGGTGCGCGGGTGGCTCAGCAGCCCGCGGCGCACGTCGTCGACGAGGCTGCCGGTCTCCCAGTCGGGGTCGAGCAGGACCTTGAGCTGCGGTTCGCTCACCGGGGCTCTCCCCCGTCGGCCAGGCGCACCCCGGAGAGCGCCCAGCGCGCGCCGGGTGGGAAGAAGTTGCGGTAGCTGGCGCGCGCGTGGCCGGGCGGGGTGAGCGCGCACCCGCCGCGCAGCACCATCTGGTTGGACATGAACTTGCCGTTGTACTCCCCGATCGCCCCCTCCGCGGGGTGGAAGCCCGGGTAGGGCAGGTACGCCGACGAGGTCCACTCCCAGCAGTCGCCGTAGACCTGGCGCAGCCGACCGGTCGCCGGTCCTGCGGGGCGGGGGTGGAAGGTCTCGGTGTCGGCGAGGTTGCCGACCAGCCCGTCCGCCACGTCGGCCGGGTCGCCGGTGTCGGTGCGCACCGCGTGCTCCCACTCGGCCTCGGTCGGCAGCCGCTTGCCCGCCCAGGTCGCGAAGGCGTCGGCCTCGTAGTGGCTCACGTGGCTGACCGGCAGCCCGGGGTTGACCGGGAAGGTGCCGTGCAGCGTGTGCTCGAACCACACGCCGTCGACCTCGGTCCAGTAGAACGGCGCCTCCCAGCCGTTGGCCTTCACCTGCGCCCAGCCGTCGGAGAGCCACAGCTCCGGGCGCCGGTAGCCGCCGTCGGCCATGAACTCCAGCCACTCCCCGTTGGTGACCAGCCGGTCGGCGAGCCGGTAGGGCTCGAGCCAGGCCTGGTGCAGCGGGAGCTCGTTGTCGAAGGAGAAGCCGTCGCCGCGGTGGCCGACCTCGACCAGGCCACCCTCCACGTCGACCCACCCCAGCTGGTCCGGCTCCGCCTCGGGGACTGGCCGGCCGGCGTACACGGGCTGGAGGGGGTTGAGCGAGAGCACGTGCTTGATGTCCATCAGCAACAGCTCCTGGTGCTGCTGCTCGTGGTGGAACCCGAGCTCGATCGTGTCCGCCAGCTTGTCGACCGTGCCCTGGTCGAGCCGCGCGACGAGGTCACGCACCCGGTCGTCGACGTTGCGCCGGTAGAGCCCGACGTCGTGCGCCCCCGGCCGGCTGATCACCCCGCGCTCGGCCCGGTTGTAGCGCGGCCCGACCGCCTCGTAGTAGCTGTTGAAGAGGAACCAGTACCGGTCCTGGTACGGCGCGAAGCCGGTCTCGTTCTCCGCCAGCACGAACGTCTCGAAGAACCACGTCACGTGCGCCCGGTGCCACTTCGTCGGCGACACGTCCGGCATCGACTGCACGGTCTGGTCCTCCGGCGACAACGGCTCCGCGAGCCGCTCCGTGTGCGCCCTGACCTCGTCGTACCGCGCCAGCAGCGCGTCAGCGGTCCACCGGGAGTCCTGCGTGGCGGTCATGGGAGCCTCCTCGCCGTCCGCGGCCGCACCCTGCGGTCGCCGAAGACGTCTGGAATCGACCCTAGGGCGGCCCGCCGACAATGCAAGGGACAAGTCCGCGGCACGCTGTGGAAGCGGCCACTTACACCCTTGCCCCGCGGGCTTCGGAGGCTCAGGCGAGGCCCCAACCACAACCCCTTGGGGAACGAGCGTCGGCCGGCCTACGCTGCCCGGATGGTCGACCTGGACGCGATCAACCTCGAGGAGCTGGCATCATCGCTGGCCGACCAGACCGACTACGACCACCGGTGGTTGATCGACCCGCAGAGCGGGGAGATCGTGCTCTGGACCAGCGACACCGGCGTCGACGGCGAGAACCCGGTCGACATCGACGAGCTGGACCACCTGGTCCTCATCGACCCGCTGCCGTCGTACGTCTGGTACCAGGACATGGTCGACTTCGCCCAGCGAATCAGCGACCGCAGGGCGGGTGAGCGGCTGAGCCGCGCGCTCCAGGGCAGGGGCGCCTTCCGGCGCTTCGGGAACGAGCTCCATCAACGTCATCCCGACCTGGTGCCGGTGTGGCGTGCCTTCAGCGACAGCCGCGCGATGGTGCGGGCCGTGCGTTGGCTGGCCGACGAGGGGCTCGTCGACGACGACGACGCACAACGGTTCTGGCGGGACAACCCCGAGGCCCAGCTTCCCTGACTCGACGACGGTCAGGTCCGCCGGATCGCTGCACGTGCCACCGCGGCGACCGCGAGGTCGGTGCCCTTGACCTCGCCCCACCGAGCGCCGGCGGCGCCGGCCAGCTGCTCGAGCACCTCGAAGGTCGGACTCCACGGAGGAGGCGGGGACAGCCGATCACGACCGTGGCTCCATCCCAGGTCGTAGAGGAGGTCCGCAGTCTCGTCGTGCCAGTGCTCGACCGGTGTCCCGCTGCCTGCGACCGCCAGGACCATCCACCCGGCCTGGCGATCGAAGTCCTTGGTGCCGAGCGGTAGACGGCCCACGATGTGGGCGAGCAGCGCCTGCGGGTCGCCGGCGCAGCGGCGAGCAGCCGCGGTCGGAGTGAGCTGCCCGCTGCGGACGCTGACCAGACCGAGGGCACGGGCGGTGTCGCGGATCGCGGCGACCGGGCGGGTCAGGTCCTCGCGGTTGGCCTTGCCGATCCACCACTCGGCGATGCCGGTCCGGGTGGCGATCTCCTCGACCACGGCCGGCCGCAGGTAGCCCGCGGCGGTGAGCGTGACGCCGTCGCCGATGATGTCGAGGAAGGTCCGGTAGGTCTCGGTCGAGCTCGCGGCCTGAGCATCACTGAGGTCGACGGGGCCGTGGGAGAGCGGGCGTCCGAGCACCTCCCGCAGGGCCGTGAGCCCACGACGCGTCAACCTGTCGGCCAGCTCGGCCAGCTCGCCACCGACGTCGACCGGTTCTGTGGTCGCGATCGCCAGCGACTCGTTCACCTCGCCGAGGTCGAAGTGGTCCGGGTGCCACCCCTCGGGCAGCCAGTCCCGGCCGTGCTCGGCGTCCTCGAACGACCGCGGCAGGAGGGTGTCGTCGTACCCGCTGCGCACCCAGGCTGCGATCTCGTCGTAGCCCCAGATCCCGCCGCAGTCCTCTGGCGGACAGGCCATCCGCCCAGCGGTGCAGCGCACGGTCGCGGGCGATTCATCCAGGACCGCCTCGACGACCAGCTGGTGGTCCCACCCGTCACCGAAGTCGTACTCGTACCAGAGCTCGTCGCCCTTCGCAGCGAGGAGCTGGTCGAGGCGTACGTCGGCCTCAGGCATCCCCTCGTCACCCTCGTCGAGGTCGAACTCGGTCGCGAAGTAGGGCGACCGGCGGTCCTTGCTCACACGGAAACGGTGGAGGTGGGAGTCGTACCAGCCCATCGCGGCCTGGATCGCGACGTGCACCTGCGGCAGCGTCAGGTCGCCGGGTAGCTCGAGGCGGCGCCAGACGGGCGGCTTGGCTCCGTGCAGGTCCAACCGGACACGGAACCCGCGCACACGCTCCGGGACGGGCAGCACCGCGGGCCGTTCATCGCGCTTCAGCTTCTCGAAGATGGTGGTGACCTGACCGTGCATCAAGGCATCGAGAAGCGCCTTGCCTTCCTCGGGACGGGCGCCGGCCATCAGCTGCTTCACGAGGTGCTGGACGTCGGTCTCGTCGGCCACGGCGACAGTCAACCATCGGCGCTGCAGGCGTTCAGCTAAGACACCCAGCCCACGTGACTACGGATTCGTCTGCGGCATCGCCGCTCCAGTGCGACCCTCGGTGAGCGAGGAGGTGAGCCGACGTGACCGAGTGGATCGTGCGCCGGTGGGCGCGTTACGGCCACGAGCGGCTCTACGCCGAGACGCCGGGCGGGACGGCGCTGGGCTACTACGACGTGAAGACCGGGCGTCATCACTCCGATGACCTGTCGAACGTGCCGTTGCTGCAGCGGGCGATCGCTGACCACCTGGCGGCGCGAACGCCGACGGCGCCACCAGCGCCGTCCTCACCGAACCCACTCGACCTCCACCACCACTCGGTGGAGCCACCGCCGCCAACGCCGCCGGCACCGCTTCCCCCTCCCCGTCCCGCCTGGCACGACCTCAGCGCGAATCGCGCGGGCGCCGCTGCCCGCGAACGTGCGATGGCGGAGCGCGAGGCCCAGGGCCCCTTCAAGTACGTGCTCTCCCGCCTGGTGGGGGCACGCACCGAGGAGCGCGCGTGGCGGATCGGTGCCGAGGGCGAGGAGGCCGTCGCCGCGCAGCTCCTCGCCCTCGGACCGGCGTGGCGGGTCCTGCACGCGATACGCGTCGGCGAACGCGGCTCGGACATCGATCACGTGGTCGTCGGTCCAGCCGGGGTCTTCACCATCAACGCCAAGCATCATCCCCACGCCTCGATCTGGGTGGGCGGTGACACCTTCATGGTCAACGGGCAGCGAGTGCCCTACATCCGCAACAGCCGGCACGAGGCCCAGAGGGCAGGGCTACTTCTCACCGAGCAAGCCGGCTTTCCGGTCACCGCCACCGGCATCGTCGCGGTGATGGGAGCCCAGAAGGGCTTCAGGATCCGCGCTCAACCCAAGGACGGCGCCGTCGTCGTCGTGATGCGCCGACGTGTCTGCAACCACCTGCTGTCGCAACCGCACCGACTTACCCCGGACCAGGTCGACACGATCTACGACGTGGCGAGGCGCTCGACCACGTGGCAGTAATGACCCCTGCGTCCATGGGGGACACCGAACTGATCGAATCGTCGAGTTCCGACTGACGTACTCCCCAGGCTCGCCGGAGAAGAGTCAGGGCGAAGAAGCGCACCTGTGCGACGACGCGTCCTCGCCCAGGCTTTGGTGTTCGGTCACTACCGAACACCGAACACTTGTCAGCCGCAATGACGAACGGTGATGCGAGCGCGTCCACGTCGAACGACAGGTCGGCTCACACCCACCCGGCATCCTTGAACTCAGTCGTGAGAGCGACAAACCCGACCGCTCTTGAAACGCCAGAAACCGCAGGCTGGCCTGCGGTTTCGTCGAGTGGAGCCTAGGGGACTCGAACCCCTAACCCCCTGCTTGCAAAGCAGGTGCGCTACCAATTGCGCCAAGGCCCCGTGGTGGGGGTCGGTGGACCCCCGGTGGGATTCAGTTCTTCGGGAGCTTGTCGGTGGCCTCGGCCCAGAGGGCCTGCTCCGCCTTGCTCTCCTGGAGCTTCTTGCCGGCGACGACGACGCCCACTGCGGCGAGGGCCGCGAGGAGGACCTTCTTCATGCCAACACTCCCGTTCTTCCCAAGAAGCCCCGGTCCGCGAGTCGCGGCCGGGGCTTTCCGGTGGGCCTAAGAGGACTTGAACCTCTGACCCCCACATTATCAGTGTGGTGCTCTAACCGTCTGAGCTATAGGCCCGGGTGGCGAGCCGCTCTGGGTGGAAGCCCCGCGGCAGCAAGCCGAGACGGAACCTTACCCGAGCAGGTTCGGGAGCGACAAAACGAGGCTGCTTCATTCACCGTGAATGAACAGCGTCGCTCAGGCGTCCTCGGCGAGCGTGATCTCGATGCCGCCGAGCAGGGCGGCGGACATGTTGTAGAGGAAGGCGATGAGGGTCGCCGCCGCGGTGATGAGTACGACGTCGATGGCGGCCACGAGCATCGTGAACCCGAGCACGCGGCTGGTGCCGACGTAGTCCTCGATCCGGAAGCCGGCGACGTCCTCGCCGCCGATGCTCTCCTGGATGGTGGAGTTGATCGACTCCCACACGCCGGCGGCGCCGAGCACCTGCCAGACCATCGCGACCGAGACCACGGTGACGACCGCGAAGGCGATGGAGAGCAGGAACGAGGTCTTCATGACCGACCAGGGGTCGACGCGGGTGAGCCGCAGCCGGGCCCGGCGGGGGGCGCGCGGACGCGGCGCCCCCGCCGGCGGGTTGACCGTGGGGCCGGCCTGGACGGGGCGCGCCGGGGTCACCGGGGAGCCGATGGGCCCCTCCAGCGGCGGGCGTACCGCCGTCGTGTCCTCGACGCGCTCAGTCATCAGCTCTCACTCTCCCCGGGTTCGGGCGCCCCACCGGCCTCGGTGCCCGCCTCGCCGGCCTCGTTGCCGGGCTGTGCGGCGTCCGCCCCGTCGTCTGTTCCTCCGATTGTGGCACCCGGGGCCTCATCGGGCGATTCCGTCGAGCCCTCCTCGCCCTCCTCGGGGTCCTTCGACTCGACCGAGCGGGCGACGACGGCGACCGAGTCGCCCTTCTTCGGGGACACGAACTTCACGCCCTGCGTGGAGCGTCCGGTGGGCCGGAAGTCGTCGTTGATCGGGCTGCGCACGACCTGGCCGTTGGCGGTGATCGAGAGGACCTCGTCGCCGTCCTGGACGATGAACGCGCCGACGAGCACGCCGCGCTCCTCGTTCTCCAGCTGCATCGCCTTGATGCCGAGGCCGCCACGGGTCTGGGTGCGGTACGTCGGGCGGCCGTCGGTGTCGAGCTTGAGCTCGGTGCGCTTGGCGTAGCCGCCGTCGGTGATCGTGAAGACGTACTGGCGCGGGTTGTTCGGGTTCTCCGCACCGGCCCGGACCACCGACATCGACAGGAGCGAGTCGCCGTCGCGGAACTTCATGCCCGTGACGCCGGCGGTGGCGCGGCCCATCGGGCGCAGCTGGTCGTCATCGGCGCGGAACCGCAGGGCCTGGCCCTTGCGGGAGATCAGCAGGATGTCGTCCTCGCTGTCCACCAGCTCGGCGCCGATCAGCTCGTCGTCGTCGTGCTTGAAGTTGATCGCGATGACGCCGGCCTGGCGCGGGCTGTTGTAGTCGCCCAGGCGGGTCTTCTTGACCAGGCCCTTCTTCGTCGCGAGGACGAGGTAGGGCGCCTGCTCGTAGTCGCGGATCGCCAGCACCTGCGCGATCCCCTCGTCCGGCTGGAACGACAGCAGGCCGGCGACGTGGCCGCCCTTCGCGTCGCGGCCGGCCTCGGGCAGGTTGTAGACCTTGGTCCGGTAGACCCGCCCGGCGGTGGTGAAGAACAGCAGCCAGTGGTGGCTGGTCGTGGAGATGAAGTGGTCCACGACGTCGTCGCCGCGCAGGGTCGCGCCGCGCACGCCCTTCCCGCCGCGCTTCTGGGTGCGGTACTGGTCGGCGCGGGTCCGCTTGGCGTAGCCACCGCGGGTGATCGAGACGACCTGGTCCTCGTCGGGGATCAGGTCCTCCATCGACAGGTCGCCGGCGGCCGCGATGATCTGGGTACGACGGTCGTCGCCGTACTTCTCGACGATGCCCTGCAGCTCCTCGACCACGATCCGGCGCTGCCGGCTGACGTTGGCGAGGATGTCCTTGAGGTCGGCGATCTCGGCCTCGATCTTGGCGAGCTCGTCGATGATCTTCTGCCGCTCGAGGGCCGCCAGGCGGCGCAGCTGCATGTCGAGGATCGCGTTGGCCTGCAGCTCGTCGATGTCGAGCAGCTCGATGAGGCCGCGGCGGGCGTCCTCGACCTCGGGCGAGCGCCGGATGAGGGCGATGACCTCGTCGAGCATGTCGAGGGCCTTGACGAGCCCGCGCAGGATGTGGGCCCGGGCCTCGGCCTCGCGCAGGAGGTACTCGGTCCGCCTGCGGATGACCTCGACCTGGTGATCGACCCAGTTGGTCACGAACTGGTCGATGGTCAGCGTCCGCGGCACGCCGTCGACCAGCGCCAGCATGTTGGCGGAGAAGTTGGTCTGCAGCTCGGTGTGCTTGAGCAGGTTGTTGAGCACGACCCGGGCGACAGCGTCGCGCTTGAGCACGACCACGATGCGCTGGCCCACCCGCGAGGACGTCTCGTTGCGGACGTCGGCGATGCCCTGCACCTTGCCGGCGTCGGCCAGCTCGGCGATCTTGATGAGCAGGTTGTCCGGGTTGACCATGTACGGCAGGTCGGTGATCACCAGGACGGTGCGGCCCGACTTGTCCTCGTCGACCTCGATGACCGCGCGCTGGGTGATCGAGCCGCGGCCGGTGCGGTAGGCCTGCTCGATGCCCTCGCGGCCCACGATGAGCGCGCCGTTCGGGAAGTCGGGGCCCTTGATCCGCTCGATGAGCGCGTCCTGCAGCTCCTCGCGGGTGGCGTCGGGGTGCTCGAGCGCCCAGATCGCGCCGTCGGCGACCTCGCGCAGGTTGTGCGGCGGGATGTTGGTCGCCATGCCGACCGCGATGCCGGCCGAGCCGTTGACCAGCAGGTTCGGGAACCGGGCCGGCAGGATCGTCGGCTCCTCGGTCTTGCCGTCGTAGTTCGGCGTCATGTCGACCGTCTCGCGGTCGATGTCGCGGACCATCTCCATGGCCAGCGGCGCCATCCGGCACTCGGTGTACCGCATGGCCGCGGCGGGGTCGTTGCCCGGCGAGCCGAAGTTGCCCTGGCCGTCGACGAGCGGGTTGCGCATCACCCACGGCTGGGCGAGGCGGACCAGGGTGTCGTAGATCGCCGAGTCGCCGTGGGGGTGGTAGTTACCCATGACGTCGCCGACGACGCGCGCACACTTGTTGAAGCCGCGGTCGGGGCGGTAGCCGCCGTCGTACATCGCGTAGAGCACGCGCCGGTGCACCGGCTTGAGGCCGTCGCGGACGTCGGGCAGGGCGCGGCCGACGATGACGGCCATCGCGTAGTCGATGTAGGAGCGCTTCATCGACTCCTGCAGGTCGACGGGGCGGATGCGCCGGCCGCCGTAGCCCGGGAACTCCTCGGTGGGGGTCTCGCTCACGATTGCTCTCTCTGGTTCGTTCTAACGATGTCTAGGAAAGTTGCTAGAGACCTAGATATCGAGGAATCGGACGTCCTTGGCGTTGCGCTGGATGAAGGAGCGGCGCTGCTCGACGTCCTCGCCCATGAGGATCGAGAAGATCTCGTCGGCCTGCGCCGCGTCCTCCAGGGTCACCTGCAGCAGCACGCGCTGGTCGGGGTCGAGGGTGGTCTCCCACAGCTCGTCGGCGTTCATCTCGCCCAGACCCTTGTAGCGCTGGATCGGAGCTTCCTTGGGGAGCTTCTTGCCCTGCTCGAGGCCGTCACGCATGACGGCGTCGCGCTCGGCGTCGGAGTAGACGTACTCGTGCTCGGCCGGCTTGTTCCACTTGATCCGGTAGAGCGGCGGCTGGGCGAGGTAGACGTGGCCAGCCTCGATCAGCGGGCGCATGAACCGGAAGAGCAGGGTCAGCAGCAGGGTGTTGATGTGGTGGCCGTCGACGTCCGCGTCGGCCATGAGCACGATCTTGTGGTAGCGCAGCTTGTCGAGGTCGAACTCCTCGTGCACGCCGGTGCCCAGTGCGGAGATGATCGCCTGGACCTCCTGGTTGGCCAGGACCTTGTCGATGCGGGCCTTCTCGACGTTGAGGATCTTGCCGCGGATCGGGAGGATCGCCTGGATCCGGTTGTCGCGGCCCATGACCGCCGAGCCGCCGGCGGAGTCACCCTCGACGATGAAGACCTCGCACTCCTCCGGGTCGCGCGAGCTGCAGTCGCGCAGCTTGCCCGGCAGGCCGCCGCCGCCGAGCAGGCCCTTGCGGTTGCGGGCGAGGTCGCGCGCCTTGCGGGCCGCGATGCGCGCGGTCGCCGCGGCCTGCGCCTTGCGGATGATCTCCTTGCCCTCGGTCGGGTTCTTCTCCAGCCAGTCGCCGAGCTGGTCGTTGACGACCGACTGCACGAAGCCCTTGGCCTCGGTGTTGCCGAGCTTGGCCTTGGTCTGGCCCTCGAACTGCGGCTCGGAGATCTTGAGGCTGATGATGGCGGTCAGGCCCTCACGGATGTCGTCACCGGTGAGCCTGTCCTCCTTCTTCTTGATCAGGCCCCACTCCTCGCCCCAGCGGTTGATCAGCGAGGTGAGCGCCGCCCGGAAGCCCTCCTCGTGCGTGCCGCCCTCGGGGGTGTTGATGTTGTTGGCGAAGGTGTGGACCGACTCGTTGTACGACGACGCCTGCCACTGCATGGCGACCTCGAGGCTCATCGAGTTCGGCGCGTCGGCACCGGTCTCGGCCTCGAACGGGATGATCGGGGAGATCGGCTGCTTGCGCTGGTTGAGGAAGTCGACGTAGTCGGCCAGGCCGCGCTCGAACTGGAAGACCTGCTCGAGGACCTTGTGGTCGGCACCCTCGACGGCGTGGATCTCGCCGGAGCGGAAGCGCTCCTGGGTGTCCTGGCTCAGCTCGGAGGTGCCGTCCTCGACGGCCTCGAGGACCTGCTCGGCCTTGGGCCGGGCGTCACGCAGGACGATCTTGAGGCCCTTGTTGAGGAAGGCCATCTCGCGGAAGCGGGCGGAGACCGTCTCGAGGTTGTACTCGGTGGTCTCGAAGACCTCGGGCGAGGCCCACCAGGTGATGGTCGTGCCCGTGCGCTCGCCGTCCTCCATCGGGCGGACCTCGCGCAGGTCGTAGTCCGGGACGCCCTTGGTGAACTCCTGCTCCCAGACCCGGCCGCGGTTCTTGATCTCCATCCGCAGGTGGGTCGACAGCGCGTTCACGACCGACGAGCCGACGCCGTGCAGGCCGCCGGACACCTTGTAGCCGCCACCGCCGAACTTGCCGCCGGCGTGCAGCACCGTCAGCGCCAGCGTCGCGGCCGGCAGGTCCTGGCCCGGCGCGGTGTCGGTCGGGATGCCGCGCCCGTTGTCCTCCACGCTGACCGAGCCGTCGTCGTTGAAGGTCACGTTGATGGTGTCGCAGTAGCCCGCGAGCGACTCGTCGACCGCGTTGTCCACGATCTCCCAGATGAGGTGGTGCAGGCCGCGCTCGCCGGTCGAGCCGATGTACATGCCGGGGCGCTTGCGGACCGCTTCGAGTCCCTCGAGGACCTGGATCGCGGAGGCGTCGTACTCGGGGACCAAGTCGTCTGTCGACACGCGGTGACCTCTGTTCTGCATCGGGGTGTGTCCGCCACTGCCGATGGCATGGCGAAGGCCGAGTCAGGCGCCGCGGAGGCGCAGTCCCGGCCAGGAACCCATTCTATCCCGTTCAGGGCCCCAGGACACGTACCCGGGCCCCGCGGGGGGACGTCCCCTGCCGAAAACACGCCGCACAAGACCCGCAAACGCCGATCGGAGCGCCGAGCAGGGGGGCCGATGGGGGCGGGTACGGCGGCGCCCGCGATCGGGCGGCACACCAGGGCCCCCGTTCAGGGGGCAATCGGGCACGGCTCGCTCCATCGCGGACCGCACGCGCTCCCCCGCTGGCTACCGTCCGGCTGTGCACAGTGAACGACACAGGTCGGCGACCGGCCCCGGCGGCCCCCACCTTGCTCGCCGGGCAGCGGTCACCGTGCTGGCGGTGACCCTGGTGGCGGGCACGCTGGTGGCACTGGCCACCACGCCAGGCCCTGTCCCGGTCCCCGCGGCCGCACCGGCGGCCCTCGCCCTGACGAGCGCGACGAGCACCGGGACCTGCACCAGACCGGCTCGCGCCTTCCGGCCGGCTCGGTTGCGGCTGTCCGCCCCGGCCCGGGCTGTGCGCGTCGTCCGTGTGCCGCGCACCAGGAGCGGCGCGATCGGGACGCCGCCGCGCACCCGCGCAGGCAAGTGGCTCGCCGGCTGGGACGACCAGACCCGGCCGGGCAGCGGGCGGGGCTCGGTGGTGCTCGTGGCCCACACCTGGCCGGACGGATCGGCCCTCGGCAACGCGCTCCTGCGCCGGACCCGGGTGGGCGCGCGCCTGGTCCTGCGCAATCACGACGGCGCCCTGCGCGCCTGCTACCGCGTCACCGAACGCCGCCAGTACCGCGCCGACGCGGTGCCACGGGCCCGCACGTTCCGCTCGTGGGGGCCCGAGCAGCTGGTGGTCGTGGTGTGCTCCGGCAGGCGCCTGGGGCCGGGACGCTGGACCCACCGCACGGTCTGGTACGCCAGCCCTGTCGGCGCGCGGTGACCGGCGTCCCCCGGACAGGGGTACGCCGCGGCCTGGCCTGACCCCCGTACAGGGGTGAATCCGTCCTCACGCCGGCGAAGTCCGGGACACCCCCCGAGCGGCCTGAGGAAACTCCCGGCCATGAACTTCTCGACGACAAGACCCACAGGACCGCTGTCCCCGGTGCGCATCGCCGGCGTCGCCGCGCTCGCGGCCGGCGCACTGGTCATCGCACCCCTCGGCGTCCCGGCCGCGCTGGCCGACCCGGCCCCCGAGGCCGAGACCACCACGCTGGGACCCGGCGTCCACCGCCTGGGCGCCGCCCCCGGCGCCTGTGCCGCGGTCGTCACGATCGAGGGCGCCAACGGCGGCACCGCCGTCTCGGGTGCCGAGGACGACGAGAACCCCGGCGAGGACGACCCGGACCAGGTCGGAGGTGGCCAGGGCGCCCGGATCTCCTTCCGCATCCCCGTCGCACCGACCGACGTCCTCGACCTGGTCGTCGGAACGGGCGGGAGCAGCGGCGGTCCCGGCGGCGTCTCCGGCGACGACCAGGGCGGTGAGGGCGGTCCCGGTACGCACCGTGGCGCCGGCGGTGGCGGCTACACCAGCTTCGCCATCAACGGCACGGAGGTCGCCCTCGCCGGCGGAGGCGGCGGGTCGGGCGGCGGGCACAACCCGGATGCCGGCGGGGGTGGTCACGCGGGCGTCGTCGAAGGGCCCGGCGTGTGGGCCGGCCAGGAAGGCGCCGCCGGCAATGACGACTCCGCCCCCGGTGCCCCCGGCGGCGGAGCCGGCGGCGGGACCAGCCTGCCCGGCGCCGGCGGGGTCCACCCCAACGACGCAGCCCTCAGCGGGCTGGCGGGTGTCGGCCGCAACGGAGGGACCGGCGGTACCGACGCCTCGGCCGACCAGGGCGGCGGCGGCGGTGCCGGCTACACCGGCGGTGGCGGCGGCGCGTCCACGGTCGGCGACGTGAGCGGTGTCAACGGCGGCATCATCGGTGGCGGTGGCGGAGGCGGCTCCAGCTACTTCGCCACGGCTGACACCGGCGCCTCGTTCATCGCACCCGCACCCGACTCGGGCGAGGCGCTCGCGCCCAACGGTGGCGGCCGCAACGGCACCGCGCAGCTCGACTGGGAGCCGTGCACCTACGACCTGACCGTGGCGAAGTCGGCCGGCTCGAAGGTCTTCGAGCCGGGCGTCCCCGTGACCTTCAAGGTCGTCGTGACCAACAACGGCGCCGAGCGGATGGGCCTGGGCGACACCGTCACCATCACCGACCCGAAGGCGACGGGCGCCACCCTCCTCAGCGTGCGGTCGAGCAAGGGCGCACCGTTCACCTGCGACGTGGCGGTCGGCGAGGTGATCGCCACCGGTGTCCTCGACTGCTCGCAGCCGGTCGGGGAGCTCGGTGTGCGGGGCCTGGACGTGCGCGAGCAGCTCACCGTGCGCTACCGCCAGACCTACACCGAGCCCTACGCGATCAAGAACACCGTGAGCGTGACCGACCGCGGCAACCAGGACAACAACACCGCATCGGCGGTGGTGAAGTCGGCGAAGCCCGGTCTCCGCCTCGTGAAGAAGGCGAGCAGAACGAAGGTCACCCGGGTCGGCCAGAAGGTCACCTACACCTTCCGGGTGCGCAACACCGGGAACATCGAGCTGAAGCCGATCCGGATCGTCGAAGGCGCGTTCTCCGGTCGCGGCACGCTCCGGCCGACGTGTCCCAGGGCGGCGCAGAGCGGCCTGGCACCGCAGCAGGTCATCGTCTGCACGGCGACCTACCGGGTCACCCGCGCGGACCTGAACCGTGGCCGCATCGACAACACCGCCACGGTCCGCGGCCGGACCCCGAGCGGGCGCCTGGTCGAGTCAGCACCCTCGACGGCCCGGGTCACCGCCCGGCCGCCGCTGCCCGGCGTCCCCGCCACGGGTGCCCGGGTCGCTCCCCGGTCCTGACCCCGTCCCCGTCGCAGGAGGCACCCCAGGGCCCGGTCCCGCCACGTACGGCGGGCCCGGGCCCTGTTGCTGTCCCGCCACCGTTCGTCCGGATGCCTGGCCGTGACCCCCGCACGGTTGGTCATGGCTCTGCCCCGACCCCTGTCCGGGGGTCAAACCGACCCGGGATCCTGCAACCGGCCCCGTGCCCGGTCCCGATCATCCGAGGATGCGGCTGTCTGTACCCTTCCAAGCTCCGAGGAGCGCCTCGATGAACCTCCCCCTCCGACTCGCAGCCGTCACGGGCTCCCTCACGCTGGGTGCGCTGTCGACCACGTCGCTCGCCCCCGCTGCGCATGCCGCACCGGGCGACCCCTTCGACCCTGCCCGCCCGACCGTCTTCATCGTCCAGGGCGACCCGAGCCAGCTGCAGGTCGCGCAGCCTGATGCCGCCGGCAACTTCACCTTCTCCGACGAGGGCACCGCAGCTGGGGTCCAGTACAACGGCATCAGCTACTCGACCGCCGATGACTTCCTGTACGGGTTCGCGACCGCCGACTCGGCCGACCATCCGCTCGGCTCGCTGCTCCGCATCGGTCAGGACGGTGTCGTCACCCGGGTGGGCACGCAGACCTGGGCCATCGACGGCAGCAGCTTCAACGTCGGCGCCATCAACCCCGCCACGGGCCATATCCACGCCACCGTGACGTCCGACGACCAGATGTACGTCATCGACCCGGCCACCGGCGAGCAGGTCGGCGCCCCCATCGACCTGCCCGGCACCATGGTGTCCTACGGCGAGGTCTCCGACTGGACGTTCTCCCAGGGCTACCTGTGGGGCCTGGGCGCCAACCGCACCATCGTCCGCATCGATCCGTCGACCGGTGCCCTGTCGCAATGGACGCTGGCCGACAACCGCGTCGACACCGGGTTCACCGGAGCCGCGTGGACCTACGTCGACGGCACGCTCGGCTTCTCCCACAACGCCTCCGGCCAGGTGGAGCGGATCGCCGTCGACCAGCCGGCGTCCGCCACGCCCGTGTTCACGGTGCTCCGGGTCGGCAGCGGTCCGTCCAGCTCGCTCAACGACGGCGCCGCCTCCCCCGGTCTCCCGGCCGACCTGGCGCTGGCCAAGGTGTCCTCGGGGTTCGCTCCCGGTGCGACCGTCACCTACACCCTGAGCGTCACCAACAACGGCGACGGCTGGTCGACCGGCTGGACGCTGACCGACGCGGTGCCGGACACCCTCGGTGACGTCTCGGCCACCAGCTCGGCCGAGGACGTCCAGTGCTCGGTCGCCGGCAACGACGTGACCTGCGTCAGCAGCGGCGAGCTCGCCCCCGGCGACACCGCCGAGGTGACCGTGACGGCCACGGTCCCCGAGGAGCTCGAGGGCAGCGTCCGCAACTCCGCGCGGGTCGAGGGGAACGAGGAGGACCCCGATGACAGCAACAACAGCGCTGGCGTGACCGACAGCGTCGACGAGCCCGACCCCACTGATCCCGGTGCCGACCCGGACACCGACCCCGTGGTCGTGCCGGAGAACCCAAGCGTCCCGGCCGGCGGCGGGCAGGCCGGTCCGGGCGACGGCACCGCGACCGCGGCCTGGCTGGTGGGCGGCGCGGTCCTGCTGGGTGCCGCCGGTGGCGTCCTCAGCCGGCGTCGACCGAGGGGAACGCGGCATTCCTGAGCAGCCCAGGCACCGCAGGGCCCGGGCCCGTCGTGATCGACGAGCCCGGGCCCTGCTGCTGCTCGAGGTGGTCCTGCTCCTCGTGGCACTCACGGTGCCGGGCGACCTCCTGCCCGGTCCGGCGCGCGACGGGGCCGGACCGGGCCTCGCCGCTCCCGACGACCGTCCCGCCGCTCCCGCCCGGCGGGCCGAACCAGCCACCACGGGCCCGCGCCTGGAGCTGGCCGCGGTCGGGCTGTCCGCTCCCCTTGACCCGATCCGGTTCGAGGGCTCGGTGCTCGAGCCTCCCGAGGACGTCTCCCGGGCCGGCATCTGGACCGACGGCTTGCCGCTCGCCGCGGACTCCGCCGGACCGACGGTCGTCGTGGGGCACGTCAGCGACCGGGCCGACCGGGCCGGTGAGTTCCTCAAGCTCTGGGACGTCGAGCCCGGAGACACCGCCGTCACCGTCGACGAGGCGGGAGCGCGTCGTACCTGGCGGGTCACCGCGGTGCGCCAGGTGCCCAAGACGGAGCTGTCGCGCGAGGAGTTCCTCCCCGGCGTCGACCGCGTGCTGCGCCTGATCACCTGCGCCCGGCGGGAGCGCGACGGCGGCGGGTTCCACTACGCCGACAACCTGCTGGTCGACCTCGTCCCCGTGCAGGAGGAACCCACCACCCGGGACGGACCGGTGCAGGCAGCGTCCCCGGGGAGGTGAGCCGGGCCGGGTCAGCCGCCCGGACCGTCGAGGAATCCGTCGCGCAGGGCCTCCCGGTGCAGGTCGATCTTGGTCCGGACCTCACGCCCCACCGTGGCGTACTTCGCCTTCACCCGGCTCAGGTACTTCTTGGCGGTGTCCTTCTGGACGCCGATCGCCTCCGCCACCGCGTCCAGGGTCAGGCCCGAGGCGTAGAGCACCAGGGCCCGCTCCTCCTGGTCGCTGAGCTGCGGCCGGTCGGAGTCGCCGGCGATCACGCTGGCCAGCTCCGGGGTGTGCCACTGGCCGCGGCCGAGGACGGTCCAGATGGCGGCGACGATGTCCTCCTCGGTGTCCCGCTTGCCCACGATGCCGCCGATGCCGGCCCGCAGCACCTTGCGCACCAGCTCCGGCGATGCCATGGCGGAGAGGACCAGCACCTTGACACCGGCCCGGGTCAGGTCCCGCACCGTCGCGGGGTCGACGCTGGCGCCCCTCTCGACCATCAGGTCCAGGATCAGCAGGTGGGGCCGCTGCGCCTCCGGCACGGTGGCGAGCCACTCCATGCACTCGGGGAGGCTCTCACCGCTCCACACCGTCCGCAGGCCGGGCTGGGCGTGGACCAGCTCCTCGGTGCGCCTGCGCTGGAGCAGGTGGTCTTCGACGATCGCCAGCCGCCACTCGTAGCGGCGCGCGCCCTGCCGTCCGTGGGTCTTCACAGTCATTCTCCTCGAGGAGCCGGGGTGGGCAGGCCGGGACCGGGCGCCGCGGGCACGACCACCTCCACTAGGTCCTGGCTCGCGAAGGTCTGCACGGCAATCGACAGGTCTCCCGGCGGGGGCCGTTCCCCGATCGTCCCGGCCACTGCTGCCGAGAGGTGCGGCGCCGGCCCGACCAGGGTGAACCGCAACGACGACGGCCCCGGGAACAACGTCGTCGTCACCTGCTGGCCGCTGGGCACGGAGGAAACCGCGCTGAGCAGCAGCTCCCCCAGCACCGGCGCGACCTCGGCGTCGACGTCGACGCTGCCGGACCGGACGACGAGCGATGCCCTGCTGGTGCGTGCCTCGGCGAGCGCCCGGGCGAACCAGTCACCCATCGCGACCAGCTCGGGGTTGAGCTGGGTCAGCTGGCGCAGGTAGGCCTCCTCCTCGACGCAGGCGCGGCGCAGCCCCTCGTCGGAGGGCGCGATCTCGCCCGAGGCGACCTTGTCGAGCAGCACCACGGACTCCCGCAGGCCGGCTGCCGACCAGCGCCGTCGGGCCCGGCTGGCCGCCTCCCGCTTCTCGGCCTCCAACCGCGCCGCCGACAAGGCCTTCTGGTCCCGCACCGCCTGGCGGCCGACCTCGCGCAGGCTGGCCTGGAAGCGCGACCACGCAGCGACCAGCCCGAGCCCCACCAGGCCGCCGACGACGACGGTGACCGCCGCCGTGATACTCCCCGGGGCGACGACGCCGGCGACGGCGAGCACGGTGGCGGCGTACAGGCCGGCGGCCCAGGGAGTGCGACCGTGCCAGCCCGGCGTGCCGAGCATCATGAGCAGCGGTCCGACGGGACAGATCGCCTGCCACAGGAAGGCCTTGTCGCGGCCGAAGTCCACCGCGGCGGCCGAGAGGACGAATGCGACGCAGGCGCCGAGGGCAAGGAGGATCGGGACGACGACCCGCGACGAGCGGCCCCACCAGGCCACGGCGCAGGTACCTGCGACCACACCGACCATGAGGTAATCCTCGGTCCACTGACCGCGATGGTTCGTCACCGCGAGGAAGACCCCGACCGCGACCATGCCCCGCGCGAACAGCCCGCTGGCCCGCCGCTGCAGGGCCTCGACCACCTCCCGGAAGCCGGGTGCACGGACCCGGTCCGGGCGCGCGGCGGCACCGGCGGTGGATCCCGGCCAGGCCATCCGCACCCGGGTGCCCCGGTCGGGGGCGGTGTCGAGCTCGACGTCGACGTCGACCTCGGCCAGGCGGGCCACGACCGACTCGGACAGTCCTCGTCCCTCAGGCGCCAGCCCGTCGAAGCCGACGCCGTCGTCACTGACCTCCACCACGAACGCCAGGTCCTCCACGCCCACGTGGACCTCGACCTCGTCGGCGCCCGAGTGCTTCTCCGCGTTGCGGACCAGCTCCCCGGTCGCACCCGCGAGGGCGGTCAGGACCTCAGGCGGGAGCAGGGCCTCGCGGCGGGCCAGCTCGTCGTCGTCGATCCCGGTGTGCCGCACCCGGATCCCGGCGACGAAGAGCGGGGCCCTGATACCGGCCTGGAGATGGACCTGGTCGTCGGCGGCGATGGCCTCGACGGTGGCGACGTCGCGGGCGCAGCGGGCACGCACGGCGTCGTGGTCGCCGACGGAGGCACCACCGTTGGCCAACGCGGCCAGCGTGTTGATGACGGTGTCGTGGAGGATCCGGCCGTCCTCGGCGGCCCGGGCGCTGGTGACCCGGCGTACCTCGAGCTCCTGCTGGGCGGCCTCGGCCTCGGCGTGCTCGCAGTCGACCTGCCGGGTGAGCTCGAGGACCGACCGGAGCCCGAGCCGGGTGACCACGAAGATCGCCAGGCCCGTGCCGAGCACCGCCAGCGGCAACAGGTCCCCCGCATGGGGACGGACCGCCACCATCAGCAGAGGGACGACGACAGCAGCCACCAGCGGGTAGGCCAGGGAGGCCACGCCGCGCAGCACGAACGCCGGCGAGGCGGCGGCGAGGTTCACCTGCCAGCACGCAGCGAGCATCAGCGGGTCCCCCAGCGCCGGCACGGCCGCCCAGTCAGCCACGAACAGCAGGTGCGACGCGCCGATCACCACCAGCGGCGGGCACGCTCCGCGGACGGCGGCCAGTGCCATGCACACCAGGAGCAGGTGGCCTGCGACCAGGCCGGTGGCGGTCGGCAGCGACGGGGGCTCGACGAGGATGGCCCCGACCACCGCCAGCTGCCAGCAGGCCGTCCCGACCAGGATGGTCCGGCGCAACGACCGGGTGAACGCCGTGGTCGCCCAGCCGGGTTCGCCGGAGGGGTGCAGGTCGGCGAGGACCTGCCGCCGGAGGAGATCCCAGGCCTGCACGAGCTGCTCGTCCTCCTCCTGCGCACCGACCGGTCTGCCGCAGGCACGCTAGTGGAGCCAGGGCACGCAGGTCCGCAAAAGCGACGTCCTGACCCCCGGTCGGGGGTCAGGACGTCGTTGCTGGGGGTGGGAGGGGTCAGGGAGCGACCGGCTGGCCCGAGAGCCTCTTGTAGGTGAAGGCGGTGCCGACCAGGATCACCGGGATCGCGACCAGCAGGCCGACGCCGCACAGCACCGCGCCGACGAGCGCGATGACGTAGGCGACGAGGTACCAGATGATCGTCGAGCCGACGTTGTTCTTCACCAGGTCGATGCTCGCCTTGATGGCGTCGACCGGCGAGAGGTTCTTGTCGACCACGAAGAACAGGCTGAACATCGTCATGAAGGCGAAGATGATGCCCGGCAGCACGCACAGGATCGTGCCGATGAAGGTGCCGACGCCGACCAGCAGGCTGGTGACGATGACGTTGCCGATGTTCTGGAACTTGAACACGCCGGCGGTCGTGAACGGGCGGCCCTCGGTGACGGCCAGCGCCTCGCGGATGAGGCCGGCGCCGATGACCTGCGCGTAGATGAAGAACACGACGTACAGCAGGGCCAGCACGATCAGCCCGATGATGCCGAGCCCGCCGGAGTCGCCGGAGCAGACGTACTCGCCGGCGCTGTTGAACCGGCACGAGTAGTCCGAGTCGCCCGCCGGGATGATGATCGCGAAGAACGCGATCGCGTAGATGACCACGGCGCCGACGAAGATCGCCAGCGCGGCGAGGATCATCTGGCCCATGTTCTGCTGGAACTTGGACCAGCCGTAGCTCACCGCCGAGCCGACGTCCCAGGGCTGGGCCTGGCCGGGACCGCCGAAGCCGCCGCCCGGAGGACCGGCCGGAGGCGGTCCGCCGTAGCCACCGCCCGGAGGACCCGCCGGGGGCGGCGCGCCGTAACCGCCGCCACCGCCGGGAGGCGGCGGAGGAGCCGGGGGCTGGTAGTTGCTCATGCTGGTCTCCTTGCCAGGCGCGCGTCTGGTGCGCCATGTCGATCAGGGTCGATCAGGGTCGATCAGGGTCGATCAGGTCAGTCATCGAACGATGCTGCATCGTAGCGGGGTCGAAACCTCCGACGTGGGCAAAAACCTGCCCTTTGCCTGTGCCGGCGACACCCCGGAACGGTTCACGCGGCTGCGCACCGGCGCTGCTCAGCCGTAGGTGTCGCGCGGCCCGCGGCCGTCGCGGATGCCGCGCCGGCCGTGCTTCCACGACGGCGCGTGCGGGCCGAGCACCTCGACGAGGGTGACCGTCCCGTCGCCCAGCTCGGCGTTGAGCCGCTGCACGAGGGTGGCGGTGAAGAGCTTGAGCTGGGTGGCCCACGCCGTGGAGTCGGTACGGACGACGAGGGTGCCGTCGGTCAGGGTCTCCGGCGTGGAGTGCGCGCCGATCTCGTCGCCGACGATCTCGGTCCAGCGGGCGAAGACGCCCCGCACCTGGAGGTCGAGCGCCCAGCCACGGGCATCGACGAGCCGGTCCAGCTCGGGCCCGAGCGCCTGCGGGTCGCGCCCGTCGGGGCGGGCCCCGGAGAACTGCGGGCCGCTCGAGCGGCCGCGCCCGGCGGACCGGACGCCGGATGTCCGGCCGTCCGAGCTGCGCGGGAGGCGGCGCTTCGCGGGCGTCGTACCCGCGGCGGCGGTGCCGAGGGTGAGCGAGCGGGCCAGGTCGAGGCCGTCGGGACGGTGCTCCGGCTCCGGTTCGGCGTCGGGGGTGGCCGGCGTGGCGTCGTCGCCCGGCTCGGGTGCCTCAGGCACGGGTCACCTCCCCCGCGGCGACGTGGAAGGTCGCCCCGCGCAGGGCCTCCGGCACGTCGGCGGCGACCGCGGCGGTGACCAGCACCTGCTCGGCGCCCGCCACCAGCGCGGCCAGCTGCTCGCGCCGGTCGGCGTCGAGCTCGGCGAAGACGTCGTCGAGGACGAGGATCGGGTCGTCGCCGTCGGCCCGGAGCAGGTCGTACGACGCCAGCCGCAGCGCCAGCGCGAAGGACCACGACTCCCCGTGGCTGGCGTAGCCCTTCACCGGCAGCCGGTTCTCGTCGCCGGGGCCGAGGGTCAGCAGCAGGTCGTCGCGGTGCGGCCCCACCAGGGTGACTCCGCGCTGGATCTCGTCGGACTGCCGGCGCGCCAGCTCGGCGCGGAACACCTCCGCGCGCAGGGAGCGCGGGTCGCGCCCGCCCTCGGGGTCGGTGTCCGGCTCCGCCGGCGGCACGGTCGAGGAGTACTCGATGCGGGCGTCGTCGCGGCTCGCCCCGCGGGCGACGACCTCGTAGGCCTTGCCGAGGTACGGCGCAAGGTCGGTCACCAGCTGCTCGCGAGCCACCAGCAGCTCGGTGCCAGTGGCAACCAGGTGGTCGTCCCACACCGCGAGCGTGGCGAGGGCGGCGTCGCGGCTGGAGCCGCGGGCAGCGTACAGCGTCTTGAGCAGGGTGTTGCGCTGGCGCAGCACCCGGTCGTGGTCGGCGATCACGCCGGCGTAGCGCGGGGTGCGCAGCACGAGCAGGTCGTCGAGGAAGCGACGCCGCTGCGCCGGATCCCCCTTGACCAGGGCGAGGTCCTCGGGGCTGAACACCACGGTGCGCACCAGGCCGGCGAGGTCGCGGGTGCGCGGCAGCGGCGA
The DNA here is from genome assembly GCF_000519005.1 of Nocardioides sp. J54. Lineage (GTDB taxonomy): Bacteria > Actinomycetota > Actinomycetes > Propionibacteriales > Nocardioidaceae > Nocardioides. The sequence goes on along the minus strand of NZ_JAER01000017.1, from coordinate 29,898 downwards.
GCGGTTGACGCGTGCGCGGTTGGCGCGGCCGGCGTTGAGCTCGACCTCGAGGATCGCGGTCCGGCCGTCGCGGACCACCGCCGCGCGCACGATCGCCTGCTCCGCGCCGGCGCGGATGAGCGGCGCGTCGGTCGCGACCCGGTGCGAGGAGAGCCGCGACAGGTAGTCGATCGCCTCGACCAGGTTGGTCTTGCCCTGGCCGTTGCTGCCGACGAACGCCGTGACCCCCGCGTCCAGCGCGACGTCGACGTCCGCGTAGGAGCGGAAGTCGTGGAGGGTCAGGTGCGCGACGTGCACCCGACCATCATCCCCCGGCGCCGGAGGCGGGCGTGAACGGACCCGCTCAGACGTCGGGGTTCGCCTCGCCGCCCGGGGGCGGCTCGGTCTGCACGGCGTGGCCGCCGAACTGCCGACGCATCGCGGCGATGGCCTTCATCGCCGGGCTGTCGTCCTGGCGCGAGGTGAACCGCGCGAACAGCGAGGAGGCGATGACGTGCATGGGTACGGCGTGGTCGATCGCCGCCTGGACGGTCCACCGGCCCTCGCCGGAGTCCTCGGCGTAGCCGCGCAGCGCGTCGAGGTGCTCGTCCTCCTCGATCGCCTCGGTGAGCAGGTCGAGCAGCCAGGACCGGATGACGGTGCCGTGGCGCCAGGAGTCGAAGATCGCCGGGACGTTGTCGACGATGTCGACCTTCTCGAGCAGCTCCCAGCCCTCGGCGTAGGCCTGCATCATCGCGTACTCGATGCCGTTGTGGACCATCTTGGCGAAGTGGCCGGCGCCGGGCGTGGTGCCCGCGTGCACCGCCCCGCCCTCCTCGGGCTTGAGCGCGTCGAAGGCCGGCTGGACCTTCTCGATGTCCGCCACCGCGCCGCCGTACATCAGCGCGTAGCCGTTCTCCAGGCCCCACACCCCGCCGGAGACGCCGCAGTCGACGAAGCCGATGCCCTTCTCCGCGAGCGACGCGGCGTTCTCGGCGTCGTCGGTGTACTTGGAGTTGCCGCCGTCGACGACCAGGTCACCCTCGCCGAGCAGCTCCCTGAGGTCCGCGATGGTCGAGCGGGTGGCCTCGCCGGCGGGCACCATCACCCACACGACCTTCGGCGAGGGCAGCGCCTCCACCATGGCCGCGAGGCTGTCGACGTCGGAGAGGTCCGGGTTGCGGTCGTAGCCGACGACGGTGTGCCCGGCGTTGCGGAGCCGGGTGCGCATGTTGCCACCCATCTTGCCGAGTCCGACGAGTCCGATGTGCATGCCGCGAGCCTAGCCCGCACCCCCGAAGCACGACGTGCCCGCGCCCGCTGGGCCGGCGCCCGGGCGTTACGTCCGTCTGGCCGCCGGGCGGACTGTGCCACCTGCCGGGGGCAACCGCGGCGCGGCAGCGTGGCGCCCTGCGCCGCAGGCTGTGCCGGGCGCCGTCGGGTGCAGCGAGGCCACTGGTTTCGAGGCTCGGCCGCGGGCGGCCTCGCACCTCAACCAGCGGCGGTCGGCGGGTGGGTGGGGGCTGGCTCCCGGTGGTTGAGGTGCGACGAGCGCTAGCGAGGAGCCTCGAAACCTCCGGGCCTGGATGGCGGGCTGTGGCCGGCAGAGTCCGACGGTCGGCGCCTCGTAGCCAGACCAGCGGGTGGGAGACCACGGAGTCGCCCATCGCGCGTCTCGAGCGGGAGATGTAGAGCAGCATCTTCTGCTGCTGCGCACACGCTCGCGCAGTCAGCTCAGCAGGCGGCGCGGCATGAGCAGGTAGCGGAACGACCCGCCCTGCTCGCCGGACTCCTCGCCGGTGCCGCTGATCACGACCGGCTTGGAGGCCTGGGTGAACGCGAGCTCCACGACCGGCTCGTCGATGGCGCCGAGGCCGTCGAGCAGGAAGGTCGGGTTGAAGCCGGTGACCAGGTCCTCGCCCTCGATCTGCGCGGCGACCGACTCCGAGGCCTGCGCGTCGTCGCCGGATCCGGCGTCGAGGATCAGGGTGCCGTCGCGGAAGCTCAGCTGGACCGCGGTGTTGCGGTCGGCGACGAGCGAGACGCGCTTGACCGACTCGATGAGCTCGGCGCGGTCGATCTTCGCGGTCGTGAGCTTCTCGGTCGGGAACAGGCTGCGGACCTTGGGGAACTCGCCGTCGAGGAGTCGGGTCGTCGTACGACGCACGCCGCCGGGGCCGGTGCCCTCGAAGCCGATGATGCCGTCGCCGGAGCCGGACGCGGAGAGCGCGATCGTGACCTCGGGGCCGGCGGTGAGCGACTTGGCGGTGTCGCCGAGCACCTTCGCCGGGACGAGCGCGGCGAGCGAGGCGTCGGGGGTGCCGGGGTTCCAGGTGAGCTCACGCTGGGAGAGGCGGAAGCGGTCGGTGGCGAGCAGCGCGATGGTGTCGCCCTCGATCTCGATCCGCACACCGGTGAGCACCGGGAGCATGTCGTCGCGGCCGGCGGCGGTGACCGCCTGGGCGACGGCGTGGGCGAACGCGTCGCTGGCAACGGTGCCGGTCGCGGCCGGCATCTCCGGGATCGTCGGGTAGTCCTCGACCGGCATGGTCTGCAGCGAGAAGCGCGAGGAGCCGCAGGTCAGCGAGACGCGGGCACCGTCGAGGGTGAGCTCGACCGGCTTGTTCGGCAGGCTGCGGCAGATGTCGGACAGCAGCCGGCCGCTGACCAGGGCCTTGCCCTCGTCGTGCACCTCGGCGGCGAGCGTGGCGCGTGCGGACGTCTCGTAGTCGAACGTGGAGAGCACCAGGCCCTCGTCACTGGCCTCGATCAGCAGCCCGGCCAGGACCGGCGCGCTGGGGCGGACGGGCAGGCTGCGCGCGGCCCAGGCCACGGCGTCGGCGAGCACATCGCGGTCGACACGGAACTTCACGTTCGTCGTACCTCATCACTGGGATCGGGTGGGCCGGCGCTCAGCAACGACAGCGAGCGCACGTGTGGGGTTGCATCCTGCCACGTCGCCAGTGAGCGCGGCACTGCCTGTCGAGGTCGAGGGGCTGCGAGGTCGTGTTGTTCCACAGGTCGGGGCCCGGGAGGAGTTCCGCGATCGATCGACCCGTGGATGGATTCGGAGTGGTCATAGGTCCGGTGGAAACTGGGGAGAACTCGTGTCGTCGCAGGTCAGCGGCCGATGACCCCGTGGATGACCTGTGGGCGGCCGTCGTGGTGAACCTGGTCGGGCTGGGGAGGAACCACAGCGTGTGGACGCCCGAGCTGCAGACTCCACGGAATCCTCCCCGTGTAGTTCGCACAGTTTTCACCCCTTTCTCCACAGGCTCGTACGACAAGAAATCGGTGTCGTTCGGTGTCGGTCCGTGTTGGTCGGGGTCGGTCGGGATGGCGGCGAGGCGTGCCGACGCCTGTTGTCGGAGGGTCGGTGGTCGGGCGCCTGCGGCGCCTGCCGTCCGGTTCCCTGTGGCGGCTGCAGAGCGCGCCGTCGCCGACGTCCACCCTCGAACGGTGGCTTGGTGTGGCCTCCGGACGCCGGCGGCGACCCGACTTGCCGCCACAGGGACCGGCCGTACGGCGCCTCCGGCGCCCGACCACCTCGTGGGTGGGCAGGCGTCGGTACGCGCTTGCGCAATCAGCCCTGCCGAGCCTGCATCTTGACGCGGTTGGTCAGCTCGCTGACCTGGTTGAACACCGCGCGCCGCTCGCCGAGCAGCTGGTTGATCTTGCGCTCGGCGTACATGACGGTCGTGTGGTCGCGGTTGCCGAACTGCGCGCCGATCTTCGGCAGCGACAGGCCGGTGAGCTCGCGGCACAGGTACATCGCGATCTGGCGCGCCATCACCAGGTGGCGCCCGCGGCTGGGGCCGGTGAGCTCCTCGATGGTGAGGCCGAAGTACGCCGCGGTCTGGGCGATGATCAGCGGCGCGGTGATCTCTGGCTCGCCGCCCTCGGGGATGAGGTCCTTGAGGACGATCTCGGCCAGCGTCATGTCGACGTCCTGGCGGTTGAGGTTGGCGAAGGCGGTGACCCGGATCAGGGCGCCCTCGAGCTCGCGGATGTTGGTCTGGATCTTGCTGGCGATGAACTCCAGCACGTCCGAGGGGGCCGTGAGGCGGTCCATCGCGGCCTTCTTGCGCAGGATCGCGATGCGGGTCTCGAGGTCCGGTGCCTGGACGTCGGTGATCAGGCCCCACTCGAACCGGTTGCGCAGCCGGTCCTCGAGCGCCTCGAGCAGCTTCGGCGGACGGTCGGACGTCAGCACGATCTGCTTGTTGGCGTTGTGGAGCGTGTTGAAGGTGTGGAAGAACTCCTCCTGGGTCTGGGTCTTCCCCGCCAGGAACTGGATGTCGTCGATGAGGAGCACGTCCACCTCGCGGTACTTCCGCTTGAACCGGTCCTGCCGGTCGTCGCGGATCGCGTTGATGAACTCGTTGGTGAACTCCTCGCTGGAGACGTAGCGCACCTTGGAGCCGGCGTAGATCGTGCGCACGTAGTGGCCGATCGCGTGCAGCAGGTGGGTCTTGCCCAGCCCGGACTCGCCGTAGATGAGGAGCGGGTTGTAGCTCTTGCCCGGCGCCTCGCTGACCGCGACGGCCGCGGCGTGCGGGAAGCGGTTGGACGAGCCGATGACGAAGGTCTCGAAGGTGTACTTCGGGTTGAGCCGCGACTCGCCGGTCACCGGCGGGCTGGCGCCCGGGGCCGGGAGGATCGTCGGCCGGTCCGCGGCGGGGTAGCCCTCGTCGAAGGCCGGCGTGGTGCGGTCCTGCGTCGACGAGTCGATCTGTTGCTTTGTCGACATGTCGACCATGCCCGGCTGACTGCCGGGGTGGTGCGCACCCGGGTCGGAGGCCAGCGGGGCGCCCTGGTCGACCGGCACGTCGTCGTACCCGCCGTCGAGGTTGGGGGTCAGCGAGTGCTGGAGGGAGCTGTCGACGGTGACCGCGAGCTGCACCTCGTGGCCGAAGCGCTCGGTGAGGGTGTCCTCGAGCTGGCCGCGCAGGCGACCCTCGAGGCGCTTGCGGGTGAAGTCGTCGGGCACGGCGACGATCGCGGTCGTCCCGTGCAGGGTGACCGGCTTGCTGGCCTGGAGCCAGGCGCGTTGGTGCGCCTGGAGCTCGCCGACCACGGCGGCCCACTCCCGCTCGAGTCGCGCGATAGGCGACTCCGGGGTCTCGTCGGTGGCCGGGGGCTGATCGGGGTTGCCGGTCACGCCTCACACCTCTCGCTGTCGTCTGTCCGGATCGGGGCCCTGGTCTGGCTCCACAACTTTGTCCACAGGGTGTGAACAATTGCATCACCGCCGTCGCGGCGGTCGACCGAGGCCGTTCCGAAACGTCCGTCCGGCCACGTTTGCGCAGGTCAGCGGCCCGAGAAGAGGGCCTGGGAGCTGATCGGCGCGGACGGCCGTCCGGTGTTGCGGGGGACCGGCGGGGAATCCCGGATCGCCCGAACCTAACTGCCGACGGGCCTGTGGATCAACCCGCTATCCACAGGTCGGTGCCGCATCGGCAAGAATCGGGTAGGTCGACGGGCCGCCGGGCCCGGACGAAGGGGCGGATCATGCGCCACCCCGGCCGTGCGTGGCCGGAGGCGCGCCGGTTTGACCCCCGATCCGCGCTCCGCGTACCGTTGATTGGTCAACCGGGGTCGACCGGTGCCGCATGTCCACGAATGACCACCCCCGCACAGCCGTGCGGAGGCGATCGATCGTGGCTGCGCGGTGCCGGCCGACAGGCCTCACGACTCCCGACCGGAGTCGCTCGCAGGCTGCCGCGCGACCCTTCCCGAACCTGACCTGAGAGGCCGACTCGTGAGCAAGCGGACGTACCAGCCGAACAACCGTCGTCGTCACAAGACGCACGGCTTCCGACTGCGGATGCGCACCCGCGCCGGCCGCGCCATCCTGGCCAACCGCCGCCGGAAGGGTCGCTCGAGCCTCGCTGTCTGAGGCCGGGCAGGTCCGGGGGTGTCCGCTCGGCGGAACCCGCGGGGCTGACCGATGCTCGCCGCCGGCAACCGTCTGACGGACCCCGAAGGATTCCGGGCCGCCAGCCGACGGGGCCATCGAGCCGGTGCCCGCACCGTCGTCACGCACCTGTTGCCCCCAGCTGGGCAACAGGTCGTCGGCATGCCCGGGGACGGACACCCGACGCTGGTCGGCTTCGTCGTCAGCAAGGCCGTCGGCACGGCGGTCGTGCGGAACCGGGTGAAGCGCCGGCTGCGCCACGCGGTGCGCGAGCGCGTCGACGCGCTGCCCGCCGGGTCGGTCCTCGTGGTCCGTGCCCAGCCCGCGGCCGCGGCGACGCCGTACCCCCAGCTCGTCGCCGACCTGGACCACTGCCTGCAGCGGGTCACCGAGAAGGCCGGCCGTCCCGAGGCCGGGGTGCCGCGATGAAGTGGCTGCTGATCGGGCTGGTCCGTGCGTACCAGCTGCTCGTCAGCCCGCTCCTCGGCCCGACCTGCCGCTACTACCCCTCCTGCTCCGCGTACGCCGTCGAGGCGCTGCGCGTGCACGGCGCGATCAAGGGCACCTGGCTCGCCGCACGGCGTCTGCTGCGCTGCCACCCGTGGTCGCCCGGCGGCGTCGACCACGTCCCGCCGCGCCGTGACCGCTCCCCCGCCACCGGGGACGCAGCGGAGCGCGACATCGAACTCCTGCCGGCGACCGCCGGCGGTCACCTCAGCCAAGGAGAGAACCACTAGTGGGTTTCATCGGCGACATCGGCCACTTCATCATGGTGCCGCTGTACTACATCATCTCGGCGGTGCTCATCGGCTGGCACGAGCTGCTCAGCGCGATCGGCCTCGACCCGGCGGGCGGCCTGTCCTGGGCGCTGTCGATCATCGGCCTCACCCTCGTGATCCGCGCGGCGCTGATCCCGCTGTTCGTCAAGCAGATCAAGTCCAGCCGCAACATGCAGCTGCTGCAGCCCAAGGTGAAGGAGCTGCAGAAGAAGTACGGCCACGACCGGCAGAAGCTGGCCGAGGAGACGATGAAGCTCTACAAGGAGGCGGGCACCAACCCGTTCGCCTCCTGCCTGCCGATCCTGCTGCAGATGCCGATCTTCTTCGCGCTGTTCCGCCTGCTCGACCAGGCGGCGCGCAGCGGCAAGGCGCACGGCTTCCTCGACGCGAAGCGGGCCGACCAGTTCGGCCAGTCCGAGGTCTTCGGCGCGATCCCGCTGGCCGACTCCTTCTGGGGTGCCCGCACGTGGGGCCCCGAGCCGCACGGCGTCGTCATGATCGTCGCGCTGGTCCTCGTGCTCGCGATGACGGCGACCACCTTCACCACGCAGCGCCAGCTGATGGCCAAGAACATGCCGGCCGAGGCGATGAGCGGCCCGTACGCCCAGCAGCAGAAGATGCTGCTCTACATCCTCCCGGTGGCCTTCGGCCTCGGCGGTGTCGCGTTCCCGATCGGTGTCCTCCTCTACTGGACCACCTCGAACCTGTGGACCATGGGCCAGCAGTTCTACGTCATCCGCAACAACCCCGCGCCCGGTACGCCGGCCTTCAAGGCCAAGCAGGAGCGCGACCGCGCGAAGGCCGCCAAGCACGGCCACCCGGCCGCCGAGGCCGAGGTCGTGACCGAGGCGCCCGCCAACGAGCGACGCCCCGCGGCCCGGCAGCAGCCGAAGCGGCAGACGCGTTCGCAGCGCAAGAGCAAGCCAGGCGCCGGCGGCACCGCCCGCGGCGCCAGCAACGACACCACGAACGAGGGAGACAGCAAGTGAGCGCCGAGACCGAGACCGCGTCCGTGACCGAGGAGAACCCCGTCGACGCCCCCGTCGACGCCCCCGAGGCAGGGACCGACGCGCCCGCCGGCGGCACCGACAAGATCGCCCGCCTCGAGCAGGAGGGCGACATCGCGGCCGACTACCTCGAGGAGCTCCTCGACATCGCCGACCTCGACGGCGACCTCGACATCGACGTGGAGGCCGACCGGGCCGCCGTGTCCATCGTCGGCGCCGAGCTGACCCAGCTCGTCGGCCGCGACGGCAAGGTGCTCGAGGCGCTCCAGGAGCTGACCCGCCTCGCGGTCTACCGCGAGACCGGTGAGCGCTCGCGCCTGATGCTCGACATCTCGGGCTTCCGCGCCGACAAGCGGTCCCGACTGACCCAGCTCGGCGCCGAGACCGCCGCGCAGGTTGCCGAGTCCGGCGAGCCCGTGTCGCTGGAGCCGATGTCGCCGTTCGAGCGCAAGATCGTCCACGACGCGGTGGCCGCCGCGGGTCTGCGCTCGGAGTCGGCGGGCGTGGAGCCGCGACGCTACGTCGTCGTCCTGCCGGCGGACGCCTGAGCGTCCTGCTCCGTCGCCGACGTTTCACGTGAAACATCACGACCGACGCACACCCCCGGTGTCTCCGGATCCGCTGGATCCGGCAGGCCCGGGGGTGGTTGCTGCTGGGGGGTGCCCATGACCGCCCACGACAGCACGCTGCCCCCTCCCCCGGCGTCCGTCGCTGCACTCTTTCCGGCGGACCGGGTGGACACCGCCGTCGCGTACGCCGAGCTGCTCGCCACCGACGGGGTGGTGCGCGGCCTCATCGGACCCCGTGAAGCGCCCCGCCTCTGGGAGCGCCACGTCCTCAACTGCGCCCTGCTGGCCCCCGCGATCCCGCCGGACGCGCGCGTGGCCGACATCGGGTCGGGAGCCGGGCTCCCCGGCGTCGTCCTGGCGATCGCCCGCCCGGACGTCCAGATCACCTTGGTGGAGCCGCTGCTGCGGCGGACCACCTTCCTGGAGGAAGCCGTCGCCAGCCTCGGGCTGACCAACGTGGTCGTGGTCCGGGGCCGTGCTGACGCCCTCCACGGACATGCCGTCTTCGACGTCGTCACCTCCCGCGCCGTGGCGCCGCTCGACCGCCTGCTCGAGTGGTCGATGCCGCTGGTCGCCCCGGAGGGTGCCCTCGTCGCGATGAAGGGAAGCTCGGCACCCGAGGAGGTCGAGGCCGCTGCGGCGGTTCTCACACGCCTCGGTTGTGCCGCCCCGGAGGTCGTGACCCTGGGTGAGGACGAGGCGTTGTCCGACGTGAGCCCGATCCGCGTCGTGCGGGTGACGTGGGCCGACCCGGCCCGCGTATCGTTGCCGTCCCGGCCGCAGCGTGGTGCTCGGGCACCGCGCCCTTCCCGTGGCAGGAACAAGAGGAGGAAGTCGTGACCGACGCCGAGGCCCCTGGCGGGTTTTCCACCGATCAGGGTGGGGGTGCTGAGCGTGAGCATCCACAGAACGCCCCCGGTTATCCACAGGCTCCGTCCACTGGTGCTTCGTCCTCGGAAGGCGAGGTTTCACGTGAAACGTCGACGCCGGAGGGCGCGGCGGAGTCCGGTGTTTCACGTGAAACCGACACTGCCGCCAAGCCGCCCGTCGCGGGTGGCGTGATGACCGCGGCCCAGCTCGCGGAACGGGCTGCCGGGTTCGACGACGCATCGACCCCGCTCGCGCGTGCTGCGCAGGCCACGGTCATGGTGCGGGCCGGCATTCCCCAGGAGCAGCTCGCTCGGCCGTCCGAGACGCGCGTCTTCGTGGTGGCCAACCAGAAGGGCGGGGTCGGCAAGACGACCTCCACGGTCAACCTCGCGGCGGCGCTCACCCAGTTGGGCCAGCGGGTGCTGGTCATCGACCTCGACCCGCAGGGCAACGCGTCGACGGCGCTCAACATCGAGCACCACCAGGGCACCCCGTCCACCTACGAGCTGCTCGTGGACGGCGCCGCCATCGTCGACATCGCGCAGCCGTGCCCCGATGCCGCAGGCTTGTGGGTCGTGCCGGCGACGATCGACCTGGCGGGAGCGGAGATCGAGCTGGTGAGCGTGGTGGCCCGCGAGCAGCGGCTCAAGCGCGCTCTCGACGCCCACCCGCGGATCGGGTCGGCGGACACCGCCGGCGAGGAGCGCTTCGACTACGTGTTCATCGACTGCCCGCCCTCGCTCGGCCTGCTGACGCTCAACGCCCTCGTTGCGGGCGCGGAGATGCTGATCCCGATCCAGGCGGAGTACTACGCCCTCGAGGGCCTCGGGCAGCTGCTCGCCACCGTCGACATGGTGCGCGCCCACCTCAACCCCGAGCTGGCCGTCTCCACCATCGTGCTGACCATGTTCGACGCACGCACCCGACTGGCCGCAGGCGTCGCCGCGGAGGTCCGCGAGCACTTCGGTGATCAGGTGCTGAGCACCGCCATCCCCCGCTCGGTCCGGGTGTCGGAGGCACCGTCGTACGGCCAGACGGTGATGACCTACGATCCCGGATCGCCGGGCGCGCTGAGCTACCTCGAGGCGGCGCGCGAGATCGTCACCCGAGGAGCCCACCTGTGAACGCCCCCCGTCGCGGCCTCGGCCGCGGTCTCGGATCGCTCATCCCGACCGCTCCCCCGACGCCGCCGGCGCCCGCCGGAAATGAGTCGGGGAACGGCGCGGCTGTCAACCAGAGCGACCAGAATTCGGACGACGCCGCTGGAGCGCCTTCCAGCGCCTCGGTGGACCTGGGGTCCACCGGCGCCGGGAACGGCCCTCAGGGCGCCGATTCGGGTCTGGCGCCCGTCGAAGGTGCCTTCTTCGCCGAGCTGCCCGTCGAGCGCATCCGGCCGAACGCCGTCAACCCGCGGACGGTCTTCGACGAGGAGGCGATGGCCGAGCTGGTCCACTCCATCAAGGAGATCGGACTCCTCCAGCCCGTCGTCGTCCGCAAGACCGGCCCCGAGGACTACGAGCTGGTCATGGGCGAGCGCCGCTGGCGCGCCACCCAGGCGGCCGGCCTCTCCACGATCCCTGCGATCGTCCGCGAGACCGACGACACCGACATGCTCCGGGACGCCCTCCTGGAGAACCTGCACCGCAGCAACCTCAATCCGCTCGAGGAGGCCGCCGCCTACCAGCAGCTGCTCGAGGACTTCTCCTGCACGCACGACGAGCTCGCCCAGCGCATCGGCCGCTCGCGCCCGCAGATCAGCAACACGCTGCGCCTGCTCAAGCTCTCCCCCGCGGTCCAGCGCCGCGTCGCCGCCGGCGTGCTCTCGGCCGGCCACGCCCGCGCGCTGCTGGCCGTGCCTGACGCCGACCAGCAGGACCGGCTCGCCCAGCGCGTCGTCGCCGAGGGCATCTCGGTGCGCGGCCTGGAGGAGATCGTGGCCGTCGGTGACGGCGAGGTCACGCCCAAGCGCACGTCGCGTCCCAAGCCGAAGGCGCCCGGCCTCGCCGAGCTCTCCGAGCGGCTGGGTGACCGGCTGGAGACCCGGGTGAAGATCAATCTCGGCAAGGCCAAGGGCAAGATCTCCATCGAGTTCGCCAACACCGGGGACCTGCAGCGCATCGTCGACCTCATCGACCCTAGGAACAGGAACGACAAGGTCGTCTGAACCTGTCTGGCGCACTGCGCCCGCGAGAGTCCGTCGGGTGGGCTGCAGGTTTCGAGGCTCGGCGCCGGGGCGCCTCGCACCTCAACCAGCGGCAGTTGGTCGCCGTCTGACGCCGTGCTCCCGGTGGTTGAGGTGTGACGAGCGCCAGCAGGCGGGCGGAACAGGCCCTTTTGTCGACATGGCGACTTGTCGCTCTAGCCACTTGTCTCCCACGAGTCACCAGATGTTTCCCGTGAAACATGGTGTGAGCGGGGAGGCGCGGGCGCCGGGTGGTGCTGCACCGCGGAAAAACGGGTGGCGGCGGCCTGCGAGAATGGCGTCCGTGCGCCAGATCCGCCAGAGCAAGAAGCTCTCCAACGTCCGCTACGACGTCCGGGGCCCCATCCTCGTCGAGGCCCAGCGCCTCGAGGCCGAGGGCCACAAGATCCTCAAGCTGAACATCGGGAACCCGGCTCCCTTCGGCTTCGAGGCGCCGGAGGCGATCGTCGCCGACATGGTGCACAACCTCCCCGATGCCCAGGGCTACAGCGACTCCCGTGGCATCTACTCGGCGCGCACGGCCGTGGCGCAGTACTACCAGTCGCGCGGCCTCAAGGAGACGGCCGTCGAGGACGTCTTCATCGGCAACGGTGTGTCCGAGATGATATCGATGGTGCTCCAGGCGTTCCTCGACGACGGCAACGAGATGCTCGTGCCCGCGCCGGACTACCCGCTGTGGACCGGCGCCGTGTCGCTGTCCGGCGGGACCCCGGTGCACTACCGGTGCGACGAGGAGAACGGCTGGATGCCCGACCTCGACGACATCGAGTCCAAGATCACCGAGAACACCCACGGCCTGGTGATCATCAACCCGAACAACCCGACCGGTGCCGTCTACAGCAAGGAGATGGTCGAGAAGCTCGTCGACATCGCCCGGCGCCACAACCTGGTCGTCTTCTCCGACGAGATCTACGAGAAGATCCTCTTCGACGACGCGGTGCACCACCACGCGGCGGCCGCTGCAGGCAACGACGTCCTGTGCCTCACCTTCAGCGGCCTGTCCAAGGCCTACCGGGTCTGCGGCTACCGCGCCGGCTGGGTGATGGTCTCCGGGCCCAAGGAGCTCGCCGAGGACTTCCTCGAGGGCCTCACCCTGCTCTCCAACATGCGGATGTGCGCCAACGTGCCCGCCCAGCACGCGATCCAGACCGCCCTCGGCGGCTACCAGTCGATCAACGAGCTCATCGTCCCCGGTGGTCGCTTCTACGAGCAGGCGATGCTCGCCGACCGGCTCCTCAACGAGATCCCCGGGGTCAGCTCGGTACGCCCGAAGGGCGCGCTCTACTGCTTCCCGCGCCTGGACCCCGAGGTCTACGCGATCGACGACGACGAGCAGTTCGTGATCGAGCTGCTGCGGGCGAAGAAGATCCTCGTCACCCACGGCACCGGCTTCAACTGGTTCGCCCCCGACCACTTCCGGCTCGTGACGCTGCCGGACGTGGACATGCTCGAGGAGGCCATCGGGCGGATCGCGGACTTCCTCGCCACCCGGCGCTGAGCGGGCGCCCGCGGATCCGGACCAGGTCGCGCGGGCACGGGCCGGGCTGCGAGACTTCTCCGGTGCTCGACATCACCTACCCGCCCGTCATCGTCGCCGCCAAGGTCCTCTTCAAGGCCATGCGCCAGCGCGTGGTGGTGACCGGCTCGGAGTCGATCCCCCGCAAGGGCGGCGCCCTGCTCGCGATCAACCACACCGGCTACATCGACTTCATCTACGCCGGTGCGGGCGCCGAGCCGCAGAAGCGCCTGGTCCGGTTCATGATCAAGAAGGAGATGATGGACAAGCCCGGCGTCGGGCACCTGCTTCGCTCCTTCCACCACATCCGCGTCGACCGCTCCTCGGGCGTGCAGTCGATGAAGGACGCGCTGGCCTACCTCAAGGCCGGCGAGGTCGTCGGGATCTACCCCGAGGCCACCATCTCCCGCTCCTTCGAGATCAAGGAGCTCAAGTCCGGTGCCGCCCGGATCGCGGCCGACGCCGGCGTGCCGCTCATCCCGGTCATCGTGTGGGGCGCCCACCGGCTGATGACCAAGGACCACGAGAAGGACTTCTCCCGCTCGCCCAAGACGATCCTGGTGAAGGTCGGGGAGCCGATGTACCCCACCGGCGAGGACGTCGCCGCGGAGACCGCCGAGCTGCGGGCCGCGATGCAGCAGATGCTCGACGAGGCGATCGCGGAGTACCCCGAGGACGAGAAGAAGCCGGGCTCGTGGTGGATCCCCGCCCGCTTCGGTGGCTCCGCCCCCACGCCGGAGGAGGCCGACGAACTCGACAAGGCCGAGCTCCGCGCCCGGGCCGCGAAGCGCGCGGCCAAGCGGCAGCACGGGAAGTAGCACGCCGTTGGCTGTCGACCTGTCGCCTTGTCGACGAGGCGACATGTCGACATATCTCCTCCCGGCAGCGGCGGCACCGGGCCTGACGGTCCTATCATCGGGACGTGGCCCGGACGACGGTTCCGCTGACCCTCGACCTGCTCGACGCCCTCGACGCGCCGTGCCGCACCTGCCTGTTCTGGGAGCGGGAGCCGGTCCACCGTGACGGCCTCGACCCGCAGGAACGAGCGCGGGAGAAGGAGGCCTGGGTCTCCGAGGTGCTCCGGGAGTGGGGCTCGTGCGGCCGGGTGGCGGTGGTGGACGGCGAGCCGGTCGGGTATGTCGTCTACGCCCCCGCCGCGTTCGTGCCCGGCGCGGGAGCGTTCCCCACGGCGCCGGTGTCCCCCGACGCCATCTTGCTGACGACCGCCTGGATCCGCCCCGACCACGCCGGCGGCGGGCTCGGCCGGCTGCTCGTGCAGGGGATGGCCCGCGACCTCGTCGCCCGCCGCGACGGCGTCCGTGCCGTCGAGGCGTTCGCCCGCACCGGCCGGGCACCGGTCGGCGGCCACGAGGAGTGCGTCGTCCCGGCGGAATTCCTCGCCCGGGTCGGCTTCAAGACCCACCGCCCCCATCCGCGCACGCCGCGGATGCGGATGGAGATGCGCTCGCTGGCCACCTGGCGCGACGAGGTCGAGGCGGCGTGGGAGCGCATCGTTGGCGCCGTACGACGCCCGCGGCCCTCGCCTGCGCCGGTGCCACGGGAAGCACGAAGCCCCCGACCCTGGGGGCCGGGGGCTTCGCGGAGGACGTCGCTGGTCAGGCGATGAACTCGGAGAGCTCGTTGAGGATCGCGGCCTTCGGGCGCGCGCCGACGATGGTCTTCACGACCTCGCCGCCCTGGTAGACGTTGATCGTCGGGATGCCCGTGACGCGGTACGACGCCGGGGTGACCGGGTTCTCGTCGACGTTCATCTTGAGGAAGGTGACCTTGTCACCGTGCTCGGAGGCGATCTCGTCGAGGATCGGGGCGACCTGGCGGCACGGGCCGCACCACTCGGCCCAGAAGTCGACCAGGACGGGCTTGTCGGACTTGAGGACCTGCGCGTCGAACTCGGCGTCGGTCACGGCGGAGATGTTGTCGGCCACGGGGGCACCCCTTCAGATGGTTGAACGAAACGTCTGGTGATGGAACCTACGCGCCGGCCGGGACATTCCCGGCGGTCGCGGCGGCGTGGTCGAGCGCGGCGAGGTAGCGCTCGGCGTCGAGGGCGGCCGAGCAGCCGGTGCCCGCGGCGGTGATGGCCTGGCGGTAGACGTGGTCGACGAGGTCGCCGGCCGCGAAGACACCGGGCACGTTGGTGGCGGTCGAGCCGGGCTGGACCAGCACGTAGCCGTTGTCGTCGAGGTCGACCTGGCCGACCAGCAGCTCGGAGCGCGGCTCGTGGCCGATCGCGATGAACAGGCCGGTGGCGGGCAGCTCACTCGTCTCGCCGGTGACGGTGTCCTTGAGGGTCAGCGACTCCAGGGACTCCTCGCCGTTGATCGACTCCACGACGGAGTTCCAGATGATCTCCAGCTTTGGGTCGGCGAAGGCGCGCTCCTGCATGATCTTCGAGGCGCGCATCTCGTCGCGGCGCACGATGAGCGAGACCTTCGAGCCGAAGCGGGTGAGGAAGGTGGCCTCCTCGACGGCGGAGTCGCCGCCCCCGACGACCGCGATGTGCTGCTCGCGGAAGAAGAAGCCGTCGCAGGTGGCGCAGTAGGACACGCCGCGGCCGGACAGGCGCTCCTCGTTGGGCAGGTCGAGCTTGCGGTAGCCCGATCCGGTGGAGAGGATCACGGCCCGCGCGGTGTAGGTGTCGGTGGCGGTCTTGACGACCTTGACGTCACCGGTGAGGTCGACCTCGACCACGTCGTCGGCGACGAGCTCGGCACCGAAGCGCTCGGCCTGGGCCCGCATCTCGTCCATGAGCTCGGGGCCCTGGATGCCGTTGCGGAAGCCGGGGAAGTTCTCGACCTCGGTGGTGTTCATCAACGCACCGCCCGCGGTGACCGAGCCCTCGAAGACGAGCGGGTTCAGCTGCGCCCGCGCGGCGTAGATCGCGGCGGTGTAGCCGGAGGGGCCGGAGCCGATGATGATGACGTTGCGCGGCTCGGTGGCGGCCGCGGCGGACTCGGACATGGGACTCCCAAAGCGGTGGAACGGGACAGTGCTGCAACCCGATCGTAGGCGCCGGCATTCCCCGGGCCCACCTCGCCTCAGCTGGCGGGCAGGATCGTCGAGTGCAGCACGTCACCGGTGCCGCACGCGAGCACCTCGGCGACCTGGTTGGAGCCCATCGGCTCCCGGAACGCGACGACGGCCGACCCGCCGTCGTACGTCACGCCGACGAGGTAGCCGGCCCCGAAGTCCGCGGGCTCGCACATGAAGTCGGCGGGCGCGGTGAGCACCGCGTTGCTGTAGTCGGCGGTCGCCCGGGTCGGCAGGGCCAGGTGCTGGATCGCGACGAGGTCCTCCCGGAGCCGGTCGGGCCGGACCTGGCGCAGCGGCTCGTCGGTGACGACCCGCTGGAGGGCCCCGCGCGGCGCGACCTCGGTCGGGGCGGCCTCCTCGTCGGCCGACGCGTCCGCCTCGTCGCTCCTGAGCATCCCGTTGGCCGGCGCCTCGCTGGCAGAGCCGCCACCGGAGCCGCCTGCGGCCTCGCGGGCGGGAGCCTCGTCGGACGCGGCACTGGTCGCGTCACCGACGCCCCCGCCGCCGCCGTTGACCACCCCGGCGCCCACGGCGACCGCGACAACGGCCGCGGCGGCGCCGAGCAGGGCGCGCACCCGCACCCGGCGGCGCCGGGCGGCGTCGTCGAGGGGGACCACGATGCCGGCGTGCTCGGGGTGCGACACCGACGGCGTGCCGGAGGCCGAGCGCTCCTCGGCGAGGCCGGCGATCACCCCGTCGAGCCGGGCGGCGACCTCGGCGGGCATCGCCTCGGGGCCGCCTGCCGCCGCGAGGGTACGACGGACGGCGGCCTCGCGGGCCGGGTCGAGGTCCTCGGTGGGCTCGGTGGGCTCGTTCGGGTCGGTCACGGTGTGTCCTGCTGTCCCTGGCTGGTGCGGTGCCGCACCCGGGAAGGGAGCGGCTGGTCAGTCGACGGTCGGGGCCTGCGGCGCGAGGCCGGCCCCGGCGGCCGGTGGACCGCGGCGGGTCAGGGATCCGACGTCCGGCCCGGCCGCCGGGTTCCCGTCGACGGTGCCGGGGGCGTCCTCGGGTGCCTTGGGTGCCGCGTCGTCCAGCACGTCCGCGAGCAGCACGGCCAGGCGCGCCCGCGCACGGGAGCAGCGGCTCTTGACCGTGCCCTCGGCACAGTCGAGGACCTGGGCGGCCTCCGCGACGGAGTAGCCCTCCATGTCCACCAGCACGACGGCCGCCCGCTGCTCCGGGCTCAGCTCGCCGAGCGCGGACAGCACGACGCGACGCCGCTCGCTGGCCAGCGAGTGGTCCGCCGGGTCGGTCGGGACGCCGGGGCCGACGGGGTCGCCGGCGACCGGGCGCAGCGGCCGCGGGCCGTCGACGTCCTCGGGCAGCGGCTCGGCGCGACGCACCTTCTGCGCGCGCAGCCGGTCCAGGCAGGCGTTGACGACGACCCGGTGCAGCCAGGTGGTGACGGCTGCGTCACCGCGGAAGGAGCCGGCCCGCCGGAAGGCGGCGACGAGCCCGTCCTGCAGGCCGTCGGCCGCGGTCTCGGGGTCGCCGCAGGTGCGCAGCGCCACCGCCCACAACCGGTCGCGGTGGCGGGCGAAGAGGGTGCCGAAGGCGGCGGCGTCCCCGGCGACGTGGGCGGCCAGGAGGTCGACGTCGGTCCGCTCGTCAGGCTCGCTCGCCACGGACCACCACCTCTGCGATCTCGGCCCGGAAGTCGCCTCCGTCGACCTCGGGGAGCGAGGTCAGCCAGAGGACAAGGTAGCGGGCCGGGGCCGACGTGCCGTCGGTCGGCGTCAGGGTGAGCTGGTCGGCCCCCTCGGCCCGGGCGAGCGGGCGACCGGTCGGTGCCTGCGTGGGCGGCTCGTCGTAGGCGTGGAGCTCGACGGTGGTGGCGCCGAGCAGGCGGACGTCGACCTCGCTGACCTGTCGCGGCTCCCCGAGGTCGAGCAGGATGCCGACACCGGTCTTCAGGCCCGGGGGCGGGCCGAGCTGGTCCTTGTAGGTGCTGGTGCGCCACGTCGTCGACACGCGGCCGTCGAGCACGTCGGGGACCGATCCCGGGTTCTCCTCCCCGTCGGTGCCGAGCGGGTCGAAGTCGGTCGCGGTGACGTCGCGCAGCACGCTCGCCTGGCTGGCCGACGCCGACGGGGAGCTCGTCGGCTCCTCGTCCGGGTCGCCGCCGAGGACGGTGCGCCCGCGGCCGAGGTTGAACGCGACCGCGATGCCCACGAGCAGCAGCAGGGCGACCGCGACGCCGAGTGCCAGCCGCAGCCAGCTGCGCCCGGGGACGATCTCTCCCGTCGCCTCGAAGTCCGACGACGGCGAGCCGTCCTCCTCCCACGGCCAGTACCCCGTCGGCGATGCGGGGTCGTCGGTCACCGACGCCGGCCAGCCGTTGCCGGCCGGGCCCGGTCCGAGGTCGGGTCGCGGTCGTCGTACGCCGTCGGCGAAGAGGGGGCGCTCCGGCGGGTCCTCGAACGGCGGCGGTGGCGGGGGCGGCGTGCTGCGCGTGCGCAGCCACTGGACCTCGTCGTCGTCCTCGCCGAACACCGGCATGCCGGCCTCGGTCGGCAGGTCGGTGACGTCCGGCGGGCTGGCCGGCTCCCTCGCCGGCTCTCCCCCCGCGTCCGCCTGCCCCGCCGCCGGCTCCCCCTCCGGCTCGTCCCCCTCCGGCTCGTCGCGCTCCTGCGCGGGACGCACGACGGGGATGTCGTCGCGGGAGGAGTCGTGGGGCAGCGGGTCCTCGACGGAGGGCAGCCACACCGGGCGGAGCTCGTTGACGGGCGGGATCGCCTGGGCGAGCGACTCCGGCATCCCCGTCGGGTCGCCGACGAACGCCAGCAGCTCGTCGGCGATGCCGCGCGCGGAGGACACGTCGGGGTGCTCGACGCCGAACATCCGGCGGCCGTGGCCGTGGTGGTGCTCGCCGGTGCACTCGAACTCGCGCCAGACCAGGTCGAGGGGCTTCGGCACGCCGGCACGGACCTGGCGGGGACTGAGGAAGGCGCCGTTCTCGCGCGGCGCCGCGGGCACGATCGAGCCCGACGGCCCGGGCCACACGCCGGTGAGCGCACAGTAGAGCAGGCCGCCGAGGTCCTCGAGGTCGCCCTGGACGTCGCCGGGCGGCAGGCCGTGCAGTGCGGCGTCGACGCACATGCCGATCAGCCGGACCGAGCCGTAGCGGTCGATCAGCACGTTCTCCGGGTTGAGCCGGCCGTGGGTCACCCCGACCGCGTGCGCCCCGGCGATCGCGTCGGCCACGTCGGCGACCAGCCAGGCGGCGCGCCGCGGCCCGAGCGGTCCGGCGTGGGTGACGAGGATGTCGAGCGACGTGCCGGTCCCCCACTCGTTGACCACGAAGCAGCGGTCGTCCTCCTCCGCGGCGTCGAGCACGCGCAGGATCCGGGGGTCGACCACGGCGGCGGAGGTGCGGGCGGCCTCGACCAGCCCGGGTGCGCGCGGGTCGTCGGCGTCGATGACGTGGAGGGCGACGAAGCGCTCGAGGACCGCGTCGTGCGCACGCCAGAACCGCCCGCCGCCGCTCTCGCTCAGCAGGTCGATCAACCGGTACCGGCCGGCGAGCACATCCCCCGACCGCGTCGACGTCGCCACCTGGTGCCCAGTCCCTCTCTCGTCACGGCCATCCTAGGCCGCGGGCGGTCCCCCGCTAGCGCCGTACCCGCGCCAGCACGGTCTCCACGACCGACGTCACCTCGCCGATCCGCAGCACCCGGGCGGCCCCGAGCAGCGCCGCGGCGCCCGCGGCCGAGACGACGCCCAGCTCGACGACCGCCCACAGCCAGCTGCTGCTCGAGGTGACCTCGTCGATGGTGTCGCGCACGACGATCCGCACCACGGCGGCGACCCCGAAGACGACCCCGGCGGCCGCGAGCAGCCGGGCCACGAAGCCGGTCCAGGCGCCGACGCCGCCGGGCCGGTGGCCGCGCCGGGCCAGCACCCGCAGGAGCACGACGCTGGAGAGGACCGAGCCGACCGCGTAGGCGCCGGTGTAGGCGAGCACCAGCATCGGCGAGGTGTCCCACGGGTCCACGCGAGCGACCAGCACGATCGCGAGGGTGATGTTGGTGGCGGCGATGACGCACTGCACGAGGAAGACCGTGCGGGTCTGCTCGAGGGCGTAGAAGCCGCGCAGGACGAGGTAGTGCACGGTGAACGCGACGACGCCGAGGCCGAAGAGCACCAGCGAGGACTCGAAGCGGTAGTAGTTCTCCGACGTCGCCCCGTGGCCCCAGATGACCTGCGCCAGCGGCAGCGCGATCGACGGCAGCAGCGCCGCGAACGGTACGACGACCACGAGCGCCGTGCGCAGCGTGCTGCCCAGCGTCCGGGCCAGCGCGCGGTGGTCGTCGTTCGACGCGGCGGCCGAGAGCCGGGGCAGGATCGCGGTGGCCAGGGAGACGGTGATGATCGAGTGCGGGACCATCACGACCAGCATGACGCTGGAGTAGATCGTGATGCCGGTGCCGTCGTCGGCGGACGCGGTGCCGCCCGAGGCCAGGCGCACGACGACGACGTACGCGACCTGGTTGACGACGACGAAGAGCACGGTCCAGATGCCCAGGCGCAGGGTGTGGCCCAGTCCGGTGCCGCGGAAGTCGAAGCGCGGCCGGTAGCGGATGCCGGCGGAGCGCAGGTAGGGCACGAGGATCAGCAGCTGCGCGGCGATGCCGAGCGTGGACCCGACGCCGAGCAGCAGCTCCTGGCCGGGCGTGAACGGGCCGACCTGCTCGGCCGCCGTGGCCGGGCCGAACACCACGAGGTAGGTCACCAGCACCGCGACGGAGATGACGTTGTTCGCGATCGGGGCCCACATCATCGGGCCGAACCGGCCGCGCGCGTTGAGCACCTGGCCGACCAGCACGAACATCCCGTAGAAGAAGACCTGCGGCAGGCAGAAGCGCGCGAAGTCGATCGCCGACTGCCGCTGCTCGGCGAACTCCGGCTCCTGGAGCTTCTCGCTCATCACGAGCTCCATGACGTACGGCGCGAGGACGACGAGCAGCACGCTGACCGCGGCGAGGAAGCAGATCGCGAGCGTGATGATCCGGTCGACGTACGCGGCGCCGCCGTCCGGGTCGTTCTTCATCGACCGCACCAGCTGCGGGACGAGCACGGCGTTGAACACGCCGCCCGCGAGCAGGATGTAGAGCATGTTCGGCACGGTGTTGGCCACCGTGAACAGGTCCGCGTGCAGCGAGACGCCCAGCGCCGCCGCCAGCAGGGTGGAGCGGATGAAGCCGCTGAACCGGGAGACCACGGTCCCGGCCGCCATCACCGCGGTGTTGGCCAGGATCTTGCGCTGCTCGACGCCCTCGGCCGGCTCGCTCACGCGGGAGCCTCCCCGCGCCGGCGGTAGCGGCGCACCAGGCGGATCGCGATCGCGACGAAGAGGATGCCGGCGCCGGTGCCCATGATCGCCCAGATCACGACGCCGGCCTGGCCGGTGCGCATGGGGAGCGTGTCGATCCCGCCGAGCGCGGTGCCGTCGGTGTCGGTGATCCGCAAGGTCACGTTGTGCACCCCGGTGCGGCTCATCGTCGCGTCGATCGGCACCGACGTGCGGCTCTGCGCGGCGAGCCGGATCGGGTTGGCCACCTCGATCCGCGCGCCGGAGTCGGCGCTGGCGCTGATCGCGACGGTGACCGGCACGTCGAGGTCGTTGCGGACCGAGATGTTGAAGCCGCCGGACGTGCCGGAGAGCGTCACGCCGTCGGGAGCCTCGATCGTGATCGCCTCGAGCTGGTCCTCGACCCACTCGCGGGTGGTGTGCAGGCGCGTGGCGACGAGGTCGTCCCCACGCTGCGAGTACGACGACCCGGTGAGCGCCTCGCGGACCAGGTCGGTGCCGACGGTGTACTCCTCGCCGAGGATGGCCGCGTAGGAGCGGGCCGCGCGGATCAGCTGGCCGGCCTCGACCAGCACGCTGCCGGGCAGGTCCTTGTCGGCCTGCGCCTCCGGGTAGCTCAGCTCCATCGGGTCCAGCTCCCGCTGCGCCTCGGACTTGCCGTCGGCGCCGCCGCCCGGCGGCACCACGAGCTCGTCGAGCGAGGACAGGTCGAGCCACGGCACGTCGAGCCCGGACCAGAAGGCGGCAGCGCCCGCGACCGGCATGTCGGTGGGGAGCACGACGACGAGCGGGTCCGGTGACTGGCCACGCGCCCGGAGCAGGCGCACCACGCCCTCGGCCAGGATCCGCTGCCGCAGCGCGACGGGCGCGCGCGCCTCGTCCGGCCCGGGCCCGCCCTCGGCGGCGGCGTGCGAGACGACGAGCACCGGGCGGTCGCCCACCAGTCCGGCGACGGGCGGCCGGTCGGAGAACATCTCGCGGGGGAACATCCGGTCCCCCAGCAGCAGGGCGGCACCGTCGTCGACGGACTCGATGGCCTCGGCGTCGAGGAAGCCGTCGGGCGCACCGGCGACCGGCACGGTCTCGAGCTGCCAGGCCTCCAGCTCGGTCGCGACCTGCTCGCGGGCGGAGCGGTAGAGGCTGGGCAGGGTGTCCGCCGCCGCGGTGAGGTCCGGGTCGCCGTACGGCAGCGCCGCGACCGTGCCGGTGCCGAGCTCGCGCTGGGCCTGCACCAGCCACGAGCGGGCGGCGCGGGCGACGGGGGTCTCGAGCGCGGGGTCCTCCTCCGCCTCCTCCTCGCCGTCGGGGGAGGCGCTCCCGCTGGGCGACGGGTCCTCGGGCACGGTGACCGGGACGACCTCGCGGGCGGGGTTGCCCTGGGCGAGGCGGCGCACCGCGTCGGGCACGGCGGGGTCGAGCAGCCAGGTCACCGGCGCGGCGCCGGAGGCCGCGCCGAAGGCGAGCGGCCCGCCGAGCGGGCCCTCGACGCCGAGTGCGTCCTCCCAGCCGTCGGCGTCGGTGATCGTGCCGTCGCCGGCGTGGCTGATCTGCTTGCGCAGCGGCAGCACCACGGCGGTGGGGACCTGCGGCCCGTCCGTGCGGCGCACCGAGGGCAGGAAGGTCCGGGCCCGGCCGTCGGCGTTGGTGTCGTCGGGGGTGGTCGCGCTGGCGCCGAGTGCGTGCACGCCGAACCAGTGCACGCCCGTCGCCCGCTCCGGGAAGAGCTGGCGCAGCACCCGCTGCGGCACGGTGAGCCGGTACGACGTCGACTGGCCCGGCTCGAGCGAGGCGATGTCGTAGCGGACGCTGGTCTCCCGCACCCCGACCGGCGCCTCGGGGTCCGACTCGGCTGCGAGGGCCAGGTCGGCCGCGGTCGTCATCAGCTCGCCGCAGGTCGTGCTGGTGCAGCCCGACCCGGCGTCGAAGAGCGGGTAGAGCCGGATCGTGCTCCACGTCTCGAGGTCGGTGTTGGTCACCGTGCCGGTCACGACCAGCGGCCCGGTGCGCGGCAGCACCCCGGGGGTGAGGCTGTCGATGGTGATCTCCAGCGGTGCGTCGTACCGGTCCTCGTCGGGCTTCGCGGCCGCGGGCGCGGCCGCGGGCGCGGCCGCCGCGAGCGAGGTCACGAGCGGGGCCGTGAGCGCCAGTCCCGTCACCACTCCCGCGAGCGCGCGCAGGAGTGACGGTCGGGCAACCACGCTCCTGAGGGTAGTGGGGTCACCTGTGCGGGTCGGGGACCCGGCCCGCACCCTAGACTCGTCGCCCGTGACCGATGCCGACTCCCCGACCGCGCCCGGGACCCCGCTGCGCCTGGTCGACGTGCAGGCCGCGGTCTCGGCGGAGCTCGACCGGATCGGGCCCGTGCTCGACGAGCTCGGGGCGCTCTTCGCCGACGCCGGGCACGAGCTCGCCCTCGTCGGCGGCCCGGTCCGCGACGCCATGCTGGGCCGGCGCTCCAACGACCTCGACTTCACCACGTCCGCCCGGCCCGAGCAGACCGACAAGCTGCTGCGGGCCTGGGGCGACGCCTGGTGGGACATGGGCCGCGACTTCGGCACCATCGGCTGCCGCAAGGGCGACTGGGTGGTCGAGGTGACGACCTACCGCTCCGAGGCCTACGAGCGCGACAGCCGCAAGCCCGAGGTGCAGTACGGCGACAGCCTCGCCGGCGACCTCGGCCGTCGCGACTTCACCGTCAACGCGATGGCGGTGCGCGTCCCCGGCAACGAGATCGAGGACCCGTACGGCGGCGTCATGGACCTGGCCCACAAGGTGCTGCGCACCCCGGGCACCCCCGAGCAGTCCTTCTCCGACGACCCGCTGCGGATGATGCGGGCGGCCCGGTTCGCCGCCCAGCTCGGCTTCACCGTCGCCCCCGAGGTCGTCGCTGCGATGACCGAGATGGCGGAGCGGATCGAGATCATCTCCGCCGAGCGGGTGCGCGACGAGCTGGTGAAGCTCGTCTGCGCGCCGTACCCCCGCCTGGGCCTCACCCTGCTGGTCGAGACCGGCCTGGCCGACCGGGTGCTGCCCGAGCTGCCGGCGCTCAAGCTCGAGCGCGACGAGCACCACCGCCACAAGGACGTCTACGAGCACACCCTGACCGTCCTCGAGCAGGCGATCGACCTCGAGCCGCGCCTGGCCGAGCGCGCCGGCATCGAGGCCCCCGACTTCGTCTCCCGCTTCGCCGCGCTCATGCACGACGTCGGCAAGCCGAGGACCCGACGGTTCGTCGACGACGGCACGGTCACCTTCCACCACCACGACGTGGTCGGCGCCAAGCTCACCCGCAAGCGGATGAAGGCGCTGAAGTTCAGCAACGACGAGGTCGACGCCGTCGGCTCGCTCGTCGAGCTGCACCTGCGCTTCCACGGCTACGGCTCCGGTGAGTGGACCGACTCCGCGGTGCGCCGCTACGTCCGCGACGCCGGCGACCAGCTCGAGCGGCTGCACGTGCTCACCCGCGCCGACTGCACGACCCGCAACAAGCGCAAGGCCGACCGGCTGCGCCGCACGTACGACGACCTCGAGGCCCGCATCGACCGGCTCTCCGCGGAGGAGGAGCTCAAGGCGATCCGCCCCGACCTCGACGGCAACCAGATCATGGAGATCCTCGGCATCCCGCCCGGCCGTGAGGTCGGCGAGGCCTACAAGTTCCTGCTGGAGCTGCGCCTCGACAACGGCCCGATGTCGGAGGAGGACGCCACCGCCGCGCTGGAGGAGTGGTGGGCGAGCCGGTGAGCGGCTCCCACCCTCACCCGGCGGGAAGCGGCACCGGGACCAGCGCGTAGTCGTGGTCCCGGTCCACCGGCACGACCACGCCGCCCTCGGTGCCCGGCACCGCTCGGCAGGCGCCGTCCGGCACCGTGCAGGTGACGACCACCCAGGCCTCGTCCCCGCCGGCGGAGACGTAGACCGTGCCGACCGCGGTCGTGTCGTCGAGCCAGGAGTCGAGGCTCCAGTAGAGGTCGCCCGGTCCGGCGCCGGGCTTCGCCGTGATGCCGAGGCTGTCTGCCGTGGGGCGGGGCCGCACCACCGTCTGGTCCTCCCCCTCGATCCGCGGCCCGCCCGGCCGGATCCGCCAGCGGCCGTCGGGGCTGCGGGCGACCAGCCCCTCGCGCGGGGCGTCGAAGCGCAGCCGGGGCGCGTCCTCGTCGTACGGCACCTCCTCGGTCTCGCCGCTCTCGAGGTCGAGCCGCCACGACTCGCCGGTCGTCGTGTAGTGCAGCGCGCCGTCGACGAACCCGTCGATCCCCGGCGTCGCGTCCTCGTAGAGGTCGGCCAGGTCGTCGGACTCGGGGTCGCCCATGTCGTCGTCGCTGCGCAGCACCTCCTCCCCGGTCTCGAGGTCGACCACCACGACCTCCGCGACCGGGGTGTCGAACTGGTCGCGCCGCGCGCCGCGGTCGATGAATGCCAGGTAGCGCCCGTCGGACGAGGTCGTCAGCGTCCAGCGGTCGGGGTGCACGCCGAGCGGCTCGGTGCCGTCCGGGGTGACCCGGTGCAGCTCCGGCCACGGGTCGTCGTCCCGGGACCGCGGCACGACGTAGGCACCGCCACGTGCGACCACGAACCGGTCGACCGGGACGTCGGAGGTCAGCGTGGCGCCGTCGCCGAGGTGGATGGTCCTCCCCCGCGCCCAGGCCAGCCCGCGGTGCTCGACCTCGGCGGTCGCCTCCCAGTCGGTGGTGGCGCTGCTGCCGTCCTCCTCACCGCACGCGGCGAGCAGGACGAGCGGGACCAGGAGGGCGAGGGCGGGGATCCCGAGAGTGCGCACGCTCCCTGCCTACCGGTCACGGGCACCGGGACGCCACTGCTGTGGCACGCATCACGTACCGCCGGTCTGCTACCCGGGGGTAGGTTCCCAAGACCCCGACACACCCGTCGTGGCCCGACACCGTCGTCACCCGTCGTCACCCGGAGGCTCCCACCATGTCCGACACCTACGAGAAGCTCCTCGAGGACTCCATCGACATCGCCGCCCCGGCCGACCGGGTCTGGTCGCTGGTCACCGACGTCCCGCGGATGGCGAAGTGGAGCCCCCAGGTCGTGAAGTCGACCGTCAAGGGCGGCGAGGTGAAGCTGGGCGCCACCTTCTCCAACCTCAACAAGCAGGGCATCAAGCGGTGGCCGACCGCCGGCAAGGTGGTCCGGTTCACCCCGCCGGCCGGTGACACGCCCGGTGAGTTCGCCTTCCGCATCCGCGAGAACAAGACCATCTGGTCCTTCACCCTCGAGCCGACCGCCGACGGCGGCACCCGGCTGACCGAGCGCCGCGAGACCCCGCAGGGCATCTCCAGCCTCTCCCTGCTGCTGACCAAGGCCGTCCTCGGCGGCCAGCAGCCGTTCACCGAGGAGCTGCGCCGCGGCATCCGGCAGACCCTCGAGCGGATCAAGGCCGAGGCCGAGGCCTGAGGTCCCGCCCGACCGGTTTCGTCCGCGGGGTTGAATGACCCCGTGGACGAGCCCGGCAAGAACGAGAAGCTGCAGCTGCCTGCGGCGAGGCCGGGCGCCAGCAAGGCCACCCAGGTGGCCACGGCAGCGGTGGCCACCGTCGTGCTGCTCGTCCTCGGCCTCGTCTTCGTGCTCCAGGACGGGCGCGAGCCGACGCCGCCCCGGGCCGACCTCCCGGTGCCGACGACCGTGCCCGACGAACCGTCGTCCGGCTTCCAGCCCAGCGCCGAGTCCTCGCTCGCCGCGCCGCCGCTCGACGTGCCGGCGAGCCTCTGCCCGACCGACCTCACCCTCGAGCACCCGTTCACGGTGCTCTCCTTCAACATCCACTCCGCCTTCCGCAAGGGAAGCGGCCTCGCCGTCGGCACCCTGATCAAGGAGGTCCGGGCGTGGGAGCCGGACATCGTCCTGCTCCAGGAGGTCGACAGCTTCCGCCGCCGCTCCGGCGGGGTCCGCCAGGCCCAGCAGATCGGCGACGCGCTCGGTCTGAGCTGGGTCGCCGGCACCGGCCAGACCGGCAACGCGATCCTGTCCCGCTTCCCGGTCAAGGAGCACCGGATCATCGGCCTGCCCCGCGCCGGCGGGAAGTTCCCCCGCCACGCCGTGCACGCCGTCGTCGACGTCGCGGGCACCGACGTGAGCGTCTACTCGACCCACTTCGACCACAAGTCCCGCGGCGCCCGGATCGCGCAGGCCACGGCGCTGGCGAAGGTCGTCGCCGCCGACGCGCGGCCGAGCATCGTCGGAGGCGACCTCAACAGCCAACCCGGCTCCGACGCCGTCGCCCGGCTGCGCGCCGCCGGCCTCGGCGACGTCTGGGCCGTGGGCACGGGCAACGGCAACACCGCGCCCGGCCGCAACCCGCGCCTGCGCATCGACTACGTCCTGCACGACGCCTTCCTCGAGCCGCTGCAGTCCGTCGTGCTCGCCTCGAGCGTCTCCGACCACCGCGCCGTGTGGTCGCGGCTCCAGGTCAGCGAGAAGGTCGGCTGCCTCGACGTCGGGATCCCGGACTGACCAGCCAGCCGGCGGGCCAGCGGGCCAGGCGGAAAACCACACCGCCCCGGTCCGACGAGCGGACCGGGGCGGTGGTGGAGCTGGAGGGTGACCGGTCAGGTCACTCGCCGGCGATGAACTTCTCGAGGAGCGCGCGGCCCTCGGTGTCCTCGATCTGGACCGGCGGGCTCTTCATGAGGTACGCCGAGGCCGGGATGATCGGGCCACCGACGCCGCGGTCCTTGGCGATCTTCGCCGCGCGGACGGCGTCGATGATGATGCCGGCCGAGTTCGGGGAGTCCCAGACCTCGAGCTTGTACTCCAGGTTCAGCGGGACGTCACCGAAGGCGCGACCCTCGAGGCGGACGTAGGCCCACTTGCGGTCGTCGAGCCACGCGACGTAGTCGGACGGGCCGATGTGGACGTTCTTGTCGTCGATCTTGCCGGACAGCGGGCCGTTCAGGTTCGACGTGACGGCCTGGGTCTTCGAGACCTTCTTGGACTCGAGGCGCTCGCGCTCGAGCATGTTCTTGAAGTCCATGTTGCCGCCGACGTTGAGCTGGTAGGTGCGGTCCAGCACGACGCCGCGGTCCTCGAACAGCTTCGCCATCACGCGGTGGGTGATGGTGGCGCCGACCTGCGACTTGATGTCGTCACCGACGATCGGGACGCCGGCGTCCTCGAACTTCTTGGCCCACTCCGGGTCGGAGGCGATGAAGACGGGCAGGGCGTTGACGAAGGCCACGCCTGCGTCGATCGCGCACTGGGCGTAGAACTTGTCGGCCTCCTCGGAGCCAACCGGGAGGTAGGAGACGAGCACGTCGACCTGGTTGTCCTTGAGGACCTGCACGACGTCGACCGGGTCGGCCGCCGACTCCTCGATGGTGGCCCGGTAGTACTTGCCGAGGCCGTCGAGCGTCGGGCCGCGCTGGACCTCGACACCCAGGGTCGGGACGTCGGTGATCTTGATGGTGTTGTTCTCGGAGGCGTTGATCGCCTCGGAGAGGTCCTTGCCGACCTTCTTGTCGTCGACGTCGAACGCGGCGACGAACTCCACGTCGCTGACGTGGTAGTCACCGAACTGGACGTGCATGAGCCCCGGGACGGTGCTCGTGGCGTCGGCGTCCCGGTAGTACTGCACGCCCTGGATCAGGGACGTGGCGCAGTTGCCCACGCCGGCGATCGCTACTCGAACCGAACCCATGGGGTTTCCTTCCTTGGTACTCATCACATCTCGTGAATGTTCGTGGTGTCCCGGCCGGGGGTGCCCGGTCTCAGGACGTGGTGGGAGACGTCGGAGACGTCGGCGTCTCCGGCGCTGGCTGACCCTGCACGTTCCGCTCAGCGTTGATGAGGTCCGAGAGCCATCGGACCTCGCGCTCCACCGACTCCACACCGTGGCGCTGGAGCTCTGCTGCGTAACGGTCGGCCTCGGCCTGGGTCATCTTCAGCTCACGCTGCACCCGGTCGAGCCGCTCCTGGAGGCGGGAGCGACGTCCTTCGAGGACGCGCAACCGGATCTCCATGTCGGTGGAGGAGAAGAAGCGGAACCTGATGTCGAAGTTGTCGTCCTCCCATGCGGCAGGACCGACCTCGGACATCAGGCGCTGGAACTCCTCGGTGCCCTGCTGGGTCACCTTGTAGACGATGCGCTGCCGCCGGGACTGCTGCCCCGTCGGCACGACCTCCTCGATGAGGTTGCCGCGCAGCATCTTCTTCAGCGCCGGGTAGAGCGAGCCGTACGACAGGACTCGACCCCAACCGAGCATCAGGTTGAGCCGCTTGCGCAGCTCGTAGCCGTGCATGGGTCCCTCGTGCAGCAGTCCGAGGACTGCCAGCTCGATGGTGTCACCACGCCGTGCCATGCGATCTATCGTAGCGATATATCCGCGGAACGTGAACTCTCGATGGGTCGGAGTGTCTCTGGGTGTTCGGCGGGGCTGGTCGGGGCTGGTCGGGGCTGGTTCGGGTCTGGTTCGGGGGGTGCCGGCTCCCTTTCTCGCTCGGGGCCGGGGCGGGCGCCTGCGGTGCCTCCCGGCCGGCTCCCCCTGGCGGCTGCAAAGCGGGTCCCCACCAGCGCCCACCCTGTTACGCGGCGGTGGTCCGGTTGCCAGGCGCTGGAGGGGACCCGACTTGCCGCCAGGGGGACCGTCCGTCCGGCGCCTCCGGCGCCCGCCCCGGTGTCGCTGCTGGTCGCCGGGACCCGCCCTCTCTTCCTGGTCGGGGTGGGTGTGGGTGGTGGC